>NZ_SISB01000033.1 GCF_004310295.1 Pseudomonas sp. BGI-2 | reverse complement strand
CAGCAAAAAGTGGACAATGCCGATCCGGGACTGGAAAGCGGCTTTGAATCGCTTCAGTATCCAGTTTGAAGATCGGCTGTTAACGGTTTAATAGAAATCCCGTTTACACAAAATCAGGGACACCCTCGCTTACGACCGCAAAATCCTAAGTTATTTTGACCCCGACTACCGTCGAAAAATGGAACGCCGACAGTTTCTGAAAAGCTTTCACAACATCATCAGCCATCCTGTCGTACCCGATCAGGAGCATGAGTACCTGCAAACGCAGGTGATCGCTGAATACCTTGCTACCCAGCACGTGCCGCCTATTGAAGGAGTCATTTTTGCGTCTGCCCAAGACAAACATAAGAGCGGCCAGAACATAGTGTTTTTTTCCCAGGTCATCTCGACAGAGCCGCTTCCACCAATTGCTGACGAAAACGGCTGGTATTCCCCAGAAAGCACGCCGGCTATCCCAGGGATTGAGTTCGTACCTGAGTCATTGATGGTTCACACCATCGAACAAGTCATGGTCAAAACGAAAGACACGAAGGTCATCGATGGCCAGCTCGAAAGCGATCTCAACGATTTTTTTGAACGAGACTATTGAACCTGCGCTGTGCATGCGTCTTTTTTGATAGCTGGAGGCTTTATAAAGCGTTTACGGCGGTTTTCCATGGCAGGAATCAATGCACCGCAGCCGTAGCGGCTCCATAGATGTTCTGAGAGCGTTACAGCCGTGCGGCTTTCCGCAGGTGATGCAGGGCTAGTTCAAGAATCGCTTCCTCTGCTTCGGGCTGGATGATGCCCTCGGCATCCATTGGCAACCACGGCCGGCTCGGAATGTCTCCCCACAGGTGCGGGAATTCCGATTTGTCGCCGCCGAAGTGCATCATCGCGGCATAGGGCTTGTTGCTGCCGACCAGCGCTGAACTGTCAGTTGCAGCGCTGGTGACAGATGCCGCCAACCCCGCCGAACTGATCTGAAGGATCTGGCCGGGCCAGTTGCCGCTTTTTTCCCGACGCCCGGTGGTGACATCCGATAAGTCAGCCCAATCGGGCCGCCCCTCATTTTCGAAGTTTTCCTCGGTCTGGCTCAGCAGCTCGGCGGCGGCGCTGCGCATCAGCGGCGCAAGATCCCCGACCGCCCATTCGACCTTGCGCAAAGCATCCTGCAGCCGCTGGTGTTCAATATCGACGGTGATCATGTTGCGCCTCCTATACGGCCGCTTCTTTGCGCTTCAACGCCTCGACCAGTCCAGCGCCTGGTGCGTGGTTGAAGCCCGGATCGGTACGGAAGGTAATGGCCCGGCCTTCGGCATCAGTGGTACGCAGGCCGGTCACCGTGGCCGTTCTGATTTCGCCGGTACGCTTGTCCGTTCCGGTCTCGACCGTTTCGGTGAATGACCGGCCCGCGCTCGAAACGACGGTCAGACCCCGGCGTTTGACGGCCGCCTCGGTCAATGCAACCACGCGGCAGCGGCAGTTGAACCCGTTGGGCGGGAAGATCGCCGACCAGATCGGGTCATCGTGGCGGAACACCTGGCCGTGCAATGCCCGGTGACTTGGCCGGGTCTTGCCGTCGAGGATGGCCACGTACATCCAGTACGGGTGTGTCTCGGTGGTTTGTTCCATCTCGGCCTTGCGGCCGGCCATGTAGGCGCTCTGCAGGTTGGTCTGATAGATCGTCTTGAGCCGGCGCGGGCTGCCCAGTTGCACCAGCTCGCCGACGCCTTCGCTATCGACAATGGCCTGTTGGCCCCACCAGCCTTGGGCTTCCAGCGTCGGCTGCATGTTGGTGATGAACTGCTTGAGCGTCTGGCCGTCCTGCAGCGCGGTTTCCAGTGCCGCCCGAATGTCGGAAAGAAGATCGAGGCGCATAGCCTTGGCGACGGTGAAGGCTTTGTCATGAGCCTGGTCGAGCATGTCCTGCCAGTTCCAGGTGATCGCGTAGCCTTTGAACTTGAGGAAGGCGATGGCCTTCGCGGGTTCTAGGCCAAAGATGGCTTTGAGGTCGGTCGGGCTGAGGCGTTTATCCGAGGCGGCCATGTCAATCCTCCCGGTCGGCGCTGGCGCTCAGCCGGCCCCAGGTATCAGCAACGAATAACAGGTTAGTGAGCTGTTGCTGGAGGGTCTCCGCGTCCATCTGCGGGAACGCTTCGGCCAACAGGCCGAGCGCCTCCGAGTCATCGCGGGCGCGCTGTAGGGCTTCGATGAATGGCGCAACGGCTTGTTCGGCCTGTTGTTGAAGTACTTCGGCTGGGAGACTGTCGATAGCCTGGTCGAGGGCGATTTGATCCAGTAGCGGCCGCACGGTCGCCTCGGCGAACTCTGGCGAATCAGCACCGGCCGACGCCGAAGCGAGATCGCCGTCCTGCAGGTTGTAGGTGCGTTTCCAATAAGCGTCGGTGAACATCACGCCAGACTCGGTCAGCGCCTTGTCGCGCTGGGCCAGCGTCTTGTCGATTTCTTCCTGTTCCCACAACTCGTACAACGGCGCCGCCACCTCGGTGCCGAAGTTGAGGTCAACGACCAAACGAATGCACGCATTCAGTGAGGAGGCAACGATGCCGGCATCGCCATCGCGAATGTCTTTGGTGACTTCGGCGCCGGCCGTAGCGCTGGCGCGGTTGCTGTCTTTTTCGGTGGTCTGGTTTTGCCCGAGCATGGCGACGTTGATTTCGCTCCGGCAGTACTCCAGCAATTCGCGGTAGACCTCGGCGCTGCCGGCTTTGCCGGCGGCTTCGATAATCTGCACGCTGGAATCATCCGGGATAGCCGCCACGGCGTCTTGCACCATGGCCTCAAGGCTATCGAGCAGCAAATCAGTTTCGCTATCGGCGGCGCCGCGTGGGTGCTTGCCGATAACCCACGGACTGCCGTATTTCTCGGTGAACTGAACCCAAAACTTCAGGCCGCCTTTCATGAAGGTCGCCGGCCAAAAGCACATGCTCAGATCCGGGAAGCCGTAAGGGTTGGCGTAGGTGGCATCCTGCCGGGCAACAATGAAGCGCTGCGGGTCGCAAAGCTCGCCGTCCTGGCCCGCTTCCTTGGAGCGAAAACGCAGTTCGTTGTCCTTGTCGTAGAAGAACCATTCGGCCGGTTTGCCGAGCAGATCCTCTGGTACCAGGTTCATGCCGACAGGCTTCCACATCAGCTCCACAGGTTGATAACCGAACAGCGGCGCATCGAGCAGTTCGCGGATGATGCGGTCAAGGTCGAGATCGGTAAGCCAATCGCGGATAAAACGCTCCACTTTGGTGGACGCATCGCCGCGCTTGATGCCGCGCTCCAGAGACAACACAGAAGCCTTGCGGCGGCGCACATTGCCGCCGACCAATGCCGAACTGCGCAGGTCGCGGTAGACCGTGACGTCCTTCCCCTGAGCTTTGAGGATAGGGTCAGGGTTGGGCAAATTGGCGCCGCTGAATCCGCCCGCGCTGGATCGGCTACGGGTGGCGATGTGTTGCTCAAGCGCCGAGTTGCGCTTGGCGTCGGCAAAGCTGACGAATTCGGTGGGGCTGACCCACAAGCCTCTCTTGTTCATGCGTACCCCTGAGTCATTCGTTTGCCCTGACGTGGGCGGCGTGATTTGACCGACACCGGGCCAGAGGTGACTTCCAGCGTGGCGAAGTTGGCCAGCGCGCCGGCCCCCGCGAAGTCGCCGTGGCGGTAGAGGTCCGGGTCTTTGAGGTCTTGAGAGCGGGCCTTCACGATCATCGGGATGCCGTCGACAGTCTCGATGGCGCGCACGTCCTGGTGCAGGTTGTCGTCTTGGGGCAAGGTGATCGTGTTGTCTTCAAACAATCCGACGAACTTTGGCATCCAGGCGCCGTACCAAGCGCGGCTGATTTTCACCTGTTTGATGAGGTTGTGGCCGAACTCATCGGCGGTCTCTTCGGCGAGCGTTTCGCCGTTGCCCGAGGCATCCAGCGCCGCGCCGCTAAAGCGAGGCAGACGGCGCAGGGTGTAGAACAGCACCAGCTTTTGCTGGCGCGCGGGGACACGGTGCATTTCTATGACAAAAGGCACGTCCCGGTGGCGGGCCTGGTCGACCGACATCGGACACGCGATGGAAAAGTCTCGGTGGCGGGCGTAGTCCATACCCAAGTAGTGGCGCAGATCTGGCGCGAGTTGGCTCACCAGTGGCGCCAGATTCCGCTCTATCCAGTCCTCAACGTAGGCATCGCGGCGGTGAACGGGCTGCTGTGTAAAGTCGTCTGGCAGCGCCAGGCGCAATACGGTACGGCCGGGGCGCATGGCCTCATCGATCCAGACGCCCGGAATGCATACGCCGTTGCCGTCGCGGGGGATTGCGTCGAGTTCTTCCCGCATCTGCGCCTTGCGTGGGCCGTAGGCGTTGCGGATCTTCTTGTACCAGGCTTCCTTTTCTTCGGCGGTGGCTTCTTTGCCGGCCATGAAGCACACGCGTTCAAACAATCCGTTGGCCACCGCGTCGTCAAAGGTTGCCCGGTAGACCTCGGCGCCGTCGCCGTAGCGCTTGTCCCGGATGTCGTTGACCATCTGGTTGAACGCGTTGCCCTTGCCGTTGTGGGTGCTGATGATGACGATGCGGCCGCCCCAGATCAGGAGCGCGGTGGCGGCGTCGAGGACGGCGGAAACGTCGCGGTGGAATGCCGCCTCGTCGATGATGACTTTGCCTTGCAGGCCGCGAACGCCGGCCGGGTTACTGGACAGCGCAACGATTTTGAAGCCTGAGGCGTAGCGGATGCGGTAAGCGTTGATCTGCCGGGTATTGCCGGCTTCGTCCTGGTCATCGAACAGGAACTCTTCAATTTCACTGACGCCGGATGCTTGAGCCTCAGCCATCACGCGGCTGAACTTGGCGCAGTAGCCGATGAACTCGAGGCCTTTCTCTTTCGTGTCGCCGATGTAGAAGCAGTCCATGCCGCCCGCAGACTTTTGTGAAGCTGCGGTAATCACGGAGTCCAGCGCCTCCGCAAAGGTGATGCCGGTGCGGCGGCCTTTCTCGCAAAGTTTGATCTGAGCTTGTATGCGCAACCAGTCCGCCTGGTGCGCCATCAAAATCCCTTCGGCGACTGGGTTGTAGCCTTCCGGGATCTGGCGAACGCTTGGCGGAAGTTCGTCCCACTCGACGACCCGTAGGGTGCTGGCCGAGGGTTTCATTGCTTCACGCCCAAGAATTTCTGACGCCAGAACATGGCTTGATCTTCGGTCATGCCTTTGGCTTTCACGGCGCTATCCAGTTCGGCCGCTTGCTCGCGGAGCAGGCGTTCGCGGGTGGCGCGCTCGATGGTCTGGCGCTCCTTAACGCTCATTGTCCGGGCTTCCATGGTGGCCTTTGCGGCGCGGGCAAGTGCGGACACTTCGGCAATGGTGACCTCGTCCTTTTCATGGGCGCCCATGGCGGCCTGATAGGTCAACGTCGAGATGGCTTCGACCAGCAGCGCACCGGTCTTGTCCGAAGAATCCTCGCCGAACGCGCCCACAAATGCCTCGGCCATTTCGCGCTGCTGGCGGGCCTTTTCGGTCAGTTCTTCGAAGCCAACTTTGAAGCGGCCCAAGGCGCTGCGGCTCGGGGTTTTCTCGTTGGGGAAGCGTCCCCGGATATCGGCCAACATGTCGTCGAGCGTCATGCGGTCATCGCGCAACAGCTTCTGGATGTACGCCTTGACCATCGGCGGCAGGCGGTTAATCGAGGATTTGCCCGCCATGGTCAGGCCCCCGGCCGCTTGACGCCGGGAACGCGGGCGCGGCCGGCGGCGATGTCTTGCCCGCGCTCGGTGAGAGTCGCCACCAGCACCGGGCCGATGTCGGAAATGCTCAGGGCGCCTTGCTCGGCCAGCCATTGCAGTTCGGTCTTCACCTGGTCACGGCTGGCGGTATGGCCGAAGTTATCGAGGGCCGTATTCAGCACCGAGCTGTTGGCCCGGTAGCCGGGCATATCCACCAATAGGCGCAGAATTACCAGCCGCATGTCTTGGCGCAGAAAGTCGGAATATTGGGTCATGTCTTTTCTCGCAGCAGGTAGTCATTGATCCGGTCCAATGAACGGGCTAACGGGCCAAGTGCATCCTTGACCCCCGACAGTTCGGCGCGTACCGCCTTCATATCGCCCAGCAAGTCGGTCACGGCGGTCTGGTCAGGGAGGTGCCGCACGTGTTCCTCCAAGGCGACGATTCGGGTACGCAGCTCCAGCAGTTCCTGAGCGCTCGCCGCTTGGCGTTTGGTTAGCCAGGTGTAAATGCCGAGTACCGTCAGGATCAGCCATTGCACGGTCTGGAAACCGAAGTTCATTTCATTCATGTTCATCGAAAGCCCCGCCGTGTTAAGTGTTTCAGCGCGTCGATACAATCGGCGCAGTGTTCCGTGCCCGGTTCGTTCTGGCGCCGATCCTCGGGGATCGCTTCGCCGCAGGTTTCACAGCGGTAGGCTGAAACGCCAGAGCGGATGAACATCTCGCTTTGTCGTACTCGCGTTATTGCCTCTTCGCTGTCGTCTTCCGAAACGTCGCCTACAGCCATATGGCGTCAGTCCTGTTCTCGTAGATCGAGCAGCTCATTGAGTTGGGCGAGGTTGGTGCGTGCCCACTCGCCGTAATCCTGAGCGTGGGCAAGGATGTCAGCCGGAGTGACGCCACTTTCCAATAGTTCGGCGTCAGTGCCGGGGGCGGGCCAGGCCGCTTTTTTAGATGCGGCGTCAGCGGCGCCGGCTCTTGGGGCGGGCACGCCGAGGGCGGCGTTGAAGTCGCGCAACCAGCCAGCAGTGAACACGCAATGAGGAACGGGCTTAGCCGCAGCGCCAGGCGCCGAAATGTATTGGGTCGTGACATGGGGAATCCGCTCCTGCAGTTGGCGTTTTTCTTCGGCGAATTGGTCGATGGCCGCGTACATCAGCGCCTCGGCCTCGTTGACGCGTGCGACTTGTTGAAGCAGCAGAACGCGGCTCTCATTCGCCGCCCTCGCGGCGTTGCCTGACTGCTCGGTTTTGAAGTTGGCCAGGTCTGTATCCGCCAGCGATTTCCCGTACTTGAATGCGAGCATTGCGGCGGCCGCGCCGCCGGCAATCGCGCTTATCAGGCACGCGAATACGATGGCGAGGATTCGCGCCGAGCGCGGCCACACAAGCCCCTCAAGCGCGGCCATGGCGTTGCCTCTGACGGTTGCGTGATTTGCGGGCCAGGCGTTTAGCGGCGGCAATTCCGGTCTTGCCTTGGCGGCAAAAGCGAACGACCTGCGGGCCGTTCCATGTGCCGGCGACGGCAAAGGGGGCGGCCCAAGAATGGCCGCCAAAGAGGCCGGCAAGCAGCGCACTGAATACGCGGCCGAACAGGTTCAGCCTCATTTCAGCGCCCCCTGATCCGGGCCTTGTTTGATCAGGCGGGCAATGAACAGAACCAGCGCCAAGCCGCTGTTGAGCGCGGCGTAGGCCCTCGGCGAAAGCTGAGCCTCCCACATAGGCAGTAGCTCAAGTTGAGCAACCCCGAAGAGCGCGATCAACAGCCCCAGTTGGACGCTGTAGAGCTTGTAGCAGCGGCGCCAATTGGAGATCAGGTTCATGCGGGCGCCCTCGCGGCTTGGCCGTGAGTTGCGCCGCGTTCGATCCCGGCTAGCAGCAGGCCCTCGGCAATGAGGCTGTCGCCATACCACCCGCCGCCGGGCAACGGGCCGGCGCCGTTTTCGTGCCGAATTATGGCCGGCACCAGAATGCGCATGACTTCAAAGTCGTAGACGTCCACGCCTTCGAAGTCAGGAGCGAAGCCCAGAGTACGGGCTACCGTTAGCACGTAGGCTTCGGTGTCGTTTTCGGTGGCCGGCGCCCAACGCTCGATGATCTCGCGCACGGAGTCGATCCGGCTGCCGTCGGCGGCCTGGCGCTTGTCCTGGTAGGTGATCAGCACGCGGGCGATGGCGCGAATGCCCCAGCGCGGCCCCGTGAACTGGACGAAGCTCGCGTCGGACTGAGTAGCGGCCATGCCTTGCCAACGCACGCCTTTGGCGTGGCGAATGTTGCCGGGATTGAAGTTGCGGATACCGCGAGGGGATTCGGGTCGCATGGGACGCCTCCTGTAACGGCGCCGCAGTTTCCGGGCGCCAGAAATACACACGCCGCCATGATGGGCGGCGTGGTACAGGAGGGCTTTTAATCGGGTTTAAAGAGCTCTCGGCTCAGTTTTTGACCGTGTCTCCTACCTTCTTAAGCGAACCTTCACAAATATCGAATAACGGAGAAAAGAATCGTTGGATAGGCCCAATAATTACGTACTCCTCTGGATGACCATCTTCTGCCCGCAATTGATCGTTGTGACAGATGCAGTTGAGTACATGCAGTACGGGCGGTTCGTTCGCTTCAATGCTTAATCTGTCGGCTTTTATGGAACGCAAAAGTTCTTCGGATGGGGGTTGAAGCATTCGCTGTTCAAGCTCAACGTATCTACGCATAAAGTCGCTGTGATCGCGAGCGCGAACGGCGCTACCAAACACCAGGTTTACGGCCCCTAGAACTGCGAGCCCGGCGGATGCCCAGAGCGCAAGGGCTTTCGTATCAGGCCCTTGTAGAACCCCCACAAATGCCGTTGATCCAAAAACTACTGACGTAATATTCGAGAACCGGTCAAGCCGATCAAAAAAGCCGCGTCTGCGCTGGTGATATCGGGACGATCTGCGAATACCGAAAAGTATCGCGTTCCAGCGGCCGTTGAGGTCAGCTTCGTCCGCCATTTCCGTTACCTCCAGTGCGGTCCTTCGGAGGGGCGACGGTATCTACCACTTCCGGGAATCCCCCACGCTCCTTGTGATCTTCAAAGCTTGGACGGCGGCGCTTGATATCCGGGTTATTACTGATTTGGCCGTCTTCTCTAGGTTTTTGGCCTTTCTCTTCTTTAATCCTTCTCAATTTTTTACTCCCTGATTATGTTGGGTTTTGTTTTTATGGCAGTTTTTGAGGTGCTTCTGCACCGTCTGTTATTTGAATAATCGAGACACGGCGTCAGTCAGCGACTTAGAAATATCATCGCCATGCTCTAACCAAAATATTCGAATCATGAACCACGATGCGACGGCGACAACGACGATGCCCACCGCTGTCACCCCAAGCTCCAGAAGGTGAAACGGTGTTACGTGGGTTCCACTTTTCTGCTCACGCGTCAGCAGCGTGCCCCAGATAAGGAACACCACAAATCCATAGCGAACCCATTTATTGTAATTTTCCTCGGCCTGAGCCTTGCGCCGGCAGTGATTACACGTAGTGACCCCGAGAGCTACTACCCGAGTCTCACACTTGACGCACGGTTTAATGGAAAGCTGCGCGAGCTGTTCCGGAGTCAGTTTAAGTGTGGCTTGTTCGTAATAATCACGCCCTGCAACCCTGTTGTTATGTCCGTCTATGTGCATCTCCCTACCTCATTCCTTCGTAGTATGAAAATCCCTTCCCGCTACACGGTTACCAGAGCCAGACACTTTTGTATTGGTCGACGCCTGAGCCCCAACGGCACCGCTTGGCTCGCCCAAGATAGTGCTGGCAAGCATGCGTTTCTTACTGGCTGCATCTAATGCGCGGTATCCGTCCAGCAACATTTCCTCATCTGGAGCCAATTGCGGCTTCGCGGCCTGCGTGCGTTCGCCTATCAAGACGTACTGCGCGTCCACGCCGATAACCAACAGTTTCGCCACAAGGTCGGCCGGGCATTTTTGCCGGCCCGAAACCACTTCTTTCAAGCGCTGCGGGCTTGTTTCGCCGGCGGCACGGGAGGCTGCGGCCAAAGAAAGGCCGCAACGATCAATTTCTTCGCGCAGGCGAAGGTGTAAATGTTCCACCAAATCAGTTGACACGGTGTATATATCCCACCAAAATAAATCAAACAAACAGCAATCATCTTTGCATCACAGGAGCCACCACCATGGCCACCCATGCCAAAGCCCTAACCGCCGACCAGGTGAAAGAAAACTTTCGCCAACGAGGCAAAACCATCACCCAATGGGCTACCGAAAACGGCTACACCCGTAACGAGGTGTACCGCGTACTCAACGGCCAAGCCAAAGCCAACTATGGCAAGGCGCATGACATCGCCGTAAAGCTCGGCCTCAAACCAACCCCAGCGATGGCCGCCTGATGATCACCCTCCAGCGGAAGTCCTGCGGGCATCACGCGCTTCGGCCAACTGATCACACAGCCAGGCAAGCGTTCTTGTTGCCTCGGCCTCAATCGGTTGTCCTGGCCACTGAATGGGTCGCAGCGCTCGGTCAATCCGACCAGGCGTCACTAGCCCCTCAACCTCAAGAATCGCGGCAAGGCGTAACCAGCCCTGCGCCAGTGCGTTCACTTGTGCCTCTAGCCTTTCAATACGGTCGGTCATTTCTCATGTCCACGTTTGCGAATGTACCGCAAAAATTTGCACCCGCTGTAATCCTTTTGCCTATGTGCAAAACGGATTTTTGTTTGGAAGACGCCCGTGTAGGAACATTCCAATGAGCCGCCGTCGCTGGAAAAACATGCAGCCAACGTCCCTGCGCCACGCGCTTGAGCTGTGCAAGGACTTCGCCAAGGAAATCCAAAACAAAAGCGTGGATCGGATCGCCGATGAAATGGGGGTCGCGGATCACTGGTCAGTCTACAAATGGTTACAAACTGGCCGCATGCCGGCCAACTTGATCCGCCCCTACGAACGCGTTTGTGGCTGCGATTACGTCACACGCTGGATCGCCGCCAGCGCCGGTCAATTGACCATTGCTATCCCAACAGGCCGGCACTGCACCGCTCAGGACACGCAGGCGCTGCAAGAGCTACTCACCACAGCGGCCGGCAAGCTGCTGGCCTTCTATTCGAAGAACTGCGAAGCCGACGAAACATTGGCGGCGATTCAAGCCGCAATGGAGGGGCTTGCATGGCACCGGGGCAATGTCAGCCAAACCCAACACCCACAACTTGAACTGGAGGGGCAGCCATGAGCCGCACCGCATCCGGCGCGGGCCGTGTTCTGCGCGTTCTCAAAGCATTGAAGGGCCACACCGTGACCGGGCTCAGTAACACCGAGCTGGCTCAACTGACTCAAGACAGCCCGAGCAACGTTACGCGGGCGGTGCAGACCCTGATCGAGGAAGGCTTCGCGGTGAAGCTCGATAACGGCCGCTTTGCTCACTCCATCTCGATGCTTCAAATCGCGCAAGCCCACGCAGAACACATGGCCCGTCTGACCGGGCGCCTACATGAAATCAACCAGCGCGTTGCCGCTGGATCGATGAACTAAGGAGAACCCTATGGCACGTACCAAAACCCAACCCGTAGAAATTGCTGATCTGCCCGTTCTGGACGGCGACATGTTGACGGCTAAACAGAACGCAATGGCAACCCTCCAGGCATCGCACAGCGATGAGCGGGACATGGTCAATCAGTTGCTGGGGCAAGCTCAAATGGCCGGCGCATTTGAGGAGTTTTCCCGCACGGTGCGGACTTCCAAACTGGCCTTCGTCAAAGAAAACAAGCTCTACCGGGCTATTGCCGGGCGTAAAAGTCCGCACGGTGCGGAAATTATGAATGGCACTTGGGATGAGTTTTGCGCCTTGCTGGGCCGCTCTGTCGATCAGGTTGACCGGGACATCGCGAACCTTCGGGCATTCGGCGAAGAGGCACTCGACTCTATGTCCCGCATGGGCATCGGTTACCGCGAACTGCGCCAATACCGGCGCCTTCCAGAAGATCAACAGGCGGCGCTGATCGAGGTTGCCAAGGCCGGCGACAAAGACGCGTTTCTTGACCTTGCCGAAGAGGTCATCGCCAAACACGCCAAGGAAAAAGAGGAGCTGACTCAGCGCCTTGATGAAGTCAACGCCGACTATGAAGCCCAAGGCGAAGTCATGGCGAAGAAGACCAAGGAATTGGACAGCACCAAGCAGGAGCTGGAGAAGCACCGCAAGCGCATTCAAACCGCCGCGCCGGACGAGGTCATCAAAGAGCTACGCACCGAAGTGGTCGCGCTGCAATTTGAGGTCGAGGCCAAGATTCTTGGCGAGTTGCGCGAGGGCTTCACCAGAATGGCTGAGCATGCGGCTGAACACGGCCAGGACCACCGCGCCTATCAGGCGGACTTGATTCAACAACTCGAAACCACTCTGGCAACCGTGCGAAGCGAGTTCAACCTGCCCACGCAGTCGGATGGCGCCGCCCCCGTTTGGCTGACGGCCGCCGAGGCTTAATCCATGAACCCGGTACAGCTCCAGCAGTTGGCTCAAATCGCCCAACGCGCCGAGAACGCCCCCCACGGTCAGCGTACTGCCGTTTACCAGGCGGGAGCTGCCGAGCTGGGTATGTCCGTACAAACCTTACAGCGCAAGCTGAAGGAGGTCCGCGTGGTGAAGCCCCGTAAGCGTCGTAGTGACGCGGGTTGCAGCGCACTTCCTCTCAACGAAGCACGGCTTATCTCGGCTGTTTTACTTGAGTCGATCCGCGCCAACAATAAACAGCTTTCGACTATAGAAAGGGCCGTGGAGCGCCTGCGCAGCAACAGCCTGATCATGGCCGGCCGTCTCGACGAGCAGACCGGTGAGTTTCGCCCGTTGACCAACGGCGCGATCAACCGTGCGTTACGCGGCTACAAGCTGCACCCGGAACAACTGCTGCATGACGCGCCAGCGGTTTCGCTGGCGAGCAAACATCCCAACCACGTCTGGCAGGTTGATGCGTCGATCTCAACTCAGTTCTACCTTGCTGATGACGGGGCGCGGGTGATGAACAAGGCCGAGTTCTACGACGGCAAGCCCGGCAACCTCAAGAAGATCGAACGCCAGCGGCTGTGGCGGTACGTGATTACTGACCATACCAGCGGCACGCTCTACGTGGAGTACGTCCTGGGCGCCGAGTCGGCCGAGAACCTGTGCAACGTCCTGATCAACGCAATGCAGAAGCGCGGCGAGTCAGATCCGTTCCACGGCGTGCCGTGGATGCTGATGACCGACCCCGGCGCGGCGATGACCAGCGGGATTTTCCGCAACCTCTGCCGCGCCATGTCCATCGACCTGATCATCAACCAGGTCGGAAATGCGCGGGCAAAGGGTCAGGTTGAGCAGGCGCACAACATCGTTGAACGGGAGTTTGAAAGTGCGCTCAAGTTTCAGGCGGCTGAAAGCCTGGAGCAGATCAATGCCTGGGCTGGCAAGTGGATGCGGTACTTCAACGCGACTTCCATCCATACCCGCACCCGGCGCACCCGTTATGGCGTCTGGCAATTGATCCAGCAGGATCAGCTGCGCTTCGCGCCAAGCGTTGAAGTCTGTCGTGAGCTGGCGGTCAGCACGCCGGAATACCGCAAAGTCAGCAACCTGTTGCGTGTCTCGTTCCGGGGCGCCCAGTTCGACGTCAGCTCGGTGCCGGAGGTGATGGTCGGCGAAAAACTGCTGATTACTCGTAACTGCTGGCGCGACAAGGACACGGCCATTGCCGTGTTGGTCGGAGCCGATGGCCGCGAGAACTACCACGTCATCGAGCGAATCGGGGTGGATGAATTCGGCTTTGCTGAAACCTCTGCGACCATCGGCGAAACGTACAAGCGCCACGCCGAAACGCCGGCCCAACTCTCGCGCAAAGTGCTGGAGCAAATCGCGACCGGCACCACCAATCAGGCGGACGCCGAAGCGGCCCGCAAGGCCAAGGCTGTGCCGTTCGGCGGCCTGATCGATCCGCACAAACACGTTAACGACACCGTGCTGCCCGCCTATATGCCACGGCGCGGCACCAGCCTCAACGTCAATGCCCCAACCGTCGAAGTTGCCCCGCTGAGTCAAGTCGAAGCCGCGAAGCTTTTGCGCCCGCGCTTGGGCAACCTCTGGACGGCGGAAACGTTTGGATGGCTACAGCAGCGTTACCCAGAAGGAGTTCCCGAAGAGCAGCTCGACGCCGTCGAGGCTGAGCTGAAACGACCCGTTGAGGTCATGCGCAAACCGTTCAGCCTGGTGCTGGCAGCGGTTGGAGGTGAGTGATGTTGAAGCTGAAGAAAATTTTACAGGAGGTGGGCCGCCCTCAATCGGCCTTGGCCGAGTCGCTGAGCCTCAGCGGCGCTACGGTCGCCCAGTTGCTGAACCACGGCCACTGGCCGCGCAGCCTGGACAGTGACGAACTACAGGGGCGCATTCGCGTGTTCCTGACCGAGTCCGGCGCCAATGACGCCGATATCGCCAACGCATTTGAAGAAGTGGATCTGCCGTGCGCCAACACGACAGATCCGGCCCTTAAAAAAGAGCCGTCCGGGGAGGACGAACCTATGTTACTGCCAAAACAGACCCTTCAGCCAAATACCCGCAAAGCCTATGGCTTGTTTCGCGACCCCTTTGATGAGTTGCAGTGCGCCCAGGACATGTGGGTCAGCCCTGATATTCGTTATGTCCGGGAGGTGATGTACCAGACCGCCCGCCATGGCGGCTTCCTCGCGGTCGAGGGGGAGTCGGGCGCGGGCAAAAGCACGCTTCGCCGTGATCTGGTGAACCGAATCGCCGAAAACAACGACCCGGTAATCATCATTGAACCCTATGTGCTGGCCTCCGAGGACAACGACGCCAAGGGCAAATCGCTGAAAAGCACGCACATTGCCGAGTCAATGATGGCCGCCGTTGCGCCGCTGGCCAAACCCAAGAGCAGCCCCGAGGCGCGCTTCGCCCAATTGCACAAGGCGCTGAAGGAATCCCACGCCGCCGGCTACCGGCATTGCCTGGTCATCGAGGAGGCTCACAGCCTGCCGATTCCTACGCTCAAGCACCTCAAGCGCATTCTGGAGCTGGAGGTTGGGTTCACCAAACTGGTCAGCATCATCATGATCGGCCAGCCCGAGCTAGGCGTGAAGTTGAGCGAACGCAACGCTGATGTCCGCGAAGTTGTACAGCGGTGCGAGCGGGTCACGTTGACGCCGATTGAAACGTCCCGGCTGGAAGAGTTCTTGAAATTCCGCTTCGACCGGGCTGGCAAGGCGCTCTCCGAGGTCATTGACGAGGGCGGCATTCGGGAAATTGCTGCGCGCCTGTCCCAGCCGAAGCGTAGCGGCGGCCGCGATGAGACCGTTTCGCTGCTGTACCCGCTGGCCATCGGCAACCTGATGATCGCGGCACTGAACCTGGCTGCGCACCTCGGCGTGCCAATTGTCACCGCTGACGTAGTCAAGGGGGTGTGACATGGCCGCAGTGCATCTAGTCACCCCTCCGCCAGTTCAGCCGCTGAGCATCCTCACCGAGGAATTTCCGGAGAAGCTGGCAGCCTTCAACGGCCTGACCCGCGACATGCGTGAAGTGGGAATTGTCATCAAGGCGTTGGTGCTTTCGGATCACAAAATATTCGTTGATCCCCACAGCCTCGATCTGCTGTCGCGGCGTTTTGGCCATGAACTTCGCGGCATGCGCTGCATCGCCGAAGGGCGGCTCGCCCGAAATACCGCGACGATCCGGGGCGTTGGCGTTGTCTGGTTCACGTTGGTAAAGGAGCAAGACAAATGAGCCAGTCCCTCGATAGTTCGATTGAAGCCCTGCAGGACGCCGTTTGGACTGAGCTGCCGACCATGTCCTGGGCAGATGCCATGAAGCACGTATCGACCGTGCTTGAGCATGTTCACCGGCCATCCGTAGCGTCTGAGCATTTGTCGTCGGCCAGCGCCGCAATAGCAGAAAAACGGTTTCACGACGCCGACCGCCATCTCCGGCGGGCACTGATCTCGCTGGATGTTCGCACCGGGGAGCGCGTTGTTCGGCAGGCCGAGCTGTTGGACGCCTTTGACCAAGCCCTCGCGGTGATGCCGTTCTTGTGGCTGGAGATTGGCTACAACCGGATCAGCGATTGGGTAGTCACCGTTTACGACAAGGCCGGCGGCGCAGAGCGCTTGGCTCTACAGGTCAGCGGTCTGGGCGCTGAGGAAACTTGCCGGCGCGCTGCGCAACAGCTCCGCCAAATTCTGGAGGGTAAAACCAATGACCACCAATGACATTCTGCAAGTCCCGCCCGGTTACCGCGTCGACGCCCTCGGGCGTCTGGTGCCTGAGGCGTCCATCAAGCCCACGGATTTGTTACGCGACAAGTTGGTAACGGAAGCCATCGACCAGGCGATGACCATCAGCGCGATGTTGCTCAACTTCAAAGAGCGCGTGTTTGGCGATATCGATGCGCTGGAACAGATCAGCAAAGAACAGTACGGCGTTGTGTCGCGTGGAACGAAGGGCAATCTGACCCTGATCAGTTATGACGGCCGCTACAAACTGATGCGCGCCAACCAGGATCAGATTGAGTTCAATGAACATCTTCAGTCCGCCAAAGCGCTGCTCGATGAGTGCGCCCATGAGTGGACGGCCAACTCTCACCCCGGCGTCCGAGTGCTTATCAATGACGCGTTTCGGGCCGACCGCAACGGCGAGCTGCGGACGGCGCGGATCCTGTCGCTACGCCGGCACGAGATTGATGACCCGCGCTGGAAAAAGGCTATGGAAGCTATAGGCGATGCGATCCAGGTGGCGGGCAGCCGGAGCTATATCCGGTTTTACAAGCGCGTTGGGGATACCGACCGGTACGAAGCCATCCCACTTGATTTGGCGGGGGTGTGATATGTCTCAACAACTTCAGGCAGATGTTTACGATCCAGAGGCCATACAGATCCTCAGCTCGCCGCAGGAATGGCACGCGGTTCGGATAAAACAGCTGGAAATGATCGTGAACGCGATGGACGACGTGGGCCTACAACTTCGACTCCCGGACGGCAGCTATTCCGAACTAGTGGGAGACGAGCGGAAAGGGTTCCAAGCCGGCGCAGCAACGGCCCTTGATCTGTTTCGCAAGTTCCCGCTGGAAATTCTTCAAATCGCCGATGAGGAGGTCTGAAATGAATGACAGCAAACAGTCGCCGACGATTGAGTCCGTCGAAACGGTAAGTGTGCCACGAGCGATCCTAGAGAAATATCTTGGCGCTGGTGACCATTACGCTGGGGAATGGGTTAAAGCCGGGCAGGAACTGCGGGCCATCCTCACCAAACCGAACGAGGTGCCTGCCGGCTGGAAGGTTGTTCCAGTCGAACCAACAGACGAAATGATACGCGCCGTGGCGAAATACGACCGCGAGTTCTTCCAGCCGTCGTGGAAAGGGGCGTGGAGAGAATTCTTGAATGCGGCTCCCGTCTATAGCCTACCGAAAACAAGCTCGATGAAGCAGTCACGGTCGCCGACCTTTTTTCCGTATGGCACAACCGTGAAGTTGCGCTATGCAACTGACGAAAGCTGCATCGGTTGGGCTCATCGGGGGGAGAACGGAGAGCTTCTAAGTGCCTGCGGCCGAGTGCCACTCGATCCAGAAACATGGTTTGTTGTCGAGGAGCTTACAGCGCCAGACATTGCGCACGGAGGAGCTTGACTATGACCTCTACAAGCACAGGAAAACTCACGTCCGGGGTGTTGGAGTTCCAGGCAGTCTGCGATCAGTGCCAACGGCCTCGCGTCATCGGCAACCACGTTAAATGCAGCAAGATCCGTCAGCAGATCCACGCGACGCGGAACGAGCGGCAAGACGGCACGCGCTCGCGGCCGGGAGGTACCAGGTGAAAAAAGCGCCTGCCAACCCAGCCCGGCTGTCTTTGATCAAGCTGATCCACGTTGCCCGGCGCGATCTGCGCATGGATGACGACACTTTCCGCCTGATGTTGGCCAGCATGACGGGATTGGACGGCGCGACGTCCTCCGCTGACTTGAGCGTTCCAAACCTGCAACGGGTTTTGGAACAACTCAAGCAGCGCGGGTTTACGGTTCGTCCAATAAAGGGGCAGAAACGCCCGAAGGCGGACGACGGGCAGTCGCGGAAGATTCGGTCGTTGTGGCTCACTCTCCACGGCCTCGGTGCGGTGCGCGATCCGTCCGAGGAGGCGCTGGCGAAGTTCGTTCTGAACATGACCGGCGTTGCCGCGTTGCAATGGCTCAAGGGTTCGCAGGCCAGTCGCGTCATCGAAAGTCTGAAGCAATGGCAGCAACGTATTGAGCTGGCCCCGGCCGCCGCACAGGAGGGTGTATGACAGAGTTCAGAAGCAAAGGCCCCGAACTGCTGACGGATCTCACCGAACACATTGCGGTCGCGCTCGTAGAGCTGGTGTCGATGGAGGAAGCCGCCGCTCGCCATGTTGCTCAGGAAGTCTCTGACCGCATGGCGGCGCACTGGGGCGGCCAGAACCTGTATTTCCCGATGGGGCTCTCGGTCAAGTTGAGCCGTCGTGATCGCCAGATCTTCGACGACTTCAATGGCACCAACCATAGCGATCTGGCGCGTAAGTACGCCGTGTCGCTCCAGTGGATCTACAAGATCGTCAAGGCAGTCCGAAAGGATGAGATTGCCCGCCGTCAGGTTGACATGTTCGCCCCGCTGGATGACGACTAAGCGGGGCGTCTCTTATTGCACGGGCTGCAACGCTATTTCACAAACCATCCCAATCTATGCCAGCCTATCCCGGAGTAGCCCAGGTTTATCTCGCTCACCCCTTGGGGTTTATCTCAGTCCTAAACATGAAAGGACTTTTGTGTTGATGTGGCTTGCCTGTGGCGAGGGGGCTTGCCAGTTAACTCCCTCCCCATCGCCCCCCTCATGACGGTCTCTGACTGCTCAGATGAAACTCGGCATCCAGATGAATGGCCTGTAAAAAAGCGTTGTCGTGAGAAACGACGATCAATGCGCCCCGGTACTGATTGAGCATCTGCTCCAGCGCCACTTTACTGGGCAAATCCAAATGGTTGTCCGGCTCGTCGAGCAACAGTAACTGCGGTGGCCGCTGTGCATACAACTGCGCCGCCAAGGCTATTTTCAGGCGTTCGCCACCACTCAACTGACAGGTGTTGAGCGTCGCTCGATCCGCATCAATACCCATCTGCGCCAACCGCGTTCGCGCCTCGGCTTCGGGCAACTCCGGATTGCTCTCATAGAGCCATTGCACCGCCGTACGTTCGGGGTGCTGTAATCCGGCGTGTTGATCCAGCCAGCCGACATGGCAACTGCGGATGAGTTCGCCTTCGCGCACCGGCAGTTGGCCGGCGATCACTCGCAACAGGGTCGACTTGCCGCTGCCGTTGGCGCCCAGGATTGCCATGCGCATAGGCCCCGTCAGCGTCAGATTGACCGGCGCCGCGTAACCGAACGGGAGAATGACGTCGTTGAGCTGCACAATCAGCTTGCCATTAGGCACTACACTTTCCGGAGACAGCATCATGCGTTGAATGTCCGGCGCACACCGCGCACGGGCCTCGGCGATACGTTGTTGTTGCTGCTCCCGGGCCACCTGTTGATTGAGGCGCAATTTTCCCTGACTGTTTTCACTGCGCTCTTTCTGCGCATTGGTGATCAGTTTGGTTTGATTGCCGTCGCGGGCCTGACGGTCACCACGCGCATTACGCCGTTGCTGACGCTCCATCTGCACAGCCATCTCACGTTGCTCGCGCTTGGCCTGTGCCCGCTCTCCTTGCAATGCCGACTGGAACGACTGCTGCTCCTGCTCGCGCGCCGCCGCATACTGACTGTAGTTGCCGCCATAAGCCGCCAGCCCCAAAGGTGAAAG
This sequence comes from Pseudomonas sp. BGI-2, assembly GCF_004310295.1. Taxonomy (GTDB): domain Bacteria; phylum Pseudomonadota; class Gammaproteobacteria; order Pseudomonadales; family Pseudomonadaceae; genus Aquipseudomonas. Next base: position 60,064 of record NZ_SISB01000033.1, on the reverse strand, counting down.
CTCGACGATTTCGCTCATGTGTTCCAAAAGGCCGCGGTCGTGACTGATCAACACCAGACCGTTGGACCAGCGATCGATCTGCTGCGCGAGCTTATGCTGCTGATCAATATCCAGGTGGTTGCTGGGCTCATCCAGAATGAGCCAGTCGGCCCGAGACAACCACGCCCCCAGCAGCGCGACCCGTTGCCGCTCGCCCCCACTGAGGACGTCGGTGTGCGAGTCGGTATTCAAATGGCCCAGGCCGATCTTCTCCAGCTCCGCCTCAAGGCGTGTGGCGCAATCCCATTGATCGACCGCCAGCGCATGGTCCTCATCGTCAACGCTACCCTGGGCAATGCGATCCAGCGCCGCCAAAATAAGATCGACACCTGCCAACGCGGCAACGGTGGGATAGCGCTCGGGCTCCAATAACTGCGCCACGGTGTATACCTGACCTTCGCGGCGGACGATGCCGCTGCTGGGGCGTTGTTCACCCGCCAGGAGGCCGCCAAGCAAGGACTTGCCACAGCCATTGGCACCGACGATGCCGGTGGCCCTGGAGTTGAAGGTGTGATTCAAGTGATCGAACAGAACGCGCCCATCGGGCAGGTTGTACGACACTTGATCAAGTTGAAGTAACCGTTGAGTCATGACGCTTCCTTAAACAACCGGCCCGATAGGCACGGAACCTCTCCCTGATGGTGCGCAAGAGCACCCGGCGGATGTGCAATGACCGTGAACACGGCGCCCGCCCACATTTGAAAATAACCTTCAAACAGCATGCCGGCCCTGATCGACGTCGAGAGATCTTGCATCACCCTCAACACCAGACATCCCGAGGGCAGATGGACCTCGACCAGGCGCGCAGCATCGAAATCAAAATAACGGCCAACCTGCGGAAAAACGGCCTTGAACAGACTTTCCTTGGCTGAAAAAGCCAGGGTCAACATCTGCTCACAAGGCCCCAACATTCCAAGGTAACGGGCTTCCTGGCGGTCGACGATGGTGTCGCTGATCTTAACGGCGACCTCTGGTGCCAGCCAGTTCTCAAGGTCCAGGCCCAGCAGTCCGACCTCGCAAGACTGGGCTAAGCAACTGAGGGCGATAGTTGATGTGTGGCTGATGGAGCCGACCCAACCACTCGGCCATATCGGCTGGCGATGTGCTCCCGAATGGACCTGCACCGGCGCGAGATTGCGCTTGGTGCACAACTGTCGGCTCAACCAGCGCCCCGCCAGGTATTCGGCCTGACGGCTTGGCACCGCCCGGACAATAGCTGGCGGACAGTCGACACCCGCACGGGGGTACAAACCAGGATCAAAGCGCTCCAGGTTGAAGCGCCCCGACACCGCCGTGACTGCCGCCAGGCCCATGTCTAGCGACTTGATATCGGTAAGGAACCCGTCCAGTGCGCATTGGCCCAAGTCCTGTTGGGTACAGGTCGGGTTACTCAAGGTTGCCGAGCCTGTACGAAGTCGAGCATCAGTTCATTGAAGCGCCGCGCAGCGGTCAACGGAATGAAATGTCCCTGATCGGCAAACACTTCCAGTCGGGCGTTGGGCAGGCGCTGTAACAGCGTCACATCCGCCCCGCCGATGACTACATCCTGCTGACCATGAACAATCAACGTCCGTACAGCAATGCCGGGAAGTTGCGCACTGAAATCCAGTTGCCCGAGCATCTGGTAATAACGGCTCAACGCGCTCATCGACGCCCCTGCCCCGACTTGCTCTGCGATGCTCTGCCGAGGTTCGAGCAAGATATCCAGGTAATCGGCATGGGCTTGCAGTTCAGCGTTCAACTCGATGGTTTTACCGAAGATATCATCGCCAAAACATGCGGCGGTACTGATCAGGATCATCGACTCGACCATTGCCGGGGCTCGGCGGCACAGCGCCAATGCGAGACACCCCCCCAACGACCAGCCCACCACGGGAACAGGATGGCCCTCGAGCTGTTCATTGATATAGGCCTCGATCTCCAGCACCAGCCCTTCAAGGCTAAAGCGCCCCTCATCAAGCGGGGTGCCCTGATGACCGGGATACGACGGGATATGCAGGGCGAAACCTTGGCGCCTCAGGACATTGACTTGTTGCATCCAGGCCTGCGCGCTCATGTTCAACGGTGGCAGCAGCACGATAGCGCGTCCTTGCCCGATTTGTGTCCAGGTCATTGGCGACCGGCTGACCGACGTGACGGCATCCTCCCTGGAAGCGGCAGACGAAACGGGCTGTAACTCCTCGAGTGCCTGGGCTAGAGCGACGATGGACGCAAAGTCAAAGACATCATGAGGCTGCATCCGACTGGCGCCTGCACCCAATTGGCTCAACAGTTCAATCAACGAAATCGAATCGACGCCGTAATCACGTAGCGAACGGCTGGTATCAATATCGGCCTGCTCGAAACCGAGCAATCGCGCCAGATCACTTTTCAGCGTGTCCAGAACACTGCTACGTCGCGGGCTCGATGCAGCAACGGGTGCCTGAGCAACGATCAGTTCAGTTCCCACCCAGTAGGGCTTGCGATCAAACGGGTAACCTGGCAGTTCAATTCGCGGGTATCGGGCCGCGTGCCCGATGTCGTACAGCGGCAGGTCGATACCTGCCAACCATCGCTGCAAGCGTTCGGCAAGCACGGTGTCGGGCAAAACCTCGACCTTTGAGCAGCCTACGCCGAGCTGCTCTGTCGGTGTTGCTAGCCATTGCTGCAATTGCGTCACCAAAGACAAACGAGTCGAAGCCGTGACAGCCAGACGCAGACGATACGGCTGGCTCCCTTTGCCAAGTGCCACACTGAGTGCCGCCAATTGATCGTCCGGCAGTCCATCGAGAACGCCCAGTACCTGGCGGATACGCTCATAAAGGCTGGGGCTGGATTGAGCGCTGATCAGAAAAGCCCAGGGGCCTGGGCTATTCTGCGGGTCAATCTTGCGCGGCTCCGGCTTGCCGAGCACGAGGTGAGCATTGCTACCGGTAAATCCAAAGGCACTGACACAGGCATACGCCTTGTCGGACGGCCAGGGAACTGCCTGCTCGCTGACCTTGAACCGATCAAGATCCAGAGCGGTATTGAGGGAACGCGCTAGAGGCTGGCCCGGAATGGTGCTATGACGAAAGATCAGCAGTGTTTTGATCAAACTGGCCAACCCGGAACACACCAGTGTGTGGCCAATTACGCTTTTCGAGGCGCCCAGATAAGTATCGTAAGGTTGTGCCTGAGCTCGAAAGCCGTTGACCAGCCCCGCCACCTCAATCGAATCCCCCAAGCGCGTGCCAGTTCCGTGGGCCTCGACGTAGCCGATGCGCCCCACCTCAATGCCACAACGCTCGTAGGAACTGGCGATCAGCGCCGCTTGAGCCTGACTGTTGGGCGCCATCATGCCATTGCTCATGCCGTCATGATTCAGGCTGATCGCTTCGATGCTTGCCAGCACATCCAACCCGAGTTCCCGGGCTTTGCTGGCGCTCATCAACATAATTGCCGCCACGCCCTCGGACGGGACGAAACCGTCGGCTTCGTCACCGAAGGCGTCGCAGTGCCCCCGCGCCGACAACATGTTCGAGCGCTGGGCAAACTCGAAAACCTCCGGGGTGGCAAACACCGAGACCCCAGCCACCAGTGCAGATTCACATTCACCTGCACGTAGTTGTGAAACGGCAATCTGCAAGGCTGTCAATGACGATGAGCAAGCGGTATCAAGGCTCACCGAGGGGCCATGGAAATCGTAGAAATAAGACACTCTTCCCGCCAACGACGACGTGGCGTTGCCAAGAAAGCTGTGGCTGCTGAAAGCTGATTCAGGCTCCTGCGCCAGCAGAAACTTGTAGTCTCCGGGCAGGCCGGTGCAAAACACCCCGCACTGCAAGTCGCGCAAGGTCTGGACCGGCACGCCGCAGTTATCCATTAGATGTTGCACGGTTTCCATCAACAATCGTTGTTGCGGGTCCATGCAGCGCGCTTCGTTGGGCGAGATACGGAAAAACCCCGCATCAAACTCGTCCACATGCTCCAGCAGGCCGCCATGGACCGCCGTTTCGCGCAGAGACTCCCATCGCGTGACCGGGGCAACGCAACGCTGACCGGCCATCAGGTTCCGCCAATAGGTCGACAGCGAATCGCTGCCAGGCAAACGGCAGGCTGCCCCCACAATCACCACTTTTTCGGCCGATTGCGATTTCAGGTGTGCTGTCATGTTGTGTGTCTCGTCCGTGTGCATGCTCTGCTCCTGTGATTTCAGCGATTGCCCGGCTGAACCTGTGATCCATCGTCAAACCAATACCGGCGCGTATCGAAGGCATAACCTGGTAAATGGAGCCTGCCCGCCTGCGGGTACAAGGTCGGCCATTGGACCTCCCCCCCGTGCAAATACTGTTCGCGCAGGTCATGCCATTGCCCGTCGACTTCGGGCGCTTCGGTGCCTCGCTCAACGTGGTGTACATCCGGAGTCTGTTCCGCGCGCAATGCATGCAACAACGCATCAACGGTTCGAACGCTCCAAGCCAGGCGATATTCAAAATGCTCGCGTCCGGCCCCAAGGGTAAACGCGATGTCAGCCAAAGACTGTGATCGGCCCTGTGGCGAATCAAGGTGAACAAGCAAGGCCTGCTTCATTGCCAGCAGTGAGTCACGGCTGCGGGCAGACAACACGATCAAATGATCCCCGTGTATCGACGACGCCCGTGCGGCGAGCGCCGGTGGTTCAGATAGGACAACATGAGCATTGGTCCCGCCGAAACCGAACGAGCTGATTCCGGCGACGCGATCGTGCCCCTCCCAAGGTATATTGCGATCCAGCACCTTGAACGGCGAGCCTTCGAAATCGATGTAAGGGTTGAGCGTGCGCAAATGAAGGTTGGCAGGCAGCAACCGGTTCTTGAATGCCAGAATCACCTTGAACAGTGACGCAATCGCGGCGGCCGGTTCTAGATGCCCGACATTGGTTTTGACCGAGCCCAGCAAAACCGGGTGCTTCTGGCCGGGTACCAGCGTGTGCCAGGCGCCCTTCAAGGCATCGATTTCCACAGGATCGCCCAAGCGCGTCCCCGTTCCGTGAGTTTCGATGTAACTGACTCGGGCTGCCAGCGATGGCGAGTAGGCGGCAAGCAACAGACGTTGCTGCGCCTTGGGGTTGGGTGCCGTCAGCGAGTTGGCCCGCCCTCCGTGATTCTCCTCGGCGGCCTCGATCACCGCATGAATGCTGTCTCCGTCGCGGCGAGCATCGACAAGTCGCTTGAGCAACAGGCTGCCAACCCCCTCCGCACGAACGTAGCCATCGGCTTCGCTATCGAACGTGGCACAACGAAAGTTCGGCGATAGCACGCCCATGCTTTGCGCCGCTTCGGTCATGTCGCTGTCTATCAATAAACTGACCGCACCGGCCAGCGCGTAGTCGCACTCCCCCCGTTGCAGCGAAATGACGGCACGGTTCACCGCCACCAGTGCACTCGAACAGGCGGTATCGATAGACTGGCTCGGGCCTTCGAAATCGAACAGGTAGGACACCCGATTAGCCAGCATCGCATGGGCATTACCGGTGGCGGCGAAGGGATGAAAACTCTGTCCGGAACGCTGGAGTAGTGTCTGGTAATCGCTGAACTGAACGCCAGCGAAAACCCCCACGCGCTTGAGCGAGGACGGCGTGTAACCTGCATCGAGCAACGTGTTGTAGCACGCTTGCAAAAACAGTCGGTGTTGTGGGTCCATCAGCATCGCCTCGCGCGCCGATATCCCGAAAAAACGTGCATCAAAGTGCCCGATCTCGGGAATAATCCCGGCATGGCAGGCCTTGTCAGGCCAGCGGTCCACCGCTTTGATCGCACTGCGATTGGCTAACAGCCCTTCCCAGAATCCGGCCAGATCCTGGCCGCCGGGCAAGCGACCGTCCATTCCGATGATCGCAATCCGTTGGTCATCGACGTCTGGATCGATGGCCAGCGTTGCCATCGGTATCGACGACGAACGTGCGTCTGGACCTTGCGCTTTGATGGGGGCCGCAGACTGCGCCCCCCGTTCACGAAGGTAATCAATCAACTGCACGACTGAGTTGTACGTGAACAGCGTATTGGGGGCCATCGGCACCTTGAACTGTTCCTCAATATCTTGCGCTAACTGTTGCAACATGACCGAGTTCAAACCCAGGTCACCAAAACTGCAACGATCATCGATGTTTTCAGGCAGCAAACCGGTCAACGCGCTCAAAAGCGCTTTGAGCCGAAGCTTCAGTTGCTCCGGTGTCGCCGATCCCCTGCTGGTTTCAGCGATGGCCACTGCGTCAGGCGCCAGCGCTGCGCTGCTGCGCAATCCTTCAGGAGCAACACTGCGACGGATTTTCTCGCCGTCGCCAACGAACGGGGCAATCTGAGTCATGCTCGAGTCCACCCCATCGATCAACCTCACCAACAGGTCGACGCCTGCGGCGGGGGTCAGCGCTTGCATGCCGTAGTTGTCCTGCAAATAGCGACTCAGGGCAACTCGACCCTGTGGGTCGGTATCTTGTTCCTCAAGCCACAAAGGCCAGTTCACCGACAGACTCAGCCCACGACGATGACCACGGGCAACTTGCCGCTGACGACCGCCGGCAAACAGGTCCAGATAATAGTTGGCCACGGAGTAATCAGCCTGGCCGATATTGCCGAACAACCCGGACACCGATGAAAACAACACGAAGAAATCCAACGCTACATCAGCGGTTGCGCTATCGAGATGGCGAGCGCCGTTGAGTTTTACCGCTATCACCTCCTGGAAGTCCGCCAGTTGTTTATTGCGCAACAGTCCATCCCGGGTGATACCGGCAGCATGCAACACACCGTGCAACGCGCCATGCCTGGCAATTACCGTCTTGACCAGTTCAACCACTACGGCGCTATCGCCTATGTCAGCGCTGATGTAATCGACGTTTGCCGGCGCGGCCAACCCGGCAAGCTTGTGTCGGATCGCTTCCCCCGCTGGGCTCCGACCGACCAACACGACCCTCGCATCGAACTGGCTGATCAAGCGTGCGGCAACCGCCAGCCCGATCAGGCCCATCCCCCCGGTTATCAGGTAGACGCCCTTGTGGCGAAAACGGCTGCCAGTCGCTACGGGCCAATGAACTTCACGCAAGCGAGCCTGCCAGCGCTCACCGGCCACATGCCGACTGACACTAAAGCCGTCAGAGGCATTAGCTAGCTCATCCAGCGCTGACAGCAACAGCTCAGGCACACGCTCGAAGTCGTGCGATGAGACAGTCATCGACACCAATTCGAATTCGGGCTGTTCCATTTGCAGCACGCGGAACAATCGGCTCACGGCCCCCGCTGCGGGCGTTGGCCAGACCTCCAGCCCTTCTTCGTGGACAAAGGCCATCCGATAACGGGCGCCGGCGGCAATGATCGCCTTGGCTAGCGTGAACTGCCAACACGCCCATGCGGCCTGCATGTCCTCGCCCGAACTTTGCACCAGATTGATCAGCCACGGTCGCTGCGCCACCTCACCTGAGGCATAGCGTTGCAAAACTTGCCGGCAATCGTCGATCGAATCACTGCGCACTTGGGCGAAATGATCGTCCAGACGCAGGCTGTCACCGAGCGTGACCACCACAATATGCGGTTGGTCGATCAACGCCCGAGCCTGTGACGGATTGCAAAAGACAATGGCATCCTGACCTCTCGCACCCGATGCCTGAACGGGCCGGGATTCCCAAACGGTTTGAAAACACACGGGCACCGAGGCCTTCGTCAACGCCGAAGCGCCTTCCTCCACAGGCTTGAGCGAGGCAGCGCCCGTCGGCCCGGAGGGAACGAGCTCTTCGTCCCAATACGTTTGTTCTTCGAATGGATAATGTGGCAACGACACCAGCCTACGGCTGTCATGCATCGCCGCGAAATTCAGTGCTTCCCCCGCCAGGTAAGACGCTTGAAGGGACAGCAGGGTAGACCGCGATTGATCCACGACGTCGGGCACGCCAGCCGCGGCATCCTGCAACTGTTGCTTGAAGCGAGCCAGGTTATCGCCAACGAAACAAACACGGTGGACAAAGTGTTCACGTGCGACGCCCAAGGTATACGCAATCGCGGCAAGGCTGACCTGTGGATGCTTGTCGATCCAGACGATCAAATCGTTGATCCGAGCCTTCAACGCCAAGGGTGTGCGCGCCGAAACAGGCAACAAATATTCCACCTGTGACGCAGGCCCGAGCGACGCATCAGTGTACTGCTGAACGATGACATGCGCATTGGAGCCCCCGGCACCGAACGAACTGAGTCCAGCCAGCAGCGGCGTGTCAGCGGTCCAGGATTCGGTGTCGCGTGGCAAGCGGAAATCAGTGTCGGCCAGGTTCAACCAGGGGTTTTCGATTTCACAGTTGAGCGTCGGCACTCGCTTCTGGTGCTGGAACTGCAGCAAGATTTTGACAAGGCCAGCCAGCCCCGCAGCCGATTCAAGGTGTCCGATATTGCTCTTGATCGAGCCGATGCAGCGTCGCTCACCCTGACGAGTGCCATAGGCCGCGTTCAGTGCATTGATCTCGATCGGATCGCCCAGTCGAGTGCCGGTACCGTGGGCTTCCACATAATCGATCTGGTTGGCGTCCACACCGGCCTTGCTTAACGCTTGGCGAATGACCTTCTCCTGGGCTCTTGCCGAGGGCACGGTAAAACCGCTCGAGCGCCCGCCACTATTGAGCGCAGAGGCACGAATGACCCCGTGTATCCGGTCCCCATTGGCTTGCGCCTTGGCCAGCGGCTTGAGCATCAGGGCGATGGCCCCCTCTCCCGGAACATAACCGTCGGCTTCGATACCAAAGCTGTGGCACCGTCCGCTGGGGCTCAGGAAACGCCCTGCCGACAGCAATTTGAACTTGCCCGGGTGAGGCATGATGTTGACCGCACCGACCAGGGCTTGGGTGCATTCCCCGCTACGCAGACTGTTGATCGCCAGATGCAGGGCGGTCAGCGACCCCGAACACATGGTGTCGACACACAGGCTCGGGCCTTGGAGATTAAAGGTGTACGAAATGCGGTTGGCAATCGATGCAAATGAACTGCTGGTCACCGTGTTGGCAGCGTTCAGGTTTTGATAATGACCGAACATCGCAGCGGTGAAGACCCCAGTATCCTCCTGCGGATCGGCAAAATGTCCCGAGTCTTCCAGGGCGTGGTAGGCGATTTCCAGCAAACGCCGTTCCTGTGGGTCAAGACGCGTCGCCTCGACCGGGGTGATGGAAAAAAAGGCTGGATCAAACTGCTTGGCCCGCCGCAAAAAACCGCCATGACGGCCATAGCTGGCGCCCGGTTGTTTTGGGTCGGCTGAGTAATCGAGCTGCCAGTCCCAGCGTTGCGCGGGGATGACGCTGATCGCCTCGGACCCGGACCCGGACTCAAGCAACGTCCACAACTGGGCCAGGTTATCCGCCCCGGGAAACTCGCCAGCCACGCCGACAATCGCGATGTCGTCCGGCCGATAGTGAGCACCGAGACCAGGGGCGACATCAACCTCCGGGCTCACCGCCACCGTTGCCGTCACGACTGCCGAGTTGATCCCCGGCGCCATCTGCGCCTCAACAGTGTCCAGCACGGCGACAATCTGCGCTTCATAACGATCTATCAGGAAACGCACAATCTGATTGATGCTCGAGTATTCAAACAACAGCGTCTTGCTGATGCTGACCGGGGTTTGGGTCGACAAACGTCGCGCCAGTTCGGTGGCAATGTTGATACTGGCCACCGAATCCAGGCCACGCTCAAGCAGATTGTCGTGTACCGACGGATCGGTTATTCCGCTGAAGCGCCGAACCACCTCTTGCACCCACTGCGTCAGGCGGTCCTCAAGGTTGATGTGTGCGCCAGGCGTGGACGTAATCGTCTCGATGGCCAGCAAGGGCTTGGTCGGCCCACCCCCTTCACTGGCAAATGCCGCAGCGAGCGCCTGGGGCTGGGTGCCGAGCAAATACTCACTCAACGCGGTCACCGATGAGTAATCGAAAATCAGCGCCTTGCTCAGGGAGACCGCGACACCGGTGCCGTTCAGTCGATGCTCCAGGGCCGAGACAATGCTGATCAGCGCCGAAGACGTCACGCCCAGCGCCACCAGCGATGCGTCATGCGACACATCGCGTAAGCCGCTGTAGGTATAAACCAGTGAACCAATCCACTCACTGACCTGAGCTTGGGATGGCAAGCACACGGCAGCCGGTGCATCTGCTGCGCCTTGCCCGCCACCGGACGGGTTCAGTGCGCCAAGTACTGCGCGGCTGCCGACGAAGGCCACCAGACGCGGTGCAGCCTGGTCGAGGATGGTGCGCAATGCCGCCAAACCCTGCTCATCCGACAGGGCCAGTAATTCACTACTCCCTTCGGCCATTTGCATGCCCTCGGAAGCCCACAACCCCCAGTTGATCGACTGCCAGCGAGCGCGACCGGCTGGCGCCTGGCGACTGACAAAATCGGTCAGCTCATCGATAAAACCATTCGCAGCGGCGTAGTCGGCCTGACCGACATTGCCCACCAGCCCACTGAGGGAACTGAAGTGGCAAACAAAGCCTGGCTGTATCAGGGGGTCCAGGGCCCAAAGATTCAAGCTGCCGGCAATCTTGGGCAGCAGCACCCGCTCGACATCGGCACCGTTTTTGTTGATCAGCAAGCGATCGGCCGTCGTACCTGCCAGGTGAAAAACCCCGTCGATGGCGCCATAACGATCCTTGAAATGATTCAGTGCCCCCGCCAGTGACTGTCGGTCCGTCACATCGGCCTGCACATAAGAGGTCACACCGTGAGCCAAGAGCATTGCGCGTCGTTCGTCATCCACCGAGGAACGCCCAACCACACAGACCTTGGCCTGATACTCACGGGCCAGCCACCGGCAAAGCAGCCGCCCGACACCACCGCCGCCGCCCGTGACCACATAGCAACCGTTGTGGCGCAAGGTGGATCCCGGACTCGACTCGACACGATTGCCCACTGGCTCAAGTTGCTCACGCGCCAGGGTCTGCCCGTCAAAGCGATGCCGTACGCCAGGCTGGTCCAACGCCGTGGCAATCGCCTGGGTCAACGTCGACGTCAACGCACCCTCAACGATCAGCGAGGCATAACGCAGGCGGGTCGTTTCCTGGCACGCGGACAACCCCAGGCCATCGAGCACACTGGCCGCCAGGGCGTCGCGACGGCGCAGCCCCACCAGCGCGACGGCTCTGGATTGGCTGATCAGGCCCTTGAGCAGCGCCAGAAAAACCTGCGCACATTGACTGACCGCAGGGTATTGCTCAACCGCTGGCGGGCATTCGCCAGACAATGCACAAAGGACGGTGTGCGCACGGCTCGCGTCGAGGCGCGACAGGAGTTTTTCCAGTTCATCCGGCGCGGCCAGACGCTCAATGTCCGTCTGAATGACCAACAGCCCAGCGGTGCTGCCCCAGCGTGCAAACTCATCACTGTCAGTCAACAGGACGCTGGTGCTCAACACTGGATCCGAACCGGAAGCCATCGGTGTCGGGACGAAATGACGCTTGAAAATATCCATATCAAAAATATCTCTCGGGTAACCATCGAAGCAGGCGTGCGGGCAGGCCCTTTGTTCGCTTAGCGGATGTACCGCCCGTCCAGGTACTTCATCGCCAGATCGATGTAATCGGGGCGCGTGGAATGGCGTATGCATTCGAAGAAAAACATTTCCCGAGTCAGCACGCGTATGCCTGCCTGCGCCAGATTGGCCAGCGCGTGCTGGTGATCGAAAAGATTACGGGCGCTGCACGCATCCGCCATCACGCTGACCTCATAGCCCAATTCACGCAGCCCCAGTGCCGACTGCAGCAGGCACACATGTGACTCCGCCCCCGCCAGCACCACCTGCCGCCGACCGGTGGCCTCAAGCGGATGGGCAATCGAGTCATGCGAGCTGCAGTCGAACCAGGTCTTTTCGAGGTAAGAGGCGGCGCCCGCCACCTCTTTCAATGCCTGGGACGGTGCGCCGAGTTTGCTGTGTTCGATAATCAGCGTTGGCACGTCGAGGGTCTGTGCCACATCGGCGAGCCAGCAGCAGTTGTTCAGCACTTGCGTGCCTTCATGCAGCAACGGAATCATTTCCAGTTGCATGTTGAAAATAACCACGCATACGTTGTCGGCCTTGATCAACATGATGAAACTCCCTGTCAGATGATGTGTTCGCCAAGCCCTGGGTCGGCTTAAACGATGACGTCCTTGATGAACTTATGAGACTGACTTTTGTGCAGCGAGGTGCCTTTGGCGGCAGCGAACAAGAGGTTGCCCAATGTCGCCTTGAAGCGTTCGGAGGGTCGGTGTACCCCCATCAGGTCCTTGATGACATTGAACTGAATGGTGGCCAGGTTGTTGTCGGCATAAGGATGGTCGGCACCCAATCGGTGGGCAATGACCATACCCGACACTACCGCCCCTTCGTGGCCGGTCAGTGAGGTGTCGGTGCCGCAATACCAGAGCTTTCCAAGCCCTTGAATGCGTCGATAGCGCGATTTCTGGTAGAAGTCGATCGGACGCAGCTTCGGCAACTTCCAGTGCTGTTCATGAACCTGCCGATCAGGGGCGATCGCCTGTTTGGGGTCGAACGTCACCAGCACCGGTTCACGCACATGGGCATAGGGCGCCAGGGCATTATTGATTCGCGTCAATTGCCCGTGGTCCGTGCCCTCGAGGCCTGAAGGTCGGGAAAACTCGCAGTACTCACCGCGCCCGCCTTCGACCAGCACCTGTTCGTCGGTGTGCAGCACACTGCGGGTCGGGACATAGTCGAAACGCGAAAGAATGTCCCGTTGCTCGACGGTCGGAGCTTCAAGCAACTTAAGGGTGACATCGGCGTGCGTGGCAAATACCACACTGTCGAACTGTTCAATGTCGCCTTGTTCGGTCTCGACCAGCCAGCCGCGACCGGTGTCCTTGCGCACTTGCCGTATCGGGCACGCAAGGCGCACCCGCGCGCCCAGTAACTCGCCGAGCAGCAGCAAATAACCATCGATGCCGCCCTTGGCTTTACGCCAGACGCCCGGCGTAAAAAACGACAACAGACTCATGTTGAACGAGATCGCCACGTACATGAGTGTGTATTCCAGCGAAGGCGCATTGCACCCGGAAAACGTCGTCAACAAGGGCAGCAGCGCCTGTTGCCTGAAGGCTTCGGAGTAGTTGCGCTCGGTCAGGAACTCGCCAATGTTGAGTTTCTTGTAACGCGGATCACCGCCGCTGAGCACCTGGGTCATGTCCAGATGAAAACGGTCGATCTCATCGGCCAGTTCACCCCGCAGTCGCCCCCGGCCATGGAGATTGCTCCAGGCATTGTCAACCCCAGGAAATGCCGCGCGAAACGACATGGGCGCGATGTAGGTATCGATGCCCAATTGCTGCAACATCGCGAACAGGTTAGGGGCCAGGCGCTCGTTGAAATACTCCACCCCCATGTCCACGTGAAGCGTGTCCTCACCCACACTGAAATGGTGGGTATAGGCATGGCCGCCCAAGCGCGGTCCGGCCTCGAACAGTGTGACATCGTGCAGTGTGCGCAGCTGCCAGGCGGCTGTCGTACCTGCCGCGCCGCCGCCAATAATTGCAATCCTTTCGCGTTTCATATCGACCTCGTCCGTGTCTGTAAGCGCAGTTCAGTTGTGCGCAAGCAATTGAGCGTTAAGGCGGGTCAAGACCTGGCCCGGTCCGACTTCCTCGAAAGCAATCTCGTCAAAGCGTGAACACAAGGCTCGAATGCTTTGGGTCCAGCGCACCGGACGAATAAGCTGCAAGCCCATTTCTTCCAGCAAGTGCGCCTCCCCGAGACGCTCGCCACTGGTGCTGGAAATAACCTGTGTGCCGGGAGAACCCAGGGTCTGTTGTTGCAGGAACGCGACATAGCTCAGCCGGGCCGGTTCCATGTAGCGGGAATGAAAAGCTCCGCTGACGGGAAGCCGCACACAACGCAGGCTGTGCTGTTCCAGCGCTTTGCACGCCGCGTCGATATTCTCGGACTTACCACTGATCACTGCCTGCACCGGGCTGTTGTAGTTGGCGATATCAATTTGATGAAATTGATGTTCAAGCAGCAACTCGGGTAGCCGTTCGACGTTCTCGCCAATGATCGCCGCCATCGCCCCACCCTGCACCGCCGCCATCAACTCCCCCCGCTTGGCCACCAGCCGCAGGCCGGTCGCCAGGTCAAAAGCCCCAGCGCCGAACAACGCGGCATACAAGCCCAGACTGTGGCCGATCAACAGTTGCGGCAGGTCACCGGCTTGCTGTTGACGTTCAAGCCAGGCCAGGCAACTGACGAAAAAAATCGCCGGCTGGGTGTAAGCCGTCGAGTTCATGCGCAGGGAATCTTCACCGTTGCACAGGGCGGTAATCGAGTAACCGAGAATGTCGTCGGCGATTTCGCATTCCAGCGCATAGCGGGCGAACAACTCCCGCCCCATACCAGGGAACTGGGATCCCTGGCCGGGAAACATACCTATCAACATGAGCGTTCCTCTCTTAATCCAGGTCGAAGGCCACGATCCGCGCCGGTTTGTGGACCGCCAAAAAATCGCGGTCGACGCCAGTAGGCCGCTCGGCTTTCAATGCGCTTTTATGCACCACCACCGATGTCAGCTCACGCATGACAATCAGCGGTTGGCCTTGGCCGTCACTGAAGAGCAAATCAAAGGTCACCGATCGATCACTGGCCTGTGCCGGACGCATAATGCAGTGACAGAACACCGCTTCATGCTCCGGAATGCGCAATACCTGACACTCTCCCAAGTGGTAAGGCACCAGCAGTTCGTCCGCGCCAAGACTTTGCAATTGCGGAATCAAAATGGCGGTTTGCAGGCCGCCATCGAGCAGCGCTGGCGATATCCGGTAACCCCAGTCGCGTCCTGCATCGAGCAATGTCCTGACGCTGTTCTGCCCCACCTTCGCCCAACGCAGAGGTCGCAAATCTTCTCCGTACTGGTAACCCAGCCTTGTGAACTGCCGGTAAATCTCCTGATGCCCCAGAAAGGTCGACGAGGGTTCGGGAGTTGGCCAGTTCACCACCGTATTTTTGACAGCGGGTTGCAACAACCCTTCACAGTAGATCTGTGAGTGATCCAGGGAGCGCAATTCGAATCGCTCGCCGGTGATGTCCAACAGCACATCATCCAGATCACGAATGACACTGCGCCATATCACGGCCTTCAAGGTCACGTCGCGGCGGTTCTCCAGGCAGTGCGCGAGCGCCCACGCGGCCGGTGCGATCTCAGTACCAAGAATCGAGTGTTGGCGTACGAGATCATTGGCATGATGGAACGCACTTTGTGCCGACTTGACCCACGACCGGGTTTTCTCGAACGGATACCCGGGTAGTGAGATGACCTCGCGCAGGGGAAAGAATGCTGACCATGCAATGTCCTGCCCCGCCCTGAACGCCAATACCAGTTCGGCAGCCTGAGCCGCCTGCAGCCGACCGTTGCCGGCCACCGCTTGAGCAATTGATAGTGCATTGACGGGATCGGCAGCCGCAGGCGTACGCTGCTGTAAATCTTCTCGCAGCAGACTCAACAATTGCGCCTTGCTTGAGAACACGTACCCCTGGCGATGGGCGAAATGTTCCCGCGCACAACACAGGGTGTAGCTGACGGCGGTGAGCGACGGATCGTGCTGCTCCAGCCAATCGTGCAGCGCATCGATTTGACGTTGCAGACCCGCCTCGGTACGCGCCGACAAAAGCGCGATGTTCACCTCGGCCGCCGGCTGTTCCATGGGAGCCGGCACCGACTGCAACACCGCGTGGGCATTGGCTCCGCCGGCACCAAAAGAACTGACTGAGCCGTACAAGGTTCCGTTGGCCGGCAATGCCTGGGGTTGTTGGACCAAGTAAAACGGCGTGTCGGCGAGGTTCAACAATGGGTTGATCTGCTGCGCATTGATCGAGGGGGCCAACGTACGAGCCTGCAACTGCTTGAGTACCTTTATGACGCCGGTCATCCCAGCCGCCGACTCCAGATGCCCGACGTTACCTTTGACCGAACTGATGGCGACTGAGCCCGATGCCACTCCTTTGAACACGGCGCTCAGACCACGAATCTCGATCGGATCGCCCAATTCGGTACCAGTGCCATGAGCTTCGACAAAATGGATGTCGGCAGGCGTCAGCCCGGCACGCTCAAGGGCCTTGCTGACAACCCGCGATTGCGCTTGCGGGTTAGGGGCCGAGTATCCGTTGGATTGGCCACCGGCATTAATGGCCGTCCCGCGAATCACACCGTAGATACGGTCATTTGCGCGGATCGCATCAGCATAGGGCTTGATCAGGATCGAGCAGATACCTTCACCGTCAACAAAACCGTCCGCCGCCGAGCCAAACGGGCTGCAGGTGCCCGACCGCGACAGCATGTGCAGGCTGCAGAGCTGCTCGTAATGACGCGGGTTAACAATCAGGTTGACTCCACCGACCAGCGCCTGGGTGCAGTCACCGCTCCGCACCGCCTGACACGCCAGGTGCAGCGCGGTCAGCGACGCCGAACAGGCGGTGTCGATGGCCATGCTCGGCCCTTTGAGATCGAACAGGTAGGAGACACGATTGGCAATGGACCAGAACAACGACGTCGGCGTCGGATCCGTCGGTTTGTCGGGCCGATGCCAGGCATAACCGCCATTCATCACCCCGACGAAGACGCCGGTTTCACTGCCCTTCAGATCACCGCGCCGGTAACCGGCATCGGCGAACGTCTGATACGCGTTCTGCAGGAAGAGACGCTCTTGGGGGTCCATCCGCTGCGCTTCAAGCGGTGTGATATTGAAAAACTGATAATCGAACGCATCGACGTCCCGCACAAATCCACCGATCGAGGTGTAGCTGCCGCCTTCAAGCGGACTGCGCGGGTTCTCAAAACCTTCCAGCGGCCAACGTTGGCCAGGAATCGAAGCGGTGCACTGGCGCCCAGCCTGCAAACTGGCCCAGAACGTCTGTACATCATCGGCGTCGGGAAACTGCCCCGCCACACCGACGACCGCCAGATCATCGGCACGCGCCAGCGACGCAGCGTCCATGCCGGCGTCGGCGCAGGACGGTTGCGCGGGCTCGCGCAGTGATTCGTTGGCCACCTGCGCAGGCACTGAAGCCTGCGGCCCTACGGCATCGGGGTAATGCTGTTCCAAGTAGGTCGCCAGCCTGTCGACGGTGGGATACTCGAACAGCAACGTCGCCGGCAGGTATCCAAAACGTTCACGCAACGGTTTGAGCAACTCCAGAGAAATGATCGAATCGATGCCATATTCCTTGAACGGAACCGTGTCCTCTAGCTCATCGGGCTCCATCAACATGGTCTCGGCGATCACCTGGCGCAGGAGCGCGCTGGCCGGCCGCTGCGAGGTTGGCGCCGCTGCGACGGCAGTGACAGCTGGCGCTTGCGACGGTGGCGATGTCGGTGTTACTGCGACTGGCGGTTGCTGTGTGCCAGCGGCGAGTGGCGATATGGCGCCGGCCGCCCGCTGCACCACGTCGCCGAACTCCGTCAGGAAGTGCCGTGCCAGACGCGAGACGGTGGGATGTTCGAACAACACGGTGGCCGGCAAGTACCCAAGGCTTTCCTTGAAGGGTTTGAGCAACTCCATCGCAATCAACGAATCGACGCCGTACTCGTTGAAGGGTTGGTTCACATCGATTTCGTCTTCATAGGCATGCAGTACATCGGCGATCACCTTGCGTACCCAGTGCTCGACCGACGTCTGGGAATCAGCGACATCGCCAACGTTCGGGGTTGCTTCGGTCACTGCCGCAGACGTAGCGCCTGCGGGCTCAAGCCTGGCAACGATCACCTGCTGATCGTCGGAACCGTGGCCGATCGTTGCACTGAATCCAGCGTCGCTGAGCAACGATCGCCAGGTTGCGGCTGCCACCAACGGGCTGTTGGGAATCCGGTAAGGATCAACACTCAACCACCAGCCCTCGGTCAGGCCAAAGGTCAGCGTGGCGTAGTCCTGGCAGGACGTTATTTCATTTAGGATGAATATTCCTCCAGGTGCCAGTCGATCACGTACATTGGCCAGGGTTGCCGGGAGATCGGCGGTCGCATGGATGACGTTCGTCGCGATGATGACGTCGTAACGCTGATCGCTGGTGGTCGGCTGTGAGATGTCGCAGAGCTCGTAACGCACAAATCCGTACTCGACAAAACGGCTGCGCGCCTTGTTCAAAAAGGCATGGGACAGGTCAGTGAAGGTGTAAGTAGCGTCCGTCCCTTGCAATACCGGGAGCACGAATTGACAGGTACTGCCGGTGCCAGCGCCCACTTCAAGCAACTGCAAGGGTCGTGCTTGTTGACGGGCAAACCTGTCGACGACCTCTGCCACAATACTGTTGAAGTAATCAGCCAGGGGATTGTCCCGGTACACCGGCTCGACCAGAGCGAAACTTCCTTCGGGGAACAGCACGGTCAACGGGTCGATTTCACCACTGAGAATTTGGGGATAGCGCGCCAGGCAAGCGTCGAGCAACGCGACATGTCCGACGCTTTCCGGAAACTCGCTCAACAGTTGTTCACGACTGGGGCCTTGGCTTTGTGCAATGACCTTGATGGCGGCCACCAGTTTTGCGTGTCGGGGTACTGTAACCGCTGGAATGGTGGTCTGCGCCAGGCGAGCGCGTGCGTAATTTTGCAGTCCCAGGGACAAGCCAATATTGCGGCGTACGCTCTCACTGTCGGCATCAAAGGCCGGAACGACTGCAGCCAGCAGCGATTGCGCAGCGTTCACCGGGACCTCTATCCCACTCTCCGGATGGGGGCTGATGCGCAGCCGCTCCAACGCTTGCGGCGACGCCTTGACCACGCTGATCTGGGGGACGGTGCTATGCAGCAAAGCTTCGATGATTGCCAGCCCCTCCGGCGCCTCGATCGAACCGATCTGTAGCTTTTGCATCCGTTCACGGTAGAGGGGCGAAGCCACGATCCCGATAGTCCCCCAATACCCCCAGTTGATGACTTTGGTGTTGACCATCAGTACGTCACGCAGCAATCCACCCAGTGCGTCCTTGCTGACACAGGCCGCCGTGTAGTTGGCCTGACCTGCGTTGGCAATGTAAGACTGGATCGAAGAAAACAGCAGGACAAAATCGAAGTCTCGCCCACGGACTGCATTCAACAGATTGACCATGCCGTGCAACTTCGGCTCCAGCACACGCATCAACGCGTGCTCGGTCATGTTGCTGAGCACCGCATCATCGAGCACCAGCGCTGAATGAATAATCCCGTCTATTTCGGGATAACGCGCCAACAGTGCCGCGACCGCGCCAGCATCAGCCAGGTCAGCCTGTTCATACACCACACTGGCGGCCAAGGGGCGTAGACCAGCGAGCAGTTCATCGGCGCTGATGCGACGGCCGACGAGAATCAGACGGGCCTGATAACTACTGGCCAGGTATTGAGCAAGCATGCTCCCCAAACCACCGGTAGCGCCGAATATCAGGTAGGTGCCACCTTGTTTAAAACCTTTGGCAGTCTCGACCCGTGCCAGCGATTGAGCAGCCAGGGTTTGTGTCCACCACTGATGGTCATCCAGGGTGATTGGTTGGCCGCTCTCGACCGTGAATTGTCCGTGTAAGGCAGCCCGAAAAAGCGCCTGGGTGAACGCCGCCAACGAGAAACAGCGCACGTCCCAGCCACTGAACTCCTTGGCCGCCGTCTGCCCCAGACCGATGTAGACACTGTCGACCGGATGGGTCGGCGCTTCAGCAGCCGGTGACACAATCGACTTGACTGTCACGATGTCCAGCCGCAGATGCGCCAGTTTGGACAACCGCTTGGTCATCTGTAAAAAGACTTTGATCGCCTGATCATCGATGCCATCTCGCCAAGGCGTGACCGACATGAAAACAATGCGCGAAACCGCACCGCTCTCGACCAACTGCCCAATTCGCTCGACGTTTTCGGCATTGAGCAGCAGCGACTGCGCATTGGGCAACCACTGCTTGAGCGATTCGAAAGTAGCGACCTGCCTGGCCGGAACCACAATCAGAATGTCGCCCTCGATGCAGGAGCGAGTGTCGGGCTGCAGCTTCGAACACTGCCACCGAGGTGCGTATACCAATGATGCAACCTGGGAGAACGGAAGAACGGGCTGGCTCATGTTTCACCTCCATATGAATATGATCTGCGCTTTACAGAAGAGACGGTTTGACGCCCAGGTCGCGAACCGAAATCAGCGGTCTGCCGTCATGGCTGAGCACGCAAATGTCGGTTCGAAACTCAGTGTTTTTTTGGGTGGTGACCCAGTATTCACTCGTGTGACTGAAGTCGATGGGCGCATGCAGCACCAGCGTGCCGAGTGAAAACGGCATCAGGCTGCCGCGCTCGGTGCCAATGGAAATGGCCATGCCCGATTGAAACGCGCAGTCCAGTAGATTACTGAAGCAAAATCCGGCACCGGCCTGCCTTGAAAGCAAGGCCAGGGACTGTTGCTCATGGATGCGCACATCGCTGATCTTTTTGAAGAACGGGCCGTAGTCGATCCCCATGCCCGTGAATTCGGCGTACACCTGCTGATGGCTGAAATACCGGCTGAAGTGCCGCCCCAACTGCTCGCGAATACGTTGGCCCTGCGCAGGAATGTCCGTTTTTGCGGGCTCCGCGCAGAGACAGCCCAGCGCATAGGTATGTTCCTGGTCACCGACGGTAAACGCCAGACGCTCATCGCCGACCGGCTTGAACTCGATGTTCAGTCGCGGGGCCGGGACGTTGCCAAGAAACGGCCTGAGCCACAGGCAATCTTCCAGAGTGCTTGTCGTGTAGTGCGGAAAGAGTAACTTCGCGGCATTCAAGACCAGCTCCAGGTAACTCACGCCGGGCAAGACCGGCATCGAGCGCACCTGATGATCAGAAAAGCACGGATGATGGGGCGGCAGACAGAGCGTCGCGGCGTGGCCCTGCGCCTGAATGAAAGGAGCAAAAATACCCTCCCCGATCATCTTGCTGATTCCTGACCGGCGCGGTTTGGACGTATCTGGTCAAACCAATAGTCGCGCTCGTCGAAGCGATAAGTCGGCAGATGCACTCGCTGGCCGCTTTCGCCCCGATGGACGCTCGTCCAATCCAGAGTCTCGCCCAGCAAGAAGCATTCTCTGAGGGCTGACAACGCTTCGTGCCGGGGCAGGTCTGACCGCAGCACTGCAGCAGCGGCGCCATTGGCTTGAGCGACCGCACGCCATGAGGCAGACGGTAGTGCCAGTTGCTGTACCAGATCAGCAAGACTGCTAGCCACCCAGGCCAATCTGAATTCCGCCTGAGCACGACCGCTGTTACACGTGTAGGCAACTTGTTCCAAGTCGAGGAGCGACGGATCATTGCGCAACGTAAGTGTCAAAAAGTCTTTGAGTTGTTCACGCATGGCCTGCAAGGCGTTGTCGCTGGCAGCGGACAATGTGACCAGATAACAGGCGTGAAGATTGGTACATCGCACACGGTGCGGCGCTTGGCCAACGACCAAATGAGCATTGGCTCCGCCGAAACCGAACGAACTGATACCCGCCACCTGCGGCGAAGGCCACGGCTGTGTTTGGGTGAGGATCGAGAACGGGGACTGCTCTAGGTTGATCAGTGGATTTAACCGACTGAAGTGATGGTTCGCTGTCAGAGTGCTGTGCTGCATGGCCAGCAGCACTTTGGCCAGCGACGCGGCCCCAGCGGCTGGCTCCAAATGACCGATATTGGACTTTACGGCCCCCAGCCAGACCGACTGCTCAGGCTGGTTCGGACACAGTTCGCGCCAGGCGGCTTTGAGCGCGTCAATTTCGATTGGATCGCCCAACAACGTACCGGTGCCGTGGGTCTCGATGTAACTGACTTGTGCGGCGAGCCCTGGAGGACTGTAGACGCGAGTCAACAGCGCAGCCTGAGCAGCCGGGTTAGGCGCGGTCAGGGAGTTGGCCCGTCCGCCATGATTTTCACCATACGCCAGGATCACACCATGAACGGCATCCCCATCCTGCTGGGCCTGACGCAGAGGTTTAAGCAAGAAACATCCCACGCCTTCTGCGCGGACATAGCCGTCGGCAGACTCATCGAAACTGGCACAACGAAACTTCGGAGACATAAAGTTGCCGGCCTGTAGCCCCAAGGAAATCTGGTCATCGGCAATCAGGTTGATGCCGCCCGCCAGCGCGACTTCACAAACACCCGAAGCCAGATCCTGGCACGCCTTGACCAGTGCACTCAACGAGCCTGAACAGGCGGTATCCAAGGTGAAGGACGGGCCGCGCCAGTCGAAAAAACTCGACAGACGATTGGCCAGGATACTCAACGAGTTGCCAGGCAATGTGTACGGGTTGGGAGGCGTGGAGAACCTGGCCTGCAGCGTGGCGTAGTCGGCACCTGTTCCTGCGATATAGCAGCCGGTTCGACTGCCGGCCAAGGCGTGCGGTGCATACCCGGCGTCTTCAAGTGTGCGCCAGGTCGTCTGCAAGAGCAGGCGTTGACGCGGATCCATGTAATTGGCTTCCAGCGGTGAAATGGAAAACAACTTGGCATCGAACGCCTTGATATTTTTTAGAAAACCGGCCTGAAGCGGCGCGGTAAAACCGGGACGCAAGGTGCTGGAGATCAGGTTTCGATTGTCCAGCAAAGCCTGCCAGAAACCTGGGGCCTCAAGGTCTGAGGGCATCAATACGGAAAAACCGATGATCGCGATCTGATCGTCCCGTTCAGTTCGGGTCGCTGGCTGCGACGTCTCACTCGCCTGCTGGCTATCGGCATCTCCGTTCAGCGGCTGGCGGTCCGACAGCTCTTCGGTGATGGCAGCCAGCGTGTTGAGGGCATAGAAACGATGGGGGGCGATTCTAACCCCTAGTTCGTCGGACAGTGACTGTGACAACAGATTGTAGGAAATCGAATTCAGGCCCAACCATCCCAGAGGCAGTTGCCTATCGTGGACATCCACCCCAAGACAAGAAAGGATAATGGCCCGGACTTTGGCCTCGCGGCCCTCAGACTCGTGGTTTGATGGTGCCAGCGCAGAAACAGGCTTGACGGCGCCAGAGGGCAAGATGCTCAGCAGCTCCAGTGGGTCGCTGGCCAGGCTTCGTAAATCGACCTTGCCACTCGTAGTCAGCGGGATCGCCTCCAGACGCAAGAGAGCAGCCGGGATCATGTAAAGCGGAACTACTTTTTTCAGTTCAGCCAGGACGCGAAGCTCATCCACTGCATCGCCCTGCCCGGACCAGTAAAAGCTGTACAAGTGAGGGACGGCGCCGGTACGCACGACCGTGAACACCTCCACCGGCCCGAGCAACGCGGCAAGACGAACATTGATTTCGTCAAGTTCGATCCGATGTCCATTGAGTTTGAGCTGACTATCGGCCCGCCCCAGATAGGCCAACTGCCCCTCGCCGAAATGTCTGACCTGATCGCCCGTACGGTAGACTTTGCCGTGGATGCCGGGCACATCGATGAACGCCTTACGGCTGTCGACATTAAAATAACCCGGCGCCACGCTGGCTCCGCTGATCAGCAGTTCCCCTGCCTGGCCGTTGGCGACGGTTCGCAGGTTTTCGTCAACGACATAAAAGCGACTGTTGAGTACAGGACGGCCGAGGTAAATGACATCGGGATCGTCAATACGCGCACAAGAAGCCCAAACCGTTGCCTCCGTAGGACCATAAACGTTGTACAACAAGTGCCGGTCCCGGAGCAGGAACTGCGCGATATCAGCCGTCAATGCTTCTCCACCGCAAACAATCGTCAGCCTGCGAGGGCAGGACCATCGGGCATTCTTAAGCAATCGCCAGGTGGCGGGAGTAGCCTGGACTACCGTGGCGGCAGAGTCATTGATGTGCCGGGCGAGTGCCGTCGCCGAGCGACGAGTCTCGTCATCGACAATTTCCACTGTGCCGCCGACAACCAGTGGCAGCAGCAGTTCGAGAATCGAAATATCGAAACTAATGGGCGTCAACGCCAGGAAATGGTCTTCTTCACAGAACCCAGGCTCAAACGTCATGGCCATCAGAAAATTCGAAAGGTTGTCTCGGGTCGGTGCAACGCCCTTGGGCACACCAGTCGAGCCTGAGGTGAACAGAATGTAGGCCTGATCGCAGCCCAACTCCCGAAGCGGTTCCTCACTGATACTCGACAGCGTGCCGGAGTGAGGTAATTCGATCACCAGCACCCCAGGATGGCGAGCCTTTAATTCCGCGACATCCACCAGCCCATCGCTGAGCACCACCGCCAATCGCGTCGAGACAATGATCGCGTCTAGCCGTTGGCCCGGCAGCGCGCTGTCCAGGGGAATAAATGGGACCTGAAGATTCAATGCGGCGAGCATCGACACCGGTAGCCAGGAGGAGCGCCCTAGCAACAGGCCGATACCGTGCCGCAGCGGTGCTCCTTCGACAACTGCCTGAATTTGCCGGGCCAGATTTAGCGACTGGTCTGACAATTGAGCATACGTCAGCGCCTGATGTGGCGACTGCACGGCGGTTTTTTCCGGGCGCAATTGCACCTGTTCACGCAAGCGTGCAACCACACTATCAGTCTCGGTCAACGCCACTACATCGCCGCATGCCGCCGGGTGCAGGGGTTGGGTAAACTCGATGGCGTCGATGGGGGTATCGCCGTCACTCACGAAGCGATTCAACACCTGCATGAGGTTATCGGCCCACTGTTGGACCAGGGCGACAGTAGCAAGGCTTTCGGGGATATCGACACTCAGAGAAAGCCCCTCGGCATCGTAATGGAAATTCACCCCTAGATCGTATGGCCCCCCGGTCAATGGCGTTTCGATCAATTCGACCTTGAGCCCTTCCAGCTCAGGGCAGACGCTTGGCAACAGTCCCTCGGACTGGTTGACCACGACGTTCAGGACCGGACGATTACGATTTAGACGCTCATCCGCAAGCCCCAACATCGTCTGGGGTGCCAACAGTTGATGCGCCCTGAGGGCGCGGCGTTCCTGATCCACATGGCTCAGGTACTGGCGAGGCGACCACTCCGGGTGGTGTGGAATCCACAAGGGCACCAGGCTGGTGAAGCATCCCAGCGCACCGGGCTGCTGCCGAGTGTCGAGCGTATGCGCAATGCTGACCCCTTCAAGGTCCTGATCCTTGCTGTAACGGGCGATTGTTATGGCCGTCGCGGCTACGATCAATCTGAACAACGTACTGTTTGACGCCGCAACAAACGCCTGGAGGGCTGCGTAGTCCGAGCCGCTCAGCGAGCGTTTGACAGTCACAAAGAGGGATTCACCCCGATATCGCGCCTTGAGAAACGTCAACGTTTGGCCGAGCGGATATCGGCTCAGCCGGTCCTTCCAGAAAGCGACCGAGTCGGCCGATTGAAGGGACCTCGCCTCAAGAGGAATACATTGGGTACGTTGAGCTTCATCGACCGGGTCGGGTCGGACACGCGCTTGTCCGTAAAGTCGGGTTAGCAACGTACAAAATATCCGATAGCTCTGCCCGTCGAAAATCAGATGGCTGAACGTCAATCGAAGATGGTGGAGATGCTCCGAGTGTTTCGTCAGCGTGAAGCTATACAGCCGGCTGTCCGGGAGTGAAATCGTAGAACCGGGCATGAAAAAAGGCTCACTACGGGAGGTACACTCTACATATTCCAGTACATTCTTCGGCATTGCAGCCGGATAAACATGAAGACCAGACTCTCTTCTAACGAATGTGCTTAATGCCGTTCGATAATCTCGAAAAATCAATGTGTACAGTGCATCATTCAACACACTTGCCACTATTTCGCCATGAAGTAGAAAGGCATATGACAGCGTGCAACCGGGATCACCCCGATTTTTCTCTATTCGGTCGAATATAAGTTCCTCATGGCAACTCGCGAGCCTGTGCATTGTATATCGGCCCTCCCGGCCATTCTACGACGCCTTATTAAACGTCCAGTCCATAAATTACTAAAAATCACCTGAATACAACATGTTATGACTACTCAGCGAATTATAACCCTTTGCGAAATATCAACTATTGACGAAGAGCCTACAGCACAAAAAGCGTAGGAAGCAACCCGACTTGCAAATATCAAATATTGGGCTACATTAACTGCGAAACCACTTTCCTACATCTGCAATCCATTTAAAAACCACGATATTTGACTGACTTAACCTTCAGCAAATTCCCACATCAGCCAATGAATTCGGCACTTCGAAGACCTTTCACTCAGCAACTTCCTACATGGATATTTTTTATGGATGATATAAACACAAGCTCACTACCGCTGAGCTTGGAGCAGGACGCTTATCGTGAGAAACGCTGGCAAGCGTTAGTAATTGTCTGCCTGGCCACATTGATGATTGTGCTAGACACCACGATCGTTAACGTCGCGCTGCCCTCGATCAAATTAGAACTGGGCTTCAGCGATGTTTCGCTGGCCTGGATCATCAATGCGTATTTGCTGACGTTTGGAGGTTTCTTGCTGTTGGGCGGTCGTTTGGGCGACTTATACGGTCAGCGCAATCTTTTCATTGGTGGAGTCACCCTCTTCACGCTGGCATCACTGGCCTGCGGGCTGGCATCGACGCAATGGACCCTTGTGGCCGCGCGGGGTTTCCAGGGCCTAGGCGGCGCACTGGTCACAGCCACCGCGCTGTCGCTGATCATTCATTTGTTCACCGACCCGATCGAGCGCGCGAAAGCCATCGGCGCCTACAGTTTCGTATGTGCCGGCGGCGGCAGCATCGGTGTGTTGTTGGGGGGCGTCCTGACCAATACCTATAATTGGCATTCGATTTTCCTGGTTAACTTGCCCTTGGGGATCATCGTTCTAGGCCTGACCAACCGCTTGCTTCCGCCTGCCGAAAAAATCAACAAAGGTAAGCTCGATGTGGCCGGCGCCATCACAATCATTGCTGCACTGATGCTGGCGGTGTACGCGATCATGAATGGCAATCACGCAGGCTGGGGTTCCAAGCAGACGCTTGGCTTACTGGCACTGGCGGTCTTTATGTTCGTGCTGTTTTTAGCGATAGAGCTTCGCGTGAAGGAACCGTTAGTACCGCTGCGTCTGTTCCGCTTACGAAACCTGAGCACAGCCAACCTGATCGGTATCCTCTGGGCAACGTCGATGTTCGCTTGGTTTTTTCTGTGCGCCCTCTACCTGCAACAGATTTTGGACTACAGCCCGCTTGAAGTAGGACTGGCCTTTTTGCCCGCCAACCTGGTGATGGCCGTGTGTTCATTGAGCCTGTCCTCGAGGCTCATCATTCGTTACGGCATCAAGCCGCCGCTGGTCCTGGGTCTCGCGCTGGCCGCCGCAGGTCTGCTGCTACTGTCAAGGGCACCCGCTAACGGTGATTTTCTGTTTGACGTCTTACCAGGCATGCTGTTATTGGGATTGGGTGCCGGAATGGCGTTCAACCCGGTGCTAGTGGCCGCCATGAACGATGTGGAACCCAGTGAGTCCGGCCTCGCTTCAGGTATTGTCAACACATCCTTCATGATGGGCGGTGCATTGGGTCTCGCCCTCATCAGCAGTCTGGCTTCCTATCACCGTGATTACCTTATAGATAACGGTCTTGGACCTCTTGAAGCGTTGGGCGGAGGTTATGGGATGGCATTTTTAGTGGGGGCCCTGCTTTCCCTCTTAGCCTCGCTGATTGGAGCGGTGTTCCTGCGTAAATGATCCCTGACCCAAACACCAGCGAAGTAAATGGCCGACCCGGCAGCAACCGGAAGCCCTCGCCGACATGGCCGCCCGCTTCGTGCCACTGTCCGACGCGCTGGACGGCTTGAACGGCGCGCTCTACAGCGAAACCGGGCAGCACTGGCAAGGCGAAGAATTGTGGCGGGCGATCAAGGCGATCCCGATTGCCGAGCGGGTTCAGGACCCGGTGGGTGACAGTGGCCTTCCGCCGCTTTACCCAAAATAGTCACTGCCACCACACTCCCTGTAGCAGCTGGCGAAGCCTGCGTCCGGCTGCGCAGCAGTCGTAAAATCAGCGCATGCGGTGTATCAGACAAACCGCGCAAGCCGCATTTACGACTGCTGCGCAGCCGGACGCAGGCTTCGCCAGCTGCTACAGGGTTGTGGTGTTGGCCACATCCACCGCGTTTGCCAGTAAACTCTCTCCCCTTTCGCCGCCATCATTTTCCTCGCGGCCATTACCTTATTTCCTACGGAGTTCGCCTTGCGTCTGTTTCACACCTCCGACTGGCACCTTGGGCAGAACCTGCACGGCCAGGAACGCGATTTCGAGCACGCCTGTTTTCTTGAATGGCTGCTGTGTCAGCTGAAGCTGGACCAGCCTGATGTGCTGCTGATTGCCGGCGACATCTTCGACACGGTCAACCCGCCCGTCAAAGCCCAGGAACGCCTCTACGATTTCATCGTCAGTGCCCATGAGCAACAGCCGAAGCTAACCATCGTGATGATCGCCGGCAACCACGACTCCGGCTCGCGCATTGAACTGCCGGCGCCATTGATGCGACGCTTGCGCACCCACGCTTTGGGCCGTGTGCTGTGGCTTGATGACGGTCAACTGGACGCCGAACGCCTATTGCTGCCTCTGCCCGATGCCACCGGGGACATTGCCGGCTGGTGCCTGGCGCTGCCATTCCTGCGACCGGCCGAAGTGACCGGCGCGCATTTGGGCGACAACTACCTACGCGGCATCGGTCAGGTTCACGAGTGGCTGATCGAAGCGGCCAATGCCAAACGCCAGCCGGGCCAGGCGCTAATCGCCATCAGCCACGCGCACATGGCCGGCGGTTCGGTGTCGGAAGATTCCGAGCGCAGCCTGATCATCGGCAACGCCGAAGCGCTGCCCGCCAGCCTGTTCGGGCCGAGCATCAGTTACGTCGCCCTCGGCCACTTGCACAAGCCGCAGAAGGTCAATGGTGAAGAGCGTATCCGCTACAGCGGCTCGCCAATTCCGTTGTCGTTCTCCGAAATCGGTTATCAGCATCAGATTCTCGACGTCACGCTCGACGGCGAAACCCTGGTCAGCGTCGAACCGAAACTGATCCCTCGCGCAGTCAACCTGCAACGCACCGGCCCGGCCCCCTTGGCCGAAATCCTCTTGCAGTTGGCCGACCTGCCAAACATCGATTTGCTGGCCGATATCCAGCGCCAGCCGTGGCTGGAAGTTCGGGTGCGTCTCGACGAGCCGCAACCCGACTTGCGTCATCAAGTGGAAACCGCCCTGCAAGGCAAAGCCGTGCGCCTGGTGCGCATTGCCGCCGAATATGCCGGCAACGGCAGCCGCGAGGGGCTCGATGACGGCACGACCTTGATCGAACTCGACCAGCTCACACCTCAGGAACTGTTCAGTCGCGCCTGGCAGGACAGTTACGGCAGCGAGGTCGATGAGCAAACACTGAAGGACTTTGCCGAGCTGTTGCAGGATGTGCAGATGGAGAGCGAACAACCATGAAGATCCTCGCGATCCGCCTGAAAAACCTCGCCTCATTGGCCGGGCCTTTTGAAATCGACTTCACCGCAGAACCGCTGGCCAGCGCCGGGCTGTTCGCGATCACCGGGCCGACTGGCGCCGGCAAAAGTACTTTGCTCGACGCCTTGTGCCTGGCGCTGTTCGGCGCTGTGCCTCGGCTGAGCACTGCTCAGGTGTCTGCCAAAGCGCCGGACGCCGACGGCGAGATCAGCACGGGCGATCCCCGCACGCTGCTGCGTCGCGGCACGGGCGAAGGCTATGCCGAAGTAGATTTCGTTGGCATCGATGGCCTTCGCTACCGCGCTCGCTGGGAGGCTAATCGCGCCCGCGAGAAGGCCGGCGGCAAGCTGCAAGCCAGCCGTCAGAGTTTGCGCGACATCGATCAGGATCAACTGCTGGCCAGTCAGAAAGTCGACTTCAAAACCCAGCTCGAAGCCGTGCTGGGCCTGAACTTCGAACAGTTCACCCGCGCCGTGCTGCTGGCCCAAAGCGAGTTCAGTGCCTTCCTCAAGGCAAACGACAACGAACGCAGCGAACTGCTGGAAAAACTCACCGACACCGCGCTCTACACCCGTCTCGGTCGCCGCGCCTTCGACAAAGCCAAAGAAGCCCGCGAAGCGCACAAGCTGCTGCAGGATCAGGCCACGGGCGTGACGCCGCTGTCACCCGAATCCCGGGCCGAGCTTGATGAGCGCTTCAACGAGGCGCAGCAGCAACTCAAGACTCAGCAAGCGCAACTCAAACAGCTTGAATTGCAGCACACCTGGCTCAAGGACCTGCGTCAATTGCAGGACGAGCAACAGAGCGCCACCGAGCAACTGACCAGCGCCCGCCAGCACTGGGAAAGCCTGGCTGGTGAACGGTTGAAGCTGACGCGCCTGGAACATCTGGCCCCACAGCGGCACCAGTTCGCCCGCAAGACCGAACTCACCGCCCAGCTCACCCCGCTGGCGGCGCAGATTCAGCAGCACACCCAACAGCAAGCCGAGTTGAACGAACGTCAGGCGCAACTCGAACAGAGCTTGAGCGCTGCGCAGACCGCGCTGGTTGAAGCCCAAAGCCAACACACCGCAAAGGCTCCGCTGCTAAGACAGGCCTTTGAAGCGCAAAGCACCCTCGCCCGGCTGGTCAAAGACGCCAGTGCGAGCGCGGACCTCAAGCAACAAGCGGAACTGGCCAGTACGCGAGGGCAGAACACGATTCAAGGCCTGCTTGAGCAACAAAAGCAGGTGGCTGCACGTCTGGATCGGATTGCCGGGGAGCTTGAGCAAAGCACGCACCTGGCACCGTTGAGCGAAGCGTGGAACGCCTACCGTGATCGCCTGCAACAGCTGATGCTGATCGGTAATCGCTTGAACAAGGGCCAGGCTGAACTGGCCGCGCTGGAGCACAGCGCCACCCGCGCGGGCGAAGAACTGGCTGCGCAAAAGCAGAATCTGGAAGTGCTCTACAAAGAAGCGGGTGCCGAGCCTGAGGCCGTGGCCGAACAGATCCAGCTGCTGGGCAACCTGTTGCAGGACAACCGCAAGCAACTGCGAGCGTTTGAAGAACTGACGCGGTTGTGGGCCAGTCAGCAGGAGATCGACAAGCGCGGCGCAGAGCTTTCGCAACGTCAGCTCAGTGCCCAGCAGGAACGTGATCGCCTGACCCAGGACGGCGTGAAGACCAAGAACGATCTGGTCATCGCCGAACAGACCCTGACCGTCACTCGTGAACTGCTGGAGCGTCAGCGTCTGGCTCGCAGCGCCAGCGTCGAAGAACTGCGAGAACAGCTGCAGGACGATCAGCCGTGCCCGGTCTGCGGCAGCCCCGACCATCCTTATCATCAACCCGAAGCGTTGCTGCAAAGCCTCGGTCGCCACGATGAAAGCGAGCAGGCCAACGCGCAGAAAGCGGTTGACCTACTGAAAGAAAAACTCACCGATTTGCGCGCCGAAGTCGGCGGATTGATCGCTCAGCAAAAAGAGCTGTTGCAGCAACAGGACCAACTCGCCGCCCAGCAACAAGGCCTGACACCGAGCCTCGAAGCGCATCCATTGTCCACGCAATTGCTGGCTCAGGACGCGAGCAAACGCGACAACTGGCTCGTGCAGCAAAATAGCCAGTTGAACCAGAGCATCGCCCAGGATGAACAACGGCAAACCGCCCTGCTCACCCTGCAACACGACGCTGCTCGCCTTCAGCAGCAACTGCGCAGTGCCGAAGCGGCGAGCCAGCAAGCGACTCAGCACCTGAGCAATCAGCAGCGTGAACTGAGCAGTGATCGCCAGCGACTGGACGAAGAGTTGGGCGCCTTCAGCACCCTGCTCCCGGCCGAGACGCTTGAGGCCTTGCGCAACGAACCTGCCGCGACCTTTATGCAGCTCGACCGCCAGATAGCCCAACGTCTGGAGCAACTCGACCAGCAACGCGATGAACTCGGCGAACAGCAACAACGTCAGCAGACACTGGAAAAAGAACAGGACCGCCAACTGGCCCGCGCCCAGGCACTGGAAGCGGCTCAGCAACAGTTCACCGTCCTCGCCGAGCAACAACAGGCTTGCCAGCAACAACTGACCGAACTGCTCGGCGAACACAGCAGCGCCGAACAGTGGCAGCAGCAACTGGATCAAGCCGTCGAACAGGCGCGTAATGCCCAGGTTACGGCGAATCAGGAACTGCAAACCGTGCGCACGCGGTTAGTCGAATTGGCCGCCGAACTTAACGCCAAACAGGAGCGTCTGCTGGCCCTGGAAACCGAGGACCGCGAGCTGAGCGCGAAGGTCGCCGACTGGCGCGCCTTGCATCCGGAGCTGGATGACGGGGGGCTGGAAGCTCTGCTGAGCATCGACGATCAACAGGTCAGCGAACTGCGCCAGCAATTGCAGCACAGCGAAAAAGCCATCGAACAGGCCAACGTGCGATTGCAGGAACGCGATCAGCGCTTGCTCAATCACCAGGCGCAACACAACGGCAACCTCGACGCCGAGCAACTCGCCACGGCCCAGACAGAACTGCAAAACCTGTTCGCCGCCAGCGAACACCGCTGCGCCGAACTGCGTGCCGAACAGGCCGAGGACCAGCGGCGGCAGAACGCCAATCAGGCCCTGGCGCAGCAGATCGCCGACGCCTATAGCGAATACCAGCGCTGGGCACGCTTGAATGCGTTGATCGGCTCGGCTACCGGCGACACCTTCCGCAAGATCGCTCAGGCCTACAACCTCGACTTGCTGGTGCATCACGCCAACGTGCAGTTGCGGCAACTGGTGCGGCGCTATCGCCTGAAACGCGGTGGCAGCATGCTCGGCTTGTTGGTGATGGACACGGAGATGGGCGACGAGCTGCGTTCGGTGCATTCGTTGTCGGGCGGCGAGACGTTCCTGGTGTCGCTGGCCTTGGCGCTCGGTCTGGCGTCGATGGCCTCCAGCACACTGAAAATCGAATCACTGTTCATCGACGAAGGCTTCGGCAGCCTCGATCCGGAATCCCTGCAACTGGCCATGGACGCGCTGGATGGCTTGCAAGCCCAGGGCCGCAAGGTCGCGGTGATTTCCCACGTGCAGGAAATGCATGAGCGGATTCCGGTGCAGATTCAGGTCCACCGCCAGGGCAATGGCTTGAGCACCCTGGAGGTGAAATGAATACGCTGTACTCGTTCCGCCGCTGCCCCTACGCCATGCGAGCGCGCATGGCCCTGCGGTATTCGGGTGTCGCGGTGCAGATTATCGAGGTCAGCCTGAAGGCCAAGCCTGCCGATATGCTCGCGCTATCAGCCAAGGGCACGGTCCCGGTGTTGAGTGTCGACGGTCAGGTGATCGATGAAAGCCTGGCGATCATGCGCTGGGCCTTGGCGCAGAACGATCCGCAGGATTGGTTGCTCAAGGATGATCCTGCTGGACAAGCGCAAATCGCCGCGCTGATTGAAGAGAACGATCAGGCGTTCAAGGTGCATCTGAATCGCTACAAGTACGCCGAGCGTTACCCCGAGCAGCCGATGGAAACTTATCGCGCTGCGGGTGAGGTGTTCTTGCGAAAGCTGGATGAGTTGCTGGAGGGGCGCGACTACTTGCTGGCCGGGCATCCGAGTCTGGCGGATGTGGCGTTGATGCCGTTCATACGGCAATTCGCCCATGTCGATCGCGAGTGGTTCGGGCAGACGCCTTATGTGCGGTTGCAGGTTTGGTTGCAGCGGTTTTTGGAGTCAGAACTGTTCACCGGAGTAATGCAGAAGTAGCCGCACCGCCCCCTGTAGCAGCTGGCGAAGCCTGCGTTCGGCTGCGCAGCAGTCGTGAATCCGGTTGTCAGATGTATCTGGAAGACCGCGTGCTCTGGTTTCACGACTGCTGCGCAGCCGAACGCAGGCTTCGCCAGCTGCTACAAAGAGTGCGTCGCCTGAACGACTCAGGCGAACACTTCACACATCTCCAACACCGAGCAATCAACCTGGAACGGCCCGAAAAAATCGTCTTGGCGTTTGATAGGCGGATTGCCTGCCAGCAATCCCAAGGCCTTTGCCGTTTCAATGTCCCGCGCAAGGTTGTGATTGGCTTCGATGGACCGTGCGACGGAACCTGCCGAGCCCTGCCCTATCCCCAACAGGGAAGAGCCATTGGTCACGAACGCCAGGAAGGCGATGACCCAGAGTTTGCCCCCTTTCATGCCCCTGCCACTCCCGCCAAGTCTGCGTGTTCAACCATCACGCTTTGAGCGCGGTGTTCGAACTGGATGGCGGGATAAGCGACCTGAATCGGTGCTTCAACGGTATGTTGCAATTGAGCCGAAAGGCTGACGACCAGTACCAGGGCCACATAAAGGCCTATGGCCAGGTAGGCGCCGTATTTGGCAGAAGTGAGGATTGAGCTGGCCATGGTGTTCTCCGTGGGCATGTTTCAGAGCCCACAGAATCGATCAAAAAAGCTGTGTTAACCACTCAGGGTTTTCCATAGTAGCCATCAGCTTCGTTAATCATTAAGCCAGTCTATTTCAGTCTTCAATAAAACTCATCATGCGCTCGCGGGCCGCATCCGGGTCGTCTGGAACGGGCTGGGCAGCCGAAAGAATGGGGGTGGAATAGAGAAACAGAAGAACCACTGCCAGACGCATCGCCATGCTGTCGATCCTTGTTATTAGATAAGGAGTCAAAAACTCAGCGTCAAATCTAAACGCATGGCCATGTGACATCAAGCGCTTGATTAGTGGCTATGTGATGCTGACGTAAACGCGTTATGCAGGAGCGACATCACTCAGGTTTCTCGATGCTTTTCAGCTCTATCGGCGCAAGTGACTTCGCTCCTGCATAAAAGGTGCAGGGCTGGAATTTCAGGCTTGGGTCTTGTGATCCAGAGCCGCGTAGAAGTTGGCGCTCTGTTGCAAGTATTTCTGGGTGTAGCTCTGGGCGTGGGATTTTTTGTCGCTGATTTCAACGTTAGCGCTGGCTGGCAGAGCAACGGTGGCAGAGATGGCAGAAGCGGCGATGATGGAGAAGAGATTGAAGTTCATGGCGGTATTCCTCGGATTCAGTTGGCTTGCTTGCCCGGTGGGGCCGTGAAGCAAACTTAACCGTCGAGGTGGGCGCCTTGAAATCTTTTGTAGCATTAGCTGATATCAGCGTCATTAATACAAGGACGCAGGCCCCATCAACCGGGGCCTGCGGCCTATTGACGCACCAGAAACTTGAGGTCGCTCGGAGCATCCATCGGCAGCTTTTGCACGGTTTTACCCAGCAAACCGCTCTTGGCATCGCGTTCGACCACGACAATCTGGTTGCTCTTCTGATTGGCAATCAGCAAGAACTTGCCGCTCGGGTCGAGGCTGAACTCGCGTGGATGATCACCGTCCACCGAACGACGCTGCAACTCTTTGAGGTGGCCGGTCGCAGGATCAATGGCAAACACCAGCAACTGATTGGCGGTGCCACGGTTGCTGACGTAGAGGAACTTGCCATCGACCGATGCGTGCAGCGCAGCGGCTGCCTTGTCGGAAACAGGCTGACCCGCCGCCAGATCAACCCTCTGGGTTTGCTCAAGCTTGCCGTTCTGGTAATCGAACACCGCGACCTGCGCGCTCATTTCCATGGTCAGCCAGGCATGTTTGCCATCGACGCTGAACAACAAATGACGCGGTCCGCTGCCGGGTGGCAACTGGACGGATGCCGGGGTGGCTGCAACCAGCGGCAGCTCCGGGTTCGCCTTGGGATCGAAGCGGTAGACAAAGACCTTGTCTGCCCCCAGGTCATTGGAGAACACAAACTTTCCGTCCGGCGATGAAATCGTCGAGTGCACATGCGCCGACATCTGCCGCTCGGGGTTAACCCTGCTCGACGGATGACTGCTCATCTGCACTACGTTTTTGAGCTTGCCATCAGCGCCAACCGGCAACACCGCCAGCGTGCCACCCGGGTCTTCAACCACCGAATAATTGCTGACGAACAAATGACTGGCATCACCGCTGAGGCTCGAATGTGTCGGCTCGTTACCCAGGCTCTGCACCTGATTGATCAGGCTCAGTTCGTGGGTCTTGGGGTCGATGGCATAACTGCTCACGCGCCCTACCGGATCTTTCTGTCCGGGGCCGTTTTCGTTGACCACGAACAGGCGCTGCTGATCCTTGGAAACCGTCAGCCAGGACGGGTTTTCACTGGTGACCACTTGCAGCGGCTTGGGGTTGATCTGCCCGGTGGTGCTGTCGAAGTTCAGGCGATAAATCCCCTGACTCTGCCCCGCCGTGTAGGAACCGACCAGCAATTGATAGTCATCGGCCGACGCCGCCTCAATGCCCATCGCGCCGATGCTGCCGGCCATCAACAGTGGCCAAAGTTTATGCATCCTCATTCCCTTCTTCATCCTCGTCGTCACCACGGAACGCGGTCATGCACACCAAGCGGTGCTCGCCGGAATCACCGGTGATCAGCCAGCTTTGCAGGGTAGGGTCGAAGGTTGCGGCCTCGACTTGGGCCGGGGTGAACTCCCAGTGCTTGGACACGCGGCCGTCGAGGCATTCGATGTGCAGGTTATCGTCTTCATCGAGGGAGAATTCGAAGGCGTGCAGCCCGTCGATTTCCACCATATCGCAGTGTTCGAGGGTGGCGAGCAAGGTGTCGGTAGCGGCAGTCATGGCAGTAATCTTTGAATGGGAAAAACGCAATGATAGCTCAATGTGAGGGAGGGCCTGTGCCTGGCACACATATCCCATACAACCCCGAACAAATGTGGGAGTGAGCCTGCTCGCGATAGCGGCGTGTCAGTCGACATCATTTTTGACTGATAGACCGCTATCGTCGGAACGCCGCCCGGAGCCGGCTCACTCCTACAGGGGGTTTTGCTCGGCGGTCAGAGGGCGTCGCGGGATGGTTGGCCGTTCACCAGTCGTTGAATGCGCAATGGATTCCCATTTTTCAACGCCTCCGGCAGCAGGCTGTCAGGATAGCTTTGGAAGCACACCGGCCGCAGGAAACGGTCAATCGCCAACGTACCCACCGATGTGCCGCGCGCATCGGAAGTCGCCGGATACGGCCCGCCATGGACCATCGAATCACAGACTTCAACGCCCGTCGGATAGCCATTGAGCAGGATCCGTCCGACCTTTTGCTCCAGCAACGCTGTCAGCTCGCGGAACTGTTCGAAGTCCGCCGGTTCGCCAATGATCGTCGCCGTCAGCTGCCCGTGCAGGCCGTTCAATGCGGCACAGAGTTGCGCCTGATCCGCGACTTCGACGAACACCGTGGTCGGGCCGAAGACTTCTTCCTGCAAGACTTCATCGCCATTGATCAACAGGCTGACGTCGGCTTTAAACAGTTGCGGTTGCGCCTGATTGCCCTGCTGCACCTGGCCGGCCAGATGCTCGATACCCGGGTGAGCGAGGAGTTTTTGCAAGCCTTTGCCATAGCTGCTCAAGGTCCCGGCATTGAGCATCGTTTGCGCCGGCTGATCGCCTATGAGTCCCGCCACCTGTTGCGCGAACGCGGAGAATTGCGCCGAGCGAATACCCATCACCAGGCCCGGATTGGTGCAGAACTGACCGCAACCCTGCACCACCGAAGCGGTCAGGTCGCGGGCAACGGTGTCTGCGCGAACGTCCAGGGCCTGCGGCAACACGATCACCGGGTTGATGCTCGACATCTCAGCAAACACCGGGATGGGCTGCGCACGTGCTGCGGCCATGTCACACAACGCACGGCCACCCTTCAGCGAACCGGTAAAACCGACCGCCTGAATCGCCGGGTGCTTGACCAGCGCTTCGCCGACTCCGCCGCCGTAGATCATGTTGAATACGCCGGCCGGCATGCCGGTTTTTTCCGCCGCGCGAATCAACGCATCAGCCACCTGTTCAGCAGTGGCCATGTGGCCGCCGTGAGCCTTGAACACCACCGGGCAACCGGCGGCCAACG
Organism: Pseudomonas sp. BGI-2; assembly: GCF_004310295.1. Taxonomy (GTDB): domain Bacteria; phylum Pseudomonadota; class Gammaproteobacteria; order Pseudomonadales; family Pseudomonadaceae; genus Aquipseudomonas. The sequence continues at coordinate 22,384 of NZ_SISB01000033.1, read as the reverse complement.
CCGAGGCGGTATCGCCGCCCGCCGTGGAGAATGCCAACGGAAAATTGCTCGCACCAAACACGGCGACGGGCCCTAGGCCGATGCGGTATTGGCGCAAGTCCGGACGTGGCAGCGGTTGGCGATCCGGCAATGCCTGATCAATCCGCGCGCCGTAGAAATCACCGCGACGCAGCACTTTGGCGAACAGTCGCATCTGGCCGCTGGTGCGCCCGCGTTCACCTTGAATACGTCCGGCAGGCAATGCCGTTTCGCGGCAGACCACAGCGACGAAATCATCGCCCAAGGCGTCGAGTTCATCGGCAATCGCATCGAGAAATTGCGCGCGACGTTCCGCGCTCAGGCTGCGGTAAGTCGGGTAAGCGGCTGCGGCTGCCTTGGCGGCGGCATCGACTTCTTCAGGCGTGGCCTGGAAGAAATCATGAGGCAATGCCTCGCCGGTGCTGGCATCGATGCTTTGCAATTTGACGGTGCCGGCGGCGCTGCGCTGGCCGCCGATGTAGTTGTGACCAAGAATCAGGGTCATGGGTGTCTCCTTAAAGGGTGCCGACGGTGCCGGGCTCGAACGCTGCTTCAACCGGTGCAATCCCGTTGATCAACGGCGCGCCGAACTCGGCCTGACTGATCTCGAACACATCACCCGGTCGGGTGCGAATGCCGTCGGCAAAGGACAGGGTCGCGGTGCCGAAGAAATGAATGTGCACGTCCCCCGGACGCAGGAACTGGCTGTATTTGAAATGGTGGTACTCGAGGTTTTCCAGGCTGTGGCACATGTTGGCCTCGCCGCTGAGGAACTCGTTTTGCCACAGCACCTCGCCGTCACGCAGGATGCGGCTGGTGCCGGCCAGATGCTCCGGCAATTTGCCGACGCGAAGCTCCGGGCCATAGCTGCAACTGCGCAGTTTCGAATGCGCCAGGTAGAGGTAATTCTTGCGCTCCATGACGTGATCGGAGAACTCGTTGCCCACCGCGAAACCGAGGCGATACGGTTTGCCATCGTGGCCGATGACGTAGAGGCCACTGAGTTCAGGCTCTTCACCCGCGTCCTCGGCAAAGGGCGGCAGCGGGAACGGTTGGCCCGGACGCACGACGATGCTGCCGTCGCCCTTGTAGAACCACTCCGGTTGCACCCCAGCCTGGCCGGCCGCCGGTTTACCGCCCTCCACGCCCCATCTGAAAATGCGCATGGTGTCGGTCATCGCCGCTTCGTCGCCGACCTGCTGATGCATTTTGTCCCGGGCCGAAGCGCTGCCGAGGTGGGTCAGGCCGGTGCCGCTGACCAGCATGTGCGCCGGATCCGGGTGATCCAGCGGCGGCAGGATCCGCAGTTGGGCCAGCAACTCTGCGTAGTCATGGCTGATGCCAAGGCCAAGGGTTTTCACCTGCTGCTGCAGATTGACGCCCGCCTCGATCGCCGCCAGGGCCAGGTCGCGAACAGTGCGCGCGTCCTGCACTTCGCGGATCAGCCCCTCTTCGACCACGCCCACCCGACGCTCGCCGTTACTCAGTTCGAACTGCACTAAACGCATGGATTTTCTCCTTTAAACAAAACTCGAACACACCGCAAAACCCGTGCGGGAGTGAGCCTGCTCGCGATAGCGATCTGACAGTCGACTCCATTGGTGAAAGTGAGTCAGTCATCGCGAGCAGGCTCACTCCCACAGTGGATCGGTGTAACTCCTCAGGTACGGGTTGCGCCTCTGGCACTGGCGGCAAACTGGTCACCCGACAGCACATGCTTGCGCTCCAGCAACCGATACACCACGCCGGTCAACACCAGCCCGAACACCATCACACCCGACAGGAAATACAGCCCCGATGCCAGGTTGCCGGTGTATTCCTTCAGCGCACCAATCACGAACGGCCCGATATAGCCACCCAGGTTGCCCACCGAGTTGATCAACGCGATCCCCGCCGCCGCACTGGCGCCTGCGAAGAAACGACCGGGCAAGGTCCAGAACACCGCCGTGCAGGAAAACAGCGCAAACGCTACCAGGCACAACGCCGCGAGTTGCAGCATCGGCACCGTCAGCCAGGCGCTGAGGAACAGGCCGATGGCACCCAGCACATAAAGCACAGCGAGGTGGCCGTAACGATCATTCAGGCGGTCGGAACTGCGCGGAATGATCAGCAAACCAATGATCCCGAAGATGTACGGCACCGATGACACGAAACCGGTCACCAGATCAGAGCCGCCGAACTGTTTGATCAACGTGGGCAGCCACAGGCCCAGGCCATAAATGCTCAAGGTCACCGGCAGATAAAACAGCGCCAGCAGCAACACGCGCTTGTCTTTCAGGGCATGCAGCGGATTGCCGTGCCGGGTCTGGCCGTATGCCTCAAGGTCCTTTTTCAGCTCACCGGTCAGCCAGTCTTTCTCGGCCTGATCCATCCATTTCACCTGTTGCGGGCCGTCCGGCAGATAGCGCAGCACCGGCCAGGTCAGCAGGATCGCCGGGGTGCCGATGACGATGAACAGCCACTGCCAGCCATGCAGACCCAGGATGCCGTCCATGCCGAGCAAGCCGCCGGACACCGGGCCGGTGATCATCATCGCGATGGGTTGGGAAAGGATGAACAGCCCGAGGATCTTGCCGCGATGACGAACCGGGAACCATTGGGTGATGTAGTAGAGAACGCCCGGAAAGAACCCGGCTTCGGCCGCGCCGAGCAGAAAGCGCATGACATAGAAGCTGTGCGGCCCCTGGACGAAGGCCATGCCGATGGTGATGGCGCCCCAGGTGACCATGATCCGCGCGAACCAGCGCCGGGCGCCGAAGCGGTCGAGCATCAGGTTACTGGGGATTTCCAGCAGGAAGTAGCCAATGAAGAACAACCCTGCGCCGAGACCATAGGCCGCATCGCCCAGGCCAATGTCGGCGCCCATGTGCAACTTCGCGAACCCTACGGCGGAGCGATCCACATAGGCGATCAGGTACAGCAGGATCAGGAAGGGAATCAGTTTCAGCGTGATGCGACGAATAAGCCGCAGTTCCTGGCTCATGAGATCGGTCTCCGATTGTTGTTGTTATAGAACCTCGGGGGACGCCTCTCGCCGAAAACTGCCAGGGCAATCCCTCCGTTGAAAACGACTATATAGTAATACTAATTGGCCAACAACACTTCCAAACAGGCGAAATTGCGCTTATTTTACGCCGTAGCTCGAACAATATAGTCATACAATAAGAGAATCGATCATGTCTGATAAGAAACCCAACCTGCGCTCCGCCCAATGGTTTGGCACCGCCGATAAGAACGGCTTCATGTACCGCAGCTGGATGAAGAATCAGGGCATCGCCGACCACCAGTTCCACGGCAAGCCGATCATCGGCATCTGCAACACCTGGTCGGAACTGACCCCGTGCAACGCGCATTTCCGCCAGATCGCGGAGCACATCAAACGTGGGGTGATCGAGGCCGGTGGCTGGCCGGTGGAATTCCCGGTGTTTTCCAACGGCGAATCGAACCTGCGCCCGACCGCGATGTTCACCCGCAACCTGACCAGCATGGACGTCGAAGAAGCGATTCGCGGCAACCCGATTGACGGCGTGGTGTTACTGACCGGTTGCGACAAAACCACCCCGGCACTGTTGATGGGCGCGGCCAGTTGCGACGTGCCGGCGATCGTGGTCACCGGCGGGCCGATGCTCAACGGCAAGCACAAAGGCCAGGACATTGGCTCCGGCACCGTGGTCTGGCAGCTCAGCGAACAGGTAAAAGCCGGCACCATCACCATTGACGATTTCCTCGCGGCCGAGGGCGGCATGTCCCGTTCGGCCGGTACCTGCAACACCATGGGCACCGCGTCGACCATGGCCTGCATGGCAGAAGCACTGGGCACGTCCCTGCCCCACAACGCGGCGATTCCCGCGGTTGATGCGCGGCGTTATGTGTTGGCGCACATGTCTGGCATGCGCGCGGTGGAGATGGTTCGCGAGGATTTGAAGTTGTCGAAGATCCTGACCAAGGAAGCCTTCGAAAACGCCATCCGTGTGAACGCCGCCATCGGTGGCTCGACCAACGCCGTGATCCACTTGAAAGCCATCGCCGGTCGCATCGGCGTCGAACTGGACCTGGATGACTGGACGCGTATCGGTCGCGGCATGCCGACCATCGTCGACCTGCAACCGTCCGGGCGCTTCCTGATGGAAGAGTTCTACTACGCCGGCGGCCTGCCAGCAGTACTGCGTCGCCTCGGTGAAGCCAATCTGATTCCCAACCCGAATGCCTTGACCGTCAACGGCAAGACCCTCGGCGAGAACACCAAGGACGCACCGATTTACGGCCAGGACGAAGTGATCCGCACCCTCGACAATCCGATCCGCGCCGACGGCGGGATCTGCGTATTGCGCGGCAACCTGGCGCCACTGGGTGCGGTGCTCAAGCCCTCCGCGGCCAGTGCCGAACTGATGCAACATCGCGGGCGTGCGGTGGTGTTCGAGAACTTCGACATGTACAAGGCGCGGATCAACGATCCGGAACTGGACGTCGATGCCAACTCGATTCTGGTGATGAAGAACTGCGGACCGAAGGGATATCCGGGCATGGCCGAAGTCGGCAACATGGGCTTGCCGGCGAAGCTGTTGGCTCAGGGAGTGACGGACATGGTACGCATTTCCGACGCTCGCATGAGCGGCACGGCGTACGGCACGGTGGTTTTGCACGTTGCGCCGGAAGCGGCGGCCGGCGGGCCTTTAGCCACAGTGAAGGAAGGTGACTGGATTGAACTGGATTGCGCCAACGGGCGTTTGCATCTGGATATTCCGGATGCGGAACTGGCGGCGCGCATGGCGGATCTGCAACCGCCGCAGCAATTGATCGTGGGCGGTTATCGTCAGCTGTACATCGACCATGTGCTGCAAGCAGATCAGGGTTGCGACTTTGACTTCCTGGTCGGTTGCCGCGGCTCCGAAGTGCCTCGCCATTCTCATTAATCCTCTCCACCGATCGTTCCTACGCTCTGCGTGGGAATGCAGCCCGTGACGCTCCGCGTCACTTCCCGCGAGGGGACGCAGAGCGTCCCTTGATACATTCCCACGCAGAGCGTGGGAACGATCACCGCGCGCCTGTTATCATGCGCCGCATCTCCATCGCACAGGATCGCGCCGTTCCCCATGGATTACCGCAAACCCTCCGACCGCAAAAGCATGCACTCGCGCATCGTCCAGGAATTGGGCATGCAGATCGTTTCCGGGCGCTTCAAACCGTGTGACAAACTGCCCGCCGAAGCCCTGCTGTGCGAGGAGTACGCGGTCAGCCGCCCGGTTTTGCGCGAAGCAACCCGCGTGCTGGTTGCCAAAGGCCTGGTGTATTCCCGTCCGCGGGTCGGCACCGTGGTCAAGCAGCGCAAGGAATGGCACATGCTCGATCCGGATGTGCTGCATTGGCTGATGCAAAGCAGCCCGCAGAATGAATTCTTCGATTTGCTGACCAGCGTACGCAGCATCATCGAGCCCGCTGCCGCCGCCCTCGCCGCACAATTCGCGACCGACGCTGACATCGCTTCCATCGGCGAAGCCTACCAGCGCATGGAAGCCGCACCGACACCAGAAGCGCTGTTGCAACCGGACCTGGACTTTCACAGCCGCATCGCCGATGCGACCCACAACGATCTGCTGGCCAACCTGTGCAACATGCTGTCGGTGGCGATTGCTGAAGCGCTGAAGCATTCCAACCAGCGGCCAAATCTGCATGAACTGGCGTTGCCGCGACACAAGGCGATTCTGACGGCGATCGAGAACCGTGATGCGCTGGGTGCGCGGCATGCGACGCTGGTGCAGCTGGATGATGCGCGCAGTGCACTGAATGTCGTGCTCGGCAGCGATCCCTCTTAACAGCAAAAATCCCATGTGCGAGCAAGCCCGCTCCCACAGTGGTTGGTGTGAAATTTGAGAGTTAAAAAAGCCGCAACCCGGGTTGCGGCTTTTTCGTTTCGGCTTGAAAGCGTCCCCTGGCACATCGAATTGAACAATGTGCGGTAAGCGGCTACCGCACATCCTGTCCGACGTTGATTTACGTTGCGGAACCCTTCATGCAATGGATTGCATAATGCCGACATCTACCCCACTACCCGCCGCGGGCTACACCAATATCATCGCGCGAGCGGTCAACACGCGATTCAATACCCGACCCACCTTTCGCTCGCAAACCGTTCGCATGCTCAAGGACGGCATTCTGGAAAAATACCCAAAACTGGAGTTCGACCCTGACCGAACCAAAGTTGCCCAACCAATCCCGGATGGTGCCTGGCGGCTGACACTGCTTGTGGACGTGGTGCTGGAATATCTGGCCGGCGGTGCGTTTCCCGATTTAGACGAGCAATTTGGTCGCAGCTGCTTTTTGACAAACCGAGCCCCCGCGCAACTCACCGTCGATAAAACAACGTCCCGGCTGCCCGATATGCAAGTGATCGCGAATGTCATCCGCGAATTACCCAACATTCTCTATATCGGCTTTCAGGAAGCATTGACGACTTACTGGAACGAGAAAGACGAAACCGGCGTGAGCCGCTGGCAATGGCTGGGGGATTTACTCACCGGCGTGCTGGAAACGTCGGCTACGCGCCTGTCAGCGGTAAATGCGTTACAGGCAGAGGTCCTCATGGAATTGGTCCGCCAGCCAGACAACCGGCAACGCCTTCAGCGACCTTGGGAAAAAAGCACTGTTGAAGCCTGCACGCTTCAAACCACGCTGACCAAAGGCGACGTGTCTATCACGCTGCAGACTTCCGACATCCTGGTAATTTGCGGTGATACCCATTTACTGTGCAGCGTGACCGGCAGCATCGAGTCTTACCCTTCCCTGCAAGCTTTTGGTCAGTCGTGGGGTACCCGGTTTCAGAAAAACTTCATGTTTGATTCCATGAAGTGGAAACGTTTTAAAGCGGACGGCAATATCTTTGATACCCAGGCAGCCCTGCTCCTGAACCAGCAACTGGAAGATCTCGAGTCGCTCAAACTGCCTGCCTCACAAAGTCTGGATGGCCTTGAAAAACGTTTTGATTCGGTCACCGATTTGGCCGCGCGGTTTATCGGTGGCGACAACAACCCGGCGCACCTTCGACCGATACAGACAACGATTCCCCAGTGGTTGCAGGACACGGGCAGCACGGATCGGATGGCGTGGCGCAAACACACGTTGTCGATGGCTAGCGTCTACCAGCAGATCCAGGGACGCTCGTTACGCGACGATGTCGTTGACCTTCGCACGTTCGCTAGAAATGCGCTGCTTGAACAAATGCTCAAAGACCAGCCTCTGGCACCCGGCTACAAGTCAGATGAACTGGAGTTAACCTTTCATGTGCCTGTCGGTGACCTGGGCAGCGGCTACATCGAGCCCGTTCAAATGTCACTGACCGATCTGGCGATCAAAAATCTCGCAGGCAAACCCAAAGGCCGGATGACCATCCGCCACACCGGGAATCAGCTGATTCAAGACTGGACAACCGAGACCTATTTGCTTGATCTGGTGAGTCGGGTCGATGTCGGAAAACACTACCCCGAATACATCGATGCGCAACTGCTTGGGGATAGTCCCAAGATCAAGGAGCGGCTACGACTCTTCGGTCTGGAGCTGAGCATACAGTTGCCGCTGCGTGCCCTTGAGCACTCGATCAAGGGTGAGCACGGCTTCACCCGCCAGGGCTATCGATATGTCGATGCAGTGTTCCATCCACTTGCTGCCGAGCGAATCGTTGATGAACAGTCGATCGTTATCAGGCCTTTGGCGTTTCAACGCAAGGCAGGCGCCACGTGTGACGTGGTCAGCAACATGTTCATCATCGAGCCAAAAGACCTGAATGCCGTCAACCCACATATTCTTTACCGACCGCTGTACTCAGATCCCCTGCACCAATACCCCACCCGTCAGGACTTGCTGAATGCGATAGCTCATGCCGGCCCGTTGCAAACCAGTGTGCTGACCTGGCTGCCGGATCGCGCACGGCCGATCTACGACAACAACGGGTTCAACGAACCCCACATTGTTCACTTCCATGCCGGCGACGAATTCACACTGCCGGATAAGCCGCAACCGGCGATTCTCGCAGGCGACGAAGCGGCCGGCGACTGGCTCACCGCGCTGGACGAAGGTCGATTGTTGACCAGCCTGTTTGTCAGCAACGCACGCACACTGATTGATCTGGCGGACCGGCAATCGGTGTCGAATGCCGAGAGCCGGTGGGCGATCATCCTCGAGGGTGGATGGCTGGTGTTCAACAACGTGATTCTGCCGCTGCTGCGCGGCCCCGCCATGGTCGTGGGCTGGATGCTGCAAATCGCCCACAGCCTGATCAACGATCTTCCAGCGCTGGACAGTGATGACCCGAAGGCGCGGAACCAGGCCTGGATCGATGTGCTGTTGAACATTGGCCTGCTGGTTCTGCATGTGGCCCGAGAAGACGGAGCCCCAGCACTTTCCAACAGCGCAGCGACGGAAATCCAGGACGCCCTCGCCTCCTTGCGCCGGCCTTCGCAGACGTTCTCATGGCCCACGGAGGCAACCATCACCCAGGACACTCCGGGCCTGCCCTCCGAGCCGCCGGGCAGTGGCAATACCCTGTTGGACTTCAACCTGTCGAGCGCTCGCGATTCGGCATCGGCCCGGCTGTTCAACACATTACGGGAGGTTCAGGTGCCATGGCCGACACCTCTGCCAACGCCCATTACAACCGGCGCCTTCAAAGGTTTGTACCTGATCGGCAACAAATGGCACGGCACCGTCGCGGGTCTGCTGTTTCGCGTCAGTATCGTGCCCGGGTTCGGTGAGGTTTATCTCATCCATCCAGAGCACCCGGATCATCCGGGGGTCAAGCTCAAAACCAATGGAGATGGCCGCTGGACACTGGATCAAGGGCTGAAACTGCTCGGCGGCGGGCGCAACGCACGAATCAACGCCCGGCGGGAAATCACGCAACAACGCATCAGCCTGCTGGAATTGAATCGTCAGGAGTTCGTGGACCAACAAGCTCGAGGGCAGAAGCGTGTCGACATCGCTGAAAACCTGATGCAGCTGAAAAGAAACGACCCCGCCAGCACCGAACTCGATCGCGCCACCTACAGGCAACGGTTCGTTGATGAACTGGGCAAACAGACCGAAAGCTACGCCACACTGTTGGTGGAGATCAGGGAACTGGGCGAATTGACCAAATCCGATCCCGATCCGGTGCAGCTATGCAGCCTGTCAGAAAACCTTATCAACAATACTCGCAAACAGATCGTCATCGCTGACTGGGAACGCGAAGCTGCCGATCGCCAGTACGCAGATTTGAGAAATGGTGTCGGGCATTTGCATGAAGCGCTGAAAACCGAAGGCACCGTGGTGCTGGAACGGTACTTTGAGTTCATGCGCAAAACCTCCGACATCAACGAAACCATGATCAAGCTTCTTGAACAGGTGGACAGTCGACTGCAGGAACTCAAGCGGGTCCCTCGCCTGGGCATCGAGTACTGGAAACGACTGACCGGCAACAGGCCCGAAAATGAAATGACGGCACTGCGAGTCAAGTGCTACCAGATGAGTGTCTTGCGCCTGCTCAGTCTCAAGGCCCTCGGAAGCAACACCATGGGTGTGCTCGAACACACCCTCAGCCCCTTGCTGCTGCTGTCTCGCTCGCATGCAGAACTGCAAACGGAGCACACCTACAGCAATAGCGACCGGATCGCCGTTCTGGAGAATCTGGTCGATCAGTACAACAAGGCACAGGACGGACTTGAGGCGATAGGCATTTTCAGTACAGATGAACTGCAGACACATCCCTTCAATCGTCTGCGCGAGCTCATTGATCAGCTGCGTGTCGATGCCGAGCGACGTCTGGCGGAAGCGCTTCAACTGCAGCCGCAACCGCAGGAGCCGTCAACGTCTGCATCCGGACCCTGGCCGCCGGTGAAACGTCCCTATTCATGGTCCAGTCGCAAGAGGGTTATCAAAACTGCCAAAGGCACATTGATTGGCGATCTGCGCCAACGAATCGCCAACCAGGGAGGCGACATTGTCGACATCAACCACCCTTTCGAAGAAAGGCCACTGGCTTCGTTCCACGAGCACGAGCCCAATGTCTGGGTAGAAGTTGTCGATATCAGGCCGGTAACTCCCAAGGCTCCGCACCCCTATCAGCAGCTCAAGGGTGATGCCCGCAAGGCGTTGGCCGATGTCGATAAACACGTGCAAAAGATTGAGGGTTACGCGCAACGCGCCAGTTCTCCCAAGGAAATCGAAGAGCAATTGCAACGTGAGGCACAAAAGCTGATCGGGTACGCCGATAGCCTGGAGCAGCACGAAAGCCCTCCGTCCAACCGGGATCCAGACGTTTCGCTGATCAATGGACTCAGGGACAAGGCGTGCATCCTCAACACCAAGGCGACCGAACTTCGCACCCGCATGACTCTCGCCCGACCGCCCAGTAGCGAGGGCGTGGAATACCTGCTGCGGCGCAACGCCATTTTTGCGCGAATCATCGGCCAACGGGTTCAGCTGAAAACCGGACGGCGTGACTTCATGCAAGAGTACGTCTTGTTGAATAACGACAATCAAGCCTGCTGGTACGGGCATTTTCACTATGCCAACGCGGATGATGCCAAGATTGACTACACCCAGGCCCATCTAAAAACGAGAGAACAACGCTTCGAAACCTACGAATCGGCCATGGCCAAGGCCAAGGATCCGAGGCAAAAAATCGATATGCATCATGGAATCATCAGCAAGGAACTAGCGAACAGCGATTTTTTACCGTTGGAACCGCGCTGAGTTTTCCAATCGCCCATTAAAAAAGCCGCAACCTGAGGTTGCGGCTTTTTTTGGTTTTGTGTCTCGTCCTGAATAAGGTTTAGTGAGCGAACAACGAGTTGCCCTTCTGCCCCGCCAGTTTCTCCGGTTTGATCAGGAACCGTGCCAGCGCTGGCAGCAGCCACAGTGCGCCGAACATGTTCCAGAGCAGCATGAAGGTCAGCATCAGGCCCATGTCGGCCTGGAACTTGATGGCCGAGAAGATCCAGGTGCACACGCCGATCGCCAGGCACAGGCCGGTGAACAGCACGGCTTTACCGGTGGACTTCAGCGTCTGGTAGTACGCCTCTTGCAACGGCAGGCCCGCACGCAGGAAGCTTTCCAGACGGCTATAGATGTAAATGCCGTAGTCCACGCCAATCCCCACCCCGAGCGCCACCACTGGCAGGGTCGCGACTTTCACGCCGATGCCCATGAAGGCCATCAGGGCGTTGCCGAGTACCGACGTCAGCACCAGCGGCAGCACGATGCACAAGGTCGCCGCCCAGGAACGGAAGGTGATCATGCACATGGTCGCGACGCAGATGTAGACGAGGATCAGGATGGTCAGCTCGGATTCCTTGATCACCTCGTTGGTGGCCGCCTCGATGCCCGCGTTACCCGCCGCGAGGATGAATTCCAGGCCGTCCTTGTTGTTTTCCTTGGCGAAGTCCTGCACCGCATGCACCGCGCGATCCAGGGTGGCGGCCTTGTGGTCGTTGAGGAACACCAGTACCGGCGCCAGGGAGCAACTGTTGTTGTACAAGCCATCGGCACGGGCGATGGAGTTGTTCAGTACGTCAGGGTTGCGCGACAGGGTTTCCCATTTCAGGTTGCCCTCGTTCATGCCCTTGATCATCTGTTTGGATACGGTCACCAGGGAGATCGCCGACTGCACGCCCTCGGTGTTCTGCATCTTCCACATCAGTTCGTCGATCGGCGCCATGGCTTCGTAGCGCGAGCAGCCTTCGGACTTGGTCTTGACCATCACCACCAATACGTCGGAACTGGTGGAGTAGTTGCTGATGATGAAGTTGTTGTCCTTGTTGTATCGCGAGTCCGGACGCAACTCGGGAGCACCCTGATCGAGGTCACCGATCTTCAGGTTCTGGCTGTACCAGAGGCCGCCACCGAAGGCCAGCAAGGCCAGGATGATCGACACCGGTGCGACTTTCGGGCTGGCGAAGCTCGACAGCAGGCGCCAGAACGGGTGTTCGCGGTGTGCATCCTTCTTGCTGCGTTCGACGGCGCGTTTGCTGATACCAACGTAGGAGATCGCCACCGGCAGCAGGATCAGGTTGGTAAACACGATCACCGCTACACCAATGGAGGCGCCGATGGCCAGTTCACGAATCACACCGATGTCGATGATCAGCAGCGTGATGAAGCCCACTGCGTCCGCGAGGATCGCGATCATCCCCGGCAGGAACAGCTGACGGAACGTGCGCCGTGCGGCGGTCAAGGCGTTGTCGGCTTCGCTGGACTGCAACGCGATCCCGTTGATCTTCTGCACGCCGTGGGAAATACCGATGGCGAAGATCAGGAACGGCACCAGCATCGAATACGGATCGAGTCCGAAGCCAAAGAAGTGCATCAACCCCAACTGCCAGACCACCGCCACCAGCGTGGTACTCAACACCGCCACAGTGCTGCGCATGCAGTTGGTGAACCAGTACAGCAGGATCAGCGTGATGATGAAGGCAACGCCGAAGAACATCACCACCATGACCAGGCCATCAATCAGGTCGCCGACTTTCTTGGCGAAACCGACGATATGGATCTGCACGTTAGGGTTCTGCGCTTCAAACTTGTCGCGAATCTTTTCTTCCAACTCGTGGGAGAACTTGCGGTAGTCCAGCGCCAGCAACTTGCCCTGGTCCTGCGGATCCGGGTAGGACTCCAGCAGCGGGATATCGACGATGCTCGACTTGAAGTCGTTGGCCACCAGACGCCCGACCTGACCGGACTTGAGCACGTTGTTGCGCAGCAGGTCGAGGCTTTGCTGGGAGCCGTTATAGCTCTGCGGAATGACTTCGCCACCGGCAAAACCCTCCTCCGTCACCTCGGTCCAGCGTACGCTTGGGCTCCACAACGACTTGAGGCCGGAACGATCGACACCGGAGATGTAGAACACCTCGTCGTTGATCTGACGCAGGGTCTCCATGTATTCCTTGGAGAAGATGTCGCCATCGGTGGCTTCCACCGAAATGCGCACCGTGTTGCCCAGGTTCGCCAGATCGTTACGGTGCTCCATCATCTTTTGAATGAATGGATGCTCCAGGGGGATCATTTTTTCGAAACTGGTGGACGGCCGGATCAGCGTCGCCTGCCAGAACAGGAAGATGCTGACCAGCAGGCAGATGACGATCACTGCCGGGCGGTTATTGAAAATCAGGCGTTCAAGAAACGTCGCCTTGTCTTGGTGATGACTGCTCAAGGATGTCATAGACCCGCCTTCTTGTTATTTGCCCGGCTCATTTGGACGACCCGTTTTTGCCATTCTCTGCGCCGGCACCGGTTGGCGAGGTGATGCGAACGCCGCCCTGCCCCGCCAGAATCAGATTGCCGTTGCCTGCTGCAGTCACTGCCGAAACGGAAATGCGATCCGGACGGTTGAACACGCTGAAGGTTTCGCCGTTGTCGTTGCTGCGGATCACCGAGCCGCCGTTGCCGACGATGACGATGGAGCCGTCGTCAAGCAACGTTGCGCCGGACAGACCGAACTCCAAAGCGCCGCGGGCAGCCTTGAGCTCGACCGGCTCCCAGGTGGTGCCGAAATCGGTGGAGCGAAACAGATTGCCGCGCAACCCGTAGGCCAGCAGCGTGTTGGCCTGAGCGGTGCCGATCACGCCGAACAGCGAACCTTCGTATGGGCCTTCAAGCTTTTCCCAGGTCTGGCCCCAGTCGGCAGAGCGGAACATGCTGCCCTGCTCGCCGACGATGAACAGCCCGGCATCCTTGACCGCCGCAATGCCGTTGAGGTGGTACTGGTCTTCGTTGTCGAGGCGATCGCTGGCATCCTCCCAATGCTTGCCACCGTCGGTGGTGGCCAGCAACGCGCCGTAAGCACCCACGGCAAAGCCGCTGTTGACGTCCTGGAACCAGACGTCGAGCAGCGGCGATTCGCGTTTCAAATCTTCGAATTGCTTGGTCCAGGTAGCGCCACCGTCCTCGCTGGCGAGGATCTGTGCGTCATGGCCGACGGCCCAGCCGTGCTTGTCATCGGCGAAAAACACCGACGCCAACAATTGCCGGGTAGGCACCTTGGCCTGGGTCCAGGTGGCACCCTGGTCATCGGAATACAGAATGTGCCCGCGATCACCGACGGCCACCAGGCGCTTGCCGGCATGCACGACGTCGAGCATCAGGCTCTTGCTGGCTTTGGCAGATTCAACGGAATACACGATGTCGGATGCTGGCGCCGCAGCAGCCAACGCAGGTGCCGACAGCACCGCACAACCCAACAGCGAGAGCGCTGTAGCCAGCAACGCGAACTTGCGTAATACCGGCGGGCGGCAAATACCCACACCCATGACAGGCTCACTCATAGACCTTCCCCCATTATTATTGTTAGGTCATTTAACCTTTCAGGGCGCCGTAACGGTGCTCATCGGGATTGCCTGTTCTGGAGCATAGTCCTGAAATGCGCAATCTAGAGCCCCTTCGGAAGCTGGCTTATCCTATCGGGGTTTGGAAAGGTCTGACAATCGACGCCACGTTATGTTTTGTTAACTGGGGGGCATAACGGGCGTGAGTGAATGGGGAGGTATTCTGAGGGGTGATGTTTAGCAAGATCGTGAAGATCGTTCCCACGCTCTGCGCGCAGAGCGTGGGAACGATCAGGTACTCCGCGGAACAGGGATCAAGCCAGGCTTTTGCTGACCACCTCGAACACATCACTGGACAACTGACCCGAAGCACGAATCCGCTCCAGCTCACCTTTCATCAAAGCCTGACGAGCGTCGTCGTATTTGCGCCAGCGAGTCAGCGGTGCCAGTTGGCGAGAAGCGATCTGCGGGTTAAACCCGTTCAACTCGATCACCAGATCCGCCAGGAACCGATACCCGGACCCGTCAGCCGCATGGAAGTTGATCAGGTTCTGCCCGGCAAACGCACCGACCAGTGCCCGCACCTTGTTCGGGTTCTTGATGTTGAACGCCGGATGCTCCATCAACTGACGAACACGCTCCAGACCACCCGGCAACGTGCTGCCCGCCTGGACACTGAACCACTGATCCATGACCAGCGGATTGTCCTTGAAGTGCTCGGCAAAACTCGCCAGCGCCCGTGCTTTGTCTTCTTCATAGGGCGAGTTGACCAACACCGCCAACGCCGTCAGGCGTTCGGTCATGTTGTCGCTGGTCTCGAATTGTTCAAGCATTGCCGCCAACACTTCCGGCTTGCCGCTGAGCATCAGGTACGACAGCGCAATGTTCTGCAACGCGCGACGCGCAAAATGCTCCGCCTCGGCCACATACGGGGTTTTCTTCGACAGGTCGCGGTTGGCCTGATAACGCAGCCACAGCGCTTCGAACAAACCTTCAGCCAATTGCTTGCGGGCAAACTCGCGAGCGCTATGGATGGCATCGACGTCAGCCACTTCGCTGATTTCAGTCAGGTACGCCTCGCCTGGCAGCGAAAGCATTTCCGCAACCATCGCCTGGTCCAGCGTCTCGTCGGACAGCACGGTACGCAAGGCAGAAATCAGGCGCTGATCCAGCACCAGTTTCTCGCCCTTCTGCTGCTGAGCGATCAGCTCTTGCAGCACCTGAACTGACAATTGCTGACCGGCATCCCAGCGGTTGAAACCGTCGCTGTCGTGCTGCATCAGGAACATCAGTTGATCGCGGTTGTACGGGAAGCTCAGTTTCACCGGTGCCGAGAAACCGCGCAGCAACGAAGGCAGCGGCTGTTCGGCGATGTCGACGAAGGTGAAGGTCTGCTCGGCTTCGGTCACCGAAATGACCCGCGAAGTGCCTTGGGCACTGGCTTCACCGGAAAGACGCAACGCAAGGGCCGCCCCTTTCGGGTCCAGCAGGCCCAATTCCACAGGAATCACGAACGGCAGTTTTTCAACCTTGTCCGGGGTCGCCGGGCAGCTCTGGCGGAAGGTCAGGCTGTAGGTTTTCGCCGCCGCATCGTAAGACTCGCTCACCGCCAGACGCGGCGTGCCGGCCTGGCTGTACCAGCGTTTGAACTGGGTCAGGTCGACACCGTTGGCGTCTTCCATGGCTTTGATGAAGTCATCGCACGTCACGGCCTGGCCGTCATGGCGTTCGAAGTACAGGTCGCTGCCTTTGCGGAAGCCTTCGGCGCCGAGCAAGGTGTGGATCATGCCGACCACTTCCGAACCCTTTTCGTACACGGTCAGGGTATAAAAGTTGGAAATCTCGATGAAGCTGTCCGGGCGCACGGCGTGAGCCATGGGACCTGCGTCTTCGGCGAACTGATGGGTGCGCAGGTACGCCACGTCCTGGATACGCTTCACGGTCGCCGAGTTCATGTCGGCGGAGAAGCCCGAATCGCGGAACACGGTGAAGCCTTCCTTGAGCGACAACTGGAACCAGTCGCGGCAGGTCACGCGGTTGCCCGACCAGTTGTGGAAGTACTCGTGAGCGACGATCGCTTCGACACGCTGGTGCGCGGCGTCGGTCGCGGTTTCGGCGCGGGCCAGCACGGCGCTGGAGTTGAAGATGTTGAGGCCCTTGTTCTCCATGGCGCCCATATTGAAGTCGTTAACCGCGACAATCATGAAGATGTCCAGATCGTACTCGCGACCGTAGACCTCTTCGTCCCAGCGCATAGACTTCTTCAGGCTGTTCATCGCGTGCTGGCACTTGTCGATGTTTTCCGGCTCGACATAAATGCGCAGCGCGACGGAGCGCTCGCTCATGGTGGTGAAGGTGTCTTCGACGCACCACAAGTCACCGGCCACCAGCGCGAACAGGTAGGCAGGTTTCTTGAACGGGTCTTCCCAGGTCGCCCAGTGCCGGCCCTCTTCGCCGGGACCTGAGGCAATCGGGTTACCGTTGGACAGCAACACCGGATAGCTGTGCTGCTCGGCGACCACCGTGGTGGTGAAGGTGCTCATCACGTCCGGGCGGTCGAGGTAATAGGTGATCTTGCGGAAGCCTTCGGCCTCGCACTGGGTGCAGAACATCGTGCCGGATTTGTACAAACCTTCCAGGGCGGTGTTGGTTTCCGGGTGGATCTTGACGCTGGTATCGACCGTGAACGTGGTGCTGGTCGGGTGCAGGGTCAGATGGCTTTCAGTCAGTTGATAATCAGCGTCGCTCAACTCGTTGTCGGCCAGGGTGACCGACAGCAGTTCGAGTTGCTGGCCATCCAGCACCAGCGGCGGCAGGCCCGGACCACGCTCAGGATTGCGGCGCATCACCAGTTGCGCATGGACCAGGCTGTGGTCCTCGAACAACTCGAAGGTCAGGTGCGTCTCGTCGATCAGGTACTCGGGCGCCTGATAGTCCTTCAGGTAAATCATCTTCGGTTGTTCGGTGCGCATGCTGGAGTCCTTACTGATGCACGGCGAGCTGATAAGCCGTGTATTTACGAATATTGATTACGCCGGTGTCGAAAATCAGGTATTGGCCCTTGATCCCCAACAGCGTGCCTTCGGCAATCGGATTCTTGTCCAGGTTGAAGCTGACGATTTTGGCCGGGTATTGCTCGACCGGATAGCGGATTTCGAGGGTTTCTACGTCGGCAATGGTCTGGATCGCTTGTAGGCCAAATCGTTCCTGCAAACCTTGCAAACCTTCGGCGCAACTATCAAATAGCTGATCGCGAACCTCGGCCAGGTTCACCAACACCGCGTCGCCCTTGAGTAAAGCACGCCAATTGGTCTTGTCTGCCACCTGACTGCGGAACAGGTCTTCGACAAACCCCGACTGTTGGCGGGTCGAGACGCGCATGATCGGCAACGCCTGACGGGCGCCCTGGTCGATCCAGCGAGTCGGCAGCTGGGTGGCGCGGGTAATCCCGACCTTCACCCCGGATGAGTTCGACAGATACACAATGTGATCGGTCATGCAGAACTTCTCGCCCCACTCCGGCTCACGGCAGGTGCCAGCGTCGTAGTGGCAACGCTCCGGGCTCATGATGCAGAGATCGCACTGCGCCAGTTTGGTCATGCACGGGTAGCAATACCCCTGGCTGAAACTGGTTTTGGTCTTGCGCCCGCAATGGGAGCAATGGATTGCCCCCAAGTATTCCAAACGCACCGTGGAGCCGATCAATGGATTGACCGGCACCTCGACGTCGTCCAGACGAAACGCGTACTGCACGTTCGGCCCGTCAAGGCGCGCCGACATTTTGCTGATAGCACCGCGGCCAATCTCAATCAATGGACGGCATCCGACTTGAACAGGATGTTCGGCACGCTGATCGACTTCGAACTGCATTCCTGCGGGCCCATGTAGCCGGTACGCACTTCCTCGGGCAGGTTCTGGATTTCCCAGGCGATCATCGCTTGCAACGACAGTTCGCGTTGCTCGGCGGTGAGTTTGCCACCGTCGGACCATTTGCCGATTTCCACGGCCAGTTTCAGGCTCTGGTAGATATCGGGGGTGATGTTTTGGATCATTTCGTTAAAAGAGGACATCAAGGGCTCCGCTCTTTAATACATAACTGATTTAGACGGCCAGTTTACGGCGGTTGTACAAACCACCCAACAAACCGGTCAAGCATCCGACGAGCAACCCGCTGACGTGGGCCGCGTTGGCGATTTCACCGAAACCGATCATCGAGACCAGGCCCGACAGGCACAGCACCAGCCACACCAGCATCATCACCAGTACGCCGCGCGGCAGGCGATAAGCCGGGTTCGGCGACAACATCTGGAAAATCCAGCAATGCCCGAGCAGGCCGTACAGCACACCGGACAACCCGCCAAACAAGGTCGGGCCGCTGAAAACAAACTGGGCGTAGTTCGAGACCAGGCTGAAGAGCAAGGTCAGGCCGATCAGGTTGATGCTGCCTTGGCGCGACTCGATGCGCCGCCCCAGCTCCCAGTACCACATGCCGTTCATGGCCAGGTGCAGGATGCCGAAATGGATCAGCATCGGCGTCACCAGACGCCACCACTGCCCCGCCGCCAGGCTGTCAGCCAAAGGCACAAAATGGATGTACTCGCCGACGATGCGGAAATCGAGGAAGGTCAGCCAGCGCATCGTGTCGAGGTTTTCGCCCAGCAGCGTCACCGCACCGACAATCAGGCTCAGCAGCAACACCAACCCGGTCGCCTTGGCATGACGCAGCTGCTCGACGAAACCGGGACGTTTGGTGGTTTGCGCGACCGGAATGTCCAGCTGCTGATCAGGGTCGCCCGCCGGAAAACGTTCATATAAAGAGCGGACGTCTTCGCTGATATTGGCCGGCACCCACAGCACCTGTTCGCCCGACTCTTCGCTGACCCGATGCGGCACTTGCATGCGTTGCAGCAGTTTGACGAACCCACTCAAATCCACCGCCAGCGGCAGACGTAAAACGGCAACGGTACTCATTGCAGCATCTCCGGCCGCTCGACATCGACCCAGACAAATTTGTGCGGGTCGAGACGGGTTTCCTGATCCAGGCGATAGGCGACCAGTTTGCCGTAGAGCACCGCGCTGTAATCCAGGCAGGCCAGGTTTGGACGGATCGGTGCCGGTTTGCCGCTGCGCCAGTAATGGCCGACGAACAATAGCGGTTCATCGACGCCGTAACGCAGCAAAGTGTTTTTTTCGGTGGACGACAGTGGCGTCTGGGCCACGGGTTCGGGCAAGGCGTCAGGCTGGAACACAATGTCTCCGTAGGTTTGCGGGTCGTCTTCCCAGAATTTGGTGCGGAAGAATGAACGCGTCAGGCCATCGCCGCTGGTCATGGTCAAGCCGTGCGGCAAACGCATGTCGGTGCCGCGCAGCAAGCGATCGAACACGGTGCAGGCGAAACTGCCCGGCACAGCGGAGGCCTGGAGGAAATGTTCGTCGACGCAACCGTTGGGGAACAGCGCGCGCAACGGCTCGATCAGGCCGGAATCCCAGCAGGCATGCACCACGCGGAAACGTCCGGCATCCACGAACAATGGCAATTCGTAGAACCATTGCTGGAAGTCATGCCAGTCGCCCGGATGATCTTCAAATTGAGTCAGGGTTTCACCAAGCAGGCGTGCATGGCGTGGCGTGTGTTCGCGCACGAACTGCTTGCCACTGCCCGGCGGCGCCGGTGTAGCCCAGCCGAGGGCGTTGAATTCATGGTTGCCCATGATGCACAACGCCTGACCGGCCTCGACCATGTCGTGGACGATGTGCAGCGCCTCGCGAATCCGCGGGCCGCGGTCGATGATGTCACCGACGAACACCGCCATGCGCGATGGATGTCGCCAGACGCCACCTTGTTTGTGATAACCGAGCCGGTCGAGCAAGTGCTCAAGGGTCAGAGCGCAACCGTGCACGTCACCGATCAGGTCGTAGCTACGCGCGGGATCGAGCATCAGTCGCCTCCACCACCCAACCGGCTGCCCCAGCCGAGCTTGGTCCGGCAGACTTCATAGTAGTTGTGGTCGAGCGGGTGAATCAGCCGCAGCTTCTGGGCTTTTTTGCTGATGGTGATGGTGTCGCCCGGCGCGCAGGTGAAATGGTTCTGCCCGTCACAGGAGACTTGCGGGTAAATCTGCATATCTTTGGACACGACGATTTTCAGCTCACTGTTGCCATCGACCACAATCGGCCTGCCCGACAAGGTATGGGGGTACATCGGCACAATCACAATAGCGTCGAGCTTTGGATGCATGATCGGCCCGCCCGCCGACAGCGCATAGGCGGTCGAACCGGTGGGCGTGGCGACGATCAGGCCGTCGGCCTTCTGGCTGCAGACGAACTGGCCGTCGATGTACAGCTCGAACTCGATCATCCGCGTCGATTTGCCGGGGTGCAGCACCACGTCGTTCAGCGCGTCGCCCTGGCCGATGGCTTCGGCGTGGCGCCGCACTTCGGCTTGCAGCAGGAAGCGGTTTTCCACCAGATAGTGGCCGTCGAGCACTTCGGCGACTTTGACTTCCAGTTCATCAGGGCGAATATCGGTCAGGAAACCGAGGCTGCCCCGGTTGATGCCGAGCACCGGGATATTGTGTCGGGCCAAGGCACGCGCGGCGCCGAGCAGGCTGCCGTCACCGCCGACCACAATCACCATGTCACATACTTCGCCGAGCATCTTGCGTGACGAGGTTTGCAGGCCATGACCCGGCAGGACTTCGGCGATGGTGTCTTCGAGGATCACGTGCAGGTGACGATCGAGCAGAAACCGTTTCAGTCGGCGGACGGTATCCAGCACCTGCGAACTGCCCAGGCGACCGATGATGCCGATATTACGAAATTGCTCCATGAGGTTCCTGCGCGACGGTGAAAAACACGATTATGGTCGAAAGCGCGGGATAGACAAAATCCTTTCAGCCACAAGGGTGTACTCATGTTTAGGGCTATGCTCGCAAGATGATCCTATTTCCCGATTTGCTCCAGTTACCCCACCGGTTGCGCCACCCTGAAGTGCGCGACCTGGCGTGGGTCATCCTCGCGCCGCCGATGCTCGACATCACCCCGTGGCCGCAACGCCATCCGCTGGCCGGCAGCGACTGGGTGCAAGCACCGGAGCGGCTGGAACATTGGCTGAGGCAACTCGATCGTGACAGTTATGACTTGCTGCACTGGCTGGCACAAGCCAGGACCCGGCGACTGGGTCTGTATTACGAACGCCTGTGGCAATACGCCGTGCGCCATGCCCCGGGCATCGAGTTGATTGCCGCCAACATGCCGATCCGCCGCGAAGGCCACACGCTAGGTGAGCTGGACATGCTGTTGCGCGACCGCGATGGCGTGCATCACCTGGAACTGGCAATCAAACTTTATCTGGGCCCGCAGAAGGGTGACGGACACGACACGGCGCAATGGCTCGGGCCGGGCTGCCACGATCGGCTGGACCGCAAGCTGGCGCACCTGTCGCAGCATCAGTTACCGATTTCCGCCCGACCCGAGAGCCGCGAGGTGCTGGCGGCGCTGGATATCCAGCAGTTCAGCGCGCATCTGTGGCTGGGCGGCTATCTGTTGTATCCGTGGCCAGGACAAGCCGCCCCCCCCAGCGGCGCGCATCCGCAGCATTTGCGCGGCAGCTGGCTGCATCAGAAGGACTGGGCGGATTTTGTCGTGCAGCGCCCGTTCGGCCGCTGGCAACCCCTGCCCCGCCATGCCTGGCTGGCGCCGGCGCATTATTCTGTGGAACAGACCTGGAATACCGAGCAGTTGAATGCGTGGCTCAGCGATCTGGAGCCTTTGGCCCCGGCGCAACTGATGGTGCGGCTGATCGAGAATGCCGACGGTGATTGGGAGGAAGCTGAGCGCTTGTTTCTGGTGGCGGATCTTTGGCCGAATGTGCCGGGTAGTGGCTGAGAATTGTAGTGTCTGGTCTGACCCCTTCGCGGGCAAGCCACGCTCCCACAAGGATTGCGCAGAACCTGTAGATACTCTGTTCACGGTCAAGCTTTCGCGAGATGTTTTTCGCTAAAAAGCTTGGCCGTATTAAATTCTTCTCCAGAACGCATGCATGCCCATAACCCGGTCAGGTATTTACGCATCACTGC
>NZ_SISB01000032.1 GCF_004310295.1 Pseudomonas sp. BGI-2 | reverse complement strand
GAGCGTGAACCTGAAAAGGCCCACGACCTGGCTACCGAATTTCTTGACGACCATAGAGCATTGGAACCACCTGATCCCATCCCGAACTCAGCAGTGAAACGATGCATCGCCGATGGTAGTGTGGGGTTTCCCCATGTGAGAGTAGGTCATCGTCAAGATTAAATTCCGAAACCCCAATTGCGAAAGCAGTTGGGGTTTTGTTTTGTCCGTATGAAAGTGCTGGCTCTCGGGTTTTCTATGCAACGGCTCGAGGCATGGCTATCATGCGGGCCTCATTGTGAGGCGAGACTTGCATGCTGACGTTGTTAAAGCTTCTTAAGGATGGCAAGTTCCATTCGGGTCAGGCCCTGGGTGTCGCCTTGGGTATCAGTCGTAGTGCGGTATGGAAGCAGCTTCAGCATCTAGAGGCTGAGCTAGGCTTGTCTATCCACAAGGTGCGCGGTCGCGGCTATCAAATGGCTGCGCCATTGACGCTGCTTGATCCTGCGGACATAAAAGAGCAGGCGCCCTCGTGTGACTGGCCTATTCTGGTCTTTGACTCAATTGACTCCACTAACGCTGAAGCCTTGCGCGCAATCGAGCGTGGCCAGGCTGCGCCATTTTTGGTGCTCTCCGAGCGGCAGACTGCGGGGCGCGGACGACGTGGCCGTAATTGGGCCAGCCCTTTCGCGGAAAACATCTATTACAGCCTCGTATTGCGTATCGAAGGTGGAATGCGTCAGCTCGAGGGCTTGAGCCTTGTGGTTGGGCTTGCTGTCATGCAGGCTTTGCGAGATCTCGGTATTCCGGGCGCGGGCTTGAAGTGGCCCAACGATGTTTTGGTTGGCCAGAAAAAAATTGCCGGAATATTGCTCGAGTTGGTGGGAGATCCTGCTGATGTGTGTCACGTAGTGCTGGGCGTTGGAATTAATGTGAACATGCAGGCGACCGATGAGATTGATCAGCAATGGACATCCATGCGGCTGGAGTCGGGCAGAGTGTTTGATCGCAATCACCTCGTCGCGCAATTAGGGTTAATGCTTCAGAAGTATCTGGCTCGTCATCAGATCGATGGGTTTTCCGCCATACAGCGGGAATGGGAGCAGAACCATCTTTGGCAAGGGCGGGCAGTCTCGTTGATTGCTGGCGTTAACCAGATAGATGGCGAAGTATTGGGTATCGACAGTCAAGGTGCCTTGCGCTTGAAGGTAGATGGTGTGGAAAAAGTCTTTAGTGGTGGTGAGCTCAGCCTGAGGTTGCGCGATGATTCTTGAGCTCGACTGCGGAAACAGTTTCATAAAGTGGCGTGTTCTCCATGCTGATGCCGGGCGGGTGTTTGGTGAGGGCGTGGTGGATTCGGATCTCGCATTGCTGGAAAGCCTGAATGGACTTGAAGGGCTGGTCCTCAAGCAGTGCCGGCTGGTCAGTGTCAGAACGACCGAAGAGACTGGCGGGTTGACTTCTCTGCTGGCGCAAGCATTCTCTGTGTCCGCGATATGCGCTGCGCCGGCGTGCGAAATGGCTGGCGTTCGAAATGGGTACGAGGAGTTCGAGCGGTTAGGGCTTGATCGCTGGCTTGCGATGCTCGGTGGATTTCACCTGGCCGCAGGAGCGTGCCTGGTACTCGATTTCGGAACTGCAGTGACTGCTGATTTCATTGCGGAGGATGGAGAGCATCTTGGTGGGTTTATTTGTCCAGGAATGCCTTTAATGCGCAATCAGTTGCGAACCCATACCCGCAAGATTCGCTACGGCGATATTGCTGCCGAGCGCGCCCTGGAAAGCCTCGTGCCTGGCCGAACAACTGTTGAAGCGGTTGAACGGGGATGTTCGCTTATGTTGAGGGGCTTCGTTCTGACTCAACTGGAAATGGCGCGTAGTTATTGGGGGGAGGATTTTGCTGTATTTCTCACGGGAGGTGATGCGGCGCTCGTCTCTGAAATCGTGCCCGATGCCAGGCTGGTTCCGGACCTGGTGTTTGTAGGTTTGGCAATGGCATGTCCTTTGTCTTGAGGTTTTTATGCGTTGGTTGTTTCTGCTGCTTCTTGTTCTCAATGTCTTCTATTACATCTGGCATCAACAAGAAGCTCCGCTGCGTGCGAAAGACGTCACGCCATTAAGTTTGTATCGAGGATCGCAGCAGGATATCCGCTTGCTGAGCGAGGCGACTGATGCGGCTCGTGAGAAAGGAAAGTCAGCGTCGACGGACAGTGGGTGCCTCTATTTGGGTGGCTTTACTCGTCAGGAGATCGCGTTGGCAGCTGAGCGGCGATTGGGCGGGATGGATATCAAATTTCAGTCTTTGCCAAAAGACTCCTCTGATTCTGCTGGTTACTGGGTCCGTGTAGCGCCCGAAAGCCGGCGTTTAGTGGATGATCTTCAGCTGCTAAACCTTTCCAGAGAATTCAATGAGTTAAAACATAAAATAATGCCGTGCGAGGGGGTTGCGCCTGCGGAATAGTTTGCATAGAATGGCGCCCGCTTCGCAGTGAAGACCTTTAAGGGTCAACGGTGCAAAGCGGTGTCAACGCAGCTAACCTCAGGTTTTTAATGAGAAAATGCTTGACAGAAGGTCGGCATGATATAGAATGCCGGCTCGCTTAGGAGGGGTTCCCGAGCGGCCAAAGGGATCAGACTGTAAATCTGACGTCTACGACTTCGAAGGTTCGAATCCTTCCCCCTCCACCATTTTTAGCGAGAGCTGCAAGCTCCGCGGGTATAGTTTAGTGGTAGAACCTCAGCCTTCCAAGCTGATGATGCGGGTTCGATTCCCGCTACCCGCTCCAAGTTTGCAGATCCTGCAAAGTGTTACGCTCTTGTAGCTCAGTTGGTAGAGCACACCCTTGGTAAGGGTGAGGTCAGCGGTTCAAATCCGCTCAAGAGCTCCATATAACAAGGCAGATATGAAAATATCTGCCTTTGTTTTAATGGTTACGGTCGCATCTTGTTGTTTTTGCTGGGTGATCGTGCGGGTGGTTTTGGTGATGAAGTCAAGGCTGTCGAGTAAATTGTTGTAATGTCTTTTTCGGGTCGGCATAATGGTCGGCCTGATTTTGTTTTAGGTCAGTAGCTCAATTGGCAGAGCGACGGTCTCCAAAACCGTAGGTTGGGGGTTCGATTCCCTCCTGACCTGCCAGATTCACTAGGTGTGTCTGGCTTTCTTTTCACAGGATCTCATAGATGACTCCTAAAGCTGAAGCTCAAGGCTCTCGCTTCGATCTGCTCAAGTGGCTTGTAGTAGTCGCCTTGGTGATTGTTGGCGTTGTTGGCAACCAGTATTATTCTGCTTCGCCAATCCTGTACCGCGTACTTGCATTGCTCGCCATTGCTGCTGTAGCTGCCTTTGTAGGTCTGCAGACAGTCAAGGGCAAGTCTTTCTTTGTATTGGTTAAGGAAGCTCGCACCGAAATTCGTAAAGTCGTATGGCCAACTCGCCAAGAAACCACGCAGACCACGCTGATTGTTGTGGCTGTTGTTCTGGTTATGGCGTTGCTGTTGTGGGGGCTTGATTCCCTGCTCGGCTGGCTTGTTTCCTTGATTGTCGGCTAAGGGTGTCCCGTGGCTAAGCGTTGGTACGTTGTGCATGCTTACTCCGGTTACGAGAAGCATGTCATGCGCTCGTTGGTTGAGCGCGTAAAGCTGGCTGGCATGGAAGATGGCTTTGGCGAAATTCTGGTTCCCACTGAAGAAGTGGTTGAAATGCGTAATGGCCAGAAACGCAAAAGCGAGCGCAAGTTCTTCCCAGGTTATGTGCTGGTTCAGATGGACATGAATGAGGGTACTTGGCACTTGGTCAAGGATACTCCTCGGGTGATGGGTTTCATCGGCGGTACCGCTGATAAGCCTGCACCGATCACAGACAAAGAGGCAGAAGCGATTCTGCGTCGCGTTGCTGATGGTAGCGACAAGCCGAAGCCGAAGACGTTGTTCGAGCCGGGTGAGTCGGTGCGTGTCAATGACGGTCCGTTTGCCGATTTCACTGGCACGGTCGAAGAAGTTAACTACGAAAAGAGCCGGATCCAAGTGGCGGTGCTCATTTTCGGTCGCTCTACTCCGGTAGAGTTAGAGTTCAGTCAGGTCGAAAAGGTCTAGCTGAACAAGCATCCCAACCCCGCAGCCTAGGCTGTGGGGTTTTGTCGTCACTGGGATAAACGCGCAAGTAACCGGGGAGCCTTTCGAGGCGTTCGAACCCGTAATTGGAGTGCCTCATGGCCAAGAAGATTACCGCTTACATCAAGCTGCAAGTGAAGGCCGCTCAGGCTAACCCAAGCCCACCTGTTGGTCCTGCTTTGGGTCAGCACGGCGTGAACATCATGGAATTCTGCAAGGCTTTCAACGCCCGTACTCAGGGTATTGAACCAGGTCTGCCGACTCCAGTGATCATCACTGTCTACAGCGACCGTAGCTTCACTTTCGAAACCAAATCCACCCCTGCTTCGGTTCTGCTGAAGAAGGCTGCCGGTCTGACTAGCGGTTCCGCTCGTCCGAACACCGTTAAGGTTGGCACCGTGACCCGTGCTCAGCTGGAAGAAATCGCGAAAACCAAAAACGCGGATCTGACTGCAGCTGATATGGACGCAGCCGTGCGTACTATCGCCGGTTCTGCTCGTAGCATGGGCCTTAACGTGGAGGGTGTGTAATGGCTAAGTTGACCAAGCGTCAAAAGGCTATCGCCGGCAAAATCGAAGCAGGCAAGTCCTACAACTTTGTAGACGCTGCTGCTCTGCTGGCTGAGCTGTCGACTGTCAAGTTCAGCGAGTCGTTCGACGTTGCTGTAAACCTTGGCGTTGACCCGCGTAAATCTGACCAGGTTGTTCGTAGCGCTACTGTGCTGCCACACGGCACTGGCAAGACTGTTCGCGTAGCTGTGTTCACCCAGGGTCCAGCTGCTGAGGCCGCTTTGGCTGCCGGCGCTGACCGTGTAGGTATGGACGACCTGGCTGCCGAAATGAAAGGCGGCGACCTGAACTATGACGTAGTTATCGCATCCCCGGATGCAATGCGCGTTGTGGGTCAGTTGGGTCAGATCCTCGGCCCACGTGGCCTGATGCCTAACCCTAAAGTCGGCACCGTAACTCCAGATGTAGCTACCGCGGTTAAAAACGCCAAGGCTGGTCAGGTTCGTTATCGCACCGACAAAAACGGCATCATTCACACCTCCGTTGGCAAAGTCGGCTTTGATGCCGTCAAGCTGAAGGAAAACGTTGAAGCCCTGATCTCTGATCTGAAGCGTATCAAACCGGCTTCCTCGAAAGGCATTTATGTCAAGCGCATCACCCTGAGTACCACCATGGGGCCGGGCCTGGTCATCGACCAAGGTTCGCTGGAAGCGTAAGACAAAAATTGGCGCAAGCGATTGCGCCAATTGAAAGATTGGGGTCCCTGCCTGGCGGGGGCTATCCAAGACCGTAGGCGACGCAAGTCTTAAACCTCAAGCCTACGCAGATGGTGCTCCCGGTTCCTTACCGAATCAGACACCAAAACGACATCTGGCCTCGGTTGGATGAAACGGTAACAAGCAGGAGTTTTTCCCGTGGCAATTAAACTTGAAGACAAGAAGGCCATCGTCGCTGAAGTCAACAAGGCTGCCCAAGTTGCTCTGTCCGCTGTCGTGGCTGATGCCCGTGGCGTAACAGTAGGCGCTATGACCGGACTCCGTAAAGAGGCTCGTGAAGCTGGCGTTTACGTACGTGTTGTACGTAACACCCTGCTCAAGCGCGCCGTTGCTGGCACTCAATATGACGTGCTCAACGACGTGTTCACTGGCCCGACCTTGATTGCATTCTCCAAAGACCATCCGGGCGCTGCTGCCCGTATCTTCAAAGAGTTCGCAAAAGGTCAGGATAAGTTCGAGATCAAGGCAGCTGCGTTCGAGGGCAAGTTCCTCGCAGCTAATCAGATCGACGTACTGGCAAGCCTGCCGACCCGTGACGAAGCAATTTCTCAGCTGATGAGCGTGATTCAAGGCGCAACCAGCAAATTGGCTCGTACTCTGGCGGCTCTTCGCGACCAGAAAGAAGCAGCTGCAGCCTAAGGCTGAGCGACTCCTTTCAGCGTTTATTGTTTATTTCGATGGCCGCGTAGGCTGTCACCCCAATACAGGAATTTATAGTCATGTCTCTGACTAACGACCAAATCATCGAAGCAATCGGCGAAAAATCCGTTCTGGAAATCGTTGAGCTGATCAAGGCCATGGAAGAGAAGTTCGGCGTTTCCGCTGCCGCTGCTTCCGCTGGTCCAGCTGCTGTCGCTGCCGTTGTTGAAGAACAAACTGAATTCAACGTCATGCTGCTGGAAGCTGGCGAGAAGAAAGTTAACGTGATCAAGGCAGTACGTGAACTGACCGGTCTGGGCTTGAAAGAAGCCAAGGCTGTAGTTGACGGCGCTCCTGGCATGGTTCTGGAAGCTGTTTCGAAAGACGCAGCTGACAAAGCCAAAGCCACTCTGGAAGAAGCAGGCGCTAAAGTCGAGCTGAAGTAAGCATCGACTTTGCTCCTCCAGCCCGAGCGTTAAGCGAAAGGCTGATGGCTGGTGGCTCTTGCCACCGGCCTTTTTCCGTTATTGGCAGCCGACTGGGTCGGTGCTGGTAACGAGCTGTAACCACCCGATGCGGTGGCGCAAACCATGGGGTTTGCACGATTTTCTGGCTGCTCCCGTCGGGAGGGGCCAAACAAGCAGGTGACCAAGCTGGGGAACGCTGATGGCTTACTCATATACTGAGAAAAAACGTATCCGCAAGGACTTTAGCAAGTTGCCGGACGTCATGGATGTGCCGTACCTCCTGGCCATCCAGCTGGATTCGTATCGTGAATTCTTGCAAGCGGGAGCGACTAAAGATCAGTTCCGCGACGTGGGCCTGCATGCGGCCTTCAAATCCGTTTTCCCGATCATCAGCTACTCCGGCAATGCTGCGCTGGAGTACGTCGGTTATCGCCTGGGCGAACCGGCATTTGATGTCAAAGAATGCGTATTGCGCGGTGTAACTTACGCCGTACCTTTGCGGGTAAAAGTGCGCCTGATCATTTTCGACAAAGAATCGTCGAACAAAGCGATCAAGGACATTAAAGAGCAAGAAGTCTACATGGGTGAAATCCCCCTGATGACTGAGAACGGTACCTTCGTAATCAACGGTACCGAGCGTGTAATCGTTTCCCAGCTGCACCGTTCCCCGGGCGTGTTCTTCGACCACGACCGTGGCAAGACGCACAGCTCCGGTAAACTGCTGTATTCCGCGCGCATCATTCCTTACCGCGGTTCGTGGCTGGACTTCGAGTTCGACCCGAAAGACTGCGTGTTCGTGCGTATCGATCGTCGTCGCAAGCTGCCTGCATCGGTACTGCTGCGCGCGCTCGGCTATACCACCGAAGAAGTGCTCGACGCGTTCTACACCACCAACGTTTTCCATCTGAGCGGCGAAACCCTCAGTCTGGAACTGATTGCTTCGCGTCTGCGTGGTGAAATTGCGGTTCTGGATATTCAGGACGAGAAAGGCAAGGTCATCGTTGAGGCTGGTCGTCGTATTACTGCGCGCCACATCAATCAGATCGAAAAAGCCGGTCTCAAAACCCTGGAAGTGCCTCTGGACTACGTCCTGGGTCGCACTACCGCCAAGGTCATCGTGCATCCGGCAACCGGCGAAATCCTGGCAGAGTGCAACACCGAGCTGAACACCGAGATCCTGGCGAAAATCGCCAAGTCCCAGGTTGTTCGCATCGAAACTCTGTACACCAACGACATCGACTGCGGTCCGTTCGTCTCCGACACGCTGAAGATCGACTCCACCAGCAACCAATTGGAAGCGCTGGTCGAGATCTATCGCATGATGCGTCCAGGCGAGCCGCCAACCAAAGACGCTGCCGAGACTTTGTTCAACAACCTGTTCTTCAGCCCTGAGCGCTATGACCTGTCTGCGGTCGGCCGGATGAAGTTCAACCGTCGTATCGGTCGTACCGAGATCGAAGGTTCGGGCGTGTTGTGCAAAGAAGACATCGTCGCGGTACTGAAGACTCTGGTCGACATCCGTAACGGTAAAGGCATCGTTGATGACATCGACCACCTGGGTAACCGTCGTGTTCGCTGTGTAGGCGAAATGGCCGAGAACCAGTTCCGCGTTGGCCTGGTACGTGTTGAGCGTGCGGTCAAAGAGCGTCTGTCGATGGCTGAAAGCGAAGGCCTGATGCCGCAAGACCTGATCAACGCCAAGCCAGTGGCTGCGGCGGTGAAAGAGTTCTTCGGTTCCAGCCAGCTTTCCCAGTTCATGGACCAGAACAACCCGCTGTCCGAGATCACCCACAAGCGTCGTGTGTCTGCACTTGGCCCTGGCGGTTTGACTCGTGAGCGTGCTGGCTTTGAAGTTCGTGACGTACACCCGACTCACTACGGTCGTGTATGCCCGATTGAAACGCCGGAAGGTCCGAACATCGGTCTGATCAACTCCTTGGCTGCCTATGCGCGCACCAACCAGTACGGCTTCCTCGAGAGCCCGTACCGTGTGGTGAAAGACGCTCTGGTCACCGACGAGATCGTGTTCCTGTCCGCCATCGAAGAAGCTGATCACGTGATCGCTCAGGCTTCGGCCACGATGAACGACAAGAAAATGCTGGTCGACGAGCTGGTAGCTGTTCGTCACTTGAACGAGTTCACCGTCAAGGCGCCGGAAGACGTCACCTTGATGGACGTTTCGCCGAAGCAGGTAGTTTCGGTTGCAGCGTCGCTGATCCCGTTCCTCGAGCACGATGACGCCAACCGTGCGTTGATGGGTTCGAACATGCAGCGTCAAGCTGTACCAACCCTGCGTGCTGACAAGCCGCTGGTCGGTACCGGCATGGAGCGTAACGTAGCTCGTGACTCCGGCGTTTGCGTCGTGGCTCGTCGTGGCGGCGTGATCGACTCCGTTGATGCCAGCCGTATCGTGGTTCGAGTTGCTGATGACGAAGTTGAAACCGGCGAAGCTGGTGTCGACATCTACAACCTGACCAAATACACCCGCTCCAACCAGAACACCTGCATCAACCAGCGTCCGCTGGTACGTAAAGGTGATCGGGTTCAGCGTAGCGACATCATGGCTGACGGCCCGTCCACCGACATGGGTGAACTGGCACTGGGTCAGAACATGCGCATCGCGTTCATGGCCTGGAACGGTTACAACTTCGAAGACTCCATCTGCCTGTCGGAACGAGTTGTTCAAGAAGATCGCTTCACCACGATCCACATTCAGGAACTGACCTGTGTGGCACGTGACACCAAGCTTGGGCCAGAGGAAATCACTGCAGACATCCCGAACGTGGGTGAAGCTGCGCTGAACAAGCTGGACGAAGCCGGTATCGTTTATGTAGGTGCCGAAGTTGGCGCAGGCGACATTCTGGTCGGTAAAGTCACTCCGAAAGGCGAGACCCAGCTGACTCCGGAAGAGAAGCTGTTGCGTGCCATCTTCGGTGAAAAAGCCAGCGACGTTAAAGACACCTCCCTGCGCGTGCCTACCGGCACCAAGGGCACTGTCATCGACGTACAGGTCTTCACCCGTGACGGCGTCGAGCGTGATGCTCGTGCTCTGTCCATCGAGAAGACTCAACTCGACGAGATCCGCAAGGATCTGAACGAAGAGTTCCGTATCGTTGAAGGCGCCACTTTCGAACGTCTGCGTTCCGCTCTGGTCGGCCGCAAAGCCGAAGGTGGCGCCGGTCTGAAGAAAGGTCAGGAAATCACCGACGAAGTTCTCGACGGTCTTGAGCATGGTCAGTGGTTCAAACTGCGCATGGCTGAAGATGCTCTTAACGAGCAGCTCGAGAAGGCCCAGGCCTACATCGTTGATCGTCGCCGTCTGCTGGACGACAAGTTCGAAGACAAGAAGCGCAAACTGCAGCAGGGCGATGACCTGGCTCCAGGTGTGCTGAAAATCGTCAAGGTTTACCTGGCAATCCGTCGCCGCATCCAGCCGGGCGACAAGATGGCCGGTCGTCACGGTAACAAAGGTGTGGTCTCCGTGATCATGCCGGTTGAAGATATGCCGCACGATGCCAACGGCACCCCGGTCGACGTCGTCCTCAACCCGTTGGGCGTACCTTCGCGTATGAACGTTGGTCAGATCCTTGAAACCCACCTCGGCCTCGCGGCTAAAGGCTTGGGCGAGAAGATCAACCGGATGATCGAAGAGCAGCGCAAAGTCGCTGAGCTTCGTAAATTCCTCGACGAGATCTACAACCAGATCGGCGGTCGTAACGAAGATCTGGATAGCTTCTCCGACCAGGAAATCCTGGATCTGGCGAAGAACCTGCGTGGCGGCGTTCCAATGGCCACTCCAGTGTTCGACGGCGCCAAGGAAAGCGAAATCAAGGCCATGCTGAAACTGGCAGACCTGCCAGAAAGCGGCCAGATGCAGCTGACCGACGGCCGTACCGGCAACAAGTTCGAGCGCCCGGTTACTGTTGGCTACATGTACATGCTGAAGCTGAACCACTTGGTAGACGACAAGATGCACGCTCGTTCTACCGGTTCGTACAGCCTGGTTACCCAGCAGCCGCTGGGTGGTAAGGCGCAGTTCGGTGGTCAGCGTTTCGGGGAGATGGAGGTCTGGGCACTGGAAGCATACGGTGCTGCTTACACTCTGCAAGAAATGCTCACAGTGAAGTCGGACGATGTGAACGGCCGTACCAAGATGTACAAAAACATCGTGGATGGCGATCACCGTATGGAGCCGGGCATGCCCGAGTCCTTCAACGTGTTGATCAAGGAAATTCGTTCCCTCGGCATCGATATCGATCTGGAAACCGAATAACACGTGACGCGAATCGAGAGCGGGGCAGGATTGCCCGCTCTCTGCTCCGCCAGGAGGAAAGGCCTTGAAAGACCTACTGAATTTGCTGAAAAACCAGGGTCAAGTCGAAGAGTTCGACGCCATCCGTATTGGATTGGCATCGCCTGAGATGATCCGTTCGTGGTCGTTCGGTGAAGTTAAAAAGCCGGAAACCATCAACTACCGTACGTTCAAACCTGAGCGTGACGGCCTGTTCTGCGCCAAGATCTTTGGCCCGGTAAAGGATTACGAGTGCCTGTGCGGTAAGTACAAGCGCTTGAAGCACCGTGGTGTGATCTGCGAGAAGTGCGGCGTTGAAGTCGCGCTGGCTAAAGTTCGTCGTGAGCGCATGGCGCACATCGAACTGGCCTCGCCAGTTGCCCACATCTGGTTCCTGAAATCGCTGCCGTCGCGTATCGGCTTGCTGATGGACATGACCCTGCGTGATATCGAACGCGTTCTCTACTTCGAGAGCTATGTCGTTATCGACCCAGGCATGACCACCCTTGAAAAAGGTCAGCTGCTGAACGACGAGCAGTACTTCGAAGCGCTGGAAGAGTTCGGCGACGATTTCGATGCCCGCATGGGTGCCGAAGCTGTCCGTGAACTGCTGCACGCTATCGACCTGGAACACGAGATTGGCCGTCTGCGCGAAGAAATTCCGCAAACCAACTCCGAAACCAAAATCAAGAAGCTGTCCAAGCGTCTGAAGTTGATGGAAGCCTTCCAGGGTTCCGGCAACCTTCCAGAATGGATGGTGCTGACCGTTCTGCCGGTTCTGCCGCCAGATCTGCGTCCACTGGTCCCGCTGGATGGCGGTCGCTTCGCGACTTCCGACCTCAACGATCTGTATCGACGAGTGATCAACCGTAACAACCGCTTGAAGCGCCTGCTTGATCTGTCCGCTCCGGACATCATCGTGCGCAACGAAAAGCGTATGTTGCAGGAGGCCGTCGACGCACTGCTCGACAACGGTCGTCGTGGCCGCGCTATCACCGGTTCGAACAAGCGTCCTCTGAAATCCCTGGCTGACATGATCAAGGGTAAGCAAGGTCGTTTCCGTCAGAACTTGCTCGGTAAGCGTGTTGACTACTCGGGTCGTTCGGTAATTACCGTAGGTCCGACCCTGCGTCTGCACCAGTGCGGTCTGCCGAAGAAAATGGCTCTCGAGCTGTTCAAGCCGTTCATTTTCGGCAAGCTGGAAATGCGTGGTCTCGCAACCACCATCAAAGCTGCCAAGAAGATGGTCGAGCGCGAGCTGCCGGAAGTTTGGGACGTTCTCGCTGAAGTAATCCGCGAACACCCGGTTCTCCTCAACCGTGCACCGACCCTTCACCGTCTGGGTATCCAGGCGTTTGAACCGGTACTGATCGAAGGTAAGGCTATCCAGCTGCACCCTCTGGTCTGTGCTGCGTACAACGCCGACTTCGACGGCGACCAAATGGCCGTGCACGTACCGCTGACACTGGAAGCCCAGTTGGAAGCGCGTGCGTTGATGATGTCGACCAACAACATTCTGTCGCCAGCCAACGGTGAGCCAATCATCGTTCCGTCGCAGGATGTTGTATTGGGTCTGTACTACATGACTCGTGAAGCGATCAACGCCAAAGGCGAAGGTCGTGTGTTCGCGGATCTGCAAGAAGTTGACCGTGTGTTCCGTGCCGGCGAAGCCGCACTGCACGCTAAAGTCAAAGTGCGGATCAACGAAACCGTCAACGATCGTGATGGTGGCAGCGTCAAGAACACCCGTATCGTCGACACCACTGTCGGCCGTGCGCTGTTGTTCCAGGTTGTTCCACCTGGTCTGTCGTACGACGTCGTCAACCAGCCGATGAAGAAAAAGGCGATCTCCAAGCTGATCAACCAATGCTACCGCGTGGTTGGTTTGAAAGAGACCGTGATCTTCGCTGACCAGTTGATGTACACCGGTTTTGCCTATTCGACCATTTCCGGCGTTTCCATCGGTGTTAACGACTTCGTTATCCCGGATGAAAAAGCCCGCATCATCGGTGCTGCTACCGACGAAGTGAAAGAGATCGAAAGTCAGTACGCCTCCGGTCTGGTAACCCAGGGCGAGAAGTACAACAAGGTGATCGACCTTTGGTCCAAGGCGAACGACGAAGTTTCCAAGGCGATGATGGCCAACCTCTCGAAAGAGAAAGTCATCGACCGTCATGGCGTCGAAGTCGACCAGGAATCCTTTAACTCGATGTACATGATGGCCGACTCGGGCGCACGGGGTTCTGCTGCGCAGATCCGTCAGCTCGCCGGTATGCGTGGCCTGATGGCCAAGCCGGACGGTTCCATCATCGAAACGCCGATTACTGCGAACTTCCGTGAAGGTTTGAGCGTACTTCAGTACTTCATCTCCACTCACGGTGCTCGTAAAGGTTTGGCGGATACCGCGTTGAAAACTGCGAACTCCGGTTACCTGACTCGTCGTCTGGTAGACGTGGCGCAGGATCTGGTTGTGACCGAGATCGATTGCGGCACCGAACATGGCCTGGTAATGACTCCGCACATTGAAGGCGGTGACGTTGTTGAGCCGTTGGGTGAGCGCGTATTGGGTCGTGTCATTGCCCGTGACGTGTTCAAGCCGGGTACCGAAGAAATCATCGTTCCTGCCGGTACGCTGGTAGACGAGAAGTGGGTCGAGTTCATCGAGCTGAACAGCATCGACGAAGTGATCGTGCGTTCGCCGATCAGCTGCGAAACCCGCTACGGCATTTGCGCCAAGTGCTACGGCCGTGACCTGGCTCGTGGTCACCAGGTGAACATCGGTGAAGCGGTCGGCGTTATCGCTGCCCAGTCCATCGGTGAGCCGGGTACCCAGCTGACCATGCGTACGTTCCACATCGGTGGTGCGGCAAGCCGGACTTCCGCAGCCGACAGCGTTCAGGTGAAGAATGGCGGTACCGTCCGTCTGCATAACCTGAAGCATGTTGAGCGAGTGGATGGTTGCCTGGTTGCTGTGTCCCGTTCCGGTGAGCTGGCGATCGCTGATGACTTCGGTCGTGAGCGCGAGCGTTACAAGCTGCCGTACGGTGCTGTGATTTCGGTTAAAGAAGGTGACAAGGTCGACGCTGGCGCAATCGTGGCCAAGTGGGATCCGCACACTCACCCAATCGTTACCGAAATGAAAGGTACCGTGACCTACGTGGGCATGGAAGAAGGCATCACGATCAAGCGTCAGACTGACGAATTGACCGGTATGACCAACATTGAAGTACTCGACGCCAAAGACCGTCCAGCTGCCGGTAAAGATATCCGTCCTGCTGTGAAGATGGTTGATGACAACGGCAAGGATCTCTTGCTGCCGGGTACCGACGTAATTGCTCAGTACTTCCTGCCTGCCAACGCCCTGGTCGGTGTAGCGGACGGTGCGAAAATCGCGATCGGTGATGTTATCGCTCGTATTCCGCAAGAGACTTCGAAGACCCGTGACATCACCGGTGGTCTGCCGCGTGTTGCCGACCTGTTCGAAGCTCGTCGTCCGAAAGAAGCCTCGATTCTGGCTGAAGTCAGCGGCACCATCGCGTTCGGTAAAGAGACCAAAGGCAAGCGCCGTCTGGTTATCACCCCGAACGACGGTAGCGATCCGTACGAAGAGCTGATTCCGAAGTGGCGTCACCTGAACGTCTTCGAAGGCGAACAGGTAAACCGCGGCGAAGTTATCTCCGACGGCCCGAGCGATCCACACGACATCCTGCGTCTGCTGGGTGTGAGTGCGCTGGCCAAGTACATCGTGAACGAGATCCAGGACGTTTACCGTCTGCAAGGCGTGAAGATCAACGACAAGCACATCGAGACCATCCTGCGTCAGATGCTGCGTAAAGTTGAAATCGCTGAATCCGGCGATTCCAGTTTCATCAAGGGCGACCAGATGGAATTGACTCACGTTCTGGTAGAGAACGAGCGTCTGGCTGGCGACGAGAAATTCGTTTCCAAGTTCACTCGTGTGCTGTTGGGTATCACCAAGGCGTCGTTGTCCACCGAATCGTTCATCTCGGCGGCTTCCTTCCAGGAAACCACTCGCGTACTGACCGAAGCGGCGGTAACCGGCAAGCGCGATTACCTGCGCGGCCTGAAAGAAAACGTGGTCGTGGGTCGTCTGATCCCGGCAGGTACCGGTCTGGCTTATCACAGCGAGCGCAAGCGCCGTCGTGATGCTGACAAACCGTTGCGCGTAAGCGCCAGTGAAGTGGAAGCTGCACTGACCGAAGCGCTGAACTCGAGCGGTAACTGAGTTCTGCGGTAAGTGAGCGTAAGGCCCTGGCCGTTCCGTTCATCGAATCGAGACAATTTGTCGAGGTTGGATGAGCGGGGAGGTCGGGGCCTTGCCTTGACTGGGGACAAGATCCTCTTTAGACTCTTGTACCCCTAAATTTGGCGGGAATTCGTTCCTGCCATTTTGCTTTTCTTGCAAGACAATAGCGTCGCAAGACAACAGTGGAGCTAGTAGATGGCAACTATCAACCAGCTGGTACGTCAGCCGCGTAAGCGTATCGTCGAGAAATCCGACGTACCTGCGCTGCAGAACTGCCCGCAACGTCGTGGCGTATGCACCCGTGTGTATACCACCACGCCGAAAAAACCTAACTCGGCACTGCGTAAAGTATGCCGCGTGCGTCTGACCAACGGTTTCGAGGTTTCCTCGTACATCGGCGGTGAAGGCCACAACCTGCAAGAGCACAGCGTCGTACTGATCCGTGGCGGCCGTGTAAAAGACTTGCCAGGTGTTCGTTACCACACCGTTCGCGGCTCTTTGGATACTTCCGGCGTTAAAGGTCGTAACCAAGGTCGTTCGAAGTACGGTACCAAGAAGCCTAAGTAGTAGTGGCTTTTTGTAAAACTGATTTTCTATTTTTCTGAGTCGATAAGAGTAAGGTCGGAGGCGTCCTGAAAGGGCACCGATTCCGAGCGAACCTGAAGACCGTTTGAGGGCTTATCCATGCCAAGAAGACGCGTAGCAGCCAAGCGCGAAGTGCTTGACGATCCGAAATACGGCAGCCAGATCCTGGCCAAGTTCATGAACCACGTGATGGAAAGCGGCAAGAAAGCCGTTGCCGAGCGTATCGTTTATGGCGCGCTGGAAAAGGTTAAAGAACGCAAGAACAGCGATCCCCTGGAAATCTTCGAGAAAGCTCTCGACGCCATCGCTCCGCTGGTCGAAGTAAAGTCGCGCCGTGTAGGCGGTGCTACTTACCAGGTTCCGGTCGAAGTTCGTCCGTCCCGTCGTAACGCTCTGGCAATGCGCTGGTTGGTAGACTTCGCCCGTAAGCGCGGCGAGAAGTCTATGGCTCTGCGTTTGGCTGGCGAACTGTTGGACGCCGCTGAAGGCAAAGGTGCTGCAGTTAAGAAGCGTGAAGACGTGCACCGTATGGCTGAAGCCAACAAGGCTTTCTCGCACTACCGCTTCTAATTTTAGCGTCACTAATTTTGCGAGGGCTTTATGGCTCGTACAACACCGATTAACCGCTACCGTAACATTGGTATCGTTGCTCACGTGGATGCTGGTAAAACCACCACCACCGAGCGCGTCCTTTTTTACACTGGCAAAAGTCACAAAATGGGCGAGGTGCATGACGGCGCCGCGACCACAGACTGGATGGTTCAGGAGCAGGAGCGTGGTATTACCATTACTTCTGCTGCCATTACCGCCTTCTGGCAGGGTTCCGAGAAGCAGCACAAGGACCAATACCGTTTTAACGTCATCGACACCCCGGGCCACGTTGACTTCACTATTGAAGTTGAGCGTTCCCTGCGTGTTCTCGACGGCGCGGTCGTTGTGTTCTGCGGCACCTCGGGTGTTGAGCCTCAGTCGGAAACCGTATGGCGTCAAGCCAACAAATACGGCGTTCCACGTCTTGTTTACGTAAACAAGATGGACCGTGCTGGTGCGAACTTCCTGCGCGTGATCGGTCAGATCAAGCAGCGTCTGGGTCACACCCCGGTGCCAATCCAGTTGGCCATCGGTTCCGAAGACAACTTCCAGGGTCAGATCGATCTGATGGCTATGGAAGCTGTTTACTGGAATGACGCTGACAAAGGTATGGTTCCAGTTCGCAAGCCTATCCCTGCTGAACTGCAGGAACTGGCTGACGAGTGGCGCGGTAACATGGTTGAGGCTGCGGCCGAAGCCAGCGAAGAGTTGATGAACAAGTACCTCGAAGGTGAAGAACTCACCAACGCGGAAATCAAGGCCGCTCTGCGTCAGCGTACTATCGCTGGTGAGATCGTTCTGGCTGTTTGCGGTTCTTCCTTCAAGAACAAGGGCGTTCCCCTGGTTCTCGACGCCGTTATCGACTACCTGCCTGCGCCTGTTGATATTCCTGCCATCAAGGGTACTGACCCGGATGACGAGACTATCGATCTGGAGCGTCATGCAGACGACAACGAACCGTTCTCCGCTCTGGCATTCAAAATTGCCACCGACCCATTCGTGGGTACCTTGACCTTTGTTCGAGTTTACTCGGGCGTGTTGGCCTCCGGCGACGGCGTGATCAACTCGGTTAAAGGCAAGAAAGAGCGCGTGGGTCGTATGGTGCAAATGCACGCAAACGCCCGTGAAGAAATCAAGGAAGTACGCGCTGGTGACATCGCGGCCTTGATCGGCATGAAGGACGTCACCACCGGTGAGACTTTGTGCAACGCTGACAAGCCAATCATCCTGGTTCGCATGGACTTCCCGGAGCCGGTTATCTCGGTTGCCGTAGAGCCTAAGACCAAGGATGACCAGGAAAAAATGGGTATCGCTCTGGGCAAGCTTGCTCAGGAAGACCCATCTTTCCGCGTCAAGACTGATGAAGAGACTGGTCAAACGATCATCTCCGGCATGGGCGAGTTGCACTTGGACATCCTGGTTGACCGGATGCGCCGCGAGTTCAACGTCGAAGCCAACATCGGTAAGCCTCAAGTTTCGTACCGTGAGCGCATCACGAAGAGTTGCGAAATCGAAGGCAAGTTCGTTCGTCAGTCCGGCGGTCGTGGCCAGTTCGGTCATTGCTGGATTCGTTTTGCTCCTGCTGACGAAGGTCAGGAAGGTCTGCAATTCCTGAACGAAGTAGTGGGTGGTGTGGTTCCTAAGGAATACATCCCGGCTATCCAGAAGGGTATCGAAGAGCAGATGAAGAACGGCGTTGTTGCCGGCTATCCGCTGATCGGCCTGAAGGCTACCGTGTTTGATGGTTCCTACCATGACGTCGACTCCAACGAGATGGCGTTCAAGGTGGCTGCTTCCATGGCGACCAAGCAACTGGCCCAGAAGGGTGGTGGTGAGTTGCTCGAGCCGATCATGGCGGTAGAGGTTGTTACACCTGAAGACTATATGGGTGACGTGATGGGCGACCTTAACCGTCGTCGCGGCATGATCCTGGGTATGGAAGACACGGTCTCCGGCAAAGTAATTCGTGCCGAAGTTCCGCTGGGCGAGATGTTCGGTTATGCGACCGACGTCCGTTCCATGTCCCAAGGTCGCGCAAGCTACTCTATGGAATTCAAAAAATACAATACGGCTCCGTCGCACATCGTCGAAACCGTTACCAAAAAACAAGGCTGATTCAGCCCCTTTAGGCTAGGAGTTAATTGTCGTGGCTAAAGAAAAATTTGTACGTGACCTCCCGCACGTCAACGTTGGCACCATCGGTCACGTTGACCATGGTAAAACCACGCTGACCGCTGCTCTGACTCGCGTCTGCTCCGAAGTTTTCGGTTCGGCCGTTGTTGCTTTCGACAAGATCGACAGCGCTCCGGAAGAAAAGGCTCGTGGTATCACCATCAACACCGCGCACGTTGAATACAACTCGCTGATCCGTCACTACGCTCACGTTGACTGCCCAGGTCACGCTGACTACGTGAAGAACATGATTACCGGTGCTGCTCAGATGGACGGCGCTATCCTGGTTTGCTCGGCCGCTGATGGTCCGATGCCGCAAACCCGTGAGCACATCCTGCTGTCCCGTCAGGTTGGCGTTCCGTACATCGTTGTCTTCCTGAACAAGGCTGACATGGTAGACGACGCTGAGCTGTTGGAACTGGTTGAGATGGAAGTGCGCGATCTGCTGAGCACTTACGACTTCCCGGGCGATGACACTCCGATCATCATCGGTTCGGCTCTGATGGCTCTGAACGGCCAAGACGACAACGAAATGGGCACCACTGCCGTTCGTAAACTGGTTGAGACTCTGGACAGCTACATTCCAGATCCAGTCCGTGTTATCGACAAGCCGTTCCTGATGCCAATCGAAGACGTATTCTCGATCTCCGGTCGCGGTACTGTTGTAACTGGCCGTATCGAGCGCGGTATCGTCAAGGTTCAGGATTCGCTGGAAATCGTTGGTCTGCGTGACACTACCGTCACCACCTGCACCGGTGTTGAAATGTTCCGTAAGCTGCTCGACGAAGGTCGTGCTGGCGAGAACTGCGGCGTTCTGCTGCGTGGTACCAAGCGTGACGACGTTGAGCGTGGCCAGGTTCTGGTCAAGCCAGGTTCGGTTAAGCCGCACACCAAGTTCGAAGCTGAAGTCTACGTGCTGAGCAAAGAAGAAGGCGGTCGTCACACTCCGTTCTTCAAAGGCTACCGTCCACAGTTCTACTTCCGTACCACTGACGTGACTGGTAACTGCGAACTGCCGGAAGGCGTTGAAATGGTAATGCCAGGCGACAACATCAAAATGGTTGTCACCCTGATCAAGACCATCGCAATGGAAGACGGTCTGCGTTTCGCTATCCGTGAAGGCGGTCGTACCGTCGGCGCTGGCGTCGTAGCCAAAATCATCGAGTAAGCTCTTTTTGAGTAAGCTTTGATGAATTGAAAAAGCCCCCGCTTAGCGGGGGCTTTTTTATTGGGTTGACACCTATATGGGGCGTCTATAGAATTGCGCCTCCTTTTAACGGGCGTATTGCGCTCGGTGGGAATAGCAGCCGGAGTCTGAAATCCAATGCAAAATCAGCAAATCCGTATCAGGTTGAAGGCTTTTGACCATCGCCTGATCGACCAATCCACCCAGGAAATCGTGGAAACCGCGAAACGTACTGGTGCTCAAGTGCGTGGTCCAATTCCACTGCCTACCCGTAAAGAGCGGTTCACCGTTCTGGTCTCCCCGCACGTCAACAAAGACGCGCGTGACCAGTACGAGATCCGTACTCATAAGCGCGTTCTGGACATCGTCCAGCCAACGGATAAAACCGTTGATGCGCTTATGAAGCTTGATCTTGCGGCCGGTGTGGAAGTGCAGATCAGCCTCGGCTAAGACTCGGTCTTAGTCGTGTAACGCTCTGAAATGGGCGGCCATAGCGGGTGAAAGCCCCGTACACTCATGAGGTTTACAACATGACTATTGGTGTAGTCGGTCGTAAATGCGGTATGACCCGTATTTTCACCGAAGAAGGTGTCTCCATTCCGGTCACGGTCATTGAGATCGAGCCGAATCGCGTCACCCAGTTCAAAACTGAAGAAACCGATGGCTATCGTGCAGTGCAAGTCACTGTAGGCGAGCGTCGTGCTTCGCGTGTTACAGCTGCTCAAGCTGGCCACTTCGCTAAGGCGAGCGTTGCCGCTGGTCGTACCGTAATGGAATTCCGCCTTGAAGAAGGCGAGTACCAGGCCGGCGATCTGATCAACGCTGAAATCTTCGCCGCTGGTCAACTGGTTGATGTAACCGGTCAGTCCAAGGGTAAAGGCTTCCAGGGTACGATCAAGCGTTGGAACTTCCGCGGGCAAGATAATACCCACGGTAACTCCGTGTCCCACCGCGTTCCAGGCTCTATCGGCCAGTGCCAGACTCCTGGTCGTGTATTCAAGGGCAAAAAAATGTCCGGTCATATGGGCGCTGAGCGCGTGACCGTGCAGTCCCTCGAAGTAGTGCGCGTGGACGCTGAACGCAATCTGTTGTTGGTCAAGGGTGCTGTTCCTGGCGCTACTGGCGGCAACTTGGTTGTACGTCCAGCAGCCAAGGCTCGCGGTTAAGGGGAAGCTGACATGCAATTAAATGTAAATGACGCTCAAGCGATCGAAGTTTCCGAACTGACATTTGGCGGCGAATTCAACGAGACGCTGGTTCACCAGGCAGTCGTGGCCTACATGGCCGGCGGCCGTCAAGGTAGCAAGCAGCAAAAGACCCGTTCCGACGTTCGTGGTGGCGGTAAGCGCCCATGGCGTCAGAAAGGTACTGGCCGAGCTCGTGCCGGTACTATCCGTAGCCCAATCTGGCGTGGCGGCGGTACCACTTTCGCAGCTCGTCCTCAGGATCACACTCAGAAGCTGAACAAGAAGATGTATCGCGCAGCAATGCGTTCCATCCTTGCTGAGCTGGTGCGTACTGATCGTCTGGTTGTGGTTCAGGACTTCGCTGTTGATGCACCGAAGACCAAAGATCTGCTGAACAAACTGACCGGCATGGGCCTGACTGACGTCTTGATCGTGTCTGAAGTAGTTGATCAGAACCTGTACCTGGCTGCTCGCAACCTGCCACACGTCGATGTGCGTGACGTGCAAGGTTCCGATCCAGTTAGTCTGATCGCATACGACAAGGTGTTGATCACCGTGTCGGCCGTGAAGAAATTCGAGGAGCTGCTGGGATGAACCAGGAACGCGTATTTAAAGTTCTGCTTGGCCCGCACGTTTCCGAGAAGGCTACGGTTCTGGCTGACAAAAAAGGCCAGTTCGTTTTCAAGGTTGCAACTGACGCAACCAAGCTGGAAATCAAGAAGGCCGTCGAAAGCCTGTTCAGCGTGAAAGTAGAGCGTGTTACTACCCTGAATGTTCTGGGTAAGAGCAAGCGCACTGCTCGCGGTCTGGGCAAGCGTAATGACTGGAAGAAGGCAGTTATCTCCCTTCAGCCAGGCCAAGATCTCGATTTCAGCAGCAGTGCTGAGTAAGGAAGGGGTGCATCATGGCAATCGTTAAATGCAAACCGACTTCCCCTGGCCGCCGTTTTGTGGTCAAGGTGGTCAACCAGGAGCTGCATAAAGGCGCTCCTCACGCACCGCTGCTCGAGAAAAAATCGAAGACTGGTGGTCGTAACAACAATGGTCGCATTACCACTCGTCACATCGGTGGTGGCCATAAGCAGCATTATCGTCTGGTCGATTTCCGTCGCAACGACAAAGATGGCATCTCTGCCACTGTCGAGCGTATTGAATACGATCCAAACCGTACTGCTCACATCGCTCTGCTGCTGTACGCAGATGGCGAGCGTCGCTACATCATCGCCCCTAAAGGCGTGAGTGCTGGTGACCAGCTGATCGCAGGTGCTTTGGCACCGATCAAGCCGGGCAACGCTCTGCAACTGCGTAACATTCCAGTTGGTAGCACCGTACACGGCATCGAATTGAAGCCAGGTAAAGGCGCGCAAATCGCTCGTTCCGCTGGTGCTTCGGCTCAGCTGATCGCTCGTGAAGGTGTCTACGTGACCCTGCGTCTGCGTTCTGGTGAGATGCGTAAAGTGCTGGCTGAATGCCGCGCGACCCTGGGTGAAGTCTCGAACTCCGAGCACAGCCTGCGTTCGCTGGGTAAAGCTGGTGCCAAACGCTGGCGTGGCGTTCGCCCAACCGTTCGTGGTGTTGCCATGAACCCGGTTGACCACCCACATGGTGGTGGTGAAGGTCGTACCTCTGGTGGTCGTCATCCGGTATCGCCATGGGGCTTCCCGACTAAGGGCGCGAAGACTCGTGGTAATAAGCGTACCGACAAAATGATCGTCCGTCGTCGCAAGTAAATAGAGGGATACGACAGTGCCACGTTCTCTGAAAAAA
Source organism: Pseudomonas sp. BGI-2 (assembly GCF_004310295.1). Classification (GTDB taxonomy): domain Bacteria; phylum Pseudomonadota; class Gammaproteobacteria; order Pseudomonadales; family Pseudomonadaceae; genus Aquipseudomonas. The sequence goes on along the minus strand of NZ_SISB01000032.1, from coordinate 58,515 downwards.
GGTCCTTTTATTGATCTTCACCTACTGAAGAAGATCGAAGTGGCGGCGGAAAAGAACGATCGCAAACCAGTTAAGACCTGGTCGCGCCGTTCCATGATCCTGCCACAAATGGTCGGTTTGACCATTGCTGTGCATAACGGTCGTCAACATGTTCCAGTTCTCGTGAACGAAGACATGGTCGGCCACAAACTAGGCGAGTTTGCCGGTACCCGCACATATCGTGGGCACGTGGCAGACAAGAAAGCCAAGCGTTAAGGGGTAAGGAACGATGGAAGTAGCCGCTAAGTTGTCGGGCGCTCGAATCTCCGCCCAGAAAGCCCGCTTGGTCGCCGACCAGATCCGCGGGAAGAAGGTGGGCGAAGCGCTCAACCTGTTGGCTTTCAGCAGTAAGAAAGCCGCCGAGATCATGAAGAAAGTGCTGGAGTCGGCCGTAGCCAACGCCGAGCACAACGAAGGCGCAGACGTTGATGACCTTAAAGTCAGCACCGTTTTCGTCAACGAAGGGCGTTCGCTGAAGCGAATCATGCCACGTGCCAAAGGCCGTGCTGATCGCATCGTCAAGCGGTCTTGCCATATCACTGTCAAGGTTGCTGACAAGTAACGGAGTCGAAGAGATGGGTCAGAAAGTACATCCCATTGGCATTCGCCTGGGAATCGTCAAGGAGCACACCTCCGTCTGGTACGCAGACGGTCGGACTTATGCGGACTATTTGTTCGCTGATCTGAAGGTGCGCGAGTATCTCCAAGACAAACTAAAAAGCGCGTCCGTAAGCCGTATCGATATCCATCGTCCGGCTCAAACTGCACGTATCACCATCCACACCGCTCGTCCAGGTATCGTTATCGGGAAGAAAGGTGAAGATGTTGAGAAACTGCGTCAGGACCTGACCAAGCAAATGGGTGTGCCTGTGCACATCAATATCGAAGAGATCCGCAAGCCGGAGCTCGACGGTATGCTGGTTGCGCAGAGCGTAGCTCAGCAGCTGGAGCGTCGCGTAATGTTCCGTCGCGCTATGAAGCGCGCTGTTCAGAACGCCATGCGCATTGGTGCCAAAGGCATCAAAATCCAAGTGAGCGGTCGTCTCGGCGGTGCTGAAATCGCACGTACTGAATGGTATCGCGAAGGTCGTGTGCCACTGCACACCCTGCGTGCCGACATCGACTATGCCAACTACGAAGCTCACACCACTTACGGTGTGATCGGTGTAAAGGTTTGGATCTTCAAAGGCGAAGTAATTGGTGGTCGCCAAGAAGAACTGAAACCACAAGCACCAGCGCCTCGTAAAAAAGCTGCTAAGTAAGGGGTACGCCAAATGTTGCAACCAAAGCGTACGAAGTTCCGCAAGCAGATGACAGGCCACAACCGTGGTCTGGCTCAGCGCGGTAGCAAAGTCAGCTTCGGCGAATATGCGCTGAAGTCTGTAGCTCGTGGTCGTCTCACCGCTCGTCAGATCGAGTCAGCACGTCGTGCTCTGACCCGTCACGTTAAACGTGGCGGCAAGATCTGGATCCGTGTATTCCCGGACAAGCCTATTTCCAAAAAGCCACTCGAAGTTCGGATGGGTAAAGGTAAGGGTAGTGTGGAGTACTGGGTTGCCCAGATTCAGCCAGGCAAAGTCCTGTATGAAATCGAGGGTGTTACTGAAGAGCTGGCGCGTGAGGCTTTTGCCCTGGCTGCTGCAAAGCTGCCGCTCGCCACCGCCTTTGTTAAACGGACGGTGATGTGATGAAAGCGAATGAACTTCGTGAAAAATCCGCACAGCAGCTGAACGAGCAACTGCTCGGCTTGCTGCGCGACCAGTTCAATCTGCGTATGCAGAAAGCAACTGGCCAGTTGGGGCAGTCTCATCTGCTCTCGCAAGTTAAGCGTGACATCGCTCGCGTGAAGACTGTGCTCAACCAGCAGGCAGGTAAGTAATCATGGCTGAAGCCGAAAAAACTGTCCGTACGCTGACTGGCCGTGTTGTCAGCGACAAGATGGACAAAACCATCACCGTTCTGATCGAGCGTCGCGTTAAGCACCCGATCTACGGTAAATACGTTAAGCGTTCGACTAAGCTGCACGCGCACGACGAAACCAATCAGTGCCACATCGGCGACAAAGTCACTATTCGTGAAACTCGTCCTTTGGCCAAGACCAAGTCTTGGGCGCTGGTTGATGTTCTCGAACGCGCTGTGGAAGTCTAAGGACTAGGGGTCGGAGAAATTATATGATTCAGACTCAATCCATGCTCGATGTGGCCGATAACAGCGGCGCTCGCCGCGTTATGTGCATCAAGGTGCTGGGTGGCTCCCATCGTCGTTACGCTGGTATCGGTGACATCATCAAAGTTACCGTGAAGGAAGCAATTCCTCGCGGTAAAGTGAAAAAAGGCCAAGTGATGACTGCTGTTGTAGTCCGCACTCGTCACGGCGTACGTCGTGCTGATGGCTCCATTATCCGCTTTGATGGCAACGCTGCTGTTCTTCTGAACAACAAGCAAGAGCCGATCGGCACCCGTATCTTTGGGCCAGTGACCCGTGAACTTCGTACTGAGAAGTTCATGAAGATCGTCTCGCTCGCCCCAGAAGTGCTGTAAGGAGATCCGACATGCAAAAGATTCGTCGTGACGACGAGATCATCGTGATCGCCGGCAAAGACAAAGGTAAGCGCGGTAAGGTGCTTAAGGTTCTCGCTAATAACCGTCTGGTTATTGGTGGTCTGAACCTGGTTAAGCGTCATACCAAGCCTAACCCGATGTCGGGCGTACAAGGCGGTATCGTCGAAAAAGAAGCTCCACTGGACGCTTCTAACGTCGCCATTTTCAACGGCGAAACCAACAAGGCTGATCGCGTTGGTTTCAAAGTAGAAGACGGCAAGAAAATTCGTGTCTTCAAGTCGACCCAAAAAGCGGTTGATGCTTGAACACTGCTAGGTAGAAGACCATGGCACGACTAAAAGAGATTTACTGGAAGGAAATCGCACCGAAGCTTAAGGAAGAACTTAAGCTTTCGAACGTGATGGAAGTTCCACGCGTTACAAAAATCACCCTAAACATGGGTCTGGGCGAAGCGGTCGGTGACAAGAAAGTCATCGAGCACGCTGTTGCCGACCTGGAAAAGATCACCGGTCAGAAAGTCGTTGTGACTTACGCTCGGAAATCCATCGCTGGCTTTAAAGTCCGTGAAGGTTGGCCGATCGGCGTCAAAGTGACTCTGCGCCGTGAGCGTATGTACGAATTCCTGGATCGTCTGCTGTCGATCTCCCTGCCTCGGGTTCGCGACTTCCGCGGCCTGAATGCCAAGTCCTTCGATGGTCGTGGTAACTACAGCATGGGTGTTAAAGAGCAGATCATCTTCCCGGAAATCGACTACGACAAGATCGATGCTCTCCGCGGTCTGGACATTACCCTGACCACCACTGCCAAGAACGATGATGAAGGTCGCGCGCTGCTGCGTGCTTTCAAATTCCCGTTCCGCAACTGATTGGAGTAGGAAAATGGCCAAGATGAGCATGAAAAACCGCGAGCTGAAGCGTCAGCTCACGGTTGCCAAGTACGCCAAAAAGCGTGCAGCACTGAAAGCTATCATCGTTGATCTGAACGCAAGTCCAGAAGCGCGTTGGGAAGCTACAGTAGCTCTGCAGAAGCAGCCACGTGACGCAAGCGCTTCGCGCATGCGTAACCGCTGCCGCCTGACCGGTCGTCCACACGGCGTTTACCGCAAGTTCGGCCTCGGCCGTAACAAACTGCGTGAAGCTGCAATGCGTGGTGACGTACCTGGTCTGGTTAAAGCCAGCTGGTAAGCACTATCAATGTCTCGGTGCTCGGGATCGAAAGATACTGACCATCGGTGACCTTGAACTTGAATCAAGCCCCTTTTGGGGCTTGATTCATTTGTGGGGTGTGTCTAGAATACCCGGCTCGCCTGAGCCCGTGCTTTTTCCGCGCGGATGTCCTCGGCGACAAGTAGTAGCCGCAAGGCTAATTTTTTTGTATTAGGAGCGTCTAGCCCATGAGTATGCAGGACCCGTTAGCGGACATGCTAACTCGAATCCGTAATGCCCAGATGGCTGAAAAGTCCGTCGTAAGCATGCCATCTTCTACTTTGAAGGTAGCTGTTGCCAAAGTCCTGAAGGACGAAGGTTACATTGCGGGTTATCAGATCAGCAGCGAAATCAAACCACTGCTGTCCATCGAGCTGAAGTACTTCGAAGGCCGTCCGGTCATCGAGGAAGTGAAGCGCGTTAGCCGTCCAGGCCTGCGTCAGTACAAGTCCGTCGATGATCTGCCAAAAGTTCGTGGCGGTCTCGGTGTGTCTATCGTCTCCACCAACAAAGGTGTGATGACGGATCGTGCTGCGCGCGCTGCCGGTGTCGGCGGCGAAGTTCTTTGCACTGTGTTCTAAGGGGGGATAAGCATGTCACGCGTCGCTAAGAACCCCGTTAAGCTGCCAGCCGGTGTCGAAGTAAAATTCGCAGGTCAACAGCTTTCGGTGAAGGGTGCCAAGGGCACTCTCGAACTGAACATCCATTCGTCCGTTGAGATCGTTGAAGAAGCTGGTGAGCTGCGTTTCGCTGCTCGCAATGGCGATCAACAAACTCGCGCAATGGCTGGTACCACTCGTGCGTTGGTAAACAACATGGTCCAAGGCGTAAGCCAAGGCTTCGAGCGCAAGCTCCAGCTGGTCGGTGTTGGTTACAAAGCGCAAGCAAAAGGCACAGTGCTGAACCTGGCTCTTGGCTTCTCGCACCCAGTGGATTATGAACTGCCGGAAGGCATCACCGCTGAGACTCCTAGCCAGACCGATATCCTGATCAAGGGCATCGATAAGCAGCTGGTAGGTCAAGTGGCCGCCGAGATCCGCGACTTCCGTCCACCAGAGCCGTACAAAGGCAAAGGTGTGCGCTACGCGGACGAAGTCGTCCGTCGTAAAGAAGCCAAGAAGAAGTAGGGCATAGCAAATGACCGACAAAAAAGTTACTCGACTGCGTCGCGCTCGCAAAGCACGCCTGAAAATGCACGAACTCGAAGTCGTGCGTCTCTGCGTGTTCCGCTCGTCGCAGCACATCTACGCCCAGGTCATTTCGGCCGACGGCAACAAAGTCCTGGCATCTGCCTCGACTTTGGATAAAGAACTGCGTGATGGCGCCACTGGCAACATCGACGCGGCCACTAAGGTTGGCCAGCTGGTCGCTACGCGTGCTAAAGCCGCTGGCGTCTCGCAGGTGGCTTTCGACCGCTCTGGCTTCAAGTACCATGGCCGCGTCAAGGCGCTGGCTGATGCTGCTCGTGAAGCTGGGCTGGAGTTCTAAGTTATGTCAAATAACGACCAAAAGCGCGACGAAGGCTACATTGAGAAGCTGGTTCAAGTTAACCGCGTAGCCAAAACCGTTAAGGGCGGCCGTATCTTCACTTTTACCGCGTTGACCGTGGTTGGTGATGGTAAAGGGCGTGTTGGCTTCGGCCGTGGCAAGTCACGTGAAGTGCCTGCTGCGATCCAGAAGGCAATGGAAGCTGCTCGTCGCAACATGATCCAAGTTGATCTGAACGGCACCACTCTGCAGTACGCTATGAAGTCCGGTCACGGCGCTTCGAAGGTGTACATGCAGCCTGCTTCTGAAGGTACCGGTATCATCGCTGGCGGCGCTATGCGTGCTGTCCTCGAAGTTGCTGGTGTTCAGAACGTTCTGGCCAAGTGCTACGGCTCGACTAACCCGGTAAACGTGGTTCACGCCACTTTCAAAGGTTTGAAAGCTATGCAGTCTCCTGAATCCATTGCCGCCAAGCGTGGCAAAAGTGTCAAGGAGATCTTCTGATCATGGCTACCGTTAAAGTTACGCTGATCAAAAGCATGACCGGCCGCATCCCTAACCACAAACTGTGCGTTAAGGGTCTGGGTCTGCGTCGCATCGGTCACACTGTAGAAGTACTTGATACTCCCGAGAATCGCGGGATGATCAACAAGGCTTACTACATGCTGCGTGTCGAGGGTTAATCGATGAAACTCAATGATCTGAGTCCAGCGCCGGGTTCCCGTCGCGAAAAGCATCGTCCGGGCCGTGGTATCGGTAGTGGTTTGGGCAAGACCGGTGGCCGTGGCCACAAAGGTCAGTCCTCCCGCTCCGGTGGCACCATTGCTCCAGGCTTTGAAGGCGGTCAACAGCCGCTGCATCGTCGCCTGCCGAAGTTCGGTTTCGTTTCCCTGAAAGCCATGGATCGCGCAGAAGTGCGTTTGTCCGAGCTGGCTAAAGTGGAAGGCGACATCGTCACCGTGCAGTCCCTGAAAGATGCCAACGTGATCAACGTCAACGTACAGCGTGTGAAAATCATGCTGTCCGGCGAAGTTACTCGCGCTGTGACCATCGGAAAGGGAATCGGCGCCACCAAAGGTGCGCGTGCGGCTATCGAAGCAGCTGGCGGCAAGTTCGAGGAATAAATGGCTAAGCAAGGTGCTCTCTCTGCGCTCGGCAAAGGCGGTATGTCTGAACTCTGGGCTCGTCTGCGTTTTCTGTTCCTGGCGATTATCGTCTACCGAATAGGCGCACACATCCCGGTTCCAGGTATCAACCCGGACCGACTCGCGGACCTGTTTCGACAGAATGAGGGGACCATTCTTAGCTTGTTCAACATGTTTTCCGGCGGCGCGCTGGAGCGGATGAGCATCTTTGCACTAGGGATCATGCCGTACATTTCGGCATCGATCATCATGCAGCTGATGACCGCCGTGAGCCCGCAGCTGGAGCAGTTGAAGAAGGAAGGTGAAGCTGGGCGTCGCAAGATTGCCCAGTACACCCGCTACGGCACTGTCGTTCTCGCTCTCGTTCAGGCAATTGGCATGTCCATTGGTCTGGCAGGGCAGGGCGTATCGTTCACTGGTGACTTTGGCTTCCATTTCGTCGCGGTATCCACGTTTGTGGCTGGTGCGATGTTCATGATGTGGCTGGGTGAGCAGATTACTGAACGTGGTGTTGGCAACGGTATCTCGATGTTGATTTTCGCAGGTATCGTCGCCGGTCTTCCGAGGGCGATCGGGCAGTCTTTCGAGTCTGCGCGTCAGGGTGATATCAATATTTTCGCCTTGGTTGCCATCGGTTTGTTGGCAGTAGCGATTATCGGTTTCGTGGTGTTCATTGAGCGTGGTCAGCGGCGTATTGCTGTTCATTACGCCAAGCGTCAGCAGGGCCGCAAGGTCTTCGCTGCGCAGACCAGCCACTTGCCGTTGAAAGTGAACATGGCTGGTGTTATTCCGGCTATTTTCGCGAGCAGCATTTTGCTGTTCCCGGCTTCGTTGGGTACCTGGTTTGGTCAGTCTGAAGGTATGGGCTGGCTGCAGGACATCTCGCAGTCGATCGCTCCTGGTCAGCCGTTGAATATTCTGCTGTTTAGTGCAGGGATTATTTTCTTCTGCTTCTTCTATACGGCGTTGATGTTCAATCCGAAAGACGTAGCGGAAAACCTGAAGAAGTCCGGTGCCTTTATTCCGGGTATCCGTCCAGGTGAGCAGTCTGCGCGCTATATTGATGGCGTGCTGACTCGTTTGACCTTGTTCGGTGCTCTATATATGACGGCCGTGTGCCTGTTGCCCCAGTTCCTGGTGGTTGCAGCAAACGTTCCGTTCTACCTTGGCGGGACCTCGTTGCTGATCGTCGTCGTGGTTGTGATGGACTTCATGTCCCAAGTACAATCGCACCTCGTTTCGCACCAGTACGAATCCCTGATGAAGAAAGCCAACCTGAAGGGTTACGGCAGCGGCATGTTGCGCTGAGTACCCATAAGGTTCGAGGAGTTGGTGATGAAAGTTCGTGCATCGGTGAAAAAGCTGTGCCGTAACTGCAAAATTATTCGCCGCGAAGGTGTTGTTCGAGTAATTTGCAGCGCGGAACCGCGTCACAAACAGCGCCAAGGCTGAGTGTGATTGTGCTTCAAGCCCGGTAGCTAGTGCGCTACCGGGTTGATTATTTGTTATTACAGCGATATTATCTCGCGCCCTATTTCTTGGCTTCCGGGGCGTAGGTAGCTGTCAATTGGAGTCCCACTGAATGGCCCGTATTGCAGGCGTTAACATTCCAGATAACAAGCATACTGTTATCTCGCTGACCTACATCTATGGTGTTGGTCGCACTACTGCGCAGAAGATCTGTGCAGTGACTGGGGTAAACCCAGCCGCAAAGATCAAGGATCTGAGCGACGAGCAGATTGAACAGCTGCGTGGCGAAGTGGCGAAGTTCACCACTGAAGGTGACCTGCGTCGCGAAATCAACATGAAAATCAAGCGTTTGATGGACCTCGGTTGCTATCGCGGTCTGCGTCATCGTCGTGGTCTTCCAGTGCGCGGTCAGCGTACCAAGACTAACGCGCGTACCCGTAAAGGTCCGCGTAAGCCGATCCGCAAGTAATCGCCCCAGCGAATCGACAGGAAATTAATCATGGCTAAACCTGCTGCTCGTCCTCGTAAAAAAGTTAAAAAGACAGTGGTTGATGGCATTGCCCACATCCATGCTTCTTTTAACAACACAATCGTGACCATCACCGACCGTCAAGGCAACGCTCTTTCCTGGGCTACCTCCGGTGGTTCGGGTTTCCGCGGTTCCCGCAAGTCCACCCCGTTTGCTGCTCAAGTAGCTGCTGAACGTGCTGGTCAAGCTGCGCTGGAATACGGTCTGAAAAACCTCGACGTTAACGTCAAAGGTCCAGGCCCAGGTCGTGAATCTGCAGTCCGCGCTTTGAACGGCTGTGGCTACAAGATCGCCAGCATCACCGACGTGACGCCAATCCCGCACAACGGGTGCCGTCCGCCGAAGAAGCGCCGCGTGTAATCCAGGAGATTGTAAAGAATGGCTCGTTACATTGGTCCAAAATGCAAACTCGCTCGTCGTGAAGGCACCGATCTCTTTCTGAAGAGCGGCGTGCGCGCGATCGAATCGAAGTGCAACATCGAAGCAGCACCTGGTATCCACGGCCAACGCCGCGGTCGCCAGTCCGATTACGGCACCCAACTGCGTGAAAAGCAGAAGGTCCGTCGTATCTACGGCGTTCTCGAGCGTCAATTCAGCGGCTACTACAAAGAAGCTGCTGGCAAGAAAGGTGCAACCGGTGAAAACCTGCTGCAACTGCTCGAATGCCGTCTGGACAACGTTGTATACCGTATGGGTTTCGGCTCTACTCGTGCCGAATCCCGTCAGCTGGTATCGCACAAATCCGTCAGCGTTAACGGCCAGACCGTAAACGTACCGTCCTACCAGGTTCGTGCTGGTGACGTGGTCGCGATTCGCGAGAAAGCAAAGAACCAACTTCGCATTGTCCAAGCTCTCGATCTGTGTGCCCAACGTGGCCGCGTAGAATGGGTAGAAGTAGACACTGAGAAGAAGTCGGGCGTTTTCAAGAACGTTCCTGCTCGCAGTGATCTGTCCGCCGACATCAACGAAAGCCTGATTGTCGAGCTCTACTCCAAGTAAGGGCTAGAAAATAGGTGCATCCATGCAGATTTCGGTAAATGAGTTCCTGACACCCCGCCATATTGATGTGCAGGTTGTCAGTCCAACCCGCGCCAAGATCACTCTCGAGCCTCTCGAGCGTGGTTTCGGCCACACCCTGGGCAACGCGCTGCGACGCATCCTGTTGTCCTCAATGCCCGGCTGTGCAGTAGTCGAGGCCGAGATTGACGGTGTGCTCCATGAGTACAGCGCCATCGAAGGCGTACAGGAAGACGTAATTGAAATCCTGTTGAACCTTAAAGGTCTGGCTATCAAGCTGCACGGTCGTGACGAAGTTACGCTGACCTTGTCGAAGAAGGGTTCGGGGGTGGTTACCGCTGCCGATATTCAGCTGGATCATGATGTCGAGATCGTTAACCCCGATCACGTAATCGCTAACCTGGCGTCTAACGGCGCCCTGAACATGAAGCTCACCGTAGCTCGTGGTCGTGGTTATGAACCGGCAGACTCGCGTCAGAGCGATGAAGACGAAAGCCGCAGCATCGGTCGCTTGCAGCTTGACTCTTCGTTCAGCCCGGTTCGCCGTATCGCATACGTGGTGGAAAACGCCCGTGTCGAGCAGCGTACTAACCTGGACAAGCTGGTTATTGATCTGGAAACCAACGGTACTCTGGATCCTGAAGAGGCTATCCGCCGCGCTGCAACCATTCTGCAACAGCAGTTGGCTGCGTTCGTCGACCTCAAAGGTGACAGTGAGCCAGTGGTTATCGAGCAGGAAGACGAGATCGATCCGATCCTGCTTCGCCCGGTTGACGATCTGGAACTGACTGTACGTTCGGCTAACTGCCTTAAGGCGGAAAACATCTACTACATCGGTGACCTGATTCAGCGTACCGAAGTAGAGCTGTTGAAGACTCCGAACCTTGGCAAGAAATCCTTGACTGAAATCAAGGACGTTCTGGCCTCCCGCGGTCTGTCCCTCGGCATGCGCCTCGACAACTGGCCGCCTGCAAGTCTTAAGAAGGACGACAAGGCGACTGCCTGATCGTCGTAATCACCGAACGTTGTGTTTGGTAAGGAATGAACCATGCGTCATCGTAAAAGTGGTCGTCACCTGAGCCGCACTAGCTCGCACCGCAAGGCCATGTTTCAAAACATGGCAGTGTCGCTGTTCGAGCACGAGCTGATCAAAACTACACTGCCGAAAGCTAAAGAACTGCGTCGCGTTGCTGAGCCGCTGATCACTTTGGCCAAGACAGACAGCCTTGCAAACCGCCGTCTGGTTTTCGACCGTACTCGTTCGAAAGCTATCGTTGGTAAGCTCTTCAACGACCTGGGCAAGCGTTACGCTACCCGTGAGGGTGGCTACCTGCGCATCCTCAAGTGCGGTTTCCGCACTGGCGACAACGCGCCAATGGCGTACGTCGAGTTGGTTGATCGTCCTGCCGGTGGTGAAGCTGTATCCGCTGAGTAAGACGTCAGTCTGAAACGAAAAACCGGGCCTAGTGCCCGGTTTTTTGTGCGCGCTCGAAAGTATCCCTTCGATGCATAATCAGAAACGTAATTAGTAATTTTCTATCGATAACCGCAAGTTAATGAATTTGTAGCTGTAACGTTCGTGATCAATACTCCCTCTCAGCCGATTAGCCGGCAGTTAAAGACTGACAGAGGAAGAGATCGCATGAGCCAAAATAAAACGCTTACCACCGCCAGTGGCGCTCCTGTCGCCGACAACCAGAATTCCCGTTCCGCCGGCCCTCGTGGCCCGCTGCTGCTCGACGACTTCCAACTGATCGAGAAGCTTGCCCACTTCAACCGTGAGAACATCCCTGAGCGTCGTGTACATGCCAAAGGCTCGGGTGCTTACGGCACGTTTACCGTTACTCGCGACATCACCGAATACACCAGTGCCAAACTGTTTGAATCGGTCGGCAAGCAAACCCCGACGTTCCTGCGGTTTTCCACTGTCGGCGGCGAGCGCGGTTCGGCCGACACCGAGCGCGATCCACGTGGTTTTGCCCTGAAGTTCTACACCGAAGAAGGTAACTGGGACATCGTCGGTAACAACACGCCAGTGTTTTTCATTCGTGATCCGCTGAAATTCCCGGACTTTATCCACACCCAAAAGCGTCTGCCGCAAAGCAATCTGAAAAGCGCGCAGATGATGTGGGACTTCTGGTCGCACTCGCCTGAGTCCCTGCACCAAGTCACTATTCTGTTCTCTGATCGCGGCATTCCTGACGGCTATCGTCATATGCACGGCTTCGGCAGCCATACCTACAGCCTGATAAACGCCAATGGCGAGCGGCACTGGGTGAAGTGGCACTACAAGACCAAACAAGGGATCAAGAACCTGGCGCCTGCAGATGCCGCGCGATTGGCCGGTACCGATCCGGATTACGCGCAGCGTGACCTGTTCGGGGCGATTGACCGCGGTGACTTCCCGAAATGGCGTGTGTGCATCCAGATCATGACCGAGGCCCAAGCCGCCGCACATTACGAAAACCCGTTCGACGTGACCAAAACCTGGTCGCAGAAAGAGTTTCCGCTGATCGAGGTGGGTGAACTGGAGCTCAACCGCAATCCGCAGAACTACTTCGCTGAAGTCGAGCAAGCGGCGTTCGGTCCGAGCAACATGGTCCCGGGTGTTGGCCTCTCGCCGGATCGCATGCTCCAGGGCCGCGTGTTCGCTTACGCGGACGCTCACCGCTACCGCATTGGCACCAACCATCAACAACTGCCAGTGAACGCACCGCGCAGTCCGGTCAATAGCTATCAGCGCGATGGTTCGATGGCGTTCGGCAGCAATGGCGGTGCGGCACCTAACTATGAGCCGAACAGTTACGTCGAGTCGCCAAAACAAGCGCCTCGCTTTGCTGAGCCACCTTTGGCATTGAGCGGCGCCGCTGATCGTTACGATCATCGCGAAGACACCGACTACTACAGCCACGCCGGGGCGCTGTTTCGACTGATGAGCGACGAGCAGAAAGCACTGTTGGTCAACAACATTGCCGGGGCGATGGGCGGTGTTTCCAGTGATGTGGTCGATCGTCAATTGCAGCATTTCTTCAAGGCTGACCCAGCGTACGGAGAAGCAATCGCAAAGGCACTCAACGTACAGCTTAACGAAGTCTAAACGAGAAGCAGAACCGCCCTCATTTGGGCGGTTTTTGCGTTATTTAAACCACTTTTCTCAGAATATCTTCGCTTTTATCCCGCAAACGAAGTGACCAAACAGTCGCCTTGGTTCAAACTACAGACTTTCAAGCAGGGAGATGTAGGGCGATGCAAGGCCACCCAGACGTAATCGATTACCTCAACACGTTGCTGACCGGCGAATTGGCCGCGCGTGATCAATATTTCGTTCATTCGCGGATGTATGAGGACTGGGGATTCACCAAGCTCTACGAACGAATCAACCACGAGATGGAAGAAGAAGCAGGGCACGCCGATGCGCTGATGCGTCGTATCCTGATGCTGGAAGGCACGCCGCGCATGCGTCCGGACGATCTCGATGTCGGCACCACGGTGCCTGACATGCTCGCCGCTGACCTGCGCCTGGAATACAAAGTCCGCGCCGCACTCTGCAAGGGTATCCAGCTCTGCGAGCAGCACAAGGACTATGTCAGCCGCGAGATGCTGCGGGTTCAATTGCATGACACCGAAGAAGACCACACCTACTGGCTTGAAAAGCAGATGGGTCTGATCAAGTTGATCGGTCTTGAGAACTACCTGCAATCCCACGCCTGATTGCTCCAGATACAAAAAAGCCCCTGTCACCGATAAAGTGACAGGGGCTTTTTCATGGGGTCGAATCAGTCCCTGTCGCGAGCCAGTAGCGGCTTGAGGTAGAAGCCGGTGTGAGACTGCTTCATCTCGGACACTTCTTCTGGCGTACCGACAGCAATAATCTGCCCGCCCTTGGAACCGCCTTCCGGCCCCAGGTCCACCAGCCAGTCAGCCGTCTTGATCACATCCAGGTTGTGCTCGATCACCACCACGGTGTTGCCGTGATCGCGCAGTCGATGCAGGACGTCGAGCAGTTGCTGAATATCCGCGAAGTGCAGGCCAGTGGTCGGCTCGTCGAGGATGTACAGCGTCTTGCCGGTATCGCGCTTGGACAGTTCGCGGGACAGCTTGACCCGCTGCGCTTCACCGCCGGACAGCGTGGTCGCCGATTGCCCCAGCTTGATGTAGGACAGCCCCACATCCATCAACGTCTGAAGCTTGCGCGCCAGGGCCGGAACCGCATCGAAGAACACCCGCGCTTCCTCGATGGTCATCTCGAGGGTTTCGTGGATGTTCTTGCCCTTGTACTTGATCTCCAGAGTCTCGCGGTTGTAACGCTTGCTCTTGCAGACGTCGCACGGGACATAGATGTCCGGCAGGAAGTGCATTTCCACCTTGATCAGGCCATCGCCCTGGCACGCTTCGCAGCGTCCACCCTTCACGTTGAAGGAGAAGCGTCCCGGGCCATAACCGCGTGAGCGGGACTCCGGTACACCGGCGAACAATTCACGAATCGGCGTGAACAGCCCGGTGTAGGTCGCCGGGTTGGAGCGCGGCGTACGGCCGATCGGGCTCTGGTCGATGTCGACGACCTTATCCAGATGCTCAAGGCCCTTGATGCTGTCGTGAGCGGCCGCCTCAAGCGTCGTGGCACCGTTGAGTGCCGTAGCGCTCAAAGGAAACAGCGTGTTGTTGATCAGCGTCGACTTGCCCGAGCCTGATACACCGGTCACACACGTCAACAGACCAATCGGAATGTCCAGGTCGACATTGCGCAAGTTGTTGCCGCGAGCACCCTTGAGGGACAGCGACAACTTCTTGTTACGCGGTGTGCGCTTGGCTGGAACGGCAATCTTCACCCGGCCCGACAAGTACTTGCCTGTCAACGAATCAGGGTGAGCCATGACCTCGGCCGGCGTACCTTCGGCAACAATATGCCCACCGTGGACACCCGCGCCCGGTCCGATATCCACCACATAATCTGCCAGGCGAATCGCATCTTCGTCGTGCTCGACCACAATTACCGTGTTGCCGATGTCGCGCAGGTGCTTGAGGGTGCCGAGCAACCGATCGTTATCACGTTGATGCAGACCAATCGACGGTTCATCGAGGATGTACAGAACCCCCACCAGGCCGGCGCCAATCTGACTGGCCAAGCGAATCCGCTGAGCTTCACCACCGGACAATGTGTCGGCACTGCGATCCAGCGAAAGATAGTCGAGCCCCACGTTGACCAGGAACTGCAGGCGCTCGCGAATTTCCTTGAGAATCTTGTCGGCAATTTCGCCGCGGCGCCCAGTGAGCTTCAGCACACCGAAATACTCACAAGCATCGCCAATCGGCAGATTGGTTACCGCCGGCAGCGTCTTCTCACCCACCCAAACGTGCCGCGCCTCACGACGCAAGCGCGTGCCACGGCAATCCGGGCAAGGCTGGGTGCTAAGGAACTTGGCCAGCTCTTCACGCACCGAAGCCGACTCGGTTTCGCGGTAGCGGCGTTCCAGGTTCGGTACGATGCCTTCGAACGGGTGCGAGCGTTTGACGATATCGCCACGGTCGTTCAGGTATTTGAAGTCGACGTTCTGCGAGCCGCTACCGTGCAGGATGTATTTCTGTTGTTCGGCCGGCAGGTCGTTGAACGGCACTTCGAGGCTGAACTTGTAGTGCGAAGCCAGCGAGCCAAGCATCTGGAAGTAATAGACGTTGCGCCTGTCCCACCCGCGAATCGCGCCCTCGGCCAACGTCAGCTCGCCGTTCACCAAGCGCTTGATGTCGAAGAACTGCTTCACGCCCAGACCATCGCAGGTCGGGCAGGCACCGGCCGGGTTGTTGAAGGAGAACAGCTTGGGTTCCAGTTCGCTGATGGCGTGGCCGCAAATCGGGCAGGCGAAGCGCGCGGAGAAGATGATTTCTTCGCCCGGTTCGTCGTCCATCGGCGCAACCAGGGCAATGCCGTCGGCCAGTTTCAGCGCGGTCTCGAACGACTCGGCCAGGCGCTGCTGCAGATCGGCACGGACCTTGAAGCGGTCGACTATTACATCAATCGAATGCTTCTTTTGCTTATCCAGCTTCGGCAGCTCATCCAGTTCGCAGATCCTGCCGTTGACCCGGGCCCGTACAAAGCCTTGGGCGCGCAACTCTTCGAAGACCGAAAGGTGTTCGCCTTTGCGCTCGCGGATTACCGGTGCCAGCAGCATAAGCTTGCTGCCCTCCGGTTGCGCGAGGACCAGATCAACCATCTGGCTGACGGTTTGCGCTTCCAGCGGAATGTCGTGATCCGGGCAGCGAGGAATACCCACGCGTGCATAAAGCAGACGCAGGTAGTCGTAGATTTCGGTGATGGTGCCGACCGTCGAGCGCGGGTTGTGCGAGGTCGACTTCTGTTCGATGGAAATGGCGGGTGACAAACCTTCGATGGTGTCGACGTCAGGTTTTTCCATCATCGACAAAAACTGCCGGGCATAAGCCGACAGTGATTCGACGTAGCGGCGCTGGCCCTCGGCATACAGCGTGTCGAACGCCAGGGACGATTTGCCGGATCCGGACAGGCCGGTGATGACGATCAGTTTGTCCCGTGGCAGGGTCAGGTCGATGTTCTTCAGGTTGTGGGTTCGGGCCCCACGAATCAGGATCTTGTCCAAAGTGGCCTCGCTTGGCGGGCGTCGAAAACGTAGGAGTATACGGCCAAATACTGGATGGATGCACACTATCAAACGAGCGGGATGATGTCTTACATGAAGAGTCTGTCAGCGGAGCGCGTCAAAGCGTCGCGATATACCCCGTCAATCGATGGGACTGGTAGAATCGCCGCCGGTTCACATGAGGTTTTTCCATGCACGATCCCCACAGCGAACGCATGAGTGGCAGTGAGACCCGCGCAGCAAGCGGTCTGGCCCTTGTGTTCGCCTTCCGTATGCTTGGCATGTTCATGGTGTTGCCGGTTCTGGCGACCTATGGGATGGATCTGGCAGGAGCGACCCCGGCCCTCATCGGGCTGGCGATCGGCGCTTACGGCCTGACCCAGGCGATCTTTCAGATTCCATTCGGCTTCATCTCCGACCGCATCGGCCGTCGTCCGGTGATTTACCTGGGGCTGATCATCTTCGCCCTCGGTAGCGTGCTGGCAGCCAATGCCGATTCGATCTGGGGCGTCATCGCTGGACGCATCCTGCAAGGCGCCGGGGCGATTTCAGCAGCGGTCATGGCGTTGCTGTCGGACCTGACCCGCGAGCAGCATCGGACCAAAGCCATGGCCATGATCGGCATGACGATAGGTCTGTCGTTCGCCGTCGCTATGGTTGTGGGACCGTTGTTGACCCGTGCTTTCGGTCTGTCCGGGCTGTTCCTCGCCACGGGCGGCATGGCGCTCTTCGGCATCGTGATCGTGATGTTCATGGTGCCGCGAGCCAACGGCCCGTTGCAGCACCGTGAATCCGGCGTCGCGCGTTCGGCGCTGATCCCGACGCTCAAGCATCCGGACCTGTTGCGCCTGGACCTGGGCATTTTTGTGTTGCACGCGATGTTGATGTCGAGCTTCGTTGCATTGCCCCTGGCCCTGGTCGAAAAAGCTGGGCTGCCTAAAGAGCAGCACTGGTGGGTGTACCTGACCGCGCTGCTGATTTCCTTCTTCGCCATGATCCCGTTCATTATCTACGGCGAGAAGAAACGCAAAATGAAACGAGTTTTATTGGGCGCGGTGCTGACGCTGATGCTCACTGAGCTATTCTTCTGGCAGTTCGGCGATAGCCTGCGGGCTCTGGTGATCGGAACAGTGGTGTTCTTTACCGCGTTCAACTTGCTGGAAGCTTCGTTGCCATCGCTGATCAGCAAGGTTTCACCGGCCGGCGGCAAGGGCACGGCGATGGGGGTTTATTCCACCAGCCAGTTCCTCGGTTCGGCGCTGGGCGGGATCCTCGGCGGCTGGATGTTCCAGCACGGCGGTTTGTCGGTTGTATTCCTCGGATGCGCCGGCCTGGCTGCCCTCTGGCTGGCCTTTGCTGTTACCATGCGCGAACCACCTTACGTGACGAGCCTGCGCTTGCCGTTGTCGCCCGAGGCGATCCGCGAAGCGGGTCTGGTCGAGCGCCTGAAGGCCGTCGTAGGGGTAACAGATGCAGTGATCGTCGAAGATGAAGCGGCGATTTACATAAAATTGGACACCGAACTATTGGATCGCACCACCCTTGAGCGCCTGGTGAACAACCCGGCCGGGGCAGCGTGCGTAGCCTAGGAGAACGTTATGGCCCGTGGGGTTAACAAAGTCATATTGGTCGGCACTTGCGGCCAGGATCCCGAAGTTCGCTACTTGCCTAACGGTAACGCCGTGACCAACCTGAGTCTGGCGACCAGCGAACAGTGGACCGACAAGCAAACCGGTCAGAAGGTCGAGAAGACCGAATGGCACCGTGTTTCGATGTTCGGCAAGGTTGCCGAGATCGCCGGCGAATACCTGCGTAAAGGTTCGCAGGTCTACATCGAAGGCAAGCTGCAGACCCGCGAGTGGGAAAAAGACGGTATCAAGCGTTACACCACCGAAATCGTGGTCGACATGCAAGGCACCATGCAACTGCTCGGCGGCCGTCCACAGCAGGGCGACCAACAAGGCGGGGGCAACAACTATCAGCAGTCCGCTCCGGCCCCACGTCAGCAGGCTCCGCGTCCACAGCAGTCGGCACCCCAGCAATCGGCTCCGCAACAGTCGCGTCCAGCACCACAGCAGGCTCCGCAACCGGCTCCGGATTTCGACAGCTTCGATGACGATATCCCGTTCTGATCCGCAGCTTTTTCAGAACCGTAAACAAAAAAAGCGAAGCCATATGGCTTCGCTTTTTTGTTGGCGCTGTTTAACGGGATAAAGCGGTCACGTTGGCCCGCGCCGTATGCAGTTTTTTGTAGCTATCGATCAGCCGCAGGTGCCTATCGAGCCCCTCCAGTTTCATGCTCGTAGGCGTCAAGCCAAAGAAGCGCACGCTGCCGTCCACCGATCCAATCGCTGCATCCGTCCGCTCGTTGCCAAACATCCGGCGGAAATTGGCCTTGTAGTCTTCCAGTTCCAGGTCTTCGTCCAGCTTCATCTCCAGCACCACATTGACGGCCTGGTAGAACAAGCCGCGCTCAACCGTGTTGTCGTTGTACTGCAGGAACATTTCCACTGCCTCTTTCGCCTCTTCATATTGCTGCAAGGCGAGATAAATCAGCAGCTTCAACTCCAGGATTGTCAGCTGACCCCAGGCGGTATTGTCGTCAAATTCGATGCCGATCAAGGACGTAATGTCGGTGTAGTCGTCCAGCTCGCTTTCCACCAGACGCTCAACCAGTGCTTGCAGTTCTTCTTCGTCCAGGCGATGCAGGTTCAGGATATCGGCGCGGAAGAACAGCGCTTTGTTGGTGTTGTCCCAGATCAGATCGTCCGCGGGATAGATTTCCGAATAGTCCGGCACCAGGATGCGGCACGCCGTCGCGCCGATATGCTCGTAGACCGCCATGTACACTTGCTTGCCCATGCCTTCGAGAATGCCGAACAAGGTCGCGGCTTCGTCGGTATTCGAGTTTTCACCCTGGCCCGAGAAGTCCCACTCCACGAATTCGTAATCCGACTTGGAGCTGAAGAAGCGCCACGACACCACGCCGCTGGAGTCGATAAAGTGCTCGACGAAGTTATTCGGCTCGGTCACCGCATGACCTTCGAACGTCGGCTGAGGCAAGTCGTTGAGGCCTTCGAAGCTGCGGCCCTGGAGCAATTCGGTGAGGCTGCGTTCCAGCGCCACTTCCAGGCTCGGGTGCGCGCCGAACGAGGCGAACACACCACCCGTACGCGGGTTCATCAACGTGACGCACATCACCGGGAATTCACCGCCCAGGGAGGCATCTTTCACCAGCACGGGGAACCCTTGCTCTTCCAGCGCCTGAATACCGGCCAGTATCCCCGGGTACTTCGCCAGCACGTTGGCCGGCACATCCGGCAGGGCAAATTCACCTTCGATGATTTCGCGTTTTACCGCGCGCTCGAAGATTTCCGACAGGCACTGCACCTGGGCTTCGGCCAGCGTGTTACCGGCACTCATGCCGTTGCTCAGGAACAGGTTTTCAATCAGGTTGGACGGGAAATACACCACCTCGCCGTCCGACTGGCGCACGTACGGCAACGAGCAGATGCCGCGCTCTTCATTGCCCGAGTTGGTATCGATCAGATGGGAGCCGCGCAGCTCGCCGTCGCGGTTGTAAATCTTCAGGCAGTATTCGTCGAGAATTTCGGTCGGCAGTGCATCTTTGCGGCCAGGCTTGAACCAGCGTTCGTCCGGGTAGTGCACAAACGCCGCGTTGGCGATGTCTTCGCCCCAGAACTGGTCGTTGTAGAAGAAGTTGCAGTTGAGTCGCTCGATAAACTCGCCCAACGCCGACGCCAACGCGCCTTCCTTGGTGGCGCCCTTGCCGTTGGTAAAGCACATCGGCGAGTGCGCATCGCGGATATGCAGCGACCAGACATTGGGCACGATGTTGCGCCACGAGGCGATTTCAATCTTCATGCCCAGGTCCGCCAGAATGGCCGACATATTGGCGATGGTTTGCTCCAGCGGTAGATCCTTGCCCGCAATATAAGTGCTTGCCTCTGAACTGGAAGCCGGCATCAGCAATGCCTGGGCGTCGGCGTCGAGGTTTTCCACTTCTTCGATCACAAACTCAGGCCCGGCTTGCACCACTTTTTTCACGGTGCAACGGTCGATGGAACGCAGGATGCCCTGGCGGTCCTTGTCGGAGATGTCCGCCGGCAACTCGACCTGGATCTTGAAAATCTGGTTGTAGCGGTTTTCCGGGTCAACAATATTGTTCTGCGACAGACGGATGTTATCCGTGGGGATGTTGCGCGTGCTGCAGTACAACTTCACAAAATACGCCGCGCACAACGCCGACGAAGCCAGGAAGTAGTCGAACGGGCCCGGTGCCGAGCCATCGCCCTTGTAGCGGATAGGTTGATCGGCCACCACCGTGAAGTCATCGAACTTGGCTTCAAGTCGAAGGTTGTCGAGAAAGTTGACCTTGATTTCCATGGGGGATTACCAGAATAACGGCTAGACGATTTGGCCGCCATTATCCGGCTTTTCAGCGGTAAGTCTTGTGGTTGTCTGGTTCTCGATCAGGTTTACACCTGTTTCGCCCCAATGCCCGATGCACGGCACCGGGCTTTTTTAGTGGGGTGACGGAGGATCAGTCGAGTATCAGATGCGGCAAGAACCGACTCGAATCCTTGGTGATCAAGCTGTTGTCCTCACGCACGCCGATACCGGCCGCCTGATCGCCGATCACCCAGGAACCGATCAGCGTATAGCTGTCGCCAAACTTCGGCAGTGGCGCGAATTCCTGAAGGATAAACGGCGCATCGGTATAGGGGCCGTCCTCTTTCACGATCAGACCTTCGGCGGTTTGCAGCTCGATGTTGGCGCCTTCCCGCGAGAAGAATGGCTTGCGCACCCAGCCCTTGGGCACCGCTTTGTTCGGATCGGTATCCAGGTGGGCCGCGAGCAGGTTTGGATGACCTTTGTTGAACTCCCACAACAGCGGCAGGATGCCTTTGTTGGAGATGATGGATTTCCAGGCTGGCTCGAAAAACTGCGTATCACTCTGGGCAATCGCTGCACCAAAGGGCTCGTGGAAGATGAATTCCCAGGCGTGCAGCTTGAACAGGTGAGGAATCCAGCGATCCTCTAGGTCCACGAAACGCCCGTCACTGGTCAGGCCGATGTCTTCGATATCGATGTGGCGTGATTCGATGCCGACCTTTTCCGCCACCAGCCGCAGGTAATCAGTGGTGCCTTTGTCTTCGACAGAGTCTTTCATCGAGGCGAAGTAGAAGGGCTGCTTGAGCTGCAATTGAGCGAAGGCCTGATGCAGTTTGGTGTCGATGCTGTTGAACTGGTCGGCATGCTTGGGCAGCAAGCCGAGTTCGATGCATTGCTCCAGCCAGCCCCACTGAAATGCCGCGGCCTCATACAGGCTGGTCGGCGTGTCGTAGTTGAGTTCCAGCAACTTGGCGGGGCCGGTGCCGTTGTAGGAGAAGTCCATGCGCCCGTACAGGTGCGGGTGACCTTCGAGCCATGAGGTGCGAACCATGTCGAAGAATGGCGCGGGGATGCTCAGGCGCTCCAGCAGCTCCTCGCTCTGAACCACACGGGCCACCAGGTCCATGCACATCTCATGGATCTCGGTGGTCGGATCTTCGAGATCGTTCTCGATTTGCTTGAGCGTGAATTGGTAATACGCGCTCTCGTCCCAGTAGGGTTCGTTGTCGATGGTATGGAACAGAAAGCCGAGACCCTCGGCCGTCTGTTTCCAGTCAGGACGCTCTGCGCATTGGATTTTCTTCATGCCCCGGTCCCCTTAACTGCTCGATCCGCCGCCGCCCCAGCCGCTGCGTGCGCTGGCCTTGCTGCCAAAGCCGCCACGGGAGGTGGACGAGGCAACGGAAACCGGCTTGCTGGTAGAAGAACGGACCGAGTCGGCGTAGTTGCTGCTGCCGTACCTCGCCTGATTGGACTTGTTAAACGTCGAGCCCTTGGAAATCCGCTGGCTGAGTGTCGAGTTCGAATAGCTGCCGCGATCATCGCGATAGCGGTACACCGGCTCGGAGTAGTAGCTGTTGCGGTTGCTGCTCAGCATGTTGCCGATCAGCAGGCCGGTCAAAAGGCTGCTGGTGGAGAAGCCCGAGCCACCACTGTTCGCCGCTTCCGAGGCCGGCAATTGCGCCTTGGCCGCGTCCACTTGGGATTGCGTCACCTGGCCATCGGCGGTCAATTCGAAACCACCGAGCTTGGGGATGAACCTGCCGGCGGAATCCTGCTGGCACCAGTCGGCGACAAAGTCGGCATCGCAATCGGCCTGGCTGTCGTACACCGGCGCAATGCGGCGATGCTCGGCCATGGCGGTCATGTAGGCGTCCGAGCAGACGTCCACCGGGAGTTTTTCATCGGAGCATTGCTGAACGGACTGGAAGTTGTATTTCTTCTGCACCGGGTAAGTTTTTTCTGTCGGCCCGCAGCCTGATATCGCCATGGCGACCGAGGCTGCCAGCGACAGTTGAACGTACTTGCTTCGTTTCATCGGGAGCTCCGTGCGCAATCAGTTCGGGGTAGGGGTCATGCAGGCGGCGTTCAACATGCCAACGCTGATGGCCACGGCCGCGACATAGACACCCGCCGCGATTTCGCCTTTCTTGATCCGTTCAGAAGTGCCTTTCAACACCAGGCTGGTCACCAGGAACGCCAGCAGTTGCACGACTGCCGCGATCAGCGACCAGACGACGAAGTCGAGCAGGCTGATCGAGTAGGCAATCACATTGCTGGCCGGAATCGCGAAACCGATGAGGGCGCCGCCCAGAGCGATTGCGGCGGCGACGTTGCCCGAGCGGATCAGTTCGAATTCCTTGTGCGGTGTGATACGGGTGTAGATGAACTGGAACAGCGCGAACAGCACCGCGGCGCCGAGGATGTACGCGACAAACCCGAACACGGCGGCTTTGTTCAGAGAGATGGAGAGTGCTTCTAGCATGGACTGCTTCCTTTTTTCAGAACGTATTCAGGTCGGTTGTGTAGAGCGAGATGCCCAGCGACGTGCTCAAGCTGATGGTGCCTTCGGCGTCTTCTTCGACGGAAAACAGCAGGAACTCCCGGCGATCGGTCAGGCCGGTTTCACGGGCGTACAGCATCGAACGGTGCTCGATGTTGTAGGACTCCTCCGGATTTTTCAGCTGTTCGCTCAGTGCCACCAATTCTGTCTGGCCATTTTCGGTGCCCCATTCGCGGGTGTATTCGACGCCGTTATGGGTGTAGGTCGGCAGCCCGATCAGGCTTTGCGGGCCGGCCAGCCGACGCAGCTCCGCTTCACTGCTGATGGTGATGTAACTGAGGTAGTTGAACAGGATCACCGACTCGACCTGCCCGGCGATGTCGCCGGTGGTGTGCACCTGCAACCAGTAATCTTCGTCGTTCATGTAATAGCGCGACAGCCAGGTCGATTGCCCGAGATCGACGGTGCCGTTGCTCCAGATCTGCTGGGACCCCGGGATGGTTACCGTGGTGTTGCCGTCGAGCAACAATCTCAGGGAGGTGTCGAACATCACGCCCTTGCCCAATCCCAGGCCCAATGGGCCAGTGGCCGGTGGCGGAGTTTCGTTGGCGGTCCATTTCGACTCTGTCGTCGCGTTCGGGGCCTCAAGCCCCATCAACTGTTTAAACCATCCCATTGGAGATTTCCTTGAGGCGAGTGGAGGCGATGTAGAAGAGTTCGCCGCCCTCAACGCGCGTAGCGCTGGGCGGGTTGATCGACGGTTGTTGGGCACCTTTGGCGCGATAGCCGATGAGCGTGGCGTTGTGGTGTTCTTTCATCCGAGTGTACAGATCGCCGAACGTGGCTTCGAAGGCCTCGGGCAGTTTCATCAGGTATTGAGTGGCGCCTTGGCCCACGCACAGCAGTTCATTGATGACCACTGACGAGCCCGGATCCTGAGAGGCGCGCACCAGCATCTCGATGGCCATGCTTGAGGTGCATTCCAGGCTGGGCGCGTAGGCGCTGGCGAGCGCAGCGACTTCACTGTCATTGAAATGGGCGACCACATGCCCGACAGGTTTCAGTTGATTGACCGCCAGCACGGTGGCCAGGGTCAGGTCGTCTGAATGGGTTCGCACCAGGACGCGTTCGGCACCAGGAACGCCGGCGCGCAGCAACAACGCCACGGAGGACAGGCTTTCACCTTTGATAAAGGTCGCTTTGCCCGGCATCGGGTTTTCTTCAAGGGTGCAATCGCAAATGACGATCAGGTTGTCGTTCGAGGTTTCGTCCTGAAGCAACAATTCAATGACCCGCTCGCTGGACGCGCCTTCCCAGCCGATGAGAACCGTATGGCCGACCTTGCCGGTGAAATCGCCTTTGCCCTTCATGCCTTTTCTCCATGCATCGATGACACTGCTGGTGGTTTTGCCGATGGCTGCCGTCAGCAGCGCAATGCCCCCGAGCATGACCCAGGTGGCCACGAAAATTCGCCCCGCCGGTGTCTGCGGCGCGAGATCGCCATAGCCGACGGTGAGTGTGGTGGTGAGATAGAAGTAAGTAAACGTGGCGGGGGCGGTGAGGTGTTGTTCGCCCAGAAACACCAGGCCCAGATAAGCCGTGATCAGGTGTACGCCCAAGGCAATGACCAGGCCTGCCCAGCCGAAGCGGTGGAAGAGGGACGAGGCGTACATGCGCAATAAAAGGAAAATCGACATTTCGTCCCTGACTCCGTGGGTACTCGTTCCGACGAAGTAATCGCCCCGACTTCTGAACGCTTAAGTGCGGTTACCGGGCGGCATTAAACCTGCTGCGCGACGCGGAGAAAAGTACCTTGGCTGCAATAAATCCGGCGAGCGCACCAAACAGATGACCTTCGAAGGAAACGCCCTGACGAGGAAGAAAGCCAAATATCAGGCCGCCATAGAGCAGGGCCACGACGCCGGCCGTTATCAGGTTGCCCCAGCTCCTTTGAAACCAGGCACGGGACAAGAGGTACGCCCAGAGCCCGAATACCCAGCCGCTGGCGCCGATGTGTACGCCTGCAAAGCCGAACAGCCAGACCAGCGCGCCGCCCAGCAGAATAATGATCGCGCTGACGGCAAGGAAGCGGTTGAGCCCTTCGATAATGACCAGGGTGCCCAGTATCAAAAAGGCCACCAGGTTCGCGCTCAGGTGCGCAAAGGAAGCGTGCAGAAAAGGCGAGGTGATGATGCCGAGCAGACCGTGCACGGTTCTCGGGATCAGGCCGAATGCCATAAGGCTGTAGCCGGTCGCAACGTTGAGCAGTTGCAGCGCGACCATGAAGAGGGCCAGGCCTGCGATTGTCTTGAAACCCTTCAGGGCATCCATCCTTGACCTCGACAGTTGAATGTCCGTCAGTTGAGCACATTCCATGTGGGAGCGGGCTTGCTCGCGAAGGCGGTGTGTCAGGCAACATCGATGTCGACTGATACTCCCTCTTCGCGAGCAAGCCCGCTCCCACAGGTTACGCGTCCGGCGGCTGAGTCGATTACTCAGCCGATTTTTTCTTCAGGCGTTCCAGAATCGCATTGGCGCTGCCTTCGTTCGGCGTGATGCCGGCTTCGCGCAGTTTGCGTTCCAGGTCAGTGCCGGTCGACGCATCGGCCAGTTGGTCCTGCGCTTCCAGTTCAGCCGCGCGTTGCTGCTGCTTGGCCTGCAAGCGGTTCAGCGTGCCGACGGCGGTTTCCAGCTTGCCGTTGGCGCCGCCACTGGCAATCGAAGCGCTGACCTGGGCTTTCTGAACGCTTTCGCGGGCCTTGGCCATGTCCACTTGCTGGCGCAGGCTTTTGATGCGGTTTTCGGCCTTGGTGATGTCCTTGCGCATGTTTTCAGCGTAACCGCCGAATTCGTTGGCCTGCTTTTGCTCGACGTCCAGTTCGTTGGTCAGGGTCGATATGGCTTCGGCCACTTCCAGGGCCAGGTCTTCACGGTTGGCCTGGATCGCAGCCAGGGCCTTGGATTCCAGGTCCTTGATCTTGGCGTTGTACTCGCTGACGCGGTCGGCCGACAGTTTGTGCTTGGCCATGATGGTGACCAGCTCACGCTTGGCGTTGGCCAGGGCGCTGTCAGCATCGCGAATTTCCTGGTCGAGGATACGCAGGGCCTGTTGGTCGACGATCGATTCGCCGACTTCATTGGCACCGCCGCGCAGCGCGGTGAACAATTTGCTCCAGATGGACTGAGTCATTGGATATTCCCTATTCCCGAATAATTAATTGAAGAAACGTTCGAAGGCTTCGCTGGCGCGCTGGACGTTGTCGACGAGGGTTTTGGCCTCGGTCACGATGTTCGTCAGGCTGGAGTCGGAGCTCAGGGCGCCGAACATGTTGTAAACAATCTGCCCGTTCGGCATGGACTCGATACCGATCGAGGACAGCGGGAACATTTCCCGGCTGCGCAGCACGGCGTCATTGAATGCCGGTACGTCGTTGATGGACTCGACGTCGACCAGAACGGTATCGACGATGATCTGTTCACCCACCACCGCGATGTAAATCGGCAAGCCACCGAAATCGTTCATTTCCAGCTTGATGCTGGACTCGGAGCCTTGAACGAGAGAAAGCGTGATGTCGTTCGAAACCACTTCGTCCAGTGCCTGAAGGGCGGTGAAGAGTCGATCGATGTTCCAGTTAGTACCTGCGCTCATGTAATTCTCCGACATGAATGAGCCAGCCAGAATCGGTTGGCGAAGCTGTTTCTCCATCTGCTTGAGCAGGCTTCGGTTTTCGGGAAGCACCCAAGTCTCGTGTTTCACATAACCGGCGGCACCCAGGCCCGCGCGCATCTGCTTCATGTAAAAGCTCGATGGCTTTTTCGCGGACGGTTTCGCGCGCTCTCCCTTGCGGTTTGCTGAATCGGTATCGGGCCCGGTTGGAGGGCTCGATGGAGAGCTGCTTTTCATGGGGCTGACCTCGTTGTGAAAAACTCACGCGTGGGAAACACTACAGGCTATTTTTGCCACTCTCAATAGCTCACGCGTGAGATTTTTTGTATTACTTTTCCCGACCCACGAAAAAGGCCCGCAGCGCGTCAACGCGGCGGGCCTTTTTCGGAATTTGATCAATACGTTATGACGTTAGTGGCTGGCTGCCAGGAATTCATCAGTGGAGATCACGCTCGCATAGGCGAAACCCAGGGCCGACATAAAGGCAGCGTGAACGTGTGCGGCGGGCACCGTGACGCCGTTGAATTCCAGGTCGCGTGAGGCACAGGCGTCGTGGATCACGGTGACGGTGTAGCCGAAATCGGCAGCGGCGCGGGTGATGCCATCGACGCACATGTGGCTCATGCTGCCGACGACCACCAGTTCCTTGACGCCTTGCTCGTCGAGGATCGACTTGAGTTCGGTTTCACGGAACGAGTTGACGAAGTGCTTGAGCACCACCGGCTCATCGGCGCGATTCAGGACTTTGGGGTGCAACTTCGCGCCTTCCGAACCCGGGGTGAAAAATGGAGCTTCTTCGGAGGTGAATTCGTGACGGATGTGCACCACCGAATCACCGGCATCGCGAAAGGCTTTGAGCAGACGGACGGCGTTGTCGGCTGCAGCGTCGGCGCCGACCAGCGGCCACTTGCCGTGGGGGAAGTAGTCGTTTTGGATATCGACTACGATGAGTGCTTGCTTGGCCATGGCTGTTTCCTCGAAGTGTGTGCGTTGGGTGTGGAATGAAGTATTGGCTCTGGAAGGCCGACCGGGGATTGGCCGCACCGACAATAGAAAGGGGAAAACTGACAATGGACGCAGAAAGGGCAATCGCTGAACTCGGCGTGCTGATTTATCCCGGCGCGCAGATGGCGGCGGTGCATGGGTTGACCGACCTGTTCGGCGTGGCCAACCGAATTGCCGCCGAGCATCAGTCTGCGCAGTTGCCGTTGCTGCGGGTCAGCCATTGGCAAGTTGATGGCGATCAGGCGCCCGAGCGGGTTTACGACAGTCATCCGGGGCCCGACCGCCCATTGGTGGCGGTGTTGATTCCGCCGTCGATTGCCGGGTTTTCCGAAGGCCAGGCACCGCAGGCGCTGATCCACTGGATGCGTCAGCAACATGCGCAGGGCGCGACCCTCGGTGGCGTCTGCGTTGGCTCGATTCTGCTGGCGGAAAGTGGCTTGCTCGATGGCCGCAGCGCCACCACGCACTGGACCTCGGCCAAAACCTTCGCCGAGCGTTACCCGGCCATCAAGCTCAAGGCGGATACGCCCATCGTCGACGACGGCGACCTGATCACCACCGCCGGGCTGATGGCCTGGTCCGAGCTGGGCTTGCGCCTGGTAGACCGTCTACTCGGCCCGAGTATCGCCACCGGCACCGCGCGTTTCCTGGTGGTGGAGCACAGCGACAGCGCGAGTGAATGCGGCAGCAATTTTTCACCGATTCTCAGCCATGGCGATGCGTCGATTCTCAAGGTTCAGCATTGGCTGCAAAGCACCGGGGCTACTGATGTGTCGTTGACGGCAATGGCCGAGCGGGCGGGGCTGGAAGAGCGCACGTTCCTGCGCCGATTCCGCGCGACGACCGGGTTGAAACCCACCGAGTACTGCCAGCACCTGCGGGTCGGCAAGGCTCGGGAAATGCTCGAGTTCACCAACGGCACCATCGATCACATCGCGTGGACCGTGGGCTATCAAGACCCCGGGGCGTTTCGGGCGACGTTCAAGAAAATCACCGGGCTGGCGCCGAGTGATTACCGCACCCGATTTGGGGTGACGCCGACAGCAGCCCTAACGCGGTAGTCCATATCACCGCACTGTTAAATGTGGGAGCGG
This sequence comes from Pseudomonas sp. BGI-2, assembly GCF_004310295.1. Classification (GTDB taxonomy): domain Bacteria; phylum Pseudomonadota; class Gammaproteobacteria; order Pseudomonadales; family Pseudomonadaceae; genus Aquipseudomonas. Next base: position 29,765 of record NZ_SISB01000032.1, on the reverse strand, counting down.
GCTTGCTCGCGAAAGCGGTGTGTCAGTCGACATTGATGCAGACTGACTCACCGCTTTCGCGAGCAAGCCCGCTCCCACATTGGCTCTGTGCAAGGCTTGGATCGTGCAAAATGCAGGAGCTGGGCGGGGCATCGTGCAGAATAAAACAGGCTTCGTGCCATTACCCTCTCAGCAACTGCCTGATTCGAAAGTCGTTTCTATCCAGCCCTCAATGGCTTGATCTCTGCACCCCTTCAACTACATTCATCAAACGCAGATTGAAGGGGGACGCATGACCCCAACAAATCGCAAGAAGCTGGTGGTCGCCCATTCTGTCCGCTCCGAGGCGCCCCTGCACGAAGTCGAAACCAATCGCGCGCTGGCCCGTTGGCTGGCGCAAATCCTCGGGCTCAAGTTCGGCGGCAGTTACGCCCCCGAACTTCACAACGGCCGGGACCTTTATCTGTTGCCGACTCAAACCCTGGTCGGTGTCGCTGCCGCCCGCGCTTTAGGCGTCAAGGGGCCTGACGATTTGTGGGGCGGTTACGTCGATCACGACTTCATCTGCACCAAAGCCATCAGCCACGGGTTGCGTAGCAAAAATGCGCATGCCCCGGAAGGCTGGTCTGCGCTGTTTTCCGAACGGGTATGCAACGTCGTGCTCGATGGTCTCAGCGTGTTCTCGTTCGACGATGCACGGCCGGCGGCGGAGCATTTGCTCTACGCAGGCCCTATTCGCATCAAACCGATTCATGCCTGCGCCGGACGTGGGCAGGAAGTGATCAAAAGCCTCGACCAATTCGATGCCGTACTGGCGCGCCCCGATGCCAAGGCACTGTTCAGCGAAGGCGTGGTGCTTGAGCAGGATCTCGACAAAGTGATCACCCACAGCGTCGGCCAGAGCTTTATCGGCGGCAAGGTGCTGAGTTATTGCGGTGATCAATACTTGACCGAAGACGGTCAGGGCGAGCAGGTTTATGGAGGTTCCAATCTGCTGGTGGTGCAGGGTGATTACGAAGACCTGCTGGAACTGGAACTGGACCTTCCTGACGATGTGCGACTGGCGATCCGGCAGGCGCAAGTGTTCGACAGTGCGGCGGACGAGGCCTATCCCGGTTTCTACGCCTCGCGCCGCAACTACGACATTGCCCAAGGCCTGGACAGCCACGGCAAACAGCGCAGCGGCGTGCTTGAACAGTCCTGGCGCATGGGCGGGGCCAGCAGTGCCGAAGTGGCCGCGTTGCAGAGTTTCGTCAACGACCCGCAGATGCGCGCGATTCGCGTGTCCTCGGTAGAAACCTACATCGATCAACCGCTGCCGGCGGACGCCATCGAGGTGTACCGCGGGCCGGCGGAAAACAGTGTCTTTCTTCTCAAGTACGTAACGGTCAAATCCTATGACGGCTAGAAGCGAAACCATTCAGATCGACATCGACGATGAACAGATGAGCGGCACTTTTCTGAGCCCCAAATCGAAAGTCCCCGGCGTGTTGTTTGTGCACGGTTGGGGTGGCAGCCAGGAGCGGGACCTGGAACGGGCCAAAGGCATCGCCGGTTTGGGCTGCGTGTGCCTGACGTTCGACTTGCGCGGGCACACCGGTGGCACCGGCATCCCGCTCACTCGCGTTACGCGTGAAGACAACCTGCGTGACCTGCTGGCGGCGTACGACCGCTTGCTCGCCCATCCGGCGCTCGATACTTCCGCCATTGCGGTGGTGGGCACCAGTTACGGCGGTTACCTGGCCTCGATCCTGACCTCGTTGCGCCCGGTGCGTTGGCTGGCGCTACGGGTGCCGGCGCTGTATCGCGACGATGAATGGCACACGCCCAAACGTGAACTGGACAAGGCTGATTTGCGCGATTACCGCAACACGCTGGTGCGCGCCGACAGCAATCGCGCGCTGCATGCCTGCTCGCAATTCACCGGGGATGTGCTGCTGGTCGAGTCCGAGACCGACGACTATGTGCCTCACTCGACGATCATGAGCTACCGCGCTGCATGCCAGCAGACGCATTCGCTGACGCACCGGGTCATTGACGGCGCCGATCACGCATTGAGCGAGCCGGTTTCGCAACAGGCATACACCTCGATTCTGGTGGACTGGATTACCGAGATGGTCGTGGGTGAGCGGTTGAGCATTATCCAGTCGAAATGAGTCGTGGTCTTACGGACGCCTTATCGGGCAAGTCGGGTCGCCGCATCGCTCGCTCCTACGGATTTATGGGGGGCGCAATATCGTGGTCGACGCCCAACCTGTAGGAGCGAGGCTTGCCCGCGAAGGCGTCCTCAAAATCAACCTGCCTCCTTGTGTTTCTTGGAAATCCGCAGCGACTTCGCTTTGGCCTCAACGATCAAATACATCACCAACGTAATCAACAACGGCAAAATAAAATAAATCGCCCGATACGCCAGCAACCCCGCCACCAGACTCCCCCGCGAAGCCTCATGCTGCAACAACGCCACGAACACCGCCTCCAAGACCCCAAGCCCGGCAGGAATATGGGTAATCACCCCGGCAATCGCACTGATCAGCAACACGCCCAACACCAACGGATAATCCAGCTTGTTTGGCAGCAGCGTGAAAATCACCGCCGCCATCAGCGACCAGTTAAGTGCCCCGAGGGCCAGTTGCAGCACCGCCATGCGCAAGGTAGGCAGGTTGATTTCCACCCCGCGTATCGACCACTCCCGACGCTTGGAGAATTGGCACGCCGCCAGATATCCCGCGCTCACCAGCAACAGCAACACGCCCACACCTTGCAATGCACCGCTGCTCAACTTCCAGCCCGGGGGCATTCTGACCAGGCCGCTGCTGAACACCGCGCCCGCAATCACCATGTAGCCGAACCAGTTCGTCGCCAGGCTCAGCCCGAGGATTTTCGCGATGTTGCTTTTGCTCACCCCGAGTCGTGAATAGAGGCGATAACGCATGGCTATGCCGCCGACCCAGGCACTCAGATTCAGGTTGAACGCGTAGCTGATGATCCCCACCGGCAAGATCTGCTTCCAGGTCAGGTCCTGGCGAATGTAGGTGCGACCGATCAGGTCGAAACAGGCGTAAACCAGAAAACTCACCAGCGTCAGGCCCGACGCGATGATCAGCGTACGCACCTTGAAATCGGCCAGGGTGTCGAAGACTTCGTTCCATTCGATGCGCTGGGCGAGCAGGGTGAACAGCACGATCAGCGCCAGGAAAAACAGCATCGTCAGCGGCTTTTTCCAGCGGCTCCAACGGGATTTGCTCGGGCTGTCGGCGTGAGGCGCCGAGTGCGCCTCAACGCGGCTCATGGTGGTCGCTCCCGGCGGAATGAGTGAAGGGTTTCAGGCGCGGTTTATGCGCCGGCAGCCAACCGGCCCATGCCGGGAAGTGACGCAGAAAGTGAAACACCACAAAGCCAACAGTCATGTGCCAGATCCGTCCGCGCGGTGACTTGTCCGCTGACATGGCTTTGCAGTGGTTATTGCTCAGCACCTCAAGCCGTTCGAACAGATCGTGGTTGAAGGCTCGGTCGCGGATCAACACATTGGCTTCCAGGTTCATGGACAGGCTCAACGGGTCGAGATTGCTCGAACCGACGGTGCTCCAGTCCTCATCCACCAGCGCGACTTTGCCGTGCAAAGGGCGTTCGCAATACTCGTAGATCTGCACACCCGACTTGAGCAAATAGTCGTAGGTCATGCGCGCGGCCAGTTTGGCCACCAGCATGTCCGGTTGCCCCTGCAGGATCAGACGCACGTCCACACCACGGCGAGCAGCGTTGCGGATTTCGCGCAGCAAGCGGTAGCCCGGAAAGAAATAGGCATTGGCGATCACGACGCGACGCTGGGCACTGAGCAGCACCTGCTGGTAAACCTCTTCAATATCCGTCCGGTGATCACCGTTGTCGCGGTACACCAGCCTAACCTGGCCGTCGTGGTCGCTGAGCGCCAGCTCCGAACGCCGCTGCCGGCGGCGCTGCCACCAATATTTGGCGCGAGCCGGGCGGCCACTTTGCAGCAGCGCGAAGTGATGGATGTCGGCCACCGCCGGGCCTTGCACTTCAACCGAGTAATCCTGCTTGGCCTCGGGACCGAAGTCGGCCAGATGGTCGGCGGAAAAGTTGATCCCGCCGATGAACGCAATCGTGCCGTCCACCACCACGATCTTGCGGTGCAGGCGGCGGAACCAGTTGGTGCGGATGCCCAGGTGCTTGGGCGCCGGATCGAATATTTGCAGGCGCACGCCGGCCTGGCTGAGCGCCGCAAGATACCCGGTAGTCAACTCGCCACAGCCAAACCCGTCGAGGCTGGCGGTGACCCGTACGCCGCGTTGAGCGGCTTCGATCAGTACTTGCTGCAGCTCATTGCCAACCTTGTCCTCGAACACAATGAAGGTTTCCAGGAGGATTTCAGTCTTGGCCTGGCGCATGGCCTCGAATACCCGCGGGAAATAGGCTTCGCCGTTTTCCAGCATTTCCACCAGGTTGTTGCCCTGCCAGCCGTATTCAACGTCGACCACGCCGGGTTCACGCACCGGCGGGGTGGTGGGTATGTGATCAACGGTTTTTTCCATCGGTGCGCTGCTCATAGTTCGATCTCCACCGACAGCGGTGCGTGGTCGGAAAGGTGTGACCAGGGGCGCGCCGCCAGCACTTTCGGACGGCTGGCCTTGAGGTTGCGCACGTAGATGCGGTCCAGGCGTAACGCCGGTAACCGCGCCGGAAAACTGCGCGCCGGTTTGCCGTGGTGCTCGGCGAACACCTCCCGCAGACCGCAGGGTTTGAGCAACGCATCGGCACGCTGGCGCCAATCGTTGAAGTCGCCGGCGACGATCACCGGCGCATCGGCCGGAAGGTCTTCAAGGCGTCGCGCCAGCAACTTGAGTTGTTCCGTCCGGTGGGTTTCACGCAGCCCCAGATGCACGCAAATCGCATGCACTTCCCGGCCGTCGCCAGGCAGGCGCAGCACGCAATGCAGGATGCCGCGGTTCTCATGGCCGCTGATCGAGACGTCGAGGTTGTCATGGCGAATGATCTGGAATTTCGACAGCAGCGCATTCCCGTGATCACCCGCCGGGTACACGGCATTGCGGCCGTAGGCAAATTGCGGCCACAGGGTGTCGGCGAGGAATTCGTACTGCGGCATTGCCGGCCAATTGGTGTAGCGCTGCGGATGATGTTCGTGGGTGCCGTGGACTTCCTGCAAAAACACCACGTCGGCGGATACGCTGCGCACCGCGTCGCGCAATTCCGGAAGGATGAAGCGCCGGTTGAGGGCGGTGAAACCCTTGTGGGTATTGACCGTCAGCACGGTGAAACTGCGCACGGAGGTGATGACGGTTTGCTGTTCATCGGTGATGCCGACCGGCTCGGAAATACTCATGACAGCACTCCTTCGGCAACCGGTTCACCGGGACGGGTGGCGAGGTCTTTGTCGAGATGGAAGTGCTCAAGCAAGCGCCGCGCATCGAAGGGCGCGCGCACTTTGATGTCGTTGTCGAAATAGCAGAACACTTCGCGGGACTTGCGCGTTTTCGGCTTCTGCCGAGGTGCGATCAGTTGCGGATCCGCCGGTTGCTGGCCGTGGTTCCAGGCTTCGATCCGCTCGCCCCAGCGCTCCAGCGCCTCAGGCGTGTAACCGCTGGCATAGAGTTCTTCGGCACCATGCATGCGCAGGTAAACGAAATCACTGGTGACGTCTTCGCGATACGGCCATTTGCCGGCGGTGTCGGCGATGACCAAGGCAATGTTGTAGCGTTTGAGCAGGCGCACGAACGACGGATCAATAAAGGTCTCGTTTCTGATTTCAACGGCATGTCGCAGCGGCTTTTTCTTGTAAGCCTTCAGGCTGGCGGGGCCGTGCAGGTGCGAATCATGCTGGCGGGCGAGGGTGGCCGCCTGCTGGGTGTCGTGGGGCAGTTGCTCGAGGAAGCTTTCGAACAGCTCGACGTCGAATTTGAAATTGGGCGGAAACTGCCAGAGGATCGGGCCGAGTTTCTCTTTGAGCTCCAGGATCCCGGAGGCAAAGAAATTCGCCAGCGGCTTATGAATGTCCCGCAGACGTCTGATGTGGGTGATGAAGCGTGGGGCTTTGACGCTGAAAACGAAGTCCGCCGGGGTTTCGGCGTACCACTGGGCATAACGTTCAGGCCGTTGCAGGGCGTAAAACGATCCATTGATTTCGATGCTGTTGACCGCCCGTGACGCGAATTGCAATTCGCGCTTCTGGGTCAACCCCTTCGGGTAGAAACCTCCCCGCCAAGGCGTGTAGCGCCAGCCTGAAATACCGATGTGAATCGCCGCCATGTCGCCTCCCGTCTAATGGTCCCCGGTTGCCCTGTCTTTTGATGACCGTGGGGCAAGCGAGAAAGTTTCGACGGGGGTACGGATGGTGTGCGTTCCGGAAACCACACCGACCTACTGTAGGAGCGAGCCTGCTCGCGATAGCGGTCTGTCAGCCACATTGATGCAAGATGTACCGCCGCCATCGCGAGGCGTAGACCAGCAACACCAGGCTGACGGTGCCGGCGCTGAAGCCGGAAATGTCCTGAAGAATCGGCGCCAGGAAGGTGAAGGCGATGAACGAGCCGCCGTAACCGACCGCGGCCATGGCGTACACCAGCAGCAGGCCTGGTTGCGTAGAGGCTGACCAATAGACCGGCGGACGGCAGGCTGACGCCGAGGTCGGCGCCGATGGTGGGTAACAGGCCAACGATGACGAACTCGGTCGTCCCGATGGCGAAGGCGCTGAGGGTCAGCGCGAGCAAGGCAATGGGCATGACTGCAACTGCGGTGGATTTGATTGATGGAGCGCAGTGTCGGGGTTTGGGTTGTGCGGAAAAATAGAGGAGTGGGCATTTGATATTTGCGTGCTGGTCAAAAATCGACAGAGCACCACAAAACCCTGTGGGAGCGAGCTTGCTCGCGAAAGCGACGGTACATTCAACATTGAAGTGTCTGAACCACCGCTATCGTGAGCAAGCTCGCTCCCACAGGGGGAATGGTCGCGTCTGTTATCTCGCGGGCAAAACCGAACTTGCCCGTCATTTGCCGATCAGTTCCTTACAGACCCTTCCCAAGGAGCTTCCCGTTTTGCTCAAGTTCAAGACCGCGATACTGCTGGGGGCGTTGCTGTTTCTGGGCAGCAACGAGTTGGAAGCCGTCACGCTGCCGGGTGTTCCCGCTGCTGCCGAGGAACCGGCAAAGCCTGAACCGCTGGTCCAGGGCGGTCTGCTCGGGGCCATCAGTTCCAGCATCGACGACGTTCAGGACAAGCTCGACCTCAACGAAGACCTGGTCGACGCCTGGCGCCTGCGGGCCGATCGGGCGGCAGATGAAGTGGATAAGCTGGTCAATCGACCCTCGAGCCGTTCAGGTTGGAGCGTGATCGGCGACTTCCTGATGTTGTCCGGCGTCTGGCTCGGCACCTTCGCCTTGCTCACCGTGCTCGGCGGGATCCTCGCCAAACGCTTGAACCAGGGCCGCTGGCTGCGCACCCGCCAGCGCAGTCAGGATCTGCTCAATTATGTGTTGCCTTACACGCTGCCGGCCTTGATCTGTCTGCCGTTGACCCTCTACGTCAGCCATTTCCTGCCCGCCTCGGTGGGCCGCGCGCTGGCGTTGTGTTTCGCCTACGCCACCAGCAGCGGTATTTTCTCGACCTCGATGCTGCTCTGCGTGATCGTCATGTTCAACACCGGCCACAAGCGCACGGCGGTGCAGATCATTCGCGATTACTGCCCTCGGCCGCTGTTCCTGATCGGCTTTCTCGCCGCGCTCAGCGATGCGTTGACCAGCCCGCAAATCGCCCGGCAACTGGGCGGCAACATCACCAGCAGCGCCGCAGTGCTCACCGGTTTTTTCGTCTCGATCATCTTCGGATTATTGGTGATTCGTTTACGCCGCCCGGTGGCGCATCTGATCCGTAACCGGCCACTGGCCCAACGCCTCAAGCAGCCATCGCTGCAAGAGTCCTTGCGGATTTTTTCCGGGCTCTGGTACTGGCCGATCCTGCTGATGGTGATGGTCTCGGCGATCAACCTGCTTGGCGTAGGCGATGACAATCAGAAGGCCCTGCGCTGCGCGTTGTTCACCACCATCCTGCTGATCGCCACGGTGTTTCTCAGCACGATTTTCCAACACATGTTCAAGTCGCGTCAGGTCACAGCGATCCAGCACAGCAGCGCCTACAAAGAGCGTTTTCTCAGTCTGTTGCATGCGTTGCTGCGGATCGTCATGGCCGTTGCCTTCATCGAAATCCTCGGGCGGATCTGGGGCGTGTCGCTGTTCGAATTCGCCGAGCGCAACTCGGTGGGCCGGGCGATCAGTGAGTCGTTGAGCAGCATGGGCCTGATCTTTCTGGTGACCTGGTTGCTGTGGGTGGTGCTTGATACGGCGATCCAGGAAGCGCTGAAACCGCCGCTCAACAAACGCACGACGCAGCCCAGCACGCGGGTCAAAACTATCCTGCCGCTGCTGCGCAACGCGATCAAAATCATCCTGGTGGTGATCTGCGCGATTACCACCATGGCCAACCTTGGAATCAACGTCGCGCCGTTGCTGGCCGGTGCCGGGGTGGTCGGCCTGGCCATCGGTTTCGGCTCGCAACAACTGGTGCAGGACGTGATCACCGGGTTGTTCATCATCATCGAAGACACCCTTTCAATCGGCGACTGGGTGGTGCTCGACTCCGGCCACGCCGGCACGGTCGAGGGCTTGACCATCCGCACCTTGCGCCTGCGTGACGGCAAGGGCTTTGTGCACTCGGTGCCGTTCGGTCAGATCAAGGCAGTGACCAATCAATCGCGGCAGTTCGCGTATGCGTTTTTCTCGGTGCAGTTCACCTACGACACCGATGTCGACAAGGCGATTGAGTTGATCCGTGAAGCGGGGGATTCGATCCGCGAGGACGCGTTTCTCAAGTACAACCTGCAAGGGCCGCTGGACGTGTTTGGCGTCGACAAAATGGACCTCAACGGCGTGGTGCTGACGGCGCAGTTTCGCACGGTGTCGGGTGGGCAATATGCGGTGAGCAGGGCGTTTAACCAGCGGTTGAAGAAGCTTGTGGATAACAGCCCGTGGGTGCATTTCGCGCAGACTTATCCACAGCAGGTTTTGATGCCGAGGCAGGCGATGGCAGATGATGGGCCGGTGGCCGAAAATTCGCCGGTGATGCTGCCGGATCAGCCTCGCACTCAATAAAACCGTAAACCCTGTAGGAGCGAGGCTTGCCCGCGAAGGGCGCACCGCGGTGTATCAACAGGACCGTGTCTTCGTTCTTCGCGGGCAAGTCGGATCGCCGCACCGCTCGCTCCTACAGGGGATTGTGGCGAATCAGTTTTTTGTGTAATTCAGCAGTCGCTGGCTGATCCAGTTCCACCCAGAAAACCTGCTTGCCGGCAATCTCGGCAGCCACCGGCAACCCATCCCGATACACCAACCGATTACTCGCCAACGCCGGCACTTTCGCGCCGGGCAATAACGTCCCGGCTAGGTTCAACGGATCAACCCCGCACACTGCAATCAAACTCCCGTCATGCGGCCGGCGCCGGACTTCGCGCAACAACGGTATCGCCTCCGGCAACGCAAACTGCTCCCCGGCCAAACCACTGACAAACCGGCCACCGCGAATCTCCCCCCGAGCCTCCAGCCGATGAAACGTGCGCAGCAATTCCCGCCAGCTCGGCAACCAATCCGCTTCCCGCTCCAGCAAGCGCCAGAACACCACGCCGTAGCGCCTCAGTAGCGTCATGGCGATGTGTTCCAGAGTGTCGCTTGGCGTCGGGGCCGGTCGTTTGTTATCCACAACCGGCGCGGCAGGACCCCGTCGCAGCAAGGCCCAGCGCCCGGCATCGTCCATCCCGCCGACAAACGCCCCACGGCCACGTCGGCTGCTGCGATTCTGCCGTTTACTGGCCGGCGTAATCAGCGCTCGCAGGCCCGCGAAACTGTCGGCGTTTACCAGCCCGGCGCCGACCAGTTCCTGCAGGGCAATTTCCAGCTCGGCGCGCAGCAGATGTGCCTCGTGAGTCAGCTCATCGAAAAACAGCGCGCCGTGTTCGCTGAGTGCTTCGTAAACCTTCTGCGTTTTGGGTGACAGCTCGCTGACCGGGGTCTGTTCGGTCAAGCTGCTCCACAACCCGACCTGACTGCGCGGCAGCAACAGAATCGGCGTGCTGCGCAGCGCCGTGCCGGCACTCTTATTGCGCGCCGTCAGACGCGTCCAGACCAGTTTCCCGCTGCGGCACAGGTCATCCAGCCAACTCGCCGAATAGCCTTTGATCCGCATCGGCAGAATGTCGCTGTCCCAGGCTGACGCAGCGGCGGGGTAGCCTTCGAACTGAGCGACGATGGCGGGCAACACCGCATTGCCCTGGCCTTGCGTCGCTGCGGACAGATGCTGCCAGTCGAACAGAAATCGCATGAAATCCTGCAACGCCACCGGCTCGATTTCCCGCCGCAGACGCTTGACCGTGTAGCGATGAATTCGCGCCAGCAGATGCCGTTCGCACCATTCATCCTCACTGGCGCCAGGGGTGAATTGGCCGCGCAGCACATAACCTTCGCGCTCCAGTTGTGCCAGCGCCTGGGTGACTTCAATGGCCGGCAATCCCAACCGTTCGGCAATCGCTTGCAACGGCAGTGGGCCAAACGCGCTGAGCCGCGCGCGAATCACTTCCAGCAGCGCTTCGTCCGGCTCCCAGACTTCATCGAACCCCGGCAGCGCCTCCATCGGTGGCTGCAAAGTCGCCTGTGGATAAAACGCGCGCAGGCAGGTCAACCGCTCCAGCGCCAGCCACAGCGATTGCTCGGCATTGATCTGCAAACGGCTGGCGCGGCCACTTTCAGCAAGGGCGTTCAGCCAGTCCAGCCAATGCGCATTGGCCTGCGCCTCGGCATCGGTGATGCACGTCAGGCTCATCAGTGCCTCGTGCATTTCATCGACGCCCGTGGGGGCTGGCCAGGCTTCGTCGCGTACCGCTTGAATCGCCTCGGCATCCAGCGCGCCGAGGTCGTCGGTGGACTGCGGGTCGCTCCAGCGCCGGTTGAGCACCGCTTGCGTACGGCGCTCTTCCAGCGGCGCATCGTCGAGAAAGGTATAGGGGCGGGCGCTGAGGATTTCTGCTGCCAGTGGCGAGGGCGCTGGCAAATCGCGGCTGATCAGCCGGACATCGCCGCTTTCCATGCGCCGCAACAACGCCAGCCAGCCTTCGCAGTCCATGGCCTCGTGCAGGCAATCGTCGAGGGTTTGTTCCACCAGCGGATGCTCGGGCACTTCACGTTCGCCGGCGAGGTTTTCCACGCAGGCGATCTGGTCGGGGAATACGCTGGCGATCAGGTCTTCGCTTTTCATGCGCTGGATCTGCGGCGCGACTTTGCGTCCACCGGTATAACGCGGCAACGCCAGCGCGACTCCGGCATTCCAGCGCCAGCGCACGCCAAACAGCGGCGCATCGAGTATCGCCTGGATCAGCAAGTGTTCGGCGGAGTTGCTGTGCACGTAGCGCCAAACGTCTTCGAGTTCGAAGCTGTGGCTGGTGGACAGCGACAGCACGATTGCGTCTTCGCTGGCGGCGGCCTGCAGTTCGAAGTTGAAGGTGCGGCAGAAACGCTTGCGCAAGGCCAGGCCCCAGGCCCGGTTGATGCGACTGCCGAACGGCGTGTGGATAATCAGTTGCGTGCCGCCGGACTCGTCGAAAAAGCGCTCCATCAGCAGCGTGTCTTGGGACGGCAGGGCGCCAAGCGTCAGGCGCGCCCGGGCCAGGTAATCCACCAGTTGCTCGGCACTGGCCAGGTTCAGATCGAGGGTGTCGGTCAGCCAGTCGGTGGCCGGCTGCAAGTTGCCCGGTGTGAGGCCGAGCAATTCGTCCAGCTGCGCTTGCAGGCGCGCTACGGCGAATGACAATTCTGCGCTGCGCCCAGGCGCTTCACCGAGCCAGAATGGAATGGTCGGCGGCTGGCCCTGAGCGTCTTCGACCCGGACCTTGCCGGTTTCGACGCGCAGGATTCGATACGACGTATTGCCCAACTGGAAGATATCCCCGGCGATGCTTTCCACCGCAAAGTCTTCGTTGACGCTGCCGATGTTCAGCCCTTGAGGTTCGAGCAGTACGCTGTGATCGGCGTTGTCCGGAATCGTTCCGCCGCTGGTCACAGCCGTCAGTTTGCTGCCCCGGCGACCGCGCAATGTGCGGGTCACGGCATCGCGGTGCAGGTAAGCGCTGTGGAAACCCTGCCGACCGTTGTAGCCCTCGGCGAGCATGTGCAGCAGCGCCTGGTAATGTTTTTCGTCGAGTTCGGCGTAGGGCGAGGCTTTGCGGAACATCTCCAGCAGCGCCTGCTCCTGCCATTCCTGGCAGCTGACTTCGGCGATGATCTGCTGAGCCAGGACATCCAGCGGCGCCTTGGGAATCTGCAAGGTGTCGAGTTCGCCACGGCGCACGCAGTCGAGCAGGGCGGTGCATTCGATCAGGTCATCGCGGGTAGTGGCGAATAAACGGCCCTTGGGCGTGCCGCCAACCTGGTGCCCGGAGCGGCCGACCCGCTGCAAAAATCCGGCAATCGAGCGCGGCGAGGCGATCTGGCAAACCAGGTCGACATCGCCAATGTCGATCCCCAGCTCCAGCGAGGCCGTGGCGATCAGCACTTGCAGGTCGCCACGCTTGAGCCGCTGTTCGGCGTCGAGGCGAAACTCCTTGGCCAGGCTGCCGTGGTGCGCGGCGACGGCTTCTTTGCCGAGGCGTTCGCTCAAATGCCGGCTCAGGCGTTCGGCCAGGCGCCGGGTGTTGACGAAAACCAGGGTGGTGCGGTGTTCGCGGGCGAGGGCGGCAAGGCGGTCGTAGACCCGTTCCCAGACATCGTTGGGCATCACTGCCGATAAAGGCACTGGCGGCACTTCGATGTCCAGATCCCGGGGGCGTGCGTGGCCGATGTCGATGATTTCGCAGGGGCGATCGCGACCGACCAGAAAGCGCGAAACCGCTTCGATGGGTTTTTGCGTGGCGGACAGGCCGATGCGCATCAGCGGTTGCACGCACAACGCCTGCAAACGTTCGAGGCTCAGGGCCAGGTGACTGCCGCGTTTGCTGGCGGCGATGGCGTGGATTTCGTCGACGATCACCGTGCGCGTGGTGCCGAGCATCTGCCGGCCGGAGTCGGAGCCGAGCAGCACGTAGAGGGATTCCGGGGTGGTCACCAGAATGTGCGGCGCATTTCGGCGCATGGCCGAGCGGTCTTTCTGCAGCGTATCGCCGGTGCGCACGGCGGTGTTGATCTGCAATTCGGGCAGGCCCATGACGCGCAATTGCTCGGTAATGCCGGCCAGCGGGGTTTGCAGGTTGATCTGGATGTCGTTGGACAGGGCTTTGAGCGGTGAGACGTAGACCACCAGGGTTTCGTCGGGCAGATGGCCGCCGTTGTCCAGACCCCGGTGGACCAGGTCGTCGATGACCGCGAGGAATGCCGTGAGGGTTTTGCCGGACCCGGTGGGCGCGGCAATCAGGGTCGAGCGATGCTGGCGGATCAACGGCCACGCCCGGGCCTGGGCGGCGGTGACCGTCGGGAACGTATTGCTGAACCAGGCGCTGACGGCGGGGTGGAAGCCTGCCAAGGCCGCGTCCGTGGGGATGGGCAGATTCATGGGGTAATTTATGCGGGCGGGGGGATGAAGATGCAAGTACCGCTCAAGACCTTCGCCGATTTTGAGGGCCTCTTCGCGGGCAAGTCGGATCGCCGCCCGCTCGCTCCTACAAGGGAATGCGATCACCTGTAGGAGCGAGGCTTGCCCGCGAAGAGGCCATTAGCCGCACCGCAAAATCCGGCGATCTACACTTTACGGATGACGGTTGCGCACTAAACCCGCAAAATGCAACGATTCCGGCAACTCACAACGACATCGCCCGTGGGCGCTGTCGATAAAGCCATCGTTCCAATCAGACTGGGCCTGCTGACTCTATGCGAATGCGCCTTATGTTACTGGGCGGCGGAAATGCCCTTGGGCAGGCGCTGATTCGCCTCGGTGCGGAGGAAGACATCGGTTTCCTCGCCCCCCGCCCACCGCAAGACGGCTGGGATGCCGCGAGCCTGACGCAACTGCTCGACGACACCCGCCCGGACGCGCTGATTAACCTCGCCTACTACTTCGACTGGTTTCAGGCGGAGACGGTCAGCGAGCAGCGTCTGGCCGGGCAGGAGCGGGCAGTCGAGCGTCTGGCCGAACTGTGCCAGCATCACAACATCGTTTTGCTGCAACCGTCGAGCTATCGCGTGTTCGACGGCTCCCGGGCGACCGCTTACAGCGAAAAAGACGAACCGGTGCCGCTGGGCCTGCGCGGTCAGGCCTTGTGGCGGATCGAACAAAGCGTGCGCGCCACTTGCCCGCAACACGTGCTGCTGCGATTCGGCTGGCTGCTGGATGACAGCCCCGACGGCACCCTCGGGCGTTTCCTCGGTCGTGCCGAACAACCTGAAGAGCTGCTGATGGCCGACGACCGCCGGGGCAACCCGACACCGGTTGATGACGCCGCCCGGGTGATCATCTCGGTGCTCAAGCAACTCGATTGCTCGGCGCCGCTGTGGGGCACCTACCATTACGCCGGGCATGAGGCGACCACGCCGCTGGCCTTGGGTCAGGCGATCCTCACCGAAGCACGCGCCTTGCATCCGCTGGCCATCGAGGCGCCAACCGCCCAGGCTCACGCCGCGCGACCGGACGCCGCCGAAGAGCCGCAACACGCGGTGCTGGCCTGCAAGAAAATTCTGCACACTTTCGGGATCAAGCCCCGCGCCTGGCGCGCGGCACTCCCGGGCTTACTGGATAGGTTCTATCGCCATGGCTGACGGCCCTGTTTTAATCACCGGCGGCGCCGGTTTCATCGGCTCGCACCTGACTGATGCCTTGCTCGCCAAGGGGCATTCGGTACGCATTCTCGATGACCTGTCCACCGGCAAACGCAGCAACCTGCCGCTGGACGACCCCAAGGTCGAACTGATTGTGGGCGACGTCGCCGATGCTGCGCTGGTGGCTCGGGCGATGCTCGGTTGCAGCGCCGTGGCGCATCTGGCAGCGGTGGCGTCGGTGCAAGCCTCGGTGGACGATCCGGTGAAGACTCACCGGAGCAATTTCATCGGTTCGCTGAATGTCTGCGAAGCCATGCGCCAAGCCGGCGTCAAACGAGTGCTGTACGCCTCCAGTGCTGCCGTTTATGGCAACAATGGCGAAGGCGAGTCGATCGACGAAGACACACCGAAGGCGCCGTTGACGCCGTATGCGTCGGACAAGTTAGCCAGCGAATATTACTTCGATTTCTACCGTCGCCAGCATGCTTTGGAACCGGTAATTTTCCGCTTCTTCAACATTTTCGGCCCGCGTCAGGATCCGTCCTCGCCGTACTCCGGGGTGATCAGTATTTTCAGCGAGCGCGCGCAGAAAGGCCTGCCGATCACCGTGTTTGGCGATGGCGAGCAAACGCGCGATTTCGTGTACGTCGAGGATCTGGTGGACTTGCTGGTGCAAGCCATCGAGCAACCGCAGGTTGAAGTCGGCGCTGTCAACGTCGGCTGGAACCAGGCAACGTCCCTCAAGCAAATGCTTGAAGCGTTGCAGGCGGTGGTCGGTCAATTGCCACCCGTGAGTTATGGCCCGGCGCGTTCTGGTGACATCCGCCACTCGCGAGCGAACAACCAGCGATTGCTGGAGCGTTTTACTTACCCTGAGCAGACACCGATGAGTGTCGGGCTGGCGCGGTTGTTGGGACGCTGAGGTTTATGCAGTCATGAAAAAGGCGCCTTTTGAGGCGCCTTTTTTGTGGCCGTAATGTTTCTTTGGTCGCCACAAAAGCCATTCAAGTTCTTCTCAGAATTTGTAACCAAGCCCAACCATGTAGATAAACGGATCCACATCCACATTCACTTTAGCCCGAGTACCCGGCGCAACCGCGTTGTTCTCAACAGTCGCGCGGGTATCGATGTCGATGTAGCGCACCTGGGCGTTGATCATCACGTTGTCGGTCAGCATGTAGTCGGCGCCGACCTGGAACGCCATGCCCCAGGAGTTTTTGGCCTTGAAGTTGCTGAAACCGTTGGCCTGCGCTTCGCTGCCGACGTGCTCGTCGTAGATCCAGGTGTAGTTGATGCCGGCGCCGACATACGGCTGGAACGCGGACTTCCCGTCCAGTGGGTAGTACACAACGCTCAAGGTCGGCGGCAGGTGTTTGAGGGTGCCGAGTTTGCCGTTGGCTGCGCCCAGCGCGGTGCCTTTGATTTTCACGTCATGTTCGAAGGGCGAGGCGGCGAGCAGCTCGATCCCCCAGTGGCTGTCGATCATGTAGGCGAAGTTCAGGCCCAGTTGCGTGTCGCTGCTCATGGTGGCCTTGCCACCCAGATCGGCGCCGGCCAACGGGCCTTGATCGACCTTGACGCTGGAGCTGTCGGCTTTCGGGTTGACGGTGATTGCACCGGCACGAACGATGATGTCGCCGGCATCGTGGGCGTAGGCGAGCGGGGCTGCAAACGCGAGGGCGAGCAGCGAAGCGCAGAGCGCGGACTTGTGCATGGGGGCTCCAAAGGACGTTAAAAATGTTCGATGTCCAATGGTACGGAGGCGTCTGATACGGTCTTTTGATGCAGCTCAATGAAACAGTAATGGGCCTGATTTTGTTGGTGATTCTAATGGCCCCTTCGCGGGCAAGCCTCGCTCCTACAGGTATTGCGTATCTCCTGTAGGAGCGAGGCTTGCCCGCGAAGGCGTCCTCACAATCAACACAGAACAGCCGGATTCACTCCGGCAGTTCATACACATAAATCTTGTCCGCCTCCATCTGATACCCCGCATCCGCCAACTCGCTGCTCGACGCTTTCACCTGCAACGCCCCCTCGATCCAGTACGGCTGATACAGCTCATCGAGCTTCACGCCCACTTCGCTTTTCACATGCACGATCTGGTTCGACGGCGGTGGCGGCACATGGATGCAGGCGCCGAAATACGGCACCAGCAAAAACTCCGTGGAGCGGCCTTCCTCACTCACTTCCAGCGGCACGATGTAACCCGGCAAGCGGATGTTCTGCCCGTCGAGGCTTTTCACCACCGGTGCATTGGGCATGTCTTGCTTGGCCGCCGGCGCCGACTCGGCGGCCAACGCGTCGCTCATCTGCGACAGGTCGTGCAGCGGTGTCATGTTTGGCACTTCCGGTGCGGCGTCCGGCGGAATCATTTCCGACCAGGTCAGTTCTTTCGGCTCGGCCGCCCACAGCGGCAGGGCAACCAGCATCAAAAGCGCAAGCAGAGCGCGGGGCATCATTAACGTCCTCATAGTCGGATCGACAGGCCATCGGCCAGGGATTGGCGATACGCGCGCCACGCCGGCACGCTGCCCATCAGCAACGCGGCGATCAGGATGCCACCGAGCAGCGTCCATTCATATTCACTGGGCCAGGCGAGTGGCAAATACAAGCCGTAATTGGCTTGCACATAACCCTGGGCCAAGGCGATACCCACATACAAAAGGCCCAACCCGGCAATCACGCCGGACAGCGCCAAGGCGAACGCCTCCAGCACCAGCAACGTTGCGATGTGCCACGGTCGGGCACCGACCGAGCGCAGAATCGCCATCTCGCGACGTCGCTCGTTGAGGCTGGTGAGGATCGCCGTGAGCATGCCGATCAAACCGGTCAGCACCACAAACAGCGAGACCACGAACAAGGCCTTTTCCGCCGTGCTCATCAAACTCCACAACTCTTGCAGCGCCACGCCGGGCAGGATCGCCAGCATCGGCTCGCCACGGAATTCGTTGATTTCACGCTGCACGGCGAAGGTCGAAATCTTGCTGTTGAGGCCGAGCATGAACGCGGTGATCGCTGGCGGCGTCAGGTCCATGTTGCGCGCCTGATCGGCACTGATCCGGCCTTTGCCCTGGGCCGGCACACCGTTGTGCCAGTCGATGTGAATCGCTTCCATGCCGCCGAGGCTGATGTGCAACGTGCGGTCCACCGGGGTGCCGGTGCGCTTGAGAATGCCGACCACGGTGAACGGCTTGTCATCATGCTTGACCAGGCTGATCACCGCCACGCCGTGAGCCAGCACCAGTTTGTCTCCGAGTTTGTAGTGCAGCGCCTCCGCTACTTCGGCACCGAGCACCACTTCGAACGGATCGCTGGCGAAGGCGCGGCCGTCGGCGATTTTCAGGTGTTGTTGATGGCCGTACTGGTAATGCTCGAAGTACGCCTCGGTGGTGCCCATCACGCGGTAACCACGATGGGAGTCGCCAAGGGACATCGGGATCGCCCACTTCACTTTCGGGTTGTTGGCGAAATGCTCGAAGCTGTCCCAACGAATGTTGTTGGTGGCGTTGCCGATGCGGAACACCGAGTACAGCAGCAGGTTCACCGAACCGGAACGGGCGCCGACGATCAGGTCGGTGCCGCTGATGGTGCTGGCGAAGCTGGCCTTGGCTTCGGTGCGCACCCGTTCCACGGCCAACAGCAGGCAGACCGACAGGGCAATGGCGAATGCGGTGAGGATCGCGGTGAAGCGGCGATTAGCCAGGCTGGCCATGGCTAGACGAAACAAATACATCTCAGACCTCGAACGGGGTGGCGGCGCGATTAAGTTCGGCCAGCGACAGGTGGCGATCGAACAGCGGCGCGAGGCTTTGGTCGTGGCTGACGAATAACAGGCTCGATCCGGCTTCACGGCATTCGGCAAACAGCAGGCGGATGAAGTTTTCGCGAGCGTCGTAATCCAGCGCCGAGGTCGGTTCGTCTGCGATCACCAGTTCCGGTTGACCGATCAACGCCCGCGCGGCGGCGACCCGTTGCTGTTGGCCGATGGACAGCGAATCGGCGCGGCGGCCGAGGATGCTTTCATCCTTCAGGCCCAGGTGGGCGAGCAGGGTGGCGGCGGCCTGGTCGACACTGCCGTGACGCTGTTTCGCACGCTGGGCGCGAAGTTTGGAGAAGTGGCAGGGCAATTCGACGTTTTCGCGGACCGAGAGAAACGGCAGCAAGTTGAATTGCTGGAAAATGTAGCCGGTGTGATCGACGCGAAAGCGGTCGCGCGCACCGGCGCCGAGTTCGGTGAGTTCCTGGCCCAGCAGGTGAATGCTGCCGCGATCGGGCTTCTGCACCCCGCCGAGCAGGCCGAGCAGGGTGGTCTTGCCACTGCCGCTGGGGCCTTTGAGGAACAGGGTTTCGCCGGGTTCCAGGCGAAACGCCGGGATGTCCAGCAGCGGCGGGTGACCGGGCCAGCTGAAGCCCAGGTCGGACAGTTCGATGAGTGCTTGGGTCATGTGAAACCGGTCAGGTTGATAGGTGAACCCTGTAGGAGCGAGGCTTGCCCGCGAAGGCGATTTACCAGCCGACATCAATGTTGAATGTGATGGCCTCTTCGCGGGCAAGTCGGATCGCCGCACCGCTCGCTCCTACAGGGGCGGTGGTGGTTTCAGAATTTCAGGGCGGCAGCCTTGGCCGTCACTTCAACCCCTTGCTGCCCGCTCGGGCTGATCAGTTGTACCTGAATCTTCTGGGTGGCCGGGAAGGTGTTGAAGATGTTCGCCAGGTCCAGCGTCTTCAGCGCGCCGGGTGCCGAGCAGCTGAATTGATAATGGGCATGGATTTCGCTGTGGTCGTGATGATGTTCGTCTTTGTCATCATCGGCATCCGGCTTGTCGCCGAACAACGGGCTTTCCAGTTCCTGTGTCGCGACCACGCAACCGGCGGCTTTCAGCAGGTTGAACAGCACCAATGGTTTTTCAAGCTGTGCGCGGACGGCGGCAACCTTGGCTTTGTCGGCGTCGGTGGTGGCGGCGTGTTCGAAGCCCACCAGGTTCATCGCCGGGCTTTCCAGTTCCAGCTCCAGGGTCTGACCGTCCAGCGCTGCGTTCAGGCGACCGACGCCATGTTCGTGGGCGCCGAGGCTGCCGTGCTCATGATCATGATCATGTTCATCAGCGGCGTGGGCGACGGCCAGCGGCAACAGGGCAAACGGCAGAGCGAGAAGCAGACGGCGCATGGCGGGTCTCCGGAAATAAAATGAATAATTTGTTATGTGATCTTATAACGAAAGTGTCGAGAGTTTGACCGTCTGCTTGGCGTTGCACAAGTCCCATGGGAGCATGCACGTCAGAAATGTGCAGGAGCAGACTTATGTTGCGAATTCGCGGAAGCATCGGCGACTGGCCGGTGGATTTGACGCTGGAGATGGATGACGGTGATTGGGCGCGGCTTGGTTCGCAGTTACAGGTGGTCAAGCCCGAAGCCAGTGCAGCGCCGGCGAAACCTGTCAATCAGGATGATGCGCTGTGGCAGATCGCCAAGGATTTGCTGCGCAAGGCCGGACAATTGAGCGGCCCGGATTTGCTGGATCAGTTGGAAGGATTGACCGGCAGCGCGGCGTCAGGCAAACGCTTGCTGGTGCGTTTGCGCCATTGCTCTGATGTGAAAGTGACGAGCGGCGGGGATACGCCGCTTTATAGCTGGCAAGAGCCAGGTAGGAGCTGAGCTTGCTCGCGATGGCGATCTCCAGGACGCCATCGCCGGCAAGCCGTGCTCCTACGGGGCGGGTTAATACAACGCAGCAAACAACTTGCGGCGGTACGTGGTCACCAGCGGGTGATCGTTGCCCAGCAGTTCGAACACCTGCAGCAAGGTCTTGTGCGGCAAACCTTCGCTGTAGCTGCGATTGCGCACGAACAGCTTGAGCAACGCATCCAGCGCCGCATCGTACTGCTGACGCGCCAATTGCTGGATCGCCAATTGATAAACCGCCTCATCGTCCTGCGGATTTTTCGCCAGGCGCGCTTTCAGGTCTGCCGCATCCGGCAAATCCTTGGCCTGGCCGAGAAACTGGATCTGCGCCTTGGCGCCGGCCAGGGCGGCCTTGTGTTCATCGCTCTTGACCGCGTCGAGCACGGTTTGCGCTTCGCCCAGCTCGCCACGCTCGGTGAGGCAGCGGGCGTAGAGAATCAATGCGCCGGCGTTGGTGTTGTCTTCGCCCAGCAGCACTTTGAGCGCGGCTTCGGCGTCGGCAAAGCGATTGTCATCAAACAGCGCCTGAGCTTGCTCAAACGGGTCGGCAGCGGCCGGCGGCGGCATTTGAACGTGAGGCTCAAGCATCGCGCGCACGGCAGATTCCGGTTGCGCACCGGCAAAACCGTCCACCGGCTGACCGTCCTTGAACAGCACCACGGTCGGCAGGCTGCGAATGCCGAAGCGCGAAACGATGTCCGGCTCGGCGTCGCAGTTGACCTTGGCCAGCAGCAACTCGCCCTGATAGCTCTCGGCGATGGTTTGCAGCATCGGCATCAACGCCTTGCACGGCGCACACCATTCGGCCCAGAAATCCACCAGCACGGGTTTGTGGAATGAGTTCTCGATCACCGACTGCTCGAAATCGGCAGTCGTGGCGTCGAAGATGTACGGCGTTTCCTGACTCATGGGGGATCTCTTGGAAGCGTGAATGGGGCAACTATACGGCTTGGTGGGGGGCGGCCGGAAGCGGGATGGCCTTTGAGATGTGTGTTGCCTGACCGGACGCCTTCGCGGGCAAGCCTCGCTCCTACAGATTTAGTGCCCCTCTCAATAACGACGCGGACTTGTAGGAGCGAGGCTTGCCCGCGAAGCTTTTAGCTACGCCGAGCGTGGTACAGGCTTACATGCCGAAACTCTTCAGGCTCAGCCAGATCCGGCAACGTCATCGCTTCCAGCATCTCGATACGTTGATACAACGGGTGACGAAAATCCCTCACCCGCGAATCCGCCACCAACGCTTCCCGGCCACGACTCAAAAACTCATCAAGCAACGGCAGATTCGCTCGGTCGTAAAGCACGTCGGCCACCAGAATCAGATCAAACCGATCCGCCTCGGCGAAAAAGTCCGTCGAGTAATCAAGCTGTACGTCATTGAGTTCAGCATTCGCCCGGCATGCGGCAATCGCCAGCGGGTCCAGGTCACAGGCCACCACTTCCAGCGCCCCGGCCTTAACCGCTGCGATCCCCGCCACCCCCGAACCGGCGCCAAAATCCAGCACGCGTTTGCCTTTGACCCACTCAGGAAATTCAGCGAGGTAGCGGGCGACTGCCAGACCGCTGGCCCAGCAGAAACTCCAGTACGGCGGTTCATGCAGAATCCGGCGGGTTTCCTCCGGGCTGAACGCGCGGTCCATGTTGTCGCCGTCGATCAGCCAGAGTTTCAGCTCGGTATCGGGCAACGCGACAGGCACAAGCTGCGCGTCACCGAGCAGTTCACCCAACGCCTGTTGCAGGTCGAGCGGTGCAATCATGGCGCTTTGACGAATTGCAGCTGACCCAGGGCCTGGGTCGTCGGCTGGGTAATGACCTGCGACGGCAAATGCAAAATCAACTGGCCAGACTGGCTGGCACGGCCCCGCAATTCAACGCGAACACCGGCCGGGAACGACTCCGGGTTAAAGCGCAGGTGAAACGGCAACACTTGATTGGTGCCGATCAGGCTCGAACTGGCGAGCAATTGTTGCGGGCGGTCCTTGTCGTCGATCACCAGCAGCGCCAGTTCGACTTCGGCACCGGCCGGCACGCCTTGCAGGGTGCCGCTCAGTTCACGCTGATAGGCGGGCAGCGGGCCGAGGTTGGCCGATTCCTTGGCTTTCTTCTGCGCCTGTTGTGGCGCGGGGCCCGGCGTCGGCGGTTGGGGCTTGGGCGCATCGCTGCTGCAGGCCACCAGCAGGCTGAAAAGACTGAGCAAGACGAGCGGTCTTAGGGACATTTGCGGCTCCAGCAAGGTGAAATCCATGAATCAGGCATATAGCCCGTCTGTATACCGTAAACCCTATGGCTTGTCTTGCCACGGGGATGCGCTACCATGGCCCTCCCTTTTTTTGTTGCCTGCCACCATGCACTGTCCCTTCTGCGGTGCCAACGACACCAAGGTCATCGACTCGCGTCTGGTCGCCGAGGGCGAACAGGTACGCCGCCGGCGTGAATGCCTGGCCTGCGGCGAGCGTTTCACGACGTTCGAGACTGCCGAACTGGTGTTGCCGCGCCTGATCAAAACCGACGGTAGCCGTCAGCCCTTCGACGAAGAAAAACTGCGCGCGGGCATGCAGCGTGCGCTGGAGAAGCGCCCGGTGAGTGTCGAGCGCCTCGAATCGTCGCTGGTGCACATCAAACACAAACTGCGCGCCACCGGTGAGCGCGAGGTCAAATCCCTCGTGGTTGGTGAACTGGTGATGGCCGAGCTGCAAAAGCTCGACGAAGTCGCCTACATTCGTTTCGCCTCCGTGTATCGGCGCTTCCAGGACCTCAACGAGTTCCGCGAAGAGATCGATCGCCTGGCCCGTGAGCCGGTGAAAGAATGACCACCTCCGCAGAACAAGCTGTCCTCGACGCCCATTACATGGCCCGCGCCCTGGAACTGGCGCGTAAAGGTCATTACACGACGCACCCCAACCCCCGGGTTGGCTGCGTGATCGTGCGTGACGGGCAGATTGTCGGCGAAGGCTGGCACGAGCGCACCGGCGAACCCCACGCTGAAGTCCACGCCCTGCGCGCCGCTGGCGACAAGGCCCGTGGCGCCACGGCTTACGTGACCCTCGAACCTTGCAGCCACCACGGTCGCACGCCGCCCTGCGCCGATGCGCTGGTGAACGCCGGCCTCGCTCGCGTCGTCGCGGCGATGCAGGACCCGAACCCATCGGTGGCCGGTCGCGGCATGCAGCGTTTGGCTCAGGCCGGTATTGCCATCGAAAGCGGCGTGCTGGAAGGCGAGGCGCGCAAGCTCAATCAAGGCTTCCTCAAACGCATGGAACATGGCTTGCCATTCGTGCGGGTCAAGTTGGCCATGAGCCTGGACGGTCGCACGGCGATGGAAAGCGGCGAAAGCCAATGGATCACCGGCCCGGCCGCGCGTTCGGCGGTACAACGCCTGCGCGCGCAGGCCAGCGTAGTGCTGACCGGCGCCGACACGGTGCTGACGGACAACGCCCGACTGACCGTGCGTGCCGATGAACTGGGCCTGGACGCCGAGCAAACGGCCCTGGCCATGAGCCGTCCGCCGCTGCGCGTGCTGATCGACGGCCGTTTGCGAGTACCGCTCGATGCGCCGTTTTTCAAGGCCGGGCCTGCGTTGGTCGCCACGTGCATGGCGGTCGAAGAGCAATACGCCAACGGTCCGGAATGCCTGATCGTGGCCGGTGACGATGGCTTGGTTGACCTGCGCAAACTGCTGGTCGAACTGGCCAATCGTGGGGTCAACGAAGTGTTGGTCGAAGCGGGTCCGCGTCTGGCTGGGGCTTTTGCCCAGCAAGGTCTGGTGGACGAATTCCAGATTTTCATCGCCGGCAAGTTTCTTGGCTCCTCGGCACGCCCGCTGCTGGACTGGCCGCTGGCGCAAATGAAGGACGCGCCCGAGCTCAAAATCACCGAAATTCGCGCGGTTGGCGATGACTGGCGAGTCATCGCCATTCCTGCGTCGGCGGCGAGCGTATAATTCCTGGCCGCAGCCTAGCGACGGCTTTGTTCTCGAGGAGGACTCCATGTTTACCGGCATCATCGAATCCATCGGCAGTATTCGTGCATTGACCCCAAAAGGCGGAGATGTGCGGGTACACGTAGAAACCGGCAAGCTCGATTTGAGCGACGTCAAACTGGGCGACAGCATCGCGGTCAACGGCGTGTGCCTGACTGCGGTTGAATTGCCAGGCAATGGCTTCGCGGCGGACGTCAGTCGCGAAACCCTCGACTGCACCGCGATGAATGACCTGAAAAGCGGCAGCCCGGTGAACCTGGAAAAAGCCCTGACCCCGACCACTCGCCTCGGCGGGCACCTGGTCAGCGGGCACGTTGATGGCGTGGGCGAAGTGGTTGCCCGTACCGAGAATGCTCGCGCTGTGGAATTCCGCATCCGCGCACCGAAAGAGCTGGCCAAGTACATCGCTCATAAAGGCTCGATCACCGTCGACGGCACCAGCCTGACCGTGAACGCGGTCGATGGCGCCGAGTTCCTGCTGACGATCATTCCGCACACCCTGAGCGAAACCATCATGGCGTCGTACCAGCCAGGTCGCCGGGTGAACCTCGAAGTTGACTTGCTGGCCCGTTATCTGGAGCGCCTGTTGCTGGGCGACAAGGCCGCAGAGCCAACGGCCGGCAGCACCATTACCGAAAGCTTTCTGGCCGCCAACGGCTACCTCAAATCCTGACCCAAGGGGGTGCCTAGTGGCGCTCAATAGCATCGAAGAACTGGTTGAAGACATCCGCCAAGGCAAGATGGTCATCCTCATGGATGACGAAGACCGCGAGAACGAAGGCGACCTGATCATGGCCGCCGAGTGCTGCAAGGCTGAACACATCAACTTCATGGCCAAGCACGCCCGTGGCCTGATCTGCATGCCGATGAGTCGCGAGCGCTGCGAACTACTCAAGTTGCCCTTGATGGCGCCGCGCAACGGTTCCGGCTTCGGCACCAAGTTCACCGTGTCCATCGAAGCGGCCGAAGGCGTGACCACCGGCATCTCCGCTGCCGACCGCGCGCGCACCGTGCAAGCGGCCGCCGCGAAAGACGCCAAGGCTGAAGACATCGTCAGCCCTGGCCACATCTTCCCGCTGATGGCCCAGGCTGGCGGCACCCTGGCACGCGCCGGCCACACCGAAGCGGCGTGCGACCTGGCGCGCATGGCCGGTTTCGAGCCGAGCGGGGTGATCTGCGAAGTGATGAACGACGACGGCACCATGTCCCGTCGCACCGAACTCGAAGCCTTCGCGGCCGAACACAACATCAAGATCGGCACCATCGCCGACCTGATTCACTACCGGATGATCCACGAACGTACCGTTCAGCGGATTGCCGAGCAGCCGCTGGACAGCGAACTGGGCCAGTTCAACCTGGTGACCTATCGTGATTCCGTGGAAGGCGACGTGCACATGGCCCTGACCCTGGGCACCGTGTGCGCCGAAGAACCGACCCTGGTTCGCGTACACAACATGGACCCGCTGCGCGACCTGTTGATGGTCAAACAACCGGGGCGCTGGAGCCTGCGCGCCGCCATGGCCGCGGTGGCCGAGGCCGGCAGCGGCGTCGTGCTGTTGCTCGGTCACCCGCTCGATGGCGACGTGTTGCTGGCGCACATCCGCGAAACCGCGGAGCACGTACCGGCGAAAAAACCGACCACCTACAGCATCGTCGGTGCCGGTTCGCAGATCCTCCGGGACCTGGGCGTGCGCAAAATGCGCCTGATGTCTGCGCCAATGAAATTTAATGCGATATCCGGTTTCGATCTGGAAGTTGTAGAATACGTGCCCTCCGAATAATGACCGGTTGTTTCCAGTCCTTGATTCGCGGCTAACACATCACCGAGGGACGCGTAGAAAACGTGTCCCGGCTCTTTAAGAGATCTAACGAATGACCCTGAAGACCATCGAAGGTACCTTCATCGCGCCTAAAGGCCGCTACGCTTTGGTAGTGGGCCGTTTCAACAGCTTCGTCGTTGAAAGTCTGGTCAGCGGTGCAGTTGATGCCCTGGTTCGCCACGGCGTGAGCGAAAGCGACATCACCATCATCCGCGCGCCTGGCGCCTTCGAAATCCCGCTGGTTGCGCAAAAAGTCGCTCAAAAGGGCGAATACGCAGCAATCATCGCCCTGGGCGCGGTCATTCGTGGCGGTACTCCGCACTTCGAATACGTGGCGGGCGAATGCACCAAGGGCCTGGCCCAGGTGTCCATGGAGTTCGGCGTACCGGTTGCTTTCGGCGTGCTGACCGTTGACTCCATCGAGCAAGCCATCGAACGTTCCGGCACCAAGGCCGGCAACAAAGGTGCCGAAGCTGCCCTGTCCGCTCTGGAAATGGTCAGCCTGCTGGCGCAGTTGGAGGCCAAGTGATTAGCGACGAAAGTGATCGTTTCAACCCGCGCGATCCGAAACCTGCGGACGCTGGCAAGCCATCCAAGAGCGTCAAGCGTCGCGAAGCCCGTCAGCTCGCGACTCAGGCGCTGTATCAATGGCACATGGCCAAAACTTCGCTGAACGAAATCGAAGCGCAGTTCCGGGTCGATAACGATTTCAGCGATGTCGATGCCGCCTACTTCCACGACATCCTGCACGGCGTGCCGGCGCACAAGACCGAGATCGATTCTGCCCTCGGCCCGTGCCTGGACATCACCATCGACGAGCTCGATCCGGTTGAACTGGCGGTTTTGCGCCTGTCCACCTGGGAACTGCTCAAGCGCGTCGACGTTCCATACCGCGTGGTGATCAACGAAGGTATTGAACTGGCCAAGGTCTACGGTTCCACCGACGGCCACAAGTTCGTCAACGGTGTGCTCGACAAGCTGGCCCCGCGTCTGCGTGAAGCTGAAGTCAAGGCGTTCAAGCGCTGATCGGCGCTTGCAACCGCTATGGGCGAGTTTGAGCTGATCCGCAACTTCTTCGCCGCCGCGCCTTGTGCGCAGGGCGGCGAAGGCGTTGCCCTCGGAATCGGCGATGACTGCGCCTTGCTGGCTGTTCCTCCCGGGGAGCAGTTGGCGATTTCCACCGACACACTCGTGGCCGGTGTGCATTTCGCAGATCCTTGCGACCCGTTTCTGCTCGGTCAGCGCTCGCTTGCTGTGGCCGTCAGCGATCTGGCTGCCATGGGCGCCACCCCCATTGCCTTTACCCTTGCCCTGACTTTGCCGACGGTGACCGCCGATTGGCTGGACGCCTACGCCCGTGGTTTGAACCTCATGGCACAGGGCTGCGGTGTGGCGCTGGTGGGCGGTGATACCACGCGGGGGCCGTTGAGCCTGACCATGACCGTGTTCGGTCGGGTGCCGGCTGGCAAGGCGTTGACCCGCAGCGGTGCACAACCCGGCGATTTGCTCTGCGTTGGCGGTGAGTTGGGCAATGCGGCGGGTGCCTTGCCGCTGGTGCTGGGTCAGCGGACGGCTGAATCCGCGATCGCCGATCCATTGCTGGCCCATTACTGGTCGCCGCAGCCGCAACTGGCGTTGGGTCAGGCACTGCGTGGCAAAGCCACCTCGGCGCTGGACATCTCCGACGGCCTACTCGCGGACTGCGGGCATATTGCCCTCGCGTCGAAGGTCGGCATTCAGATTGAACGGGACACGCTGCCATTGTCGAAAGCTTTAGTCGCCTTCCTCGGTCAATCGAGTGCAGAAATAGCGGCCCTGAGCGGCGGTGATGATTACGTACTGGCCTTTACCTTGCCGTCCGTGGAGTTAGCGCAATTGTTGAGCGACGGCTGGCCGATCCATGTGGTCGGGCGCGTTGTGACGGGGCAGGGCGTGACGCTACTGGATGCCACTGGGCAGGACATCACCCCGCAAACCCGGGGCTATCAACATTTTCGGGAGACACCGTGACAGATCATCCCAAACAGGTCCCGGCGGAATTCGTACCGCCTTCAGTCTGGCGCAATCCATGGCATTTCCTGGCGTTCGGCTTCGGCTCGGGCACCTTGCCAAAAGCACCGGGCACCTGGGGTTCGTTAGTTGCGCTACCCTTCATCCCGTTGTGGCAGATGCTGCCCGACTGGGGTTACTGGCTGATGCTCGGCATCACCATGCTGTTCGGCTTCTGGCTGTGCGGCAAAGTCGCCGACGATTTGCGGGTACACGACCACGAAGGCATCGTCTGGGACGAAATGGTCGGGATGTGGATCACCTTGTGGCTGGTGCCGGAAGGTTGGTACTGGTTGCTGGCGGGGTTCGTGGTGTTCCGCTTCTTCGACATTCTCAAGCCTTGGCCGATTCACTGGATCGACCGGCACGTGCACGGTGGCGTCGGGATCATGCTCGATGACGTATTGGCCGGGGTGTTTGCGTGGCTGGCGATGCAGGGGCTGGTATGGATTTTCGCCTGAAGGGCGAAACAGGGGATTAAGGATGGCTCGACGCTGGTTGGCGGTGATGGTGTTCACGATGTTTTGCTCGCTCGCCCAGGCGGGTGACGGGACGACGACGCCATCGGTTATTCATCTGGCCAGCGAAGACTGGGAAGACTACACCGCCGCTGATGGCCATGGCCTGGGCTGGGACGTGCTGCGGGAAGTGTTCGAGCCGGCTGGCGTCAAGCTGGACATTCGCACCGAGCCTTACACGCGCTCCGTCGGGCTGGCCCAGCGCCGCGAAGTGGATGCCTGTGTCGGTTCCTACCATGGCGAGAACAGCGATCTGCTTTATCCGCGCTGGAACTTCGACACTGATCACATCTATGCCCTGGGTCTGGCGAGCAATCCGGCGCCGACCCCGGAGACGCTGGGCAACTATCGACTGGCCTGGGTCCGGGGCTACGACTTTCAGGATTACCTGCCCAACATCCGCCGCTATAACGAAGTCATTCGGCGCACCGGCATTTTGTCGATGCTGACCCGCAACCGCGCCGACTATTACATCGACGCGCTGACCGAAGTCGACTATGTCCTCAAGTGGGCCAAGGATCCTTCGCAGTTTCGTCGTACCC
The DNA here is from genome assembly GCF_004310295.1 of Pseudomonas sp. BGI-2. Taxonomy (GTDB): domain Bacteria; phylum Pseudomonadota; class Gammaproteobacteria; order Pseudomonadales; family Pseudomonadaceae; genus Aquipseudomonas. The sequence goes on along the minus strand of NZ_SISB01000032.1, from coordinate 382 downwards.
ATATCGCGGAATTGCCGCTGTACCTGTGCTTTGCCGATACGCCCAAGGCCCGAACGTTGATGGCGCTGTTCGACCAGCGCATGGAGCTGCTGGTGAAAAGCGGCCGGTTGAAACCGATCTTCGAACGCTGGAAACAACCCTATCCGTTTGACCCGAACTGACACTGATTTTCTACTGGCAATGACTCCACTGTGGGAGCTAGCTTGCTCGCGATGACGGTGTGTCAGTCAGCATCTTGGTAACAGACAGTCCGCCATCACGCCCTGAGCCTTTCCGTCAACGCGGTTTTGCTGTGTCCAGCTCGCTGGTCAACGGTGAGCCGTGCCGGAGCAAGGCCTGTAAATAAACCTTTTCGTCGTACACGGTACTGGTCTTCCAGCAC
>NZ_SISB01000031.1 GCF_004310295.1 Pseudomonas sp. BGI-2 | reverse complement strand
AGATCGGATTGAGTTTGGTAACTTCTTGAAGGGCGTTTTGTAGGGACATGAAGCGGGCTCATAAAAACATAAGCCCGTTTCTATTACTGCTGGGCGGGCAAGTCAATTTCTTAACTGACTGGCATTAAGGCTTGCCCGCGAAGAACGATAACGCGGTCTTACTGCCCGCTACGCATCATCTCTTTCGGCAGGTACTTGCCAATCTCGAACTTGCCGATCGCCGCCCGGTGTACTTCGTCCGGGCCGTCGGCCAGGCGCAGGGTGCGCTGCATCGCATACATGTAGGCCAACGGGAAATCGTTGGAAACCCCTGCCCCGCCATGGATCTGGATCGCCCGGTCGATCACCCGCAAGGCCACGTTCGGCGCGACGACCTTGATCTGCGCGATCTCGCTCTTCGCCACCTTGTTACCGGCAGTGTCCATCATGTACGCCGCTTTCAAGGTCAGAAGGCGTGCCATGTCGATTTCCATCCGCGAGTCGGCGATCTTGTCGATGTTGCCACCCAGACGTGCCAGTGGTTTACCGAACGCGGTGCGGCTGACCGCACGTTTGCACATCAACTCCAGCGCACGCTCGGCCATGCCGATCGAACGCATGCAGTGGTGAATCCGGCCAGGGCCAAGGCGTCCTTGAGCGATTTCGAAGCCGCGTCCTTCGCCCAACAGGACGTTTTCGTACGGCACGCGGACGTTTTCAAACAGCACTTCGGCGTGGCCGTGAGGCGCGTCGTCGTAGCCAAACACCGGCAGCGGACGAACAATCTTCACGCCTGGGGCATCCACCGGCACCAGAATCATCGAGTGCTGGGCATGACGCGGCGCGTCCGGATTGCTCAGGCCCATGAAGATCAGAATCTTGCAACGCGGGTCGCAGGCGCCTGAGGTCCACCACTTCTTGCCGTTAATCACCCACTCGTCGCCGTCACGCACGGCGCGGGCGGCCATGTTGGTGGCGTCGGACGAAGCCACGTCCGGTTCGGTCATGGCGAACGCCGAGCGGATCTCGCCGCGCAACAGCGGTTCGAGCCAGCGTTGCTTCTGTTCTTCGTTGGCGTAACGCACCAGCACTTCCATGTTGCCGGTGTCCGGTGCGGAGCAGTTGAAGGGCTCAGGGCCGAGCAGCGAGCGGCCCATGATTTCCGCCAGTGGCGCGTATTCGAGGTTGGTCAGCCCGGCGCCGAGTTCGGACTCAGGCAGAAACAAATTCCACAACCCTTCAGCCTTGGCCTTGAGTTTGAGCTCTTCCATGATTGCGGTCGGCTGCCAGCGATCGCCTTCGGCGACCTGACGCTCGAACACCGCTTCGGCGGGGTAAACGTAGGTGTCCATGAACGCGGTCACGCGCTCACGCAGTTCTTGCACCTTGGGCGAATAAGCGAAATCCATGGGCAGCTCTACCTTTTTGACTGGGTTCAGAGGAGTTGTTCAGGTCATGCAATCGATGCTAGAACAGCTACGAAAATTTACCTAGCCTATTCTCGGCGTGTATTAACATTCATCACCGATATATGATCGGGTGATCATCAAGGCCAAAAACGCCCTTACAACAAGAGAGCCGCGTAATGAATCTGAGCAAGGTCGACCTCAACCTTTTCATCGTCTTCGACGCGATCTACACCGAAGCCAACCTGACCCGCGCCGGGCAGATTGTCGGCATTACCCAGCCTGCCGTCTCGAACGCTCTGGCCCGCCTGCGCGAGACCTTCAATGACCCGTTGTTCGTGCGCACGGCGCAGGGCATGGTGCCGACGCCGATGGCGCAGAACATCATCGGGCCGGTGCGTAATGCCCTCTCCCTGCTGCGGGTGTCGGTGCAGGAAAGCCGGATTTTCAACCCGTTGCAGGCGGTCAAAACGTATCGCATCAGCATGACCGACCTGACCGAAGCGGTGATTCTGCCGCCGCTGTTCCAGCGCCTGCGCCGCCTCGCGCCGACGGTGATCATCGAAAGCTTTCTGTCCAAGCGCCGCGAGACCACCAAGGAGTTGGCGGCCGGGCGTCTCGACTTCGCGGTGGATGCGCCGCTCAACACTGACCCGCAAGTGCGTCACGTCAAGTTGATGGAAGACCGTTACGTGTGTGCGATGCGCAAGGGCCATCCGCTGGCGGGCAAAGAGAAACTCACCCTCGATGATTATCTGTCGCTGACGCACATCCATATTTCCAGCCGCCGCAGCGGCCTGGGTCATGTCGACCTGGCTCTCGGAAAAATGGGCATCCAGCGCAAAATTGCCCTGCGTTCCCAGCATTACCTGATGGCGTCCCAGGTGTTGCAGCAGACCGACATGGTCATGACCGTGCCGGAACGCTTTGCACGCCGCCATGACTTGTACTCGGTGAACCTCCCGGTCAACGACGTGCCGCCGGTGGAAACTCACCTCTACTGGCACGAAAGCACCGACCAGGACCCGGCCAACCGCTGGATGCGCGAACAGATGATCGAGTTGTGCCAGCAAGTGACGGCGCATGAGAAGAAGCTCGATAAGGTGTAGGGCTTTGGACCGAGTAATCGTTCTTCGCGGGCAAGCCTCGCTCCTACATCAGATTTTCTGTGAACACAAAATTTGTACATTGCAGAGATCCCCCTGTAGGAGCGAGGCTTACCCACGAAGAGGCCAGTGATATCAATGAAGATCCATGCCCCTTGACGTAAACGTCAACCTGCCATTAGCTTAGCGCAATGACCTTTTTCGAGCGCTTCCATGAGCAGCCAGACCTATAGCATTTCCGACCTCGCCCGCGAGCTCGACATCACCACGCGGGCCATTCGCTTTTATGAAGAGCAAGGCCTGCTCAGCCCTGAGCGTCGTGGCCAGGAACGCGTCTATACACCCCGTGACAAGGTCAGCCTGAAGCTGATCCTGCGGGGCAAGCGCATTGGCTTCTCCCTGGCCGAGTGCCGCGAGCTGATCGAACTCTACGACCCCACCGGCGGCAATCAAAAACAGCTGCAAACCATGCTGAGCAAGATCGCCGAGCGCCGCGAACAGCTTGAGCAGCAGATGCTCGACATCGAGCAGATGAAGCTGGAACTGGACACGGCGCAAGAGCGCTGTACCCAGGCGCTGGAGCAGACGATCAAGAGCCAGCAGCTCGTTCAATAATCACCCCAGATACCTGTAGGAGCGAACTGTGGCGAGGGGATTTATCCCCGTTGGGTCGCGAAGCGGCCCCTAAAACCTGAGACCACGTGTCTCAGATAAACCGAATTCACCGGTTTAGCGACTGCTTCGCAGCCGAACGGGGCGGTGCGACGTTTCGATAAATCCCCTCGCCACAGTTCGCTCCTACAGGGTTCTGTGAACATTCATATCATTTCAACAGGTCGATTCCCATGTCCCTACCCACTCACGTACGCCTGGTCGAAGTCGGTCCTCGCGACGGTCTGCAAAACGAAGCCCAACCCATCAGCGTTGCGGACAAGGTGCAACTGGTCGACGCGCTGACTGCGGCGGGCCTTGGCTATATAGAAGTCGGCAGTTTCGTTTCGCCCAAGTGGGTGCCGCAAATGGCCGGTTCCGCCGAAGTCTTTGCGCAGATCCAGCGCAAACCGGGCGTGACCTATGGCGCACTCGCCCCCAACTTGCGCGGGTTTGAGGATGCAATGGCGGCCGGGGTCAAGGAAGTCGCGGTGTTCGCGGCGGCCTCCGAAGCATTTTCCCAGCGCAACATCAATTGCTCGATCAGCGAAAGCCTGGAGCGCTTCGTGCCGATCATGGACGCCGCCAAGCAACACGGCGTCAGCGTGCGCGGTTACGTGTCCTGCGTGTTGGGTTGCCCTTACGAAGGTAACGTTGAGCCTGCACAAGTTGCCCGGGTCGCTCGCGAGCTCTACGCCATGGGCTGCTATGAAGTCTCCCTGGGCGACACCATCGGCACCGGTACCGCCGGCGCGACCCGCAAGATGTTCGACGTGGTCTCGGCCGATGTGCCGCGTGAAAAACTGGCCGGGCACTTCCACGACACTTATGGCCAGGCCATGGCCAACATCTACGCCAGCCTGCTGGAAGGCATCTCGGTGTTCGACAGCTCCATCGCCGGCCTCGGCGGCTGCCCGTACGCCAAGGGCGCCAGCGGTAACGTCGCCACCGAAGACGTGGTTTACCTGCTCAACGGCCTCGGCATCGAGACCGGCATTGATCTGGACGCTTTGATTTTGGCCGGTCAGCAGATTTGCACCGTGCTGGGGCGACCAACCGGTTCGCGCGTGGCCAAGGCTCGCAGCGCACAGTGAGGCGTGCGGGTGTTACCGCTGCGTCTGGAACGTGGGGCACAAGCGAGTAACACGGAAACAAATTGTCTGGTTTTGTCCGAACGAAAAATCCGACAAAACCTTAAATAGTTGATTTATAACGATTTTTTAAAGTTGGCACGGCTTCTGCTATCTCTACTGCATAACAAGAACAAAAAAAGCGGCAAACCTAATAAAAATAAGACGTAACGACTCTGACATAACAAAAACAACACGGCAGAGACGCAGCTAACAGATTTTTTTGGAGAGGATGTGCTTTTCAGGGTGCTTTTCGGAGTAACCCGCAACCGGGCAGAGAACAATAAAACTACCTTCAGGTAGCTCCCGAACTGGTTGGATCGCTCAGCGAAAAAGCAGGTCAGCGCTCAAAAAAATACGTTTGCTCTTGATCCCGGATGGGGATCGACAAAAACAGCAGTAAAGGGCCACGGTCACTAAAAACAACAACAGACCGCCCCTCAATAATAAAAAAAGAGCACGCGCAACGACAAAATTAAAGGGGAGCTTCGGCTCCCCTTTGTGCTTTCCGGCGTTCAAGTATTCCACCATTCCTTGTGGGAGCGGGCTTGCTCGCGAAGGCGGTGTATCAGCCGACGACATCGCTGACTGACCCTCCGCCTTCGCGAGCAAGCCCGCTCCCACAGGGGATTGCGTCAGGCTTTGTTGATTTGCAATTCCTCGATACTGATCTCGCGCATCCGAAACTTCTGAATTTTCCCCGTCACGGTCATTGGAAATTCTTCCACGAACTTGAAGTAACGTGGCGTCTTGAAGTGCGCGATGCGTTCCTTGCACCAGGTTTGCAGTTCCTGTTCGGTAGCACTGTGGCCCGGGTGGAATTTGATCCAGGCGACAATCTCTTCGCCATAGCGCGAGCACGGAATCCCGATCACCTGCACGTCCGCCACCGCGGGATGAGTAAAGAAAAACTCTTCCAGCTCACGCGGGTAAATGTTCTCACCGCCGCGGATGATCATGTCCTTGTTACGCCCGGCAATGCACACGTAGCCTTCGTCGTTCATGCTCGCCAGATCACCGGTGTGCATCCAGCCTGCCTGGTCGATAGCTTCCGCGGTGCCTTGCGGGTTGTTCCAGTAACCGAGCATCACGCTGTAACCGCGGGTGCAGAGTTCGCCAATGGTGCCGCGCGGCACCAGATTGCCGGCCTCATCGATGATCTTGCTTTCCAGCTGCGGCTGGGTCCGGCCAACGGTGGTGACGCGCAGTTCCAGTTCGTCTGACGGACCGGTCTGCAATGACACGGGGCTCGTTTCCGTCATGCCGTAGGCAATCTGCACCTCGCTCATGTGCATATCACTGATGACCCGGCGCATCACTTCGATCGGGCAGGTCGCCCCGGCCATGATCCCGGTGCGCAGGCTCGACAGATCGAATTCGGCGCGTGCGGGCTGATCGAGCATGGCGATGAACATGGTCGGCACGCCGTAAAGTGCGGTGGCCTTTTCTTCGGCGACTGTGGTCAAGGTCAAGAGCGGATCGAACGCATCGTTGGGATAAATCATGGTGCTGCCGTGGGTGATGCAGCCGAGGTTGCCCATAACCATGCCGAAGCAGTGATACAGCGGCACCGGGATCACCAGGCGATCATCGGCTGTCAGCCCGAGGCTTTCGCCGACCATGTATCCGTTGTTGAGAATGTTGTAGTGACTGAGGGTCGCGCCTTTCGGGAACCCGGTGGTGCCGGAGGTGTACTGGATGTTCACCGCCTGATCGAAATGAAGGCTGTCCTGGCGTTCGCGCAACTGTTCGGCGGACACGCTGGCGGCGAGATCGGCCAGCTGCGACCACGGCAGGAAACCCGACGGTGGTTGTGCATCCAGACTGATGACGCCGCGCAATTGCGGCAGGCGCTCGCAGTGCAACTTTCCGATGGATTGCTCCGCCAGTTCGGGCATCAGGCCTTGCAGCATCCCGTGATAGTCGGAGGTCTTGAAAGCACCAGCGCAGACCAGCCATTGGCAGCCGGATTGCTTCAACACGTATTCGAGTTCGGAACTGCGATACGCCGGGTTGATGTTGACCAGGATCACACCGATTTTCGCGCTGGCGAACTGGCTGATGCACCACTGCGCGCAATTCGGCGCCCAGATACCGAGGCGGTCCCCGGTCTGCAGGCCCAGCGCCAACAGGGCTCTGGCGTGCAGGTCGACGGCGTCGGCCAGTTGCTGCCAGGTGTAGCGCACGTTTTGATGGCGCACGACCAGCGCCTCTCCGGCCGGGTACTGCGCGACCGTTTTGTCAAATGCCTGACCGATGGTCATCGCCAGTAACACTTTATCCTGGGAACCACGGGTGTAGCTGCGCTGCGGGCTTGCACTGGGTTGATCCATGACGACCCCTATTGTCTTTATTGTAGGAGCGAGGCTTGCCCGCGAAGGGAGCACTGCGGTGTAACATACGACCGCGTTATCGTTCTTCGCGAGCAAGCTTTGCTCCTACAGAGTCGCTCAAGTTGACGTTAACGTAAAGGGTGATTGACAGCCATTCGTCACAGGCTTACGTTAACGTAAAGGTGAGAGCCGATTGACGGTCTCACCAACCGATAAAAAAGCCAAAAGGTGACCCATGAGCTACCCATCCCTGAACTTTGCCCTCGGTGAAACCATCGACATGCTGCGCGATCAGGTTCAGTCCTTCGTCGCCAAAGAGATCGCCCCGCGCGCCGCTCAGATCGACATCGACAACCTGTTCCCGGCCGACCTGTGGCGCAAATTCGGCGACATGGGCCTGCTGGGCGTTACCGTGCCGGAAGAGTATGGCGGCGCTGGGCTGGGTTATCTGGCGCATGTAGTGATCATGGAAGAAATCAGCCGCGGTTCGGCCTCAGTCGCGCTGTCCTACGGCGCGCACTCCAACCTTTGCGTCAACCAGATCAACCGCAACGGCAATCACGAACAGAAAACCAAATACCTGCCGAAGCTGATCAGCGGCGAGCACATTGGCGCCTTGGCCATGAGCGAACCGAATGCCGGTTCCGACGTGGTGTCGATGAAACTGCGTGCCGACAAACGCGGTGATCACTACGTGCTCAACGGCAGCAAAACCTGGATCACCAACGGTCCCGACGCTAACACCTACGTGATCTACGCCAAGACCGACCTGGAAAAAGGCCCGCACGGCATCACCGCCTTCATCGTCGAACGTGATTCAAAAGGCTTCAGCCGCAGCAACAAATTCGACAAGCTCGGCATGCGCGGCTCCAACACCTGCGAGCTGTTCTTCGATGACGTCGAAGTCCCTGAAGAAAACATCCTCGGCATCCTCAACGGCGGCGTGAAAGTGCTGATGAGCGGCCTCGACTACGAACGCGTTGTCCTGTCCGGTGGCCCGACCGGGATCATGCAGGCCTGCATGGACCTGATCGTTCCCTACATCCACGACCGCAAGCAGTTCGGCCAAAGCATCGGCGAGTTCCAGCTGATCCAAGGCAAAGTCGCCGACATGTACACCCAACTCAACGCCAGCCGCGCCTATCTTTATGCGGTGGCCCAGGCCTGCGAGCGCGGCGAAACCACCCGCAAGGACGCCGCCGGCGTGATCCTCTACAGCGCCGAACGCGCCACACAAATGGCCCTCGACGCGATCCAGATTCTCGGCGGCAACGGCTACATCAACGAATTCCCGGCGGGTCGTCTGCTGCGTGACGCCAAGCTGTACGAAATCGGCGCCGGCACCAGTGAGATCCGTCGCATGCTGATCGGTCGCGAACTGTTCAACGAAACCCGCTAAACGGAGCTGTCCATGGCTATCCTGCATACCCAGCTCAACCCCCGTTCGGCGGAGTTCGCGGCCAACAGCGCGGCGATGCTCAAACAGGTCGACGCCCTGCACACCCTGCTCGCCCAAGTGCAGCAAGGTGGCGGCCCGAAGGCGCAAGAACGCCATACCTCGCGGGGCAAGTTGCTGCCTCGTGAGCGAATCAATCGTTTGCTCGATCCGGGCTCACCGTTTCTCGAGATCAGCCAACTGGCGGCTTATGCGGTCTACGGCGAAGACGTTCCGGCGGCTGGCGTGATTGCCGGGATTGGCCGTGTGGAAGGCGTCGAATGCATGATCGTCGCCAACGACGCCACGGTGAAAGGGGGTTCGTACTACCCGCTGACCGTGAAAAAACACCTGCGTGCCCAGACCATCGCCCAGCAAAATCGCTTGCCGTGCATCTATCTGGTGGACTCCGGCGGCGCCAACTTGCCGCGTCAGGATGAAGTGTTCCCGGACCGCGAGCACTTTGGACGGATCTTCTTCAACCAGGCCAACATGAGCGCCATGGGCATTCCGCAGATCGCGGTGGTCATGGGTTCCTGCACCGCTGGTGGCGCCTATGTGCCAGCGATGGCCGACGAAGCGATTATGGTGCGCCAGCAGGCCACCATTTTCCTCGCCGGCCCGCCGTTGGTGAAAGCGGCGACGGGTGAAGTGGTCAGCGCTGAGGACCTCGGCGGGGCCGATGTGCACTGCAAGATTTCCGGTGTCGCCGACCATTACGCCGAAAGCGATGAACACGCCTTGGCCATTGCGCGACGCAGCGTTGCCAACCTCAACTGGCGCAAACTCGGCGAACTGCAACAGCGCACACCGATCGCCCCGCTCTACGCCAGCGATGAGCTGTACGGCGTGGTCTCGGCTGATGCCAAGCAACCGTTCGATGTGCGCGAAGTGATCTCGCGGCTGGTCGACGGTTCGGTGTTCGACGAATTCAAAGCGCTGTTCGGAACCACCCTCGTGTGCGGCTTCGCCTATTTGCACGGTTACCCGATCGCGATCCTCGCCAACAACGGCATCCTGTTCGCCGAAGCCGCGCAGAAAGGCGCGCACTTTATCGAACTGGCCTGCCAGCGCGGCATACCGTTGCTGTTCCTGCAAAACATCACCGGTTTCATGGTCGGCCAGAAATACGAGGCCGGCGGCATCGCCAAGCACGGCGCGAAACTGGTGACCGCCGTGGCGTGTGCCAAGGTACCGAAATTTACCGTGATCATTGGCGGCAGTTTTGGTGCCGGTAACTACGGCATGTGCGGGCGGGCTTACGACCCACGCTTCCTGTGGATGTGGCCGAACGCGCGCATCGGCGTGATGGGCGCCGAACAAGCGGCGGGCGTGCTGGTGCAAGTCAAGCGCGAGCAAGCCGAGCGCAGTGGCCAGGGTTTCAGCGCCGAGCAGGAAGCCGAGATCAAGCAGCCGATCCTCGATCAATACGAAGAACAGGGCCACCCTTACTACTCCAGCGCACGGCTGTGGGACGACGGCGTCATCGACCCGGCGCAGACCCGCGATGTATTGGCCCTGGCCTTGTCGGCGTCGCTGAATGCGCCAATCGAACCGAGCCGCTTCGGCGTGTTCCGGATGTGATCCGACCTTGTAGGAGCGAGCGGGCGGCGACCCGACTTGCCCGCGAACAGGCATGACGCGGTGCAACAGGCAAACCGCGGCGCTTCCTTCGCGGGCAAGCCTCGCTCCCACAGAATAAAGTTGTGGAGACGGACGAATATGAGCGACTTCAACACCCTCCAACTGCTGACCGACCCACGAGGTTTCGCGACCCTGTGGCTCAGCCGTGAAGAAAAGAACAACGCCTTCAACGCCGAGATGATCCGCGAACTGATACTCGCCCTGGACAAGGTCTCGACCGATGCCAGCCTGCGGTTTCTGCTGGTGCGCGCTCGCGGCAAGCATTTCAGCGCCGGTGCCGACCTGGCCTGGATGCAGCAATCGGCCGAACTCGATTACCACACCAACCTCGACGACGCCCGGGAACTGGCAGAGTTGATGTACAACCTCGCCAAACTGAAAATCCCGACGCTGGCCGTGGTGCAAGGCGCAGCCTATGGCGGCGCGCTGGGCCTGATCAGTTGCTGCGACATGGCGATTGGCGCCGATGACGCGCAGTTCTGCCTGTCGGAAGTACGCATCGGCTTGGCGCCGGCGGTGATCAGCCCATTCGTGGTGCAAGCCATCGGCGAGCGGGCGGCACGCCGTTATGCGCTGACGGCCGAACGTTTCGGCGGGCAACGGGCGCGGGAAATCGGCCTGCTGTCGGAGAGTTATCCGGCCGCGGAACTGGAACAGAACGTCGAACAGTGGATCGATAACCTGCTGCTCAACAGCCCGGCGGCCATGCGTGTCAGCAAGGACTTGCTGCGTGAAGTCGGCAACGGCGCGCTGACCCCGGCACTGCGCCGTTACACCGAGAATGCCATCGCCCGCATCCGCGTCAGCCCCGAAGGCCAGGAGGGCCTGCGCGCCTTTCTGCAAAAGCGTCCGCCGAGCTGGCAAGCCCCGACCACCACCAAGGAGCCGCGTTGATGAGCGCACCTGTTCTCACCACCCTGCTGGTGGCCAACCGTGGCGAAATCGCCTGCCGGGTCATGCGCACCGCCAAGGCGTTGGGCCTGACCACCGTGGCCGTGCACAGCGCCACGGACCGTGAAGCCCGGCACAGCCGTGAAGCGGATATCCGCGTCGACCTCGGCGGCAGCAAAGCCGCTGACAGCTATCTGCAAATCGATAAATTGATCGCGGCGGCCAAGGCCAGCGGCGCTCAGGCGATTCACCCCGGTTATGGCTTTTTGTCCGAGAACGCCGGGTTCGCCCGTGCCATTGAAGACGCCGGCCTGATCTTCCTCGGCCCGCCCGCCTCGGCCATTGACGCGATGGGCAGCAAGTCCGCCGCCAAAGCCCTGATGGAAACCGCCGGCGTGCCCTTGGTCCCCGGCTATCACGGCGAAGCTCAGGACTTCGACACCTTTCGCGACGCCTGCGAACGCATCGGTTATCCGGTGCTGCTCAAAGCCACGGCGGGCGGCGGCGGTAAAGGCATGAAAGTGGTTGAGGACGTCAGCCAATTGGCCGAAGCCCTGGCCTCGGCGCAACGCGAGGCGAAATCCTCGTTTGGCGATTCGCGGATGCTGGTGGAGAAATACCTGCTCAAACCGCGTCACGTGGAAATCCAGGTGTTCGCCGATCAGCACGGTAACTGCCTGTACCTCAACGAACGTGACTGCTCGATTCAGCGTCGCCATCAGAAAGTCGTCGAAGAAGCGCCCGCTCCAGGCTTGAGCCCGGAACTGCGTCGCGCTATGGGTGAAGCCGCCGTGCGTTCGGCACAGGCCATCGGCTATGTCGGTGCCGGTACCGTGGAGTTTTTGCTGGATTCGCGTGGTGAGTTTTTCTTCATGGAGATGAACACACGCCTGCAGGTCGAGCACCCGGTCACCGAAGCGATCACCGGCCTTGACCTCGTGGCCTGGCAGATTCGCGTGGCTCGCGGTGAAGCGCTGCCGATGACCCAGGCCGAAGTGCCGTTGATCGGCCATGCGATTGAAGTGCGACTGTATGCCGAGGACCCGAGCCATGACTTCCTGCCGGCCACCGGGCGTCTGGCGTTGTATCGCGAATCGGCCGAAGGCCCGGGACGTCGGGTCGACAGCGGTGTGGAAGAAGGCGATGAGATCTCGCCGTTCTACGACCCGATGCTCGGTAAGCTGATTGCCTGGGGCGAGGACCGTGAACAAGCGCGGCTGCGGTTGTTAAGCATGCTCGACGAGTTTGCGATCGGCGGGCTCAAGACCAACATTAACTTCTTGCGCCGTATCATCGGCCATCCGGCGTTTGCGGCGGCAGAACTGGATACCGGTTTTATTCCGCGTTATCAGGAGCAATTGCTGCCAGAGCCTGCGGACCTCAGTGACGAATTCTGGCTAGCCGCCGCTCAGGCGTTTGCCCAGAGCCAGTCGGGTTCTCCGCGTGCTGATGACCTGAGTTCGCCTTGGGGTGTGGGCAATGGTTTCCGCGCCGGGCTGCCGAGGGAAATCACCCTTCACTTGAGTTGCGAAGGACAAGACCGGGCGCTGACATTGGGTAACGTTGATGCCCACACCGCACAACTCAAGGGCGAGCAGCTGCTGACCGAGCACAACGGCGTGCGTCGCCAGCACCGGGCAATCCGTCGTGGCGACGTTGTGTATCTGCAATGGGAAGGTGAATTGCGCCGCATCGAGTCCTACGACCCGATCAGCGCCATCGAAGCCAGTCACAGTCATCAGGGGGGGCTCACCGCGCCCATGAACGGCAGCATCGTGCGTGTGCTGGTCGAGGCCGGGCAAACGGTCGAAGCCGGGGCGCAACTGGTGGTGCTGGAAGCGATGAAGATGGAGCACAGCATTCGCGCGCCCCACGCCGGTGTGATCAAGGCGTTGTATTGCCAGGAAGGCGAGATGGTCAGCGAAGGCAGTGCGTTGGTCGAACTGGAAGAAGCGTGAAAATGAAGATCGGTCCTACGCATTGCGCGGACCGATCTGATTAGAACTTGGCCGTTGCCTGAACCACTACGCCGAGAATTCGGCACTCCTCGGTGAAAAGGGCTTTCGGATACGTCGGATTGAGCGGGACCAGGTAACGCTGCCCGCCCTCTTCGATCAGCTTGCGAAAGATCGCTTCAACACTGTCTGCCCATTGTACGATCACCAGCTTTCCGGGGTCCGGCACAATGGCCGGGTCCACCAGGATCATCATGCCCTCGGCAATGCTGATACCGCTGGGTGCGGTCATCGCGTCGCCGACCACCTCGAGCCAGAATGCCGCGCCCTGAGCGTGGTAATCGGTCAGTTCGAAACGCGGCTTGCCGTAGACCGATAGCTCACCGTCACGCACCTCGGCAGGCACGCGCCAGTCACTGACCGGATAACGAAAGTACGGGTTGTACTTTTGAGTCAGGGACATTTCGTCGTCCTGCAGCACTAAAGGCTCCCGAATCACCATCGCCACTTCCAGAAAATCCATCCCGAGCGCCCGCAAGACACGATTCATGTCCTCGATGCTCGGCTGACGGCGTTTATTCAGCCAGTGACCCACGCCGCCCTGGGACATCCCGAGGCGATCGGCGAGTACTTCCTGAGTGACTTTGAGCTCACTCATCTTGGCTTTGACCAACTCAATCCATTTATCCATGGGCGGCACGATACGTGGCGTACTCCGAGCAACAAAACACAAATTGTAGTATTTAAATTCTCGTCACAAATACAGTTCGTACTAGGATTGGTTCACGGATCTGAATCTATCACGGAGCTTGCCCTCGCCATGACGTTACCCAGCAATGACCTGTCGGATATGCAAATGGACACCACCCTCACCTCGCCCAAAGGCAATGCCGCCGCGCAAAAAGCCTTGGACTATTACTTGAAACCAACTGTGTCAGAAGCGGTGGTCGGGGAGCGATTTTTTGATGTGAACCCTGCCGTCAGCGGTGAAGAGGCGCTGGTGCATGCGTCGGACCTGTTGCGTTGTGCTGCGGCGACCGCCTACGAGTCGGCCAGCAACCTGCACGGTGCGAGTCGGGACCTGGCCTTTTCGACGGTGCATATGATCGACATGGCCAAGGCGATGATTGATCGTTCTTTACAGGGACAGAGCGTCTGAGTCAGACGCACGTTTTGAAGAAGACAGGAAAGAATTTTCCAATCGAGCAGATAAAATCATTTGACTTGCAAACGAGAATGATTATTATTGCATGCAGCTGGTCGCGAGATCAGTCGATGGACCAAGAGACCTTAGGTCGGTCTCCTGGACTATCTCCTCATCAGGCTAATCACGGTTTTTGACCCGGCTTTTTGCCGGGTCTTTTTTTGCCAGTTATTCTGGCTTTGGCTTCAGGCTAATGAAGTCTTCAGGTGTTGCGAATTCGATTGGCGCGGATGATATCAAAAGAATATCGAATGGCAAGAGAAGCCCGACATCATTGGCCCAAACTAATGAAAAACAGCACTTGAGAATCAATCGCACAGTCTCTAAGCTGCGTCTGCGTCAAGGAGGACGCCCCCACTTTCACCCCGCAATTTCCCCCGGTTTTTCCCTTCCCAGCGTGTAAAGTAGCAGCCATAAAATCATAATCAGGAATCGACTATGACCGTGGCTAAATCCTCTTTCGATATCAGCGCAAATTTCGACAGCGGCAACATTGAAGTACTGGACATCAGCAATCCACTTCAAGCGCTGCTGGCCATCAAACCAGACACCCGCAGCCAGCATTTCCAGTGGTTCCATTTCAAGGCCAGCGGTCTGCACGTCGGTCAGGAGCACTGGTTTCGTCTGAACAATGCCAGCAAGTCTTCATACAACAAGGCTTGGGACGGTTATCAAGCCGTAGCGTCCTACGACCACGTCAACTGGTTCCGCGTACCGACCATTTTCGAAGGCGACTGCCTGCGCTTCAGCCTTGAAGCCACCGCCACCCACGCCTGGTTTGCCTACTTCGAACCCTACAGCCGTGGCCGTCACGACTGGCTGATCGAGCAGGCGCTGACCAAGGCCGGCACTCAATTGCTGGCCACCGGCAAAAGCGCGGAAGGCCGTGACATCCAGTTATTGCGCAAAGGCACCGGCGCCGAGGGTCAGCGCAAGGTCTGGATCATCGCCCAGCAACACCCCGGCGAACACATGGCCGAGTGGTTCATGGAAGGCGTGATCGAACGCCTGGAAAAGCACGACGACCCGGTACTGAACAGACTACTGGCCAGCGCCGACCTGTACCTGGTGCCGAACATGAACCCGGACGGTGCCTTCCACGGTCACCTGCGCACCAACGCCATGGGCCAGGACCTGAACCGCGCCTGGCAGAGCGCCAGCCAGGAAATCAGCCCGGAAGTGCTGTTCGTTCAGCAGCAAATGGAAGCCTACGGTGTCGACTTGTTCCTCGACATCCACGGCGATGAAGAAATCCCCTACGTGTTCACCGCCGGTTGCGAAGGCAACCCGGGCTATACGCCGCGGATCGAAAAACTCGAAGAGCATTTCCGCAACCATCTGAAACACCTGACCAAGGACTTCCAGACCAAGCACGGCTACACCCGCGACGAACCGGGCAAAGCCAACATGACGCTGGCCTGTAACAGTGTCGGTCAGAAGTACGATTGCCTGTCGCTGACCCTGGAGATGCCCTTCAAGGACAACAACGACGCGCCCAACGCACTGACCGGTTGGTCGGGAAAGCGCTCCAGGCAATTGGGCAAGGACGTGCTGACGACTGTTGCCGATATGATCGATACCCTGCGCTGATCATCCTCGATGGCTGCATGCCCGGCATGCAGCCATGGCTCACTCAGCCGCGATCCTTCCCTCGCAACATGCTATCCAGCACATCATCGCGTCGCACCCAACCGTGAAACAGCGCTGCCGCCAGATGCAGCAGCACGGTCAGAAACAGCAAATACGCCAGATACCCATGAGCCTTGCGCAAAAACGCGAACATCTGCGCATTGGCTGGCAGGATCGAAGGCAACTGAATCGAATTGCTGAGCATCACCGGGTCCCCCGCCGCCGAGATCATCGCCCAGCCCAGCAGCGGCAAAATCAACATCAAGGCGTACAGCAAGATGTGCGAAGCCTTGGCTGCCAACGCCTGCCAACCGGGCAAGTCCGCCGGCAGTGGCGGCTGTTGCGTGGAAAAACGCACCACCAGACGCACAATCACCAGCAACAAAATCGCAACGCCCAAGGGTTTGTGCAGATGGATCAGCCACTCATGACGTTCGGACACCGAGGCCACCATCCCGGCGCCGATAAACAGCATCGCGATGACCATCAGCGCCATCAGCCAATGCAGCAGCCGCGCCAACGGCGCGAAATGGTTCGGTTGAGCGCTCATTGATGAGCCTCCTGTTTAGCGTTGGCGGCAGGCAACTGGCTGACTTCACTGGTGCGGCGCAGGTAGGAACTGGCGTACCCCGCTGAGCGAGCGGCGAGCAATGGGTCGTCGGAGCCTTCGATACCGGCCGGCAATACGAGCGGGTTGTAATTGATATCGCGGCACTCGCCACCGAGTTGCGGTTGAGTGCGTTCAAGCACCAGGGTGCCGGCGTTCACTACTTTGCGGCCGTCAGGCCAGGCCTTGCTGGCGTCGTTGACCGGATCACCGGGGTTCGCCAGGGTGATGTTCAACTGCCAACGCAACGGCCCGGCCGACAAACGCTGAACCAGGTCTTTTTCAAGGAAGTCAGCCCCTTCAGGCGCCGTGGCACCGGCAGCATCCTGTGCAATCGGCGTCATGCTCCAGCGCACCGCTTGCCGTTGACCGGACGCATTGACCAAGTAAAACGCGTTGACGCTGTTGTAAGTCTCCGTCGCGTAACTGGCGGAAGGCTTGGCAGTCTTGATCCAGGCCAGAAACGGCGCGGCTTCCGGATGAGCACCAAAAAACGCCGGAACCGCCGCTGGATTGGGTTTACCCGTGGCCGGATCCGGCGACTGAGCCTGCTGCAATTGATAAAACGCTTCAGGCGTGCCCACCGGGAACACCGGCATGCTGTTCATCCCGGTGCGCCATTGCTGGCCGTTAGCCTGAGTGAAACGCAACGCCATGCTGCGGATCGGCACGCTGCTGTCAGCAGCATAAGGATTGCCCGCAGGCAACGCGAAACGCCCGACCACCGGGGTTTTCGCCTCATTGAACACCTGCGCACTGGAGTAAGTGCGCGCCTCGCCGCTGCTCTCGAAATGCCCGATCACGCACACCCCTTTGGAGTGATTACGCCGGAACCCCGGGTGCACGCCATTGTTGGTTTCCAGCACGTTGATCAGTTTTTTCGGCGTCAGACGCTGTGGGTCAAAGGTGCCGTTGACGTAGGCAAAAGCCCCGGCCAACGCAGCAACCACCACAGCAATGCCGGTAAGGCGCAACGTCAGGCTTGCGGTACTCAGCGGTGGCCGGGTGGGCGGTGATGAACGATCTACCATGAATGACTCCAGGGCCATCGGCCACAAGTGAGAAGGATCAAGCAGACGTACGCCACAACGCTTTATTCCATCGCCCGGTATTTATTTCTACAGGCGTGGAATAACCTCAAGTGCCGGGCGTCTTCCTAGTCCCAAGCGTAGTGACTAGTCAGAACTTCATGAACGATATCGACGAACAACTCAGAGAAATCATTCCCAGATTGCGGCGGTTTGGCGTGTCGTTGACACGCAATCCCAGCAGCGCGGACGATCTGGTGCAGTCGAGCCTGGAGCGCGCCCTCTCCAGTTGGGGCGACAAACGCCCCGAAGGCGACTTGCGCGCCTGGTTGTTTTCGATACTTTATCGACAGTTTCTCGACGCCCACCGACGCTCCCGGCGTTATGCGCGGATGCTCGAATTCTTTACCGGCCGCGACGATGCCCAACCGTCAGTAGAACGCACCGTGATCGCCCAATCGACGCTGCAAGCCTTCGACCGGCTCACCACTGAACAGCGCGCGCTGCTGCTCTGGGTGTCGGTGGAAGGTTTGAGTTATAAAGAGGTCGCCGAGATTCTCGACGTCCCCACTGGCACCGTGATGTCCCGCCTGTCCCGCGCCCGTCAGGCCCTGCGCCAACTCAGCGACGGCGAAATCACCAGCCCTTCTCTGCGGATACTCAAATGATCAGCATGCCCCCTAGCGAACGCGACCTGCACGCCTACGTCGATCATCAACTCAACGACGCCGACCGGCGCCTGGTCGAGACTTACCTGGCCAGCAATCCTGAAACCGCCGCACAAGTGCGCGCCTGGCAGCAGGACGCCCAACAACTGCGCGCGGCGATGAGCGGCGCGTTGCACTACACAGCCAACCTGGACCTCGACCCGGCGCTGATTCGCCAACGCCTAAAACGCCAGTCCCGCCGTCATCTGGCCAGCGCTGCGGTGCTCTTGATCGCGGTCAGTGTCGGCGGATTGAGTGGCTGGCAGGCGCGGGAAATGACGCTAACCAGCGCGTCACTGCCGATGACCGATGCCATGCAGGCTTACCGCTTGATCGCCCAGCAAGGCATCCTGCCAGCCGACTACAAGGTCAGCGATGACGGCGACATGCAGGGCTGGCTCGACCGTTATTTCACCCACGCCAACCGTCTGCCGGACCTGGCGAGTTCAGGTTACAAACCGGTCAGCGGCCGTTTGCTCAGCACCGAGCAAGGGCCGGCGGCGATGGTGGTTTACGAGGACCAGGGCGGGCACAAGATCAGCTTCTACGTGCGACCACCAGGACCGAAAAACAACCTGCTGCCCCGTGGCAGTCGAAGCGATGGCGAGTTGCAGGCCGAGTACTGGTCCGGCGCTGGCTACAACTATGCGATGGTCAGCCCGAGCGATACGCCAGCGGCGCAGATGCTCAAGCAGACCACCCAGTTCTGACCACACCACAATCCCTTGTGGGAGCGGGCTTGCTCGCGAAGGCGGTTTGTAATTCAACATTGATGTCGACTGATCCGGCGCTTTCGCGAGCAAGCCCGCTCCCACAAAGGGAATGGTGGTTATTTGGAGAGTGTGGTCAGCCCTGCCCAAACACCTGCGATGGCCGGCGCAACAACGGATCAAACGGATTGATCCGCGGCCCGATCAGCGCCGCTTCGCGCTTAAGCATGTCCACTACCGTCGGCAAACGGTCCGGCCCCAGCCGATCACTCACCGTGGCCACGCTCAACGCCGCCACGGCCCGTCCTTCGCGATCCAGAATCGGCACCGCCACACCGGCCATGCCTTGCAGCACGCCAGTGTTGCGCCCGGCATACCCCAGCGCGCACATTCTCGACTTCCGAGCGCAGGAACACCTCGCCGTACAGGTGAAAATCCTTGAGCCGCGGCAGGTTGTAATGGATCACCGTATCGCGCTCATCTTCCGGCAGAAACGCCAGGCTGCCCTGCCCCACACCCAGCGCCACCCGCCCGCCGATATCGCCGGTAAAGGTGCGAATCGGAAACGGCCCTTCACTGCGGTCCAGGCAGATCGCATCAAAACCGCTGCGTGCCAGTAAAAAAAACGAATCCCCCAGTGAGCCCGACAGCCGCAACAACGACGGCCGCACCAGTTCGCGCAGATTTCCGGTGTTGCCAGCCCGTGCCGCCAGCGCAAAAAAATCCAGGCTCAGGCGATAGCGTTTACTGCGAGCGTCCTGCTCGACCATGCCTTCGTCCATCAGGCTGCGCAGGTAGCGATGCGTGGTCGGTTCGACAGACCGATGCGCTGCGCCAGTTGTGTCACACGCTCCCCGCCTTCAACCGTGTCGCCCAGGCTGCGCAACACCGCAAACAATCTGGAGACAGCCCCGACACCGACTTCATTGTTGTTTTCATTCCGCTCAATGGAATCAGGCATGTGATTTCTCGACGATAAATTTATTCACTGAATGAAACTGAAAATAGTCAGCGCTTCAGTGAAATAGGCCATTGATGTCTTCGTCCTACTTTGCGTCCAGACAGGGGCGATTCGAACAACAGCGGCAGCCGACTGAAGTCGAGCGCCAACGCACCCAGCAACATCTTTCGTATCTGCCCATACAAAAAAGCGCGCCTTCGGGCGACGCATAACAATCTCAGGTGGAGCGCAGTTATGGCTTTTGTGCAACTAGAAGGACTCGGCAGCGAGAAAGGCGAGTTCGTGTTTGACTGGGATCAGGTCAACGAACAGCGCCCGGAATGGAATGCGCGGTGGAATCGCAGTATCGAGCGGTAGCCGATCCCCACCCATAACGTTTGGAACGCTCCCCCTGTAGCAACTGCCGAGCAGCGCGAGGCTGCGTTCGGCTGCGTTCGGCTGCGAAGCAGTCGTAAACTCAGGCAACCGGTTCTTTCAGGAAAACCGCGTAAACCGGGTTTACGACTGCTGCGCAGCCGAACGCAGCCTCGCAGGCTCGGCAGCTGCTACAGAGTCGGTGGTGTTTTCGACATCAAAACCCGACATCAAGGATCACGCTGTCCAGATAAGTCCCAGCCGGCGGTGTGGTCTGGTCGGTGTAGATTTTTGCGTTGTAGTTAAACACCTGGCTGCCCGTCCCCAAGCCATTGCCAGGGTTCACCTCCGCGTCGGAACTGGCCCGACGCGCACCGCCGACACTGCCCCAGCGGGTGGTGCCGGCACTTTTGAAGATGTCGTAGGCCAGGTAATTTGCACCCGAGATCATCCGTCGGCGCCCGCCGATACCGGCCGCATGCTGGCCGTCGTCCAGCCCCACGGTGTAGGCGCTGCCCTTGGTGCAGGCCAGGTTGATGGTCTGGCCGGTGACTGCAGTGAAGCCGCTGACCACCGGCGCACTGCCGAAACTGATGTTCGGTGCGGTGATGGTGCAGTCGTTGGCCACGGTCATATTGACGGTTACCGTCGCAGTGCCACTGCCGATGTCGCGCCCCAGGCAGATGCTGCCGGCACCGATGACCGCACAATAATTCCAGCTCCAGAAAATACTCAGGGTCTCGCTGTAGACGCCCGCCGCTACGTTGCTGCCGATGGTCGTTCGCAAATAAACGGGCGCGGTTTTCGGTATCACACTGCCCAGCAGGCCGAGCGCATCGATGATGCCATTGCGGGCGAAATCGAATGCCACGCCACGGGTGATCGGGTAGCTGGTGCTGTTGTCGGCATACAACGTATAGCCGATAACGTCCCCGGTCGGCCCGAGCAAGCCGGATTGAGTCGACGAGACGGTGGCGTAGAAGTGGTCATTGTCAGTCAGCAATGACAGCAGTGAGCCGGTGCAACTCAACCCCGCATTGGGGGTGGAACTGGCTTGAGCCGTGGTGCGCACCGCAATCGAACTCTGTGAACCGAACGCCGCCGCTGTGGTGCTGACCACGGAGCACAGCGCCCAGGCGCACCCCGGCAGCCATAGCGCCAACAACACCAGCCATTTCATTGGCACACCAACGGCCCGATCAGCGGGACCTGATCCTGATTCGAGTCCACGGCGAACTGCACCTGGCAGCTCTTTCCATCCGCCAGTGTCACCCGCAAGCTGTTGTGCTTTTGAAGGTTTTCCAGGTACACCAGACCGTCCCAGCCGACCACGGTTTGTGCGCCGCTCTGCTCGTGCACAACGTTGCTGCCCAAGGGCAATTCCCGTTGCTGTGCATCCACCAGCACGATGCTCGCAGCGATCACCTTGGTTAACGGAAACTCCAGCAGATAACCGCTGCCCCGGCGTACCGCGATCCGCTGCTCGACATTGTGGCTGCGCACGTTAGCCGGCAGATTCAGCGGATCGATTTCGTATTTGCCACGGTAATAGGCGCTGCTCCAGGGCACCAGCAAGTGGCCGTTGCGATCCGTCTGACCCACCTGCTGGTTTTCGTAGCGCACGGGAATGTCCGCGTAACCCTCGGTGCTGACCACCACAAAAGCATCGTCGATCCGGTTGGCCGCGAATACCTGACGGTCCATCCAGACCAACGAGCCACTGGCATCGGCCCAACGGGTTTCGGCGTCGCTGTTGCCATAGACACCCGCCTGCAACTGCACCGATTGCAGGCGCCAGGTCAGGTCAGCCTGACGATAATCCGGGCCATCGCCATGGGCGTAACCGAGGTTGAAGCCCACCCCGCCTTCGGTGGGCACCGCGCGGCTGTAGTTGACCCGCTGCTGGTTTTGCCCGGTCTTGCTGCGTTCGCTGCTGATGGCCAGACTGCCGCGCAGATCGAACGGGATCACCAGTTGCGCCTGCACCGCCCAGTTGCTGTCACCGATTTCGCGGTTGGCCGATAAGTAGAAACTGGTGTTGCGCCACAAGGGTTTGCTCCAGGTCAGGTTGAGCAACCGGGTGCGCGAATCATCCGCCGCACGCACGTCGAAATAACCGACGCCGAGGCTGCCCCACGTGTCGAGGTTGAGGCTCAGGGTCGCCTGTTCGCTGCGTGTGCTCAGGGTGGTGTAAGGGCTGTCGACCACGGTCAGGTCGGCGTACTGATCGCGACGTTGCAGGCGTTGCCAGGAAAAGCTGTAGCGCTGGCTGCTGTACTGATAGCCGAGGCTCAATTGCTGACCGTTTTCGCCTTCGAAACGGCTTTGGCTGAGCGCGGTGTTGAGCACCCCGAAATTGCCCAGTCGCAGGTTGCCGCCCATGCCGCCGAGACTCAGGGAATCCGACGCTTCGGCATGGCTTTCCAGAGTGAAGTTATCACTCAAACCGTAACGCAGGCTGCCGGACGTGACACCGGGGCCGTAGCTGAAATCGCGGAGGCCGTAGTCTCGGCGCAAGGTGCCGGCGGCGACAGAAAAATCACTCAAGCCTTTTTGCAGCAAGCTGCTGGTGACGTAGAACGGCACCGTGGTCGAGACCTGTCGGCCCAGCGCATCCGTCGTGACCACGACCGCTTCTCCGGCGCCGTTGATGAACGGGATGTTGGTCAGTGTGTAAGGACCGGGTTGCAGCTCGGCGCTGCTGGATTTGTAGCCGTTGATGAACAGGTCCACCGAGGACGGCACGGCCGCTTCGCCGGCAAACTGCGGCAAGGGGTAGGTCACCAGGTCCGGGCGCACGCCGAAGTCACGGGACACTTGCACCCCGCCCAGGCGCACCGAGCTGCTCCACGGTAGCGCGCCGCTGACCAGGTCGCCGGCCTCATAAGTCAGCAATCGCTCGTCATCGGAATAACGCCAGGTGGTGTCGTAGCGCAGGTAACCATTACTCAGCGTACTCACCGCCTCCCCCGACAATGTGCGGCGGTATTGCCCGGTGTTGGACAGCGTGCCCCAGCTGTCGAACAGCCGCACTTCGTTCCATGCCGCGAGGTAAGTGCCGGCGTCATCGGTGTCGTTGAGGTACAGGTCGTAGTTGAGCAAGGCACCGAAACTGCTCAGGGCCGGGGTTCGCGGATAGGCTTGGCGGTTGCCGACGAACTGCTCCGGCAGCCAGTCCGGTGGCACCTCCAGCAGCAATCGTTGAGCGCCACTGTCGTACTCGCTGTGCAGGCCCGGGACGCTGTCGAGGTCGACTTCGGTGCCGGTGTTTTCAGGCAGCTTGATGCCGGTGTCGTGTAATGCGCTGGCCGGTAGAAAGAACCGTCCGCGCCTCTGCTCCACCGCCACGACTCGTCCGGTATTCATTTGATTGACCACCAATTCCAGAAACAACTGTGCATCGGCCACAGCCTCCATGCCGCTGGGCGGTGGCGGCAGATCACCGGCCCCTGTTTGAGGGGCGAACACCAGCCAGTACGCGCAGCTCACTGCCCACAACGGCCGCTGTAAACTGCGAGCCAGGCCTTGGCTCATTCGCGCATTTGGTCCGTCTATGGACAGATTCCTCTTTGTCACAACTCACACAATCCCTGTAGCCGCTGGCGAAGCCTGCGTTCGGCTGCGAAGCAGTCGCAAAACGGTCTCTACGATTTACCTGAATGACTGCGGTGCCTGATTTGGCGACTGCTCCGCAGCCGAACGCAGCCTTCGGCAGCTGCTACAGGGGATGTGATTAACGTGTTGGGATAATGCTCTGAACCTGCGGCGCGCCGTTGACCCGTACCTGCAACGCCGGATTGGCGGCCATCGGTCCCGGTGCCGGCCAGCGCATGATTGCGCCAGGCAGCACGTAACCCAACAGGCCTTCCACCAGCGGCTGGGTCTGGCTGCCTTGCTTGAGCGCCACATCGGTCAGCCTTGCATGCACCGCGCCCTGGTTACGCACTTCGACATAGGGCCGACCGTCCACCGCCACCGTGCGCCAACTCAGATCCGGCAAGCCGACGCCTTTGGGATCACGTTGGCGGGTGGTGTCTTCCTTGCTCCAAAGCCCGGCGCCATAAGCGAACAACGGCACCGAATAACGCATCTGAAAACGAATCGCCGCAGCGGTCTTGCCGTCTTCGGAAGCGGGGGTTTTAGCCGAGGGAATTTCATCGATGATGATGCGGTAAGTTAGTTCCTGCCCCGGTGGAATCTCCCGGGTGCGGGTCAGGCGCACGAGTTGTTTCTGACCGGGTTCAATCTTCGCCACCGGTGGGCTGCCGATTACATCGCGCTGATTCTGATACTGATCGTTGAAGCCACTCTGGCTCCAGGCGAACACCCGGATCTGCAAGTTGGCGGTCTCACTGCCACGGTTTTCCAGCCACAGGGCGCTGGCCTGTTGATCGGCCTCCAGCACCGGGTCGATCGGCCAGATCAGCACCGAACTGGCGGCCTGCACCTTGTTCGCCCCCAGTAACACCATCGCCAACACCGCACAACGCATGATCGAATGCCGCAGCGAAGGTGAACTCATAAGCCTGCTCCCTATTCAAAACGACGCATTACCACGACAGCTGCACTTGCAGCACATCGCTGTACGTCCCCCCAGGCTGATCGCCCGGTAATTGCACCCGTCCATAAATTGGCAGGCTGATGTTATTGGCATCGGTGTAGGCCACGGCGACACTCTGGCCGATCCCCAGGCTCTGGCTGAACGCCGCATCACGAAACAGCTGGTACGCCACGCGGTTACTGCCGGTCGTGAGCTGCATATGCCGCCCGCTGCTGTTGTACTGGCCGCCATCGACACTCATGTTCATCGTCACCCCCGGTGTGCATTGCAACTGCACACCGGCGCTCAACGCCACTTGCACCGTACTGGTGGCCAAGGCTGACTGGCTGCCGAAGTTGAGGCTGCCGTAATTCGATACACCGCCCACCACCAGGCACCCGGCGGTGACCGTGGCGCTGACCTGAAAACTCTGGCTGGTCACCGCCGCCAGCGGCAACGGCACGCACCCCGCACACAGCAGGAACAGCGCCGCATAGCCGTGCTTTTGTGTCATCGTTCTAGAACGTCAGTTCGACGGCAACGGTGTCGGTGTAGGTGCCGGCCGGTAGCCCGGCCTTGCCCACGGCTTTACCGTAGAGGTTCACGGTTTGCGCCACACCGGTGCTGGTTGTGAGGTTGATCACCCCGTCGATGGCCAGAATCTGCGAATGCCCGACGTCGGTGTACAGGTCATACGGCACATAGTTGCCGCTGCCATCTGCCAGGGCTCGGGTGCCGCCGGAAGACAAGCCGTCATGGGCACCCGCCCGGACCTTCACGGCCGGCGTGGTGCCGCTGGAACACAGAATCGCCAACGCCCCGCCACCACCACCCAGCACTTGCGCATTGGCGGTGGTGAACAGGCTGTTTTCGGTGCCGAAATTCAACGCACCGAAGTTCAGGCTGCTGGAACCGCCGGCTCCGTTGACTTGACAGCTGCTGATCAGAATCAGACTGGACGTTATCTGGCCGGTGACCGTGGTGGCGGCATGGGCACTGGACGCCAGCGTCAGGCCAAGCAGTGACAAACCTATCCTTGATGCAAGCATGTGCATGGTGTCCGTCCTCTACGGGTTACCAATCCAGCGTCACCGTCAGGGTGTCGGTATAGACACCGCGCGGTAACGCACGGGTATTCGCCACCACCGAGCCAAATACCGGGATCGGTATCTGGGCCCCGCTGGTGACAGCGAAATTGTGTTGTTGACCGATGCTGTAGCGCTGATTTGCGGAAGCGTCGAGGAACAATTGATAAGGGATGGTCTGGCTGCCGTTGCTCAGGCGTCGGGTCGTGCCGTCGCCATGGGCACCGCCATCGATGGTGACGGTGAACCCGGTGACCGAAGGGTTGCAGACGACGTTCAGCCTGCCGTTACCGCCGTCGCCGAGGCTGGCGTTGATCGGGCGATTCCAGGTCGGGCCTTGCTGGCCGAAATCAAGCGTGCCGAAATCGCTGGCCAGAGTGTCAGGGGCGGCATCATTGGTGACTTCACAACCGGAGGTAATGGTCAGCCGCGCTTGTATCTGCCCGCTGACCGCGGCTTGCGCGTCGTCGGCCAGCAGAACCAGTGTGCTCACGGCGATAACCCTCCAGTGCCTGCTTGTCATGGCGCCAACCCCCACTCCTCGCTACCAGGTGACCGTCACTTTCAGCACATCTGAATAGCGGCTGACACGGGGAATCTCCGCCAGCCGTTCGATACGCGCATACAGGGGCAAATCCACTGAACCGGAATCCGGTACACGGCCACTCACCGGCACATTCACCGCCAGCGGGATCAGCCGCGCCGGGTCCTGGTAAAGCCGATAAGGGATGGGCTTGCTGCCGGCGGAACCCGCCATGTAACGCACTTCACCGACGCCACCGTGTTGGCCGCCGTCAACGCGTAATTGATAAGGGGTGTCGGGGTTGCATTCGAGCCTTGGCAGTCGCTCATTCATCAGCGCCGCGCCCAGCGGTCCGGCCGGGTCATCCAGCCGCGCGGTACTGCCGAAGTCGAGCACGCCCAGTTGCTCGATCCCTGCCTGACGTTGTTGCCCGACCAACTGACAGCCGCGCTGTACGTCGACGCGTACGTCAACCTGAAGTTCTGCTGCCAATACCTGCGCGCTGAGCGTCACACCTGTGACTGCCAATACCATCATTCCATTCACGGCCCCATTCCTTGCGTGTGGTGGCGACTAGGCATCAGGGTAGCTACGCACCGGAATTTCGCCAGCCGCTCATCGTCGATGCATCCCTGCAACGGTTTTTTTTTACCGGGATTTGGCTAAAAAAAACTGATAACGGCCTAAAAATCTCTACAAACTGCAGAGTCCTGTCGAGATAGGGTCGACATCACTGGAAGGTAAACCCTTTGGTTACACTACGCCGCCGCAGCTCGGGGAAGCCTGCCTGACGATTACGGGGCTGTTCAAGGCGTTGTTCCAACGGGGCATTCTGCTGCTGGTGACGTCCAATTATCCGCCGGAAGGTCTATTGCCCAACCCGCTCTATCATGCGCGATTCAAACCGGTGATCGACTTGATCCATGCGCGCATGCAGGTCCATGGAGGTCGGCGGACCCCATGACTACCGCAGCCAGATGAGGACGCACGCGCAGCAGGTGTTTACCCATGGCCGCTACGTCTGGCCGGGCACCGTGGCGCAACGTCAGGCGCTGGACCTGCCCGAACGCGGCGCACCGCCCCTGCAACTGCCGGTCGGCGCACGTCACCTTCAAGCGCGACGCTGTGAAGAACGCACCATCGGTTTTACCTTTGGCGATCTGTGCGAACACCCCACGGCGGTCATGGATTACCTGGAGCTGTGCCGACGATTCGATCACTGGATCATCGACGAGCTGCCTGACCTTGCCGATTGCTCGACGGCGGCGCAGCAGCGCTTCATCAATTTGATCGACGTTTTGTACGATCAGGACAAGCAACTGACGTTGCTCGGTGCTGGAAGACCAGTACCGTGTACGACGAAAAGGTTTATTTACAGGCCTTGCTCCGGCACGGCTCACCGTTGACCAGCGAGCTGGACACAGCAAAACCGCGTTGACGGAAAGGCTCAGGGCGCGATGGCGGCCTCACAGGCGACACACCTTTGCCGTTATCATGTCGTCCATTTCCAGGCCCCCGCGCCCTCCTCTCGATCAATAGCGAACCCGTCCATGGATACCCTCGCCCAACTGCGCGCCGGTCAACTGACAGGCATCACCCGACTGGACCTGGCCTGCGGCCTGACCGAATTTCCGCGAGAAATCTTCGACCTGGCGGACTCGCTGGAAGTGCTCAACCTCAGCGGCAACGCCTTGAGCAGCCTGCCGGATGACCTGCATCGCCTGACCCGCTTGCGCGTGCTTTTTTGCTCGGACAACCTGTTTACCGAACTGCCCGCGTGCCTCGGCCAATGCGCCGCGCTGACAATGATCGGCTTCAAGGCCAATGCCATTGAAACGGTCCCCGCCGCTGCGCTGCCTCCGCTGTTGCGCTGGCTGATCCTGACCGATAACAGCCTCAGTGAATTGCCCGCTGAGTTGGGTCAATGCTCACACCTGCAAAAACTCATGCTCGCCGGCAATCGCTTGCAGCGCCTGCCCGAGAGCCTGAGCCATTGCCATCGACTCGAACTGATCCGCATCGCAGCCAATCAACTGATCGAACTGCCCGAGTGGCTGCTGACCCTGCCGAGCCTGACCTGGCTGGCTTACGCCGGTAACCCGCTGGAAACCGAAGCCGATGCGGCGGCCCTCGAAGCGACGACGAGTATTGCGTGGTCCGAACTGCGTCTGGAGCAACAACTGGGCGAAGGTGCTTCGGGGGTGATTCATCGGGCGCTGTGGGAACGACTGGCCACACAGGTCGCGGTCAAACTCTACAAAGGCGAAATGACCAGCGACGGTTCACCGCTGCACGAGATGAACGCCTGCATCTCCGCCGGCATTCACTCCCATCTGATCCGGGTAGAAGGCCGGATCGTCGGGCATCCCGAACAGCAGGCCGGGCTGGTGATGCAACTGATCGACCCGAGTTACCGCAATCTGGCCGGACTGCCGAGCCTGGCGTCCTGTACCCGTGACGTCTATGCCGATGACACCCGTTTCAGTGCCGATGTGGCGCTGCGCATAGCTCGCGGCATCGCCTCGGTGGCCGAGCATTTGCACCGCCAAGGCATCACCCACGGTGATCTCTATGGCCACAATATTTTGTGGAACGAGCACGGTGATTGCCTGTTGGGGGACTTTGGCGCGGCGTCTTTTCATGCGACATGCGACAGCCTCGAAAGCCGAGCGCTGCAACGGATCGAAGTGCGGGCGTTTGGGGTTTTGCTGGGGGAATTGCTGGAGCGGATCGACTCGGGGTTGAGCGATGAAAGGCGCTTGCAGCTGGAGGAACTGGAACAGCGTTGCTGTCAGCCGGATGTCCTGGCGCGGCCGGGGTTCAGTGAGATTGTGGGATTACTTGATATCCAGTGACCGCTTCGCGGTCATTCGCGAGCAGGCTCGCTCCTACAGGGGTTTTGTGTCGTACACATGATTTTGTGATCAACACAGACCTACTGTGGGAGCGAGCCTGCTCGCGATGGCGGTATCACTGAAGAAGCAAATTACCCGGCCAAACCAACAAACATATCCTGCACATCATCATGGTTATCGAGGCCTTCCAGGAACGCCTCGACTTCAGCCATCTGCTCATCGCTCAAACCCGTCACCGGGTTTTTCGGCTGATAGCCCAACTTGGCCGACAACACGGTAAAACCTTGCTCAGGCAGTGCTTTCTGAACGGCGTCCAGGTCACCTGGCTCGGTCAGGAACAGGGTCGTGCCCTCTTCTTCACCTGGCTCAAAATCCTGGGCACCGGCTTCAATCGCGGCCATTTCCGGATCGGCGTCAGGGCTGTCCGGGGACGCTTCGATCATGCCCACATGGTTGAAGTCCCACGCCACCGAACCGGAAGCGCCCAATTGGCCCTTGCGAAATGCCACGCGGATTTCAGCGACGGTGCGGTTGATGTTGTCGGTGACGCATTCAACGATCAGCGGCACCTGATGCGGGGCGAAGCCTTCATAGGTCACGCGATGGTATTGCACGGTTTCGCCGAGCTGGCCGGAGCCTTTCTTGATCGCGCGTTCGAGGGTTTCGCGGGGCATCGACGCTTTTTTAGCCTGTTCAACCACCAGACGCAGGTGTGCGTTGGTCGTGACATCGGCACCGTTGCGCGCAGCAATGGTGATTTCTTTTACCAGTTTGCCGAAGATCTTGCCCTTGGCGTTAGATGCCGCTTCTTTGTGTTTAACCTTCCACTGTGCGCCCATTACTCACTCTCTTATCTGTGGCGCCGAGACATCTATTGGCCGACGCTTTGCGCAAGTTTATACGGCCTAAAGTTGGCAATCGACCAAAAATTCCACCCGGCTCACCGGCATGACGAATCGACATCTTCACCAGCGCTTGTAGGGCGATTCTGAAAAGTCGATTTGCGGTGACTATAAAGGGCCGTGGTTTCGTACCCTCTGCGCCCATATTCCATGGCAGAAGCGCGTTCGATGCACAACGACAAGGAAAGTCCCTACACCCTGACCCTCCTGGACAGCGGTTTGATTCTGCAGGTGCTGCAGTTCAGTGGCCGAGAAAGTATCAACCAGCCCTATCGTTTTGAGATCGAAGTGATCGGGCTGGCACCGGCCATGAACCTCGAGCAGTTGCTCCAGCAATCGGCGTTCCTGAGCCTGGGGGATGAAACCGGCATTCATGGCCTCTTGCACACCGCCAGTCGCGAGTATCGTGGGCCGCACCGGGTCGGCTACCACTTGGTGCTGGTGCCCTGGCTTCTACAGCTGGACCGGCAACCTTGTCGTCGGGTCTTTCATCAACTCGGCGTGCCCGCCATCCTGCGCCAGTTGCTCGCAGAAAATGCGATCCCCGAAGACAGCGTCCGCTTTGACCTGCCGAACGGGCGCTACCCAGTCCGTCCGTTTTGCATTCAGTTTGAAGAGACCGACCTGGCGTTCCTCCAACGGCTCTGCGAAGAAGAAGGCATCCACTACCACTTCGAACATCAGCGCGACAGCCACATGCTGGTGCTGGCGGATGACAGCCTGAGCTTCCCCCAGGAACCGCTTTTGATGCCCTTTTACGACGAGTCCCCCCATCGCACCAGCGCGCCGGTAATCAGTGAATTGTTCCAGCGTCACGCCTCGCCCCCACTCACCGCATCGCCTGCGCCGCAACAGCTCGAGCGTGAGCAATCGAGTCGTCGCTCACTTGAACGCCTGCGCTGCCGGCATCGGCAGATTCAAGGGCAAAGCAATCACTGTGATGTGCGCAGTGGAAGCATCGTGCAAGTGTCAGAACATCCCATCCCGAACTTCAACGATCAGTGGCTGCTGACCGAGATCCGGCATCAGGGCCAACAGCCGTCGATTCTCGCCGAGGACACATTCGACATGACCCGGCATTACAGCAATCAGTTCAGCGCCATTCCGTGGTCCACGGTGTTCCGGCCTGCGCTCACGCAGGCCAGACCGAGTATTCCGGGTTATCAGACGGCGCGAGTGCTGGGCCCGGTCGGGCAGCCGGCGGTGCTGGATGAACAAGGACGGATTGAGGTGCGGTTGTGGCCCACCGCGCAGGCCGATGACGATCAATCCACCGGCCTCTGGCTACCCGTGGCCCTCGCCGCGCCGGACGGTCGGATCGACCCGTCCAGGCTGCCACTCGCCGGCACCGAAGTGCTCATCAGTTTTCTCGACAGCGACCCGGATCGCCCTGTGCTGTGTGCCACTGCGAGCAACCCGCCAGCGCCTCGACTCGCTCGACCGCCACGCGGCGATGGCCGCTTGCTGCTCGATTGGCTGGTCAACCGTCAGGACTGATCAGCCCTTGTCAGCCTTGCCTGCCGCCGCCGCGAACTTGGCCAGACGCACATCCAGATGCCGCGGCCGACGGCCGTGGTCCTCGGCGCGCTCCTTGCGGCGAATGGCGTTGCGCACCATTAATGAGCCGAGGTAACGAATCGGTTCCGGCGGAAAGAAGCCCAACGGGCCATTCACCAAGGGCGAACGGGTCCAGGCGTTGTCCAGCCCCTGAACCATTGAGGCGAGGATCTGCCCGCCCATATGGCACGGACCGACGCCGCTGCCAGAATAACCGAAACCGTAAAACACGTTACCGCTGGCACTCATCTGGCCGAAGAACGGCAAACCGGTTACTGAACGGTCCGACGGGCCGTTCCATGTCGCCTCGACCTTGACCTCGGCAAACGCCGGAAAGAACTCGCTCAGGCTGTGTGTAGGCAGGTCTGGCCACTTCGCGAGCAAGCCCGCTCCCACAGGTTTGCGTCGTACACAACATTTTCGGCCAACATAAATCCCTGTGGGAGCGTGGCTTGCCCGCGAAGGTCGCACCTCGGTTTACCTGACTGGCGTCAACTCGAAAAACGCCCGAATCAAACGCAAATCCCGCCGCCGTTCCATGCACCCGATCATGTGCCGGTTAACCAACCCTTCACCCAGAATCGGCACCGCCGCCACCCTCGGGTCATGACTGACTTCCACAGACGACACCACCCCAACGCCCAACTCCGCCGCCACGGCCTCGGTCACCGCCTCGCGACTGTCCAGCTCCAGCAACACCCTGGGATTGACCGACGCCATCGCGCAAGCCTCATCGAACGTCCGTCGGGTAATCGAACTCGGTTCACGCAATACCATAATCACCTGATCCAGCTCCTTGAGCTTCACGCCCTTGGACGCCTTGGCCCAAGGATGACTTTCAGGCACCAGCGCGCAAATCCGTGATTCGTTCAACGCTTGCAGGTGCAGGCCTTTGCGCGGCTCGACTTCAGTCAACACGGCCACGTCGGCATGCTCGGACAACAACGCCGCCAGCGTTTCCTGAGCATTGCCCAACCGCAGATTCACGGTGATCCCCGGATACCGCGCCCGTAGACTTGCCAGCATCGGCATCACCATGTGCGGCCCGTCCGCCGCCACTTCCAAACGACCGGTCAGCAACTGTCGATTCGCTTCCAGCAGCACTTGCGCTTCCTCGGCCAGGCCGAACATCGCCCGGGTGATCGCCGCCAGCTTGGTGCCCTCCTCCGTCAGCTCCACTCGTCGCGCGGTGCGGCGCAGCAAGGTGATCTGGTAATGCTCCTCCAGGGCCTTGATGTGCCCGGTGACCGCCGGTTGGCTGATGAACAGCCGCTCGGCAGCGCGGGTGAAGCTGCCTTCGCGGGCCACGGCGTCAAAGGCTCGAAGCTGGAACAGGTTCATGAATAACTCTCACTGATGGCTGGCATAACAACAAACAATTTGATTGATAGCACCCGAAATTGCAATTTATGTCCCGTAGCTTCATCCCACAGAGAGCTTTTGCGAGGACACAAGAATGAGCACTGCCGAGCCAATCCTGCTCACCCCCGGCCCACTGACCACATCGGCCCGCACCCGTCAGGCGATGATGGTCGACTGGGGTTCATGGGATGACCGCTTCAATCAACTGACCGCCAGCCTGTGCGAGCAATTGCTGACGATCATCAACGGCGGCGACAGCCACCACTGCGTACCCCTGCAAGGCAGCGGCACCTTCGCCGTCGAAGCAGCAATCGGCACCCTGGTGCCCCGCGACGGCAAAGTGCTGGTGCTGATCAATGGCGCCTACGGCAAACGCCTGGCGAAAATCTGCGAAGTGCTCGGCCGCCCCTTCAGCACCTTCGAAACCGCCGAAGACGAACCGACCACCACCGCCGACGTCGACCGTCTGCTGCGGGCCGATGCGAGCATCACCCACGTCGCGCTGATTCACTGCGAGACCAGCACCGGTATCCTCAACCCGCTGCCGGAAATCGCCCGCGTCATCGCGCAACACGGCAAACGCCTGATCATCGACGCCATGAGTTCCTTCGGCGCGTTGCCGATCGACGCACAACAGGTGCCCTTCGACGCGCTGATCGCCGCCTCGGGCAAATGCCTGGAAGGTGTGCCGGGCATGGGTTTTGTCTTCGCTCGCAAAGACGCGCTGGCCAACGCGGCCGGCAACTCGCACTCCTTGGCGATGGATTTGTTCGACCAGCACGCCTACATGGCCAAGACCGGCCAGTGGCGCTTCACGCCGCCGACCCACGTGGTCGCCGCGTTGCACGAAGCCCTGCTGCAGTACAACGAAGAAGGCGGTTTGCCGGCGCGGCATCAACGCTATGCCAACAACTGCCAGGTGCTGCTCGATGACATGGCCAAACTCGGCTTGCACAGCTTTCTGCCCGCCGCGATCCAGGCACCGATCATCGTCACCTTCCACGCGCCGAAAGATCCGCGATACCAGTTCAAGGAATTCTACGAACGGGTCAAGGCCAAGGGTTTCATCCTCTACCCCGGCAAATTGACCCAGGTCGACACCTTCCGCGTCGGCTGCATCGGACACGTCAACCAGGCCGAGATGCACGCGGCCGTGGCGGCGATTGCCGAAGTGCTGCGCGAGATGGAAGTGTTAGAGATCTAAACAACACCACATTCCCCCTGTGGGAGCGGGCTTGCTCGCGAAAGCGGACTGACATTCAACTTGATGTCGACTGATACACCGCCTTCGCGAGCAAGCCCGCTCCCACAAAAAGCGGCTCCCAAACAGTCAGTTATCACAGGAATTTGATCACCATGAATTACAACAACCCAACCAAACTCCAGGCCGCCATCCTCGACTGGGCCGGCACCGTGGTCGACTTCGGCTCCTTCGCGCCGACGCAGATTTTTGTCGAAGCCTTCGCCGAGTTCGACGTCCAGGTGTCCATCGAAGAGGCCCGCGGGCCGATGGGCATGGGCAAGTGGGACCACATTCGTACCCTGTGCGACCAGCCGGAAGTTGCCGAGCGTTATCGCGCCGTGTTCGGCCGCACACCGACCGACGATGACGTCACCGCCATCTACAAACGTTTCATGCCACTGCAAATCGAAAAAATCGCCGAGCACTCGGCACTGATTCCGGGCGCACTCGACACCATCGCCACCCTGCGTCAGCAAGGGATCAAGATCGGTTCCTGCTCCGGTTACCCGAAACAGGTCATGGACAAAGTGGTCGAACTGGCCGCCACCAACGGTTACGTTGCCGACCACGTAGTCGCCACTGACGAAGTACCTAACGGCCGCCCATGGCCAGCCCAGGCACTGGCCAACGTGATTGCGTTGGGCATCGACGATGTCGCGGCTTGCGTGAAGATCGACGACACCGTGCCGGGCATTCTCGAAGGTCGTCGTGCCGGTATGTGGACCGTGGCGCTGATCTGCTCCGGTAACGCGCTGGGTCTGGACTACGAAGGCTTCCGCGCCCTTGGCAGCGACGAACTCGACAGTGAACGCAAACGCATCCACGCACTGTTCGAAGGCTCACGACCGCACTACATGATCGACACCATCACCGACTTGCCGCAAGTGATCGCCGACATCAACAAGCGTCTGGCCAAGGGTGAGATGCCGCAAAGCAGTTGATCCACCCAAAAGCACCGCTGTCCTCTGTAGGAGCGAGGCTTGCCCGCGAAGACGTTCTACCAGCCGACATCCCTGTTGAATGTGCAGACGCCTTCGCGGGCAAGCCTCGCTCCTACAAGGGACAGCGGTGCTTTTTTCTGTCTGTTACCTGAACCAGAGCATTGAACCTTGACCAGGATCAGGCAGACCCCTCGAATCAGGCTTACAGTTAAGGAACACCGTCGACCAAGAACGGTGGCCGACCTGTGAGGAACACCGTATGCCGTGGAAAAATTCCGACTCACGCTACAGCACTGTGTCGATCGCGCTGCATTGGTTGATGCTGGTTCTGCTGGCGCTGGTTTACGCCTGTATCGAGTTTCGCGGGATCTTTCCCAAGGGCAGCGGTGGCCGGACGTTGATCGTTGAATCGCACTTCATGCTCGGCTTGACGGTATTCGTGTTGGTCTGGTTGCGGTTGATCGCTCGCAGCCTGGGCCCGGCACCACAGATCTTCCCGGCCTCGCCGCACTGGCAGACCGTGCTGGCCAGACTGATGCACTGGGCGTTGTATATTTTCATGATTGCGATGCCGATTCTTGGATGGCTGGTAACCAGCGCCAAGGGTCATCAGGTGATGTTTTATGGCTTTGACCTGCCGTTGCTGGTCTCGGAGGACAAGGCGCTGGCCAAGCAAATCGAGGGCTGGCATGTGCTGGGCGGCACCATCGGGTATTGGCTGATCGGCCTGCACGCGGTGGCGGGGATTTATCACCACTATGTGGTGGGCGATAACACGCTGCTGCGGATGATGCCCAAGCGTGGATGAACAAGGGCACTGAAAACACTGACGCTGTGGCGATGCGTGCTTCAGGTTTTTGGGTGGAATCCCCGGCGGCCCTGCAAACCGCCGGTATGGATGAAGATCAGCCGCGTGCCCTTGTTGAATCTTCCAGCCTCGACTTGCTGCTTGAGCATCAGCAATGCTTTGCCGGTGTACAGCGGTTCGAGGGGGATACCTGTGGCCTGTTCAGTCTGGTCGATAAAGTCGAGTAACAGCTGATCGACTTTGGCAAAGCCGCCACGGCTGGCGTCGAACAGTTCATAAGCCGGTTCCTGCAAACCCGCCTCTCGCACAATCGATTCAACCTGCTGCGCCACGCCATGATCGTCGGGCACTGCGAGCGCGCCAAACACCGGATGTTCGCTCGCCTCGGCCAGTACCAGGCCGGCCAGAGTCGTTCCGGTTCCGCAGGCCAGCCACCAACCGTCGTAATCGCTCCAGCCCAGGTTGCCCAGTTGCTCGAGGACCATTGCCTTCAACGGCATGCAACCCCGCGCGCCACGCAGACCACCGCCACCTTCGGGCACCGGATGCAGGTCGGGATACTGCGCCTGCCACGGCTGCCAGAAACCCGGTTCGTGTCGCGCTCGATAGCCGCCATAACCCAACCAGTGCAACTGCATGCCGAACGCTTGCAAGTCCTTCACCGTCGGCGTCTCTTGCGCATGACCGCGCAGCAGGCCGACCGTTTTGAAATCGAAACGTTTACCGGCGGCTGCCAGTGCATGCAGATGATTGGAATGCGCACCGCCCAGGCTGATGATGCCCTGGGCACCGATCTGGTCAGCGGCGTTGAGGTGTTCGATGAGTTTGAACCATTTGTTGCCGCTGATCAGTGGGTCGATCTGGTCGAGGCGCAGGATGGCGACTTCGATGTTGGCTGCGGTGAGCCAATCGAGGTGAAGGGGTTCAAGTGGGGCTTGGGGTAGCCAGTTGTTCGGAGGGGGAAACATTGATGCCGGCTCTGGGTGAAGAGCCGGCATCTTAGCAGCCCTTGTGGCGAGGGGGCTTGTCGGACCGCCGCACCGCCCCGTTCGGCTGCGAAGCAGTCGCAAATAGGCAGATACGGTTTTGCAGGAAAAAGCGGTGGCCGCTTCGCGCCCAAACGGGGGCAAGCCCCCTCGCCACAGGGATTGAGTTGATTACAACTGCGCAGCCAACCGCGAACCCTGATTGATCGCGCGCTTGGCATCCAGCTCCGCCGCCACGTCCGCGCCACCGATCAAATGCACGTTCTGCCCCGCTGCCACCAAACCGTCCTGCAATTCACGCAGCGGATCCTGCCCGGCGCAGATCACGATGTTGTCCACCGGCAGCACCTGCGGCTCGCCGGTTTCGCCGATGCGGATGTGCAGGCCTTCGTCGTCGATTTTCAGGTACTCAACGCTGTTGAGCATCTGCACCTGCTTGTTCTTCAGACCGGTGCGATGAATCCAGCCCGTAGTCTTGCCCAGGCCGTCACCGACCTTGGACTTTTTGCGTTGCAGCAGGAACACTTCCCGCGCCGGTGCATGCGGTTCAGCCTTGATACCGGCGACACCGCCGCGCGCTTCCAGATGCGTGTCGATGCCCCACTCTTTCCAGAACGCTTCGCGGTCCTGACTGGTGGCCACGCCTTGGTGAACGAGGAATTCCGACACGTCGAAACCGATACCGCCCGCGCCAATCACCGCCACCCGCTTGCCCACCGGTTTCCGCTCCAGGATCACGTCCAGGTAGCTCAGCACCTTGGCGTTTTCAACGCCAGGAATCGCCGGAGTTCTTGGGGCAATGCCGGTGGCCAGGATGATTTCGTCGTAACCGCCCTCAACCAGTTTTGCCACGTCGACACGGGTGTTCAGGCACACCTCGACGTTGGTGGTCTGCAGCTTGCGGTTGAAGTAACGCAGGGTTTCGAAGAACTCTTCCTTGCCCGGTACACGCTTGGCAATGTTGAACTGACCGCCAATCTCGCTGGCCGAATCAAACAGCGTCACCGCGTGACCCCGCTCGGCCGCCACCGTGGCCGCGGACAGGCCCGCAGGACCGGCACCGACCACGGCGATTTTCTTGATGTGCTGCACCGGCAGGTAGTTGAGCTCGGTTTCATGGCACGCGCGTGGGTTCACCAGGCAGCTGGTCAACTTGCCGCCGAAAGTGTGATCCAGGCACGCCTGGTTGCAACCGATGCAGGTGTTGATTTCATCGCCACGGCCAGCGGCCGCCTTGTTGACGAAATCCGGGTCAGCGAGGAACGGCCGCGCCATGGAGACCATGTCGGCATCACCTTCGGCCAGAATCTGCTCGGCCACTTCCGGGGTGTTGATGCGGTTGGTGGTGATCAGCGGAATGTTCACCGAACCGCGCAGCTTGGCGGTGACTTTGCTGAACGCCGCACGCGGCACTTTGGTGGCGATGGTCGGAATCCGCGCTTCGTGCCAGCCAATGCCGGTGTTGATGATGGTCGCACCGGCCTGCTCGATGGCTTTGGCCAGGGTCACGATCTCTTCCCAAGTGCTGCCGCCTTCCACCAGGTCGAGCATCGACAGGCGGAAGATAATGATGAAGTTCGGGCCTGTGGCTTCACGTACGCGTCGGACGATTTCCACCGGCAGGCGCATACGGTTTTCGTAGCTGCCGCCCCAACGGTCGGTGCGGTGGTTGGTGTGGGCGGCGAGGAACTGGTTAATGAAATACCCTTCCGAGCCCATGATCTCGACGCCGTCGTACTCGGCTTTTTGTGCCAGGGTCGAGCAGGTGACGAAATCGCTGATCTGCTTCTCGATGCCTTCCTCGTCCAGCTCTTTAGGCTTGAACGGGTTGATCGGTGCCTGAATGGCGCTCGGTGCGACCTGTTTCGGGCTGTAGGCATAACGACCGGCGTGGAGGATCTGCATGCAGATCTTGCCGCCCGCCTCATGCACCGCACGAGTCACGATCTGGTGCTTGAGTGCTTCTTCCTCGGTGGTCAGTTTGGCCGCGCCGGAATACACCCCGCCCTCATCGTTCGGGCCAATGCCGCCGGTGACCATCAGGCCAACACCGCCGCGAGCACGCTCGGCGAAGTACGCCGCCATGCGTTCGAAACCGCCGGGCTTCTCCTCAAGACCGGTGTGCATCGAACCCATCAAGGTGCGGTTGCGCAGCGTGGTAAAACCCAGGTCCAGCGGGGCCAACAGGTGCGGGTAATGAGCGGCGGCCATTTGTAACTCCACATCGAGCGATCACGGAAAAAATGCAGGAGCTCTTCGGCTCCCGTCAGTCATGTTGGACAGACTAAGAGTCGCGCCCCTGTCACTCAATGACCGAAACTGACAACTTATTGATCCAAATGTGCAGCGCCCCTTGGCAAGCGCCGGCATGCGCCCTACCCTAGGCGCGAACCCTGCACACGACTGTCGACTGTTTCCCCATGCGCAAACTTCTGTACCTGACTTTCTCCATGGCATTGATTGCCGCCCTGACGACCTACGCCATGTGGGCCGCGGACCGTCCGGTGGGTCATTACCTGTCGGACCTGCGGATCAATCTCGCGGTCGATCAAGGCACACCCGCTGATCGTGGCAATCTGCTGGGCATCCAGCCCGAGCTGTTCCCCACCGACTATCAAAGCCCCGAACGCCTGCACCGCAAGCTTGCCGCCTATCTGCAGAAGGCTCAGGACCAAGGCTTGCTGAACGAGAAAACCATCGTCGTGTTGCCCGAACACATCGGCACCTGGCTGATGGTCAGCGGCGAGAAAGATGAGCTGTACCAGGCGACCACGCTGAAGGAAGCGATGAACTGGCTGGCGGTGAGCAATCCCGTGCAGTTCGTCCGCGCGCTGATCAGTGCCAAGGGCGAAAGCCGTCTCGACGACGCTCACTTGCGGATGAAGGCCAAAGGCATGGCCAAGGACTATCAGGCACTGTTCGGGGGGCTGGCGAAGGAGTTCCACGTCACCCTGGTGGCCGGCACGATTGTGTTGCCTGAGCCGAGCATCATCGACGGTACGCTGAAAGTCGGCCACGGCGCGTTGTACAACAGCAGCGTGGTGTTCGGTCGCGATGGACTGCCGGTCGGCCAGCCGCAACGCCAGATGCATCCGGTGTTTGCTGAACAAGACGTTATCGAAGCCAATGGCGAGCATACGCTCAACGTCGTCGACACCCCGGCAGGACGCCTGGGCGTGTTGATCGGCAGCGACAGCTGGTACCCGGACAACTACCGCAAACTTGACGCCCAAGGCGCCCACCTGGTCGCGGTTCCCGCGTATGTCGTCGGTCGTGACACTTGGGACAAACCGTGGCGTGGTTACAAGGGTTTGTCGACGCCTGGCTCGGTCAGTCTCAAGGCTGGTGAACTCAGTGAAGGCCAGGCCTGGCATCGTCTGACACTGACCGGCCAACCGCCCAGCAGCCAAACGATTGCCGGCATGAGCGTGTTTCTGCGCGGTCAGTTCTGGGACAAGGGCAGCGCGGGTCAAAGTTTTCTCAGCAACAATGGGCAACAGTTCGCCGACGGCAATGCCCGTGGTGCGCGGTTGCTGAATCTCTGGTTGTAAGCCATGAAACCGCTGCCGATGCGCCTTGGGGATTTGTCGGTGGGCTTCGTTCATAGCCTGACCGACGCCGTGCGCAGCCATGGTATGGACCCGCAACCGTTGCTTGAACAATACGGCCTCGATGCAGCGCGCTTGGCCGAAGCGGGGGCCCGGCTGTCGATCCCGCGCTACATGCGCCTGGGCCACAGTGCCATTCAACTGACCGAAGACCCGGCGCTGGGTTTGCGCATGGGCCAGCTCAGTCGTCTGAGTCAGGCCGGTCTGGCGGGAGTCACCGCCGCTCAGGCACCGACGGTTCGAGAAGCGGCGCGCTGCCTGATTCGCTTCGAAGCCTTGTATGGCTCCAACTATCGCGGCCAGTCGAGTTTCCACGAAGACGCTCAGGGCGCATGGCTGCGGTTCTACTCCATCAGCCCTTACAACGCCTACAACCGCTTCGTGGTGGATTCGATCATCGCCGGGTGGCTGCATCAATTGTCCAGCGTGAGCCCTGCCCCGCTTCGCGCCGAGCGAATCGAAATCGAGTTCTGCGAGCCGGATTACCGTGAGGCGTATGCGGTGCTGGGCGACTGTCCGATTCAGTTCGGCGCCGAACACAACCAACTGCGCCTGAGTCTGGCCAGCCTCGCCCAGCGCAATCCGGAGCACTGCCCGAGCACCTGGCGACACTTGCTGCAACTCTGTGAACGGGAACTGGAGCAACTGACGCGCACCCGCAGCCTGCGTGAACGCATCACTCAGTTGCTGGGGCCATTACTCAATGGTGGCCGAGAACCCGACCTGGAAGAAGTGGCGGCACGCCTGAAGCTGCCAACCTGGACCTTGCGTCGCAAACTCGCCGAGGAAGGCACGCAATTTCGCGCCATTCTCAACGACACTCGCCGCGACCTGGCCATGACCTACATTCGCGACACTGAACTGGCGTTCGGTGAAATCGCTTACCTACTGGGTTTTGCATCGGCCGAAGCCTTCCAGCGAGCTTTCAAACGCTGGAACGGCCAGACACCCGGCGAGTTTCGCCGCAGCCATCGCCAATCCGCATGATGCTTACAGCTCTGTAGCGTCTTCCGCTGGTTCCAATGGGTCCAGTTCAAACGCCTGATACTCAAGCAACTCTTCTTGATAATCGTCCATTGTGAAATCCCCCTACCGCTCGTTTAAAAATGCCTGAATTAATGACCAACGCCTTGAGCATAAAGTGCCCGCATGAAAGAAAAATGACGCGGGCGCACCGCTCAGCGGCTACTTATAAAACGTAGCAGGCGGTCAGGAATTTATCACAGGATTTTTTCGATAGAGGCTGTAGGACTACAGCCCGGGTTGACGCGGATCAATTTAAAAGCCATTTCGGGAACGGTGTCATCTGACACGGTCCCGAATGCATACCGATTACTGGCTGGTGGTCGGCATGGCCGAAATAGGCTCGCTCGGTGGCGGCAGGCTGGATTGCGGCGGTGGCGTAACGGTTTCCGACGACGGAGCTGGTTCCGGGCTTTCAACCGGGGTGATCGGCGCTGTTTCAGGCGGTGGTGCGACTGGTTCCGAGGCAGCAGGTGCTGGAGCAGGTTCAGCCGCAGGCGCTGGTGCGGGTGCCGCCGCAGGTGCCGGCGTCGGCGTCGGCGTCGGGGCCAAAGGCGCCGGAGTAGCCTTGGCCTCAGGCACGCCCAGGTCGGTTTTCGGCTTCTCGGTGATGTGCGCGGCCTTCTTCGCTTCCGGCGGCAGGAACAGTTCCACCAGTGCAAAGAAACGCTCGTAGAACTTGGCCGACGAGACGGTTTCGCTGGCGACCTTGACCATCGAATCGTCGGACGAGCCGATCGGCATCGACACCGAACCCAACACGCCCACACCAACGCTGGCGGAGTTGTTGGTCTTCTTCAGTGCATAGCGATCCTGCAGGGCGTTGGCGAACATGGTCGCATGATGACCCTCACTGCCGTCATCGGCACAGACCACACTGAAGCTGATCTCCATGTGCGTTTCGCCGGTCTGCTGGAAGCTTTTGTGTCCGCTGACCAGTTTCGGGTCGGCGCTGGTGATGATGTAGCCCTGGCTGAGCAACGCCCGACGGGCGGCTTCGCACGTCTGCGCATCAGTCACCGGGTAATTGCGCGAAAACGTCCCGGAGTCATCGAAGTTCTCATGCTCATAGATGGGGGTTTTCTTCGACGAGCAGCCGGCAACAGCGGCCAGCAACAGCGCCAGCCCGGCAACACGCATGGGAATTGATTTAAACATTGAACATCCTGAGGAAAACAGTCCGGGGCGTATTGTGCAACAGATCGATGCTTAGC
Source organism: Pseudomonas sp. BGI-2 (assembly GCF_004310295.1). Lineage (GTDB taxonomy): Bacteria > Pseudomonadota > Gammaproteobacteria > Pseudomonadales > Pseudomonadaceae > Aquipseudomonas. The sequence goes on along the minus strand of NZ_SISB01000031.1, from coordinate 41,567 downwards.
GGAGCATCGATTAGGGTCTTAAAACATTTACATGTTTACTGACTGTCAGTTACGGGAAAAAGTCCCGTTCGAGGCTAGATCAAAGCTCCCACAGGGGATTGCATCCAATCTCGGAATCGCACGCATAAAAAACCCCGGCCTTTCGGCCGGGGTTTTTGTGTAGCAGGCAACTCAGTCGAGCATCAGAAACGCTTGATCTCGGCCTGGCTTTCCAGCTGTTTGCGGTAGGCCGCAAAGTCCTGCTGGCCAATGCGCGAGGCGAGGAAGCGACGGTATTGAGCCTTCTCTTCGTCGGTCGGCGCTGTGGCTTCGTTCACGCCGTTCAGACGCACGATCACCAGGCTACCATCGGCCAGGGTCACGCTGCTGAAGGTCGGCTTGTCCTTGGCGGCAGGTTTAGGCATGCGGAACAGCGCTTGCAGCACAGTTGGGTCAATCCCTTCCTGAGCGCGAGTAGCGGCTTCAGTCACTTTCCAGTTCTGACCGTCGATCGCCTTGTTCAGCGGGGTCTTGCCATCGCGCAGGCTGGCGATCAACTCATCAGCCTTGGTCTTGGCGGCAGCACTGGCGTGCTCCTTGGCCAACTGCGCACGAATGCTGGCATTCACGCTTTCAAGCGGCAGTTGCGCAGGCTTCAAGTGCTCCTTGGCACGCAGCACGATCACGGTTTCCGGGTCCAGCTCGATGGCGGTGCTATTGGCACCTTCATCCAGCACTTCAGGACTGAACGCAGCGGTGATCACGGCACGGTTGGCCGAAACACCCTCGCCACCCTCACGACCAAACGGCTTGGAGGTGTGAACAGTCAGCTTCAGGTCTTGCGCCGGCTGGGCCAGATCGGAAGATTCGAACGAGGAGTCTTCCAGTTGCTTGGTCGCCTCGACGAAACGCTGCTCGACCTGCTGGGTTTTCAGCTCGCGGGTCAGCTTGTCTTTCAGGCTGGCCAGCGTTGGAACTTCCGGTGCTTCAACGCCCAACAGCTTGATCAGGTGAAAACCGAAGTCGGTGCGAACCGGTACCGATACCTGATCCTTGGCCAACGCATAAAGCGCTGTTTCGAACGCTGGATCGTAGACGCCAGGGCCTGCGAAGCCCAAGTCACCGCCATTGTTCGCCGAACCTGGATCCTGGGAGAATTCCTTGGCCAGTGCCTCGAACTTCTCGCCTTTGGCCAGACGTGCCTGGATGTCTTCGATCTTGGCCTTGGCTTGCGCCTCGGTCACCTTATCGTTCACTTCGATCAGAATGTGCGCAGCCCGGCGTTGCTCGGACAAGTTCGCGATTTCTTTCTGATACGCCGCTTGCAGGTCTTCGTCCTTGACGGCGACCTGATCAAAGAAGGAAGACTTTTTCAATTCGAGGTAATCGATGATTACCTGATCCGGCGTCATGAATTCCTTGGCGTGCTCGTCGTAGTAGGCCTTGACCTCATCGTCCGTCAGCTTCACCGCTGCCGGGTCAACCTTGACGTTCAGGGAAGCGAAATCGCGGGTCTGTTTTTCCAGACGGGCGAAGGCCAGAACCTGTGCGTCGGTGACGAAGCCGCTACCCGCCAGGCCAGCGCGCAGCTGACCGATCAGCATTTCCTGAGCCAGCATCTGGCGGAATTGCATGCGGCTGTAGCCGAGTTGACGAATCACCTGGTCGAAACGCTCTGGACTGAACTTGCCATCCACCTGGAATTCAGGCGTTTGCAGGATCACTTGGTCCAAAGCCGCTTCGGAGAAAGCGAATTTCGAGTTTTCTGCGCCTTGCAGCAGCAGCTTGCGGTCGATCAAGCCTTTGAGGGCCGATTCGCGCAGCATTTTTTCGTCGAGCAAGGAAGCATCGAAATCCTTGCCCAGCTGTTGCATGAGCTGACGGCGTTGCATATCGACCGCCTGGCTCAGCTCGTTCTGGCTGATTTCTTCGCCGTTCACCTTGGCCGCGTCATTACGACTGGTCGTGGCCTGAAAAATGGCGTCGAAACCAGTCAAAGCCATCAGTGCAACGATGACCCCGATAATGGTCTTGGCAATCCAGCCTTGTGAATTGTCCCTGATATTCTGCAGCATGCGTCCCCCAGAAACGGTTGAACTTCAAAATTAGGCAACCGTGGAGCGTGGGTAGAATCCGGATAGAAGAAAGGCGCATCCGAGGATGCGCCTTCTCGTAACTGGCGGAGCGGACCAAGGGTTCGAACTTGCGACCCTCGGTGTCTCGGACCGGCAACTTGCCGACTGGACTACCGCTCCGCTGCCAGGTCAGGCATGACCCCGACCCGGATAGGCAAAAACCTGAAGTGAACTTAGTTGACAGCTTCTTTCAGTGCTTTACCGGCTTTGAAACCTGGTTTTTTGGCTGCTGCGATTTCCAGCGTCTTACCGGTCTGTGGGTTACGACCAATGCGAGCTGGACGATCGGTGACGGAGAAAGTACCGAATCCAACCAGAACAACAGAGTCGCCAGCCTTGAGAGCGCCAGTGACGGATTCGATTACAGCGTCCAGCGCACGGCCAGCAGCAGCTTTCGGGATATCAGCGGATGCAGCGATAGCATCAATCAGTTCCGACTTGTTCACTCTAAGTCCCCTTATATCTATTTGAGTATGATTCTAAGTTTTTTGGTGAAAGCAAAAACGAGTGCTGAATGGCCTACAGACACTTAAGAGCCGCTTTATAACAAGGGCTCTAAAAAGCTGTCAACAAGCCACCCAGGCAAATGCGTACTAATGCGTGCTAATTCTTTCCTTAGAGTCAGACTCGCGTTTTTCATCCTTTGCAACTATCTCTGGAACCACATCAGGCAGCGGCTCCGGCGCGTATTGCAGCGCAATTTGCAGGACCTCGTCAATCCATTTAACCGGTTTAATCTGCAGATCTTGCTTGATATTGTCAGGAATTTCCTTCAGATCGCGTACGTTCTCTTCAGGAATGATCACTGTCTTGATTCCGCCACGGTGAGCAGCCAGCAGTTTTTCCTTGAGACCGCCGATCGCCAATACCTGACCACGCAGGGTAATTTCGCCTGTCATGGCGACATCCGCACGTACCGGAATCCCGGTCAATGCCGACACCAGGGCCGTGCACATGCCTACACCGGCGCTAGGGCCATCTTTCGGGGTCGCCCCTTCCGGCATATGGATGTGCGTGTCGCGCTTCTCGTGGAAGTCCAGAGGAATCCCCAGGCTCTTCGCGCGGCTGCGGACAACGGTCAGCGCGGCGGTGATCGATTCGACCATCACATCGCCCAACGAACCGGTCTTGATCAACTGGCCTTTACCCGGCACGACAGCGGCTTCGATGGTCAGCAATTCGCCACCCACCTGAGTCCAGGCCAGCCCGGTCACCTGACCGATCTGATCCTGCGATTCAGCCAGACCGTAGCGGAATTTGCGCACGCCCAGGAAGTGTTCCAGCATCTCGGCAGTGACCTTCACCGAGAAGCGTTTTTCCATTGCATGCTCTTTGACCGCCTTGCGGCAAACCTTGGCAATCTGGCGTTCCAGCCCACGCACACCGGCTTCGCGAGTGTAGTAGCGGATAATGTCGCGAATCGCTTCGGCGTCGAATTCCAGCTCGCCTTTCTTCAAGCCGTTGGCCGTAATCTGCTTTGGCGAAAGGTATTTGACGGCGATGTTGATCTTCTCGTCTTCGGTGTAACCCGGCAGACGAATCACTTCCATCCGGTCGAGAAGCGCCGGCGGGATGTTCATGGAGTTCGAAGTGCAAAGGAACATCACATCGGACAAGTCGTAGTCGACTTCCAGATAGTGATCGTTGAAGTTGTGGTTCTGCTCAGGGTCGAGCACTTCCAGCAACGCCGACGCCGGATCGCCGCGCATGTCGCTGCCCATTTTGTCGATTTCGTCGAGCAGAAACAGCGGGTTGCGGACGCCCACTTTTGTCATCTTTTGAATCAATCTTCCTGGCATCGAACCGATGTAAGTCCGGCGATGACCACGGATTTCCGCTTCATCACGTACGCCACCGAGGGCCATACGGACGAATTTGCGGTTAGTGGCGTGAGCGATGGACTCTGCCAGAGAGGTTTTACCCACACCTGGAGGACCGACCAGGCACAACACAGGCCCGCGAATTTTCTTCACGCGCTTTTGCACGGCGAGGTATTCGAGGATCCGCTCTTTGACTTCTTCCAGACCGTAGTGGTCTGCATCGAGAATATCTTCTGCGCGCGCAAGGTCCAGACGCACTTTGCTCTGAGCCTTCCACGGCACTTGTACCAGCCAGTCGATGTACGAACGCACCACCGTCGCTTCCGCGGACATTGGTGACATTTGTTTCAGCTTGTTCAGCTCACCCTGGGCTTTGGCCAAGGCATCTTTCGGCAGGCCGGCGGCATCGATGCGCTTTTTCAGCTCTTCGATTTCGTTGTGGCCTTCGTCGCTGTCGCCGAGTTCTTTCTGAATGGCCTTCATCTGCTCATTCAGGTAGTACTCGCGCTGGCTGCGCTCCATTTGTTTTTTGACACGACCGCGAATGCGTTTTTCGACTTGCAGCAGATCGATCTCGGCATCCAGCAACGCCAGGACGTGCTCGACCCGGGCCGACAAATCGATGATTTCGAGGATTTCCTGCTTCTGCTCGATCTTCAGGGCCATGTGGGCGGCCATGGTGTCGACCAGGCGACCCGGCTCGTCGATGCTGTTGAGCGACGACAGGACTTCAGCCGGGACTTTCTTGCCCAGCTGCACATATTGTTCAAACTGAGCCAGCAGGCTGCGTACAAACACTTCCGACTCGCGCTCAGGCGCGTCGACTTCGTCGATCAGCGAGACTTCGGCACGGCAGTGGCCGTCCACTTCGCTGAAGCGCTCCACGGCGCCCCGCTGCTCGCCTTCGACCAGAACCTTGACGGTGCCGTCAGGCAGCTTGAGCAGCTGCAGAACGGTCGCAATTGTACCTACGCGATAAAGTGCATCTTCACCGGGATCGTCGTCAGCAGGGTTTCTCTGAGCCAGCAGAAGGATCTGCTTGTCGCCCGTCATCGCGGCCTCGAGGGCTTCGATGGATTTCTCGCGCCCCACGAACAGCGGGATAACCATGTGCGGATAAACCACAACATCACGCAATGGCAGGAGAGGCAATTCGATGGTTGTCTTCATGATTTCGCCTCTACGGCGGCCATAAGGCCGTAAACAGATGGAAGTAAGCTTGAAACCAAGATGGGGGCTAGTTTCGAAAAAAACAAGCGGATAAAAGAACCACTTAAAAGATTGTCCAATTGCGGCCCGCAACCTGTGGCAGCTTCAGAAAATAGTCGGCTGCAAGGCCGTCTTCGCGGGCAAGCCTCGCTCCCACAAAAGAAAAGGGGCCCGAAGGCCCCTTCTTAGTTCCAGCTGCCTGACGCTTAAGCGTCTGGCGCAGCCTTGGCAGCAGGCTCACTGTTTTCGTAGATATACAGTGGCTTGGACTTGCCTTCTATAACGCTTTCGTCGATCACTACTTTACTCACCTCGGACTGCGAGGGGATTTCATACATAGTGTCGAGCAATACACCTTCGAGAATCGAACGCAGTCCACGGGCACCGGTCTTGCGTTCCAGGGCACGTTTGGCGACCGATTTCAGCGCGTCGGCCCGGAATTCCAGGTCCACGCCTTCCATCTCGAACAGCTTGGCATACTGCTTGGTCAGAGCGTTTTTCGGCTCGGTGAGAATCTGCATCAACGCAGCTTCATCAAGCTCGTCCAGCGTGGCAAGGACCGGTAGACGACCGACGAATTCCGGGATCAGACCGAACTTGACCAAATCGTCAGGCTCGACTTCACGCAGGGATTCACCGACTTTCTTGCCTTCTTCCTTGCTGCGAACTTCCGCGTTGAAGCCAATGCCGCCCTTGGTGGAACGGTTTTGAATAACCTTTTCCAGACCGGAGAACGCACCGCCGCAGATGAACAGGATGTTACGGGTGTCGACCTGAAGGAATTCCTGCTGCGGATGCTTGCGACCACCTTGAGGTGGAACGGAAGCGACCGTGCCTTCGATCAACTTGAGCAGGGCCTGCTGCACGCCCTCACCGGAAACGTCTCGGGTGATCGACGGGTTGTCAGACTTGCGCGAGATCTTGTCGATCTCATCGATGTAAACAATGCCCATCTGGGCTTTTTCTACATCGTAATCGCACTTCTGCAGCAGCTTCTGAATGATGTTCTCGACATCTTCACCCACGTAACCCGCCTCGGTGAGGGTGGTTGCGTCGGCAATGGTGAACGGAACGTTCAGCAAGCGAGCCAGTGTTTCGGCAAGCAGGGTTTTACCCGAGCCTGTCGGGCCGATCAGCAAAATGTTGCTTTTGCCGAGTTCGACGTCGTCATTCTTTTTGTCACGCTGGTTCAGACGCTTGTAGTGGTTGTACACCGCTACGGCCAGAACCTTTTTCGCACGCTCCTGACCAATCACGTACTGATCAAGGATGCCGCTGATTTCTTTAGGCGAAGGCAATTTATGCGCGCTGCTTTCGGCCTGAGCTTCCTGCACCTCCTCACGGATGATGTCATTGCACAGGTCAACGCACTCGTCGCAGATAAAGACCGAGGGGCCGGCAATCAATTTGCGCACTTCATGCTGGCTTTTGCCACAGAAGGAGCAATAGAGCAGCTTGCCGTTGTCCTCGCCGTTGCGGGTGTCAGTCATTCGTTCGATCCAAATCCGATAGGCTTGCAACACAAGATGAAGGCTATTGCGGGCTTTTTCAAGCCCGCAGGTGATCGGACCAGCCGACCAACCCTATTTTGAGCTGCTTATTTTAAGCGGGGCGCTGGCTGATCACTTCATCGATCAACCCGTACTCACGCGCGGCTTCTGCACTCATGAAGTTATCGCGGTTGGTATCACGCTCGATCTCTTCAAGAGTGTGCCCGCTGTGCTTGGCCATCAGCGTGTTGAGACGCTCACGAATGAAGAGGATTTCCTTGGCATGGATTTCGATATCCGACGCCTGCCCCTGGAAGCCGCCCAGTGGCTGGTGAATCATCACGCGTGAGTTCGGCAGGCAGAAGCGCTTGCCCGGAGCACCGGCCGTCAGTAGAAACGCGCCCATGCTGCACGCCTGACCGATACAGGTGGTCGATACGTTGGGTTTGATGAACTGCATGGTGTCGTAGATCGACATGCCCGCTGTCACCGAACCGCCCGGGGAGTTGATATAGAGATGGATGTCCTTGTCCGGGTTTTCCGCTTCAAGGAACAGCAATTGCGCACAAATCAGGTTAGCCATGTAGTCCTCTACCGGGCCAACCAGAAAGATCACTCGCTCCTTGAGAAGACGCGAGTAAATGTCGTAGGCGCGCTCGCCACGAGCGGACTGCTCGACAACCATCGGGACCAGGCCGCCTGCGGCCTGGATATCAGAGTTCTGCTGAATATACGAATTACGGAACATGCTCTGCAGTCACTCCCAAATAGTTATGTCTTGAATACGCATAAGCCAGCACGAAGGCTGGCTTATGGTGTGTGCTTCTTACCGCAAAAACGATCAGTCGGCTTGTGGAGCTTCTACCGGCTTGACTGCTTCTTCGTAAGAGACCGATTTATCGGTCACGCTAGCTTTCTGCAGAACAGTATCCACAACTTGTTCTTCCAGCACAACCGAACGGACTTCGTTCAGTTGCTGGTCGTTCTTGTAGTACCAGGACACAACCTGTTCAGGCTCTTGGTAGGCCGAAGCCATTTCCTGAATCATTTCGCGAACGCGGGCGTCGTCAGGCTTGAGGTCGAATTGCTTGACCACTTCAGCCACGATCAGACCCAGCACAACGCGGCGCTTGGCTTGTTCTTCGAACAGCTCGACCGGCAGTTGGTCAGGCTTGATGTTGCCGCCGAATTGCTGAACAGCCTGCACGCGCAGACGGTCAACTTCGTTGGACAGCAGAGCCTTAGGCACTTCGATCGGGTTGGTGGCCAGCAGACCGTCCATTACCTGATTCTTGACCTTGGATTTGATCGCCTGACGCAGCTCGCGCTCCATGTTCTTGCGAACTTCGGTGCGGAAGCCTTCCAGGCCAGTTTCCTTGATGCCGAATTGAGCGAAGAATTCTTCGTTCAGCTCTGGCAGTTTTGGCTCGGAAACAGTGTTCACGGTAACGGTGAACTCAGCGGTCTTGCCGGCCAGGTCGAGGTTCTGATAGTCCTCTGGGAAGGTCAGGCTCAGAACGCGCTCTTCGCCGGCTTTAGCACCAACCAGACCGTCTTCGAAACCAGGGATCATGCGGCCGGAACCCAGAACCAGCTGAGTACCTTTGGCGGAACCGCCAGCGAACACTTCACCGTCAACCTTGCCGACGAAATCGATGTTCAGTTGGTCGTTGTTCTGGGCAGCGCGATCGGCCACTTCGAAACGGGTGTTCTGCTTGCGCAGGACGTCCAGCATTTTGTCCAGATCGGCATCAGCCACGTCAGCGCTCAGGCGCTCTACGGTGATACCGTCGAAGCCAGCAACGGTGAACTCAGGGAACACTTCGAAGATAGCGACGTATTCCAGATCTTTGCCGGCTTCCATCGATTTAGGTTCGATCGAAGGAGCGCCAGCCGGGTTCAGCTTCTGCTCGACAACAGCTTCGTAGAAGGAAGACTGGATCACATCGCCTACGGCTTCCTGACGCGCATCAGCACCGAAACGGCGCTTGATTTCGCTCATTGGCACTTTGCCTGGACGAAAGCCAGCAATCTTGGCCTTTTGGGCAGTCTGCTGCAGACGCTTGTTGACCTGAGTCTCGATGCGCTCAGCCGGCACGATGATGCTCATGCGGCGCTCAAGAGCAGAAGTATTTTCAACAGAAACTTGCATGGATATTCCTCGTTGCACAGACGTTAGCCGGCCGTTTCCGACCCCAGAATCAAGGGCATGCATTCTAGTGGGTCAAACTCAAGAAGTCACCCTACTGAAAACGGGTAAAAAAGCAGCAGGCAATTTATAGGCGAGGGACAAACGGTTGCGCCTCGCCCTGTTAGCAAATACAGCCAGTCATGCCAGGGCTCTGCGCCAATCCTTCTATATATAGAAGAACTGCCAATCATCTCCCTGACAGCCGATCTTGCGAGCAAGGTCGGCGGGTGGCGCGGCATCATCGAGAAACATAAATACGACGAAACACCCCGCCCCTGCGACCCAGGACATGCAGCCGCTTAACACTCGAACCGCTAAAACAAAAAAGGCGCCAGACTGTTAAATCTGGCGCCTCTCGAAATATGGGGTGGACGAAGGGGATCGAACCCTCGACAACGGGAGTCACAATCCCGTGCTCTACCAACTGAGCTACGCCCACCATATTGCCTTGCAAAGAAGCCAAACACTTCCTTGCTGCGCCCCAACCAAGCCAGCCGGCTTGTGTGAAGCTTTATTTGGTGCGGATGAAGAGACTCGAACTCTTACACCTTGCGGCGCTGGAACCTAAATCCAGTGTGTCTACCAATTCCACCACATCCGCGTTTGAAGCTGTTAAAGCAAAGGCGCCAGACTGTTAATCTGGCGCCTTTTGAAATATGGGGTGGACGAAGGGGATCGAACCCTCGACAACGGGAGTCACAATCCCGTGCTCTACCAACTGAGCTACGCCCACCATATTGCGCTACTTGTGCCAAAGCTGCCTAATGGCGCACCCGGCAGGACTCGAACCTGCGACCATCCGCTTAGAAGGCGGATGCTCTATCCAGCTGAGCTACGGGCGCCTTATTAATCTGTACTCTTGGAGGACTACAAACTAAGAGCTTTCCAGCCTCACAGAACCGTAATTCCGCTTGACCTTCTCATCCAGTGCTAGGCTGTGCCCGACAAGTGCGACGAATAGTATAGAGCGCCCCGAAGGCCGTCAAATCCTTTTTATAAAAAATTCATTTAATTAAAGGGCTTAGAGGAATTTGCAGACCAAGCGCCTTTGCCCTCACCTCATGACATGCGAGAATGCGTTCTCTTTTTTTCCCCTCTCGATGGTTAATCACGCGCAATGACTGCACAACTAATCGACGGCAAATCGATCGCCGCCAGCCTGCGCCAGCAGATCGCCAAACGAGTCACCGAGCGTCGCGAGCAAGGCCTGCGCACACCGGGCCTCGCGGTGATCCTGGTCGGCAGCGATCCTGCCTCTCAGGTTTATGTCTCGCACAAGCGTAAAGACTGTGAAGAGGTCGGGTTCATTTCCCAAGCCTACGACCTGCCTTCCGAAACCACTCAAAAAGCACTGACCGATCTGATCGATCGCCTGAACGACGACCCGGCAATTGACGGCGTTCTGCTTCAGCTTCCTTTACCTGAACACCTGGATGCCTCCAAATTGCTGGAACGTATTCGTCCGGACAAAGACGTCGACGGTTTCCATCCCTATAACGTCGGTCGCCTGGCCCAACGCATTCCACTGCTGCGCCCATGCACCCCTAAAGGCATCATGACCCTGCTGGAAAGCACCGGTGCCGATCTTTACGGGATGGACGCCGTCGTGGTCGGAGCGTCCAACATTGTTGGTCGCCCGATGGCGATGGAATTGCTGCTCGCCGGTTGCACCGTAACCGTCACTCACCGCTTCACCAAGGATTTGGCCGGCCATGTCGGCCGTGCCGATCTGGTCGTCGTAGCCGCCGGCAAGCCGGGTCTGGTCAAAGGTGAGTGGATCAAGGAAGGCGCGATCGTGATCGACGTCGGCATCAATCGCCAGGAAGACGGCAAACTGGTCGGTGACGTGATCTACGAAACCGCCCTGCCCCGCGCCGGCTGGATCACTCCAGTCCCGGGTGGTGTCGGCCCGATGACGCGTGCTTGCCTGCTGGAAAATACGCTGTACGCGGCGGAAACACTGCACAGCTGAGTGCCCGCTTCGACATAAGCGACGAACAAAAGACCCCCGCCAATGGCGGGGTTCTTTTTGTCTGAAGTGAAATATCGACCATCCGCCGGAAAATGACTTTTTTTTCACATTTCCAAGGACTTTCACCTCCTCCTTGACCAACCATCGACAGTTATTCAGCCATACTCCAGAATGTCGCGCTTTTACGAAATAGCCCGTTACATAACGGCTTATCAACACCTTATGAGTCTGCCAGCGTGAAAATCCGTCTTTCCATCCTGAGCCTATTGTTTGCATTTACAGGGACGTTCATCACGCCAACCGTTAATGCCGCGGAGACCACCGCGCCCCCCCGAGATACGAAACAACTCAAGCTCGCTTCCGGCAGTTCTTTGCTGCTGGATATGCAGACCAACAAAGTCATCTATGCAAGCAATCCCGACGTGGTTGTCCCTATCGCCTCTGTCAGCAAATTGATGACCGGCCTGGTCGTGGTTGAGGCCAGGCAGAACATGGACGAATACATCAACATCAACATCAGCGACACACCAGAAATGAAAGGCGTGTTTTCCCGGGTCAAACTCAAAAGCGAATTGTCGCGCAGGGAAATGCTGCTGATCGCCCTGATGTCTTCGGAAAATCGTGCAGCCGCGAGCCTGGCCCATCACTATCCGGGCGGCTATGTCGCATTCATTGCCGCGATGAACGCCAAGGCCAAGGCGCTGGGCATGACCAGCACCCACTTCGTCGAACCGACCGGACTCTCCCCTCGTAACGTCTCCACTGCCCGCGACCTGAGCAAATTGCTGATCGCCGCACATAAATATCCGTTATTGACCGAGCTGAGCACCACCAAGGAAAAAACCGTCACGTTCCGCAAACCCAAGTACAGCTTGGGTTTCCGTAACACCGACCATTTGGTCCGCAAGCCAAACTGGGACATCAAGCTCACCAAGACCGGGTTCACCAATGAAGCCGGTCACTGCCTGGTGTTGGTGACCAGCATGGGCAATCGCCAGGTGGCGCTGGTGATCCTCGACGCCTTTGGCAAGTACACGCATTTTGCCGATGCCGCCCGCATCCGCAGTTGGGTGGAAACCGGCAAAGGCGCAGACGTGCCATCGGTAGCCTTGCAGTACAAATCGGACAAGAACCTCAAGCATCGTCAGAGCGGCGTGGTTGAAGCTTCGAAATAAGTCAGCGACAGCAAACAAAACAAAGCCCCGATCATTCGGGGCTTTTTTTCGTCTGGCGTTAATCGTTGGGTAAAGGCATCTGATCGTCATCCGGAATGCCATCCCCGACGCTTGGATCTTTCATGCCATGGGGATGCTCCGTCGGGACCACCATCGGACGCGCCAAAGGATCCCTTAACGGATCGTTCGGATCCATCACCGGATCAACTCCCTTTTCGGGCGTTGTGGGAACACTGTCCGGACGTTTGTCGTTGAAACTCGAATCAGTAGACATACGCACCTCACCAGGGGTTAGGGTTTCAGATCAGCGAGTGGGTCGTAAGGCTTCGCCGGCGACCTGGGATTGTCGCCCGGCTTCACATCCCTGGGCGCCTTGGCGGGCCCGATGGGATCGACCTGAGGGTCGGCGAGGTCCGGCGAATCGGGGTCGAAACCCAACTCGTCGCCCGAAGAATGCTCAGACGAATGCGGGCCGTCGGGGGTATTGGAATGTGCCATGGGGCGCCTCCTGGGATCTGGCCCGGAGAAACCGGGCCTTGTCCTTTAGAGGCCAGACATGCTCGGCGGTGCCGGGCACGTGACGAACGGCCTACTGCGCGGTCAGCGCCTTCTTCGCACGTGCAGCGGCCTGTTCCTGACCGGCCCGACCAAGATCGCTCGCTGCCTTCAGCCAGCGCTGCTGATCGACGTTGGCCGGGATCTGATTGGGCTTTTGAATCAATATGGCCCAGCCGCCGGCGTCCTTGAAAGATGACTCAAAAGAACTGAAGCTCATCAAATTGCGGCGATTCATGCCAGCACGCAGCAACACCGTCTGCTTCTGGCGATTGTAGCCGGCGAGAATGGCGTAACGCGGTTCAGCCCACAGCGCCGAGCCTTCAGTGAAGCGCACCATCACCGGATAGCCGGCCGCGACCTGGGTCAACAGCGCAGGCAGATTGCTGTCGAGGGGATAAACCACCATCCCGTACTCACGAGCAAGGTTCTGCATGTTCTGCTGCAACTGTGCTTCGGCGCCCGGCACATGCAGGGGTTTTTCGAGTAACCCGGGCGTAATCACGACGCCCTGCTGCGACAGCATGCTGGCCAGCACCTGAGGCCCGCTTTGATAGTCCTGGCCCCGGTAGAACGTGCCGCTGAGTTCGACACGTTCCGGCAGACGCTTGATCTCCGGCGCCACACTCCCCGCGCAGCCTGCCAATCCTGCAACGCAGCCGACAATCAGCGCCGCCGTTCGAATTCGAGAAAATACCCGCACGATCATCACTCTCTTGTTCAGACGCCAGGCAACACGCTCCCGGCTTGGCCGTCGATCATAGGACGCCACGCGACGGCGGTATAGCCTTAACCTGCAGTCGAGCGCATTCGATAGAGCGAACTGGTTGATGACGCCGACCTTTGGTCAATAGCCTGAAACACAGCAACGACTAGACTGTCATTTGCAGAGAGTGTGTGCCCACGGCAGGGCAAAGAGGAGGCACTGATGAGCCTGACAATGACAATCGTGATGTTGATTTCCGGCTGGCTGGCGGTGGCCGCCGCCATGTTGTGGGGCGTTTTGCGGATTACCCGGCGGCACCATCACCACCCCGCTCAATCGGCGCCTGTGGCGCAAACCGATAAACCGCCAGCACGTCACGTGACCGCGCACTGACCTATTTCGAATTCATAAACAAAAACGGCCGCCTGGGCTCTTTCGAGCGCAGGCGGCCGTTTCGTTTATCGCCGGTTAAGCTTCAGCCGCTATTTTCTTCTGCTTGGCCCGACGCGACATCATGTTCAACCCCTCGATCGTCGCCGAGAAGGCCATGGCGGCGTAGACGTAGCCCTTAGGCACATGGGCACCGAAACCTTCAGCGATCAGCGTCATGCCGATCATGATCAGGAAGCCCAGCGCCAGCATCACCACCGTCGGGTTGTCGTTGATGAACTTGGCCAGAGGGTCAGCCGCCAGCAACATCACCAGCACCGACACCACCACGGCGATGATCATGATCGGCAAGTGCTCGGTCATGCCCACTGCGGTAATGATGCTGTCGATGGAGAACACCATGTCCAGCATCAGGATCTGACCGATCGCAGCAGCAAAGCCCAGGGTCACAGTCGAGGTCGCCGACTTCGGATCATCCGGTGCCGGGTCCATGCTGTGATGGATCTCGGTCGTCGCCTTCCACAACAGGAACAGGCCACCAGCGATCAGGATCATGTCCTTCCAGGAGAACGCGTGGCCGAGAATATCGATCACCGGCTCCGTCAACTGAACGATGAACGCAATGGTGCTCAGCAGGCCCAGTCGCAGAATCAACGCCATGCCGATCCCGATGCGGCGTGCTTTCTGCCGATGCTGCTCGGGCAGCTTGTTGGTCAGGATCGAGATGAAGATCAGGTTATCGATGCCGAGTACGATTTCCATGACGATCAGCGTGGCCAGGGCGACCCAGGCAGTGGGGCTTGCAGCAAGTTCTAAAAGGTATTCCATGGGTCAGTCCTGACTCGTTAAACGGTTTAGATTTCCTGGGACGAAGATTCGGTTTTCTGCTCGTCTTCGCTCGATGATTCTTTCTTGCTGATCAGTCCGCCGGTGGCATCGCTGATCGCTTGTTCGGCGGCTTTGTGGGTGTCGTCGATCGCTTGTTTGGCGGTTTCGGCGGCCTTGCCCATCAATTGCTGTGCGCTCTTCTCGGCCTGGTCGCAACCGGCCAATACCAGCAAAGACGTAATCAACAGCGCCGTGGTTTTAAGCTTCATGATGCTTTCCTCGATAGAACAAAACGGGCCGAAACGATGGCCCGTTGATAGCGAGGCATTCTAGGGAGGCAAACACTTCAGGAAAATTCGTATTTTCAGCGGTTATACTTCGTTTTTCACGAACTGTAGGTCGTCATGCTCAACTATCGGCAATTGCATTACTTCTGGGTGGTGGCCAAGACCGGCAGCATCGTGCGCGCCTGTGAGCAGCTGAACCTGACGCCGCAGACCATCAGCGGGCAGATTTCCTTGCTCGAACAAACCTATGGCATCGAGCTGTTCCGACGCGTCGGCCGGCAGCTTGAGCTGACGGAGGCCGGGCGTCAAACCCTGCCCTACGCCGAGCAAATGTTTCAGCTGGGTGGCGAACTGGAGTTGATGCTGCGGGCGCAACCCAACGAACAGCAGATCCTGTTTCGGGTTGGCGTGGCGGATGTGGTGCCCAAATCCATCGTCTATCGCCTGATTGCGCCGACCATGGAATTGAGTGAACCGCTGCGCATCACCTGTCGCGAAGACAAACTCGAACGTTTGCTCGCCGACCTGGCGATCCAGCGCCTCGACCTGGTGATTTCCGACAGCCCGATGCCATCGCACCTGGACATCAAGGGTTACAGCCAGAAACTCGGTGAATGCGGGATCAGTTTCTTTGCCACCGCTGAACTGGCGGCGCAGTACGGTCAGGATTTCCCGCGCAGCCTGCACGGCGCACCGCTGCTGATTCCTGGGCCGGAAACCGTGGTACGCAGCCGTTTGCAACGCTGGTTTGCCGAACAGCAGATCCAGCCGCGCATCGTCGGCGAATTCGACGACAGCGCGCTGATGCAGGCTTTCGGTCAATCCGGCAGCGGAATTTTCATCGGCCCGAGTGTGATTGCCGACGAAGTGAAACGCCAGTATGGCGTGGAGTTGATTGGCCAGACCGATGCCGTGACGGAGTCGTTCTACGCCATTTCGGTGGAACGCAAGGTCAAGCACCCCGGCATTGTGGCGATTACCGAAGGTGCCCGACGCGAACTGTTCACCGAGCTGTGAAGGGTCAGGCGCAGACTTCGCGCGGCTTCATGGTCATCAGCGCCATGGCCAGGAGAATCGAAACCAGGATAAAAACCGCCGCCGCAAAACCCAGCCCGCCCAGGCCAACGCTGTCAATCACGCGTCCGCCGACCATCGCGCCCAGACCGATGCCGAGGTTGGCCCCGGCAATGTTCAGCGACGCGGCAAAGGCCGGAGCCTCGGGCGCCGCCTTCATCAATCGCACATGGCTGACCAGGAACAACGCGGCCTGGGTCACGCCCCAGATCCCCATCGCCGCCGCCAGACCGAGCGGCGAATGAATGTTCGGCACCAACGCCACCATGCCGGCGATCATGAACGCGCAGAACATCATCGAGGCGATCAGCGGATGACGGTCCACCGCGCGACCGCCCAATGAGTTGCCGATCAAACCGACCGCGCCAAAGCCCATCAAGCACCAGCCGACCACCGTGCCGTTGAAACCGGCGAGGCGTTCAAGGATATCCGCGAGGTAGGTGTAAGCGGTGAACATGCCGCTGAACACCAGGACCGACAGCAACACATGCCCCAGCATCAACGGGCTGCGCAGGATCTTGAACTGCGAACGGAAGCTCACCTGGTGCTGATGCAGGTTGGTTTTCGGCAGGTAGATAAACAGCAGCAACGCCTTGGCAAACGCGATCACCGCCAGAATGCCAAAGGCACTGCGCCAGCCGAACGCGTCGGAAATCAGTGTGCCGACAGGAATGCCGAACACCGTGGCGCAGACGATGCCAAAACCGATCTTGGCGATGGCCCGACCGGCGTAGTCCGGCCCGACGATGTCCACGGCGGTTTCACTGGCCAGCGCCCAGAACACCGGCAGCCCCAGCGCGGGGATCAGCCGGGCGACGGACATCACCCAGATGTTCGGCGCAAACGCCGCAAGGGTGTTGGCCAGACCGAACATGATCAGCACCGAGATGAACAGCTTGCGCCGCTCGAACCTGGCGAAGTACGCGGTCAGGAACGGCCCGAACGCCGCAACGGTGAAGGCGAACAAGGTGACCAGCAAACCCGCCTGGGGAATGCTGACTTCAAGGTCTCGGGCAATCGCCGGCAACAGGCCGACGATGATGAATTCCGTGGTCAGCACGGTAAAACCGGCGGCCGACAACAGAAGGATGGGCAACAGCATGCAGAACTCCAGAAAAACGACGACACCAGCGATAGCCCGAAGGCCCACTGGCATGACTTGAAAATGAGGATGCGCAATGTTAACAGAGTGTTTCCGATCAGGGTTGCACGAACCTGCCGATCTCGTTGATCACGCGGGCGACAGATCGTCACAGGTCTGAAGGATGAAGACCACGCTGTGATAAAGTCCGCGCCCTGCGATTCGTACACCCTGTTCATCCGCCCTTTAATGGCCGCGATGTCGCGACACCCCCGCACCTAATAATCAGAGATGCCGTTTTATGACTGCTTCATCCCCTTCGCTATTGCAACGCTTGAAACGCTTGAGCCTGGTCTCGCAAATCATCATCGGCCTGATCGCCGGGATTGCCCTGGCACTGTTCGCGCCGGACGTGGCGAAGTCCACGGCGTTCATCGGCAAGGTCTTCGTTTCGGCGCTGAAAGCCGTCGCGCCGATTCTGGTGTTCGTGCTGGTCATGGCCTCGATCGCCAACCATAAGCACGGCCAGGAAACCCACATCCGGCCGATTCTGTTCTTGTACCTGCTGGGCACGTTTGCCGCCGCGGTCGTGGCGGTGGTTGCCAGTACGTTGTTTCCCTCCAGCCTGGTATTGGCCACACAGGACGTCGCGGTGACCGCGCCGGGCGGCATCAGCGAAGTGCTACAAAGTTTGCTGCTCAGCGTGGTCGACAATCCGGTCAGCGCGCTGATGAACGCCAATTTCATCGGCATTCTGGCCTGGGCGATCGGCATGGGCGTTGCGATTCGCCATGCCGGTGACACCACTCGTGAGGTGCTCGGCGACTTGTCCAATGGTGTGACCCTGATCGTGCGCCTGGTGATTCGGTTCGCGCCGCTGGGGATCTTCGGCCTCGTCGCGTCGACCCTCGCCACGTCCGGCTTCGGCGCGTTGCTCGGTTACATGCATCTGCTGGCCGTGCTACTGGGCTGCATGCTGTTCGTGGCGCTGGTGATGAACCCGGTGATCGTGTTCTGGAAACTGCGTCGCAATCCGTATCCGCTGGTGCTGACCTGCCTGCGGGAAAGCGGCATCACCGCGTTCTTCACCCGCAGCTCGGCGGCTAACATTCCGGTCAACCTGGAATTGAGCAAGCGCCTGGGCCTGCACGAAGACACTTACTCGGTGTCGATTCCGCTCGGCGCCACCATCAACATGGCCGGCGCGGCGATCACCATTACCGTGCTGACGCTGGCGGCCGTGCATACCCTGGGCATCGCCGTGGATATTCCGACCGCCATTCTGCTCAGTGTGGTGGCGGCGATCTGTGCGTGTGGCGCTTCGGGTGTAGCCGGCGGTTCGTTGTTGCTGATTCCGCTGGCGTGCAGCCTGTTTGGCATTCCGAGTGAAATCGCCATGCAGGTGGTGGCGGTCGGTTTCATTATTGGTGTGTTGCAGGATTCGGCGGAGACCGCGCTGAACTCGTCCACCGATGTGCTGTTCACTGCTGCTGCGTGCCTGGGTGAAGACGCGAAAGCCGAACGCCTGGCGTAACACCGCCCCTTGTAGGAGCCAGGCTTGCCGGCGAAGGCGTCCTCATAATCGCCTTCGCCGGCAAGCCTGGCTCCTACAGAGGGCAAAAACAAAAAGCCCGCCAAGGCTTGCACCTTGGCGGGCTTTTTAGTGCGCGGGGCGGTTTAGAACGCGCCCATGTAATCGCGCTTGCCCACTTCAACACCGTTGTGACGCAGCAATGCGTAAGCGGTGGTGACGTGGAAGAAGAACTGCGGCAGGCCGTAGGTCAACAAGTAAGCCTGTCCACTGAAGCGCTTCTCTTTCGGCGTGCCTGGACGAGTCACGATCTCGATGCCTTCCTTTCCGTCGATCTGCTCAGGTTTGATCTCGCCGATGTAAGCCAGGACCTTGGCGATCAAAGCTTGCAGTTCGGCGAAGGTGGTTTCGGTGTCGTCATATTTCGGCACTTCGATCTCGGCCAGACGCGAGGAAACGCCTTTGGCGAAATCAACGGCGATCTGCACCTGACGCACCAGCGGGAACATGTCCGGGTACAGGCGGGCTTGCAGGAACGCGTTCGGGTCAATGTTCTTGGCGGTAGCGTGGGCTTCAGCCTTGTTCAGAACGTCGCTCAGGGCGCTGAGCATTTGTTTGAAAACCGGAACGGAAGCGGCATACAGGGAAATAGTCATAACAGTCTCGTGTGGTGACAGGAGGGAAACGTGGGCCGATTATAGCCATGCCCGCCCCTCCTGCGGCTTGTCTTTTATCCAGCAAGGATTAGGCTAGGCGGCTTCGACTGCATGCTTCGACTGCATAGGGAAAAGCGCGATGAGCACTGAGCAAGAAACGACCTTCGACGAGCCGCGGCTCAACAGCGCGGAAATCCGCATTCTGGGCTCGTTGATCGAGAAGCAGGCCACCAGCCCGGAAACGTATCCGTTGACCCTTAATGCGCTGGTGATTGCCTGCAACCAGAAAACCAGTCGCGAACCGGTGATGAACCTCACCCAGGGTCAGGTCGGCCAGAGCCTGCGCGCCCTTGAAGGTCGCGGCTTTACCAAACTGGTGATGGGCAGCCGTGCCGATCGCTGGGAACATAAGGTCGACAAGGCGCTGGAACTGGTGCCGGCACAGGTGATTCTGGCGGGGCTTCTATTTCTGCGCGGTCCGCAGACGGTCAATGAACTGCTGACCCGCAGTGGCCGCATGCATGATTTTGAAGACGCCGAACAGGTTGTGCATCAACTGGAGCGCTTGATTGCTCGTGGTCTGGCGTTGTTGATTCCACGTCAGGCCGGGCAGCGAGAAGACCGCTATATGCATGCGTTGGGTGATCCGGCGGATATCGAGGTCATCCTTGCGGCCCGGCAAAACCCGGCTGAACGCGGTGCCGGCAGCGGCGTGTCGGTTGAGCGGATCGAAGAGCTTGAAGCGCGGATTGCAGCGCTGGAAGAACGCCTGGCCCGCCTCGAATAACCAACGCGATCCCCTGTAGCAGCTGTCGAGCCTGCGAGGCTGCGTCCGGCTGCGCAGCAGTCGTAAACCCGGTAAGCAAGATTTACCTGACACTCCGCAGCGCATGATTTAACGACTGCTGCGCAGCCGGACGCAGCCTCGCAAGCTCGGCAACGGCTACAGGGATCCGCGCCATGCCTGGAAGGTTATTCGCCATCCCAGTAATCCACGCCGTCACCCGGTCGGGCGATGGCGACGAAGCCTGAGGCATTGCCTTCGGCGTCGACCATGAAGTCGTCCATCACAGCGTATTTGCCGGAATCCGGGTACTCGCAAATCTCCGGCGATTGCTGGGTGCTGACCGCCAGGTAGCGCAGTTCGCCATTGCTGTTGTTGATGATCTGGTGCGCGGCTTCAGGACCGCCCGGCGGGCACGCGATCACGTCACCGGCGCGGATCGGAAAACGTTCTGCACCGAGGCGAACCTCCCCTTCCCCGGCCACGACGTAAAACATCTCCTCGTTGACCCGATGACTGTGAAACGGGCTGCCACGCATGCCGGGTTCCAGCACATATAGGCGATATCCCAGTTTCTGAGCCCCCAGCTGCTGACCGACGCGGGCCATTCTCTGCTGATAGCGGTTGGCGGTTTCACCGGTGGGCGCCAGGGCTTCGGGCAACGGTTCGAGTTCGACCTGATTCAGGTTGAGAATGGGGGGATGCATGGAAACCTCGGTCACGGTTTGTTTGTTGGGGGGGGGCAAGTCTTTGCTTGCTGGCGAGGAGTATAGGCGGGGAATGTTGCGGCAACCGAATGGGCTAGCCCGGAGACCGAGTTGCGGCATTCGCGAGCAAGCCCGCTCCCACAGGGGTTCTCCGCCAATCACAAAGTTTGTTTACGGCGCCGATCTACTGTGGAAGCGGGCTTGCTCGCGAAGGGGCCGGTACAGTCAACAGACAACCTGACTGATCAGCTACGGGCAAACTCCACCGCTTTATGAAACTGCTCATCCGTCGGCCGTACGCCGGTGTACAGGACAAACTGCTCAAGCGCCTGGATTGCGATCACTTCCAGTCCGGTAATAACGCGTTTCCCCTCGGCACGACCACGCACGATCAGCGGTGTTTCCGAGGGAATCGCCACCACATCGAAGACCGTCTCCGCAGCAGCAATGGTTTCAGCGTCGAACGCCAGTTGATCGGCCTCAGGTCCGCCACTCATGCCAATCGGCGTAACGTTGATCAACATCTGTGGGCGCTGCGTGCCCAGTTCCGCTTGCCACTGATAACCCAGCGATTCAGCCAACGCACGTCCGGCGCGCTCGTTACGGGCCACGATCAGGCCATTTTTATAGCCGCCATCGCGCAGGGCACTGGCCACGGCCTTGGCCATGCCGCCGCTGCCGCGCAGGGCAAAGGTCGATTCCTTCGGCACCTGATGGGTTTCAAGCAGCTGGGCGATGGCGATGTAATCGGTGTTGTAGGCCTTGAGGTGGCCATCGGTGTTGACGATGGTATTGATCGATTGAATGGCCGCAGCGGACGCGTCCAGTTCATCAACCAGCGTAATGCAGGCTTCCTTGAACGGCATCGACACGCCACAGCCACGAATGCCCAGTGCACGAATGCCGCCAACAGCACCTGGCAAGTCCTGACTGTTGAACGCCTTGTAGTAGAAATTCAGGCCCAGTTGTTCATACAGATGATTGTGAAACCGCAGGCCGAAATTGCCGGGACGCCCGGAAAGCGACATGCACAGCTGGGTGTCTCTGTTGGGGTTCATCTGCATGAAACATCTCCTTCTATAACCACTTTCAGATGGACGGGATTAGCCATTCCATCGCGTTCTGATCGATCATGACAGCGTGCCTGCGCAGGTTCGCAAGAGCCGTAAAGAAGCCGGTACAGACCTTACACAAAATTTACCCAACGGCCGTGCTGATTTTCAAAAAACCGCTGTCTTAGATGTATCCCTGCGGCAATCCTTGGGTCTATTGCAGACGCAAGCGCCGGGTCGAAGAACCGAGGAATGATCATGATCCGGAAAATCCCCACAGTTGCCTTGCTGCTCGGTGTTCTTGCTATTACAGGGCAGGCAGAGGCTGGCGGCGGTCACGGCTGGCAGGGTCCAGCGGTATTTGGCGCGATCGTTGGTTCGGCAATCGTCGGCTCGGCCATCATCAACAGCAACCGGCCTGTCTATGTACAGCAACCGGTATACGCCCAGCCACAGCCGGTTTACATACAACAGCCGCCACCGGTTTATTACCAGCCTGCACCGGTCTACGTGCAGCAACCGGTCTACTACGCGCCGCCACCGGTTTACTACGGCCCGCCACGTGGTTATTACGGTCCACCGCGTGGTTACTATGGCCCTCCCCACGGTTATGGCCGCTGGTAACAGACTTATCAGGCCCCGCCTTGTCAGCGTAATGCTGTTCACTTATGACAATCATCAGTAGAGCGAGAACCTGTGGCGAGGGGCTTTTTTGTGACCGTTCGTCGGCGAAGGTCTGGAAAAATCGCGTCAAGGTCGCTGTCGGGACAGTGTTGGCAGTGCAAGTCGGCAAGATTGACTCGACCACCCTTCCCCCGTATCGGGAAAAACGGTCATATTTATGTCATGGCAGGTCCGCAAGCTTGGACCGGTCCGTAAATAACAGGTTGATAAAAACAAGGACGACCTCATGCCCACGCAAAACCCCCACCGCATTGTCGGCTTGTGCACTTCCAGCAAGGTGTACAACGCTTTGACCGAACTCAAGCACCTGGAAGGCCATCGCAGCGCCAAGTTTCTTTCGCTGCTGGCAGAAAATCTGGTGCGCAAAGGCCTGCTCAACGAGCAGGAAGTGGTCCATATGCTTGATCTGGTGGTCGACTGAGCCCAAGACTCACTGGCGTCAATGACGACTATCGAAAGCGTTGATTGTCCGTTCGAGTGGCAGGTCCGTAAGTTAGCTCCATAGATTGATGGAGGTACTTATGTCCCAGGTTCAAATCATGTCCGTAATCGGCAGCGCCGTTCCCGCACCGCTCAGAGAACTAGGATTGCTCGCCTGTTGGTATCTGGTGCAGGACGGCGAACCGATCAGCGGACCGCTCACTTCGCTGCCGGCCGCCAAGGCACTGTCGCAACGGATCGGCCAGGGTCAGCTCAGCGCCTAAGGCAGCTGAATCCTCGGCTTGGTCTCGAGGAAGATGTCCCAGCTCGACATGAACAACGCCGCGATCAGCGGCCCGATGACAAAGCCGTTCAGGCCGAAAATCGCCAGGCCGCCCAGGGTCGAGATGAGGATCAGATAGTCCGGCATCTTCGTATCCTTGCCCACCAGGATCGGTCGCAGCACGTTATCCACCAGTCCGATCACAAAAATCCCGAACAACCCCAGCACCACTCCCTGCCAGATCGCCCCGGTGAACAGGAAAAACGCCGCCACCGGCGCCCAGACAATCCCCGCCCCCACCGCCGGCAACAGCGATAGAAATGCCATCAATACCGCCCAGAGCAATGCGCTCGGGATGTCCAGAAACCAGAAAATCAAACCGCCCAGCGCGCCTTGTGTGATCGCCACCAGCAGGTTGCCCTTTACGGTCGCCCGAACCACGCGGTTGAACTTGAGCTGCAAGCGGCGCTTCTGGTGCTCCTGCAGTGGTATGGCGGAACGAACTTTACGGGCCAGTTCAGCGCCGTCCCGCAGAAAAAAGAACAGCAGGTAGAGCATGATTAAAAAGCCCACCACAAAATCGAACGTGCCCTGACCGACACTGAAGACTTGCGTGGCGAAAAACTCATTGCCCGTCACCGCACTCTTGATGATTTTCTCCCGCAGCCCATCCAACTCGCCGACCCCTGCCCGATCAAGCAAATGCTGGAAGTACGACGGCAAGCTGTGTTTGAAGTTCGTCACGTACCCCGCGATATCCAGTTCGCCGCTTTCGATACTCTTGTAAAGCGAAGCCCCTTCCTGGACCAGCAAGATACTGAGGATGATCACCGGCAGAATCGCGATCACCAGGCAGACGCTCAGGGTGAGCAGTGACGTCAGGTTGCGCTGCCAGCCGAACTTCAGTTGTATCCGCCGTTGCAGGGGCGCGAAAAGAATCCCGAGGATCACCGCCCAGAACACCGCGCCATAAAACGGCAGCAAAATCCAGATAAAGGCGACAGTGACCACACCGAGCAGGATCACCAGCGATTTGTTGTGTACCGTCTCTTCGTTCATGTTCGATCCATGTCAGCGCGCAGGGGCAATACTCTTTTATTGAAGAGCCATCCTGATGCTTAGTCCGCCACGGTTCGCGCGAGTGCCATCCGTTTGTTCATCAAGCATAGATCCAGATCAATGAACCCCGCGGGCAAGCCGACTACCCTCCCGGTCTTTTGCGACCGACACAGCCATGACTCTCCTTGCTCCAGAACTGCTCGCTCCCGCCGGCACCTTGAAAAACATGCGCTACGCCTTCGCCTACGGTGCCGATGCGGTCTACGCCGGCCAGCCACGTTACAGCCTGCGGGTGCGCAACAATGAATTCGATCACGCCAACCTCGCACTCGGCATTCACGAGGCGCAGGCCCAAGGCAAACGCTTCTATGTGGTGGTGAACATTGCGCCGCACAACGCCAAGCTCAAGACCTTCCTCAACGACCTGGCACCCGTGATTGCGATGGCCCCGGACGCGCTCATCATGTCCGATCCCGGCCTGATCATGCTGGTACGCCGGCACTTCCCGCAGATGCCGATCCACCTGTCGGTGCAGGCCAATACGGTGAACTGGGCCAGTGTCGAGTTCTGGCAGCAACAGGGCTTGAGCCGGATCATCCTTTCTCGGGAACTGTCACTGGAAGAGATCGCCGAGATCCGCCAGCAAGTCCCGGCGATGGAGCTGGAGGTCTTTGTCCATGGTGCGCTGTGCATGGCCTATTCCGGCCGCTGCCTGTTATCGGGTTACATGAACAAGCGCGACGCCAATCAGGGCAGTTGCACCAACGCCTGTCGCTGGAAGTATTCGGCGACGCAAGCCACGGAAAACCAGCTCGGTGAAATCGTTCAGCAGTTCCGGCCTGAACCGACCCTGGGCATCGGCGCGCCGACCGACCAGGTGTTCCTGTTGCAGGAAGCCAATCGCCCGGATGAATTGATGCCGGCCTTCGAGGACGAGCACGGCACCTACATCATGAACGCCAAGGACCTGCGCGCCGTGCAGCATGTTGCACGCCTGACGCAGATGGGCGTGCACTCGCTGAAGATCGAAGGCCGGACCAAATCGCACTTCTATTGCGCACGCACCACGCAGGTCTATCGCCGCGCCATAGATGATGCGGTTGCCGGTCGCGAGTTCGATCGCAGCTTGATGACGGACCTGGAGTCCCTGGCCCAGCGCGGCTACACGGAAGGTTTCCTGCGTCGGCATGTGCATGACGAATACCAGAACTATCAGCACGGCAGCTCGGTTTCAGAGCGCCAGCAGTTTGTAGGCGAGTTGACCGGTGAACGTCGTGATCGCTGGGCGCAAGTGAAGGTAAAGAACCGGTTTAGCCTGGGCGATCACCTGGAACTGATGACACCCCAGGGTAACTTCCACTTCGATCTGCATCAGTTGCAGAACATCAAAGGCGAGCCTATCGACGTAGCGCCAGGGGATGGGCATACGGTGTACGTGCCGATTCCGGATGCGGTGGATTCGCAGTTCGGGTTGTTGATGCGGGATGTGGGCGTTACGCAATAACCAGGAATTCTGTGGGAGCGAGCCTGCTCGCGATGACAGACTTTCAGCCAACATCATTGTTCAGTTTTGAGCGGCTTTCGCGAGCAGGCTTGCTCCCACAGGTAATCGGTTAAGCGAACTCCTCACGCAACATCGCCACAAACGCTTCCCGCGCCGGGTGAACCCCGGCGTTTTCATGCCAGTAAAACAAGTTGTCGATGGCCGTCAGCTCAGGAAATTCAAACCCCGCGCACCCCGCCCCTTTCGCGTACTGGTCAAACACTCCCTTGGGCACCAGCGCGACCCCGGCCCCGGCGCTGACGCACCCGACAATTGCCCCATAACTCGCCAGGCTGACAATCGGCAGCGCCTGCCCCTGCCGCAACAACCAATGCTCCAGCGCCGCCCGGTAAGGACAGCCTTGCGGCCACATGAACACGGTCTTGTCCTGCAAATCGGCGATATCGCGCACGGGCCCCAGGGATGTCGAGGCAATCAACAGCAGCTCTTCGCGGTACATCGGCGTGCGTTTAAGCTGCGAGCGTTCGACATCCACCGCCACGATCGCGCCGTCGAGCCGGTGATTGAGGGTGTCATCGAGCAGTTGGCTCCACGTGCCGGTAGTCAGTTCCAGTGCAACGCCGGGATAACGCTTGTGAAACTTGGCCAGCAGACGCGGCAGACGACCGGTGGCCGAGGACTCGATGGCTCCAATACGCAGCGGCCCGGACGGTTCGGCCGAAGGGTCCACCGCGCGCTTGGCTTCAACGGTCAGCGCCAGTATCTTCGAGGCGTATGACAGAAACGTCTGCCCCGCCGGGCTGATGCGCAAGCCTCGGCCCTCGCGTAGAAACAACGCAACACCCAACTCCGCTTCCAGTGACTTGATGCGCGCGGTGATGTTCGACGGCACGCAATGCAACAGCTCCGCCGCCCGGGCGATGCTGCCGACCTCGGCAACGGTTTTGAACATGCGAATCTGCGCCAATTCCATACATCACCAAAAGTGAATAGTTGACGCAGTATAAGTCAGTTGTGGCGAATGATCAGGCTTCCGATACTCGGTGCATCAACCCACCGGTGATCGACCATGAAGCCTTCTACGCCCGCCCTCAAAATTCTCCTGGCCATGGCGTTTGTCGTCGCCTGCTGGGGATACTCACCAACCGGCATTCACATCGGATTGCAGGCCTATGACCCCGGTCACCTGGCGCTGCTGCGCTTTCTGATTGCGTCCGTGTTCATGGCAATCGTCGCCGCGGTCAAAGGCATCAGCTTGCCGAAGCTTCGAGATCTGCCGCTGCTGTTCGTCCTCGGTTTCTTTGCCGTGAGCCTGCACCACGTCGCTCTGAACATCGGCCAGCAAAGTGTCAGTGCCGGCGCGTCCAGTGTGCTGGCGCAATCGACGCCGTTGTTCAGCACCTTATTGGCGCGGTTCGTGTTCAGGGACCGGGTCAGCGTCTGGCGCTGGGCCTGTGTTCTATTGGGATTGATCGGCGTGGTGATTGTGGTGGCCGGTGATCGCTGCCTGGGCAGCATTGATGCGCACGGCTTGCTGATCTTGCTGGCGGCGGTGTCGTGGAGTTTTTACTTCGCACTACAGAAGCATCATTCCAGGCGCTACGACGGGTTGACGCTGGTCTGTTACACGGTCTGGTCGGGCACGGCGCTGCTGCTGGTTTATCTGCCAGGGTTGGCCGACAAGGTCCTCAACGCACCGATGCCTGTGCAATGGGCAGTGTTGGCATTGGGCGTGTTTCCCAGCGCCCTCGCCTACCTGGCTTGGGCATTTGTGCTGGCCCACGTTGACCTGAGTCGGGCCACGATGACGCTGTACCTGATTCCGCCGACCGCCATGGCCATTGCGGCTTTTGCCCTGAGTGAGCAGCCGACGTTGATGGTCGGGGTCGGTGCACTGGTGGTGCTGATCAGCGTGCTGGCGTTGAATCTGGAGCGGCGTCCTGCGGTCATCGCGGCACAGCCCGCACGGCCATGACTGCACGCAATGCCAACTAAAGAATTGCCGGGTGATGCCGACCACCTCAGTTCACATGTATGTGGCGCGTATCGCCTGGAATGCCTATGACCCGCTTCGCTGTTGTCGGTTTGTTAACGTTGCTTTCAGGTTGCGCCAGTGCGCCTGCACCCGTGGCCAAGGCACCCTCAATGACGGTGGAGGAAGTGCTCAAGGAGCCGCTGCTGCCCAACTCGATAATACGCGATGGGGAGATGCTCAGCTTTCAGGTGAGCATTCCCGCGCGAGACCTGAAAACCACGCAATCGACGTTGCAGATACAAGCAAGCTGCGACGCCACCCACGCAAGCCTGATGTTCATGCAGACAACATTTGTCTCCAGCACACGACCACTATTTCGCAAGTTGGCAATGAACAACCCGTTGTCCCCGGCACTGGCGGCAATTCTGGCGCAGAACCCGAGCTTCACCACCGCCTGCGCTCAGACCTCCCCATCGGACTGGCGGATTGTTTCGGCAAGCGGCGCGGAACGCCGACTGGTGATCGACCGCAACAGCATCAAGGTCGAAGGACCTTCCCGACTGTTCTGGGGCGCGATTGATGAGCCAGCCCTTCTGACCGATGCCGATTACAAAGTGCTGTTTGGTCAAACCCGCAACCGTTATCAGGTCGATTGCACGCGCCAGACCTACCGAGTGTTGAGCGTTTTCAAACTGGACGAAAAAGACCAGATCGCCCGGGGAACGTTGCTCTCCGACAGCGCGGAAAAAACCTTCGGGCAAAGTGCTGACGTCCGCGATTTGCTGAATGCTGCCTGCACGCCGACACAGCAACTCTCGACGCTGGCCCTCTACTCGCCCCGCAGCAAAGTCGCGCTGTCTTATGAGTCCGGCCCCGTTAAAGCCGACGTGCTCAAGTCGATTGCCGATCTGAATCTGCCACCGCCGCAGAAGGCGATCAAACATCTCGTCCTCAAATCACACAATGCTGGCTACCTGGGCAGCGCGCCCTCGCAGAGCGAGCAACGCTATGAAACCGATCCACAGAGCGGGCAACTGCAATTGCAGTGGCCAGGCAAGGTGTCGGATACCCGTTCGGTCAACTTCAGAGGATTGCTGACCCTGCGCCTCGACAGCCATCACACCGACCGTCAATTACCGGTGTCGTATGCAGTCGATACTGAAAAACTGACGTTCACCGGCGACTGGCGAGCGATGGTTGTCGGTTCATCGTTGGGGTATCAGATCACCCAACAACGTCGCAGTACGCTTAAAGGCAACTCGGTTGATGTCGAGAGCGTTAACTGCGTGGTCGAGCGTCAGATCGAGGCTTCGCAGCTCAACTCATCGTTGCAGGGCAGCGCCAAGGAGTTGGGGTGCAAGCTTGAAGGTGGCGAGCTGAAAGCAACCGCCACGATGTACTACCTTCAGGATTATGGTTACTTCTTCCGGACTCGCTATCAAGTCGGGTGGATAACGGATGTGCGAACGAACCTGGTCAGCGTCGAGTGAAACACACGTCATAAAAAACCCGGCACATTGGCCGGGTCCTTTTTATCGTCTGTCATCGGATAAAGGGGTTGGCTCATCCGCTGGCGGTACATCCTCATCAGCGGCCGGATCCTTCCAGTCTTCAGGTCGATCAGTGTCTGCGGCAGCCGGGTCCAGCGAAGGGTCCCTGCCGGGCGGAGCATCCTGATCCAGCGTCGGCTCGTCGGTGCCGGGCATGGGTCTGGTAGGGTCGGTATTGGGTGTTCCACCCTGGAACATCGAGTCGTTAGCCATGACGCACCTCACTGATGAGGTCCAGCAAATCTGGGCCGTACTCGTTGGAAGCGAGCGCTCGAATGGCGTGCTATCGACTAGACAAACGGTCGTCAGGCACCGGCCGAAAACCGGTCTCGGCTGTTGGTCAGGTGCAGCCACATGGCGGCGCGCGCGGCGTCCGGGCCTTGCCTTTTGATCGCGTTGAGAATCGCCTCATGTTCCGCGTGTTCCGCAGCTTGAAAACTGAATGGATACCGACCACGGGCTACAAAACTGCTCAAGAAGCCCAACGCGATATCAGCCATTTCTTGATGCATCGGTACAACTGGATTCGGCCCCATCAATTCAACGGTGGGCTGGCGCCAGCTCGGGCCGAAGAAAAACTTAACGTCGTGTCCGGGATTAGTTGACCACTACAAAAGGAGCAAAGCGAATACCGGCCGAAAGCCGGTTGAGGGCTTCCCCTCAACCATAGAATCTCCCACAGAGGTGGGATTCGTCAGTTCATCTCGGTCGCTTGCAGCAGCCAATCCTTGAACATCGTCATTGCCGATGTCTCGGGGCGCGACTGCAAGCGGGTCAGCCAATAGCTGCCGGTGGTGATGCCGATGTCGAACGGTTGCTCGATCGCACCCGCCGCCAGTTGCCGGGCGAACATCAGCGGCGGCGCCAAGGCAATTCCGGCGCCCTGTAACGCGGCCTCCATCATGGCGAGCGAGGAGTCGAAGACGATGCTCTTGGGCGGCGGTGTATTGGCCGGCAACCCGGCGGCCAGAAACCACTCGGGCCACTCGTCCGTGCGGTAGGAGCGCAACAGCGTCTGCTTGAGCAAGTCGGCGGGCTCTTGCAACTGAGCGGCTATTAGAGGAACGCAGAGCACCGACAACGGCGCTTCAATCAGCTTTAAAGCCTCGATCCCGTGCCAGGCGCCGGCGCCAAATCGGATGGCGTAATCCAGCCCTTCGGCGGCCACGTCCACCCGGTTGTTGTTGGTCGACAGGCGCAAATCTATGTGCGGATGTTTCGACTGGAAGTCCGCCAGTCGCGGCAACAGCCAACCCACCGCAAACGTCCCCACGGCACCCACGGTGACCACTTCACGAAAATGCCCGCCCTCGAATCGCTCAAGGGTTTCGGCAATCCGGTCGAATGACTCGCGCAATACCGGCAGCAAGGTTTCGCCTTCACTGGTCAGCATCAAGCCGCGGGGCAAGCGTTTGAACAGCGTCACGTTAAGCTGGGCTTCTAGGCTTTTGACTTGATGACTGACCGCCGCCGGCGTAACGAACAACTCCACCGCCGCCCGCGTGAAGCTCAAATGGCGTGCGGAAGCCTCGAAGGCGCGCAATGCATTCAGCGGCAGATGAGGACGAATCATGCCTACTCCCAAATTTTTCTAATGGCTAACCCGAAATATCGTAGTTTGTCGATTGTCGCCCGACTGCCTAGATTTGGCGCGCCCGTCATCCGTCCGGTTCTGAATCCGTTCGGAGTGTAGCGGGTAAAGTAGTGACAACTCATGGAGAGTGGTTCCAACCATGTACAAATTTCATCTGCCAAGACTTGCGTCCTTTAGCGCTTTCGCTCTGTTGCTCGGTGCAAGTCACTGTATGGCCGCAACAAAATCCGACGATCAACTCGATGCCTTGGTGAAAGCCGCCATCGGGCCGGTCATGCAGGAACAAAATATCCCTGGCATCGCGGTCGCGATCACCCTGAATGGCCAGCAGCATTACTTTAACTACGGCGTGGCCTCGAAAGAGGACGGCAAAGCGGTCAGCAAGGACACGCTGTTCGAAATCGGTTCGGTGAGTAAAACCTTCGCCACTACGCTGACTGCCTACGCCCAGGCCAGCGGCAAACTGTCTTTGTCTGACCGGGCCAGCCAGGTTTGGCCAGCGTTGCGAGGCAGTGCGTTCGACACCATCAGCGTGTTGCAACTGGGCACTTACACCGCTGGAGGGCTGCCGCTGCAATTCCCCAATGAGGCCGATCATCCAGACAAAATGCTCGCCTACTTCAAACACTGGAAACCTGTATATGCAGCGGGCACCCACCGACAGTATTCAAACCCCAGCCTTGGGCTGTCCGGTTATCTGGCGGCCAAAAGCATGGGCCAGCCGTTCGATGAGTTGATGGAAAAAAACCTGCTGCCGAAACTTGGGCTCAAGCACACCTACCTCACCGTACCGCAGGATCAAATGGGGCTTTACGCCCAGGGTTACGGCAAGGATGGCAAACCGGTACGTGTGAGCCCGGGTGCGCTGGATTCAGAGGCGTATGGCGTGAAAACCAGCGCCGCGGATTTGCTTCGTTATGTTGAAGCCAACCTGAAACCGGCAACGCTGGAAAAGCCATTGCAGCAAGCGATTGCCCTCACCCACACCGGTTACTACACCGTGGGCGAGATGACGCAGGGGTTGGGTTGGGAGCTCTATAACTATCCGGTCAGCCTCGATACCTTGCTAAGTGGCAACTCGACGGAAATGGCGATGGAAGCTCATAAAGTCCAGTGGCTGAACCCGCCGCAACCTGCGAAAGACACGGCATGGTTCAACAAGACCGGGTCGACGGGTGGTTTCGGCGCTTATGTCGCGTTCGTGCCTTCGAAAGACATCGGCGTCGTGATTCTGGCGAACAAGAATTACCCGAACTCCGAGCGAATCAAGATTGCTCACAACATATTGAGTGCCTTGACCGAATAACTAAAAGCGACCCAAGTCTCTGTAGCAGCTGACGAGCCTGGGAGGTGTGGCGAGGGGATTTATCCCCGTTCGGCGGCGAAGCCGTCGTAATCCATTGGACGCGATGTGGCTGGAAAAACAGGGGCCGCTTCGCAGCCCAACGGGGATAAATCCCCTCGCCACACCTCGCAGGCTCGGCAGCTGCTGCAAAATACGCAGTGACACATAAAATGGGCGACCCCTTTGAGGTCGCCCATTTTCGTTATTACATCAGCTCAATGCCGAGTCGGCGGCTGAGCGTCAGGCGCATCGTTCCTCGGATCAAGATTGTCCCGAGCCTGATTCACCAACAACTCCGCAATTCCCGCCAACTGCTGAATCGCCCCCAGCACAATCCGGTTCGAGCCATCCAGCTTGCCGGCAAAAGTCACAATCACGGCATTCAGGGAAGCCAGGGTTTCGCTGGCCTGATGCAACAGGGTGATGGTGTCGACGCCGGGGGCGACGGTCAAGATCTGGCTGATCGGGACGGAACGCCTGGGCTTGCGCACACGAATGCTGGTGTCGCGCCCGGTCGTTTCGCCAAGGCGAACGAGCTTCAGGTGACTGGCATCGGTTGGGCGTTGCGCATCATTTTTGCCAAACTTCTTCATAGACGAGGCTCCTTTCTGGCCATTGGTATTGTTCGTCCCTGGATCCCTCAGTGTTGCGGACTCCCACGTCCTACCGCGAGTTTTGCGGTGGCTGACGAAGGCTAACGGTGCGCTCTGACAGAAACCAGTTCATGAAGTCCGACAGAACTTGCAGGAAATTTCCGAGGCCAATGAAATCAGTACATCCCCCCACGGTACACCCGGTTTTTTTTGTAGCAGCTGTCGAGCACGAAGCGGTCGCAATCCAGAGAATGCGGTTTGCCTGAAAGCAAGCAGTTGCAGGTTTTACGACTGCTGCGCAGCCGGACGCAGGCTGCGCCAGCTGCTACACGGGGATCTTCAATCGTCCGGCATTTCCGGGGGCTTGGTGGGTTTCGCCGGTTTAACCGGTTTTGCGCCCTTGGCGCCTTTGGCGGCCGGTTCGGCGACAACGGGCGTCGCGACCGTCGGTGGTGCGGCTTCTTTCTCGGTCGCTGGGAGGGCATCAATGGTGTCGAAGATTTTCTTCAAATCGACCGACTTTGATTCATCCCCCGAACTCTCGAACTTCTTCTCGCCGTCCTTGCCCACCAGGATGACTTTGGGCAACGCCCCCGCGCCGAGTTTCAGCGAGCGAATCAATGCCATGGTGTCCTGTGGGCCGAGGTCCTTGCCGTCGAGCTGACCGGACATGTTCAGCACCGTGTACACCCTGATATTGCGCTGGGCGATACCTTCCTTGTTGGCCGGATCGTTCAACGCATTTTTCAGGCCCACCCAGACGGGGTTAACGGTGTTCGGAGCAATCACAATCAGTGGCCGGGCCCTGCCCTTGTCTATGTCCAGAGGTGAGCCGTCTTCGGCGGCGAGCAAGGAGCCGGCGATAGCCAGCAAGGTAGTCAGGGTCAAAGACCTGATGAGCATGCGCATCTCCTTTTGATATCCACGCTCTAATGATTGCGCATCGCGGCGATCGTTCCGGGTGACGCACCGCGATTGTGTTCCGCCTTGACCCAAGCTTAGGTCAGGGCGGTCATTGCGCAACAGGTTGAGCTAATCTCATCGCTCATAACGAGCCGTCTGATCCGCCGTGAGGACCCGCCATGAGCGCTCAGTTGAACCACACCATCGTCTGGTGCCGAGACAAGCAGATCTCGGCCCATTACCTCGCCGAGATCCTTGGCCTGCCCGGTCCCGAGCCGTTCGGGCCGATGCTGATCGTCAGGCTCGACAATGGCGTGTCGCTGGATTTCTACGACAACGACCCGCCGATCGCCTCCCAGCACTATGCGTTTCTGATCGGCGAGGATGATTTCGATGCGGCCTTCGCTCGCCTGCAAGCGCGCAAGCAGCCCTGGTGGGCTGACCCCGGCAAGCAACGGCCTAACGAAATCAACGATTACGGCGGTGGCCGGCGGGTTTATTTCGATGACCCGGACGGGCATCTGCTGGAGATTCTCACGCGTCCCTGAGGCAGGAAGCCGTGCCGGTTCAGAACGCCAGTTTGTAGCCGATCAGCACCAGCATCGTCGCCAGGCACGGGCGCAGCACTTCGTCGGAGATGCGACCGGTCAAGTGACTGCCCAAGTAAATCCCCGGCAGCGAACCGATCAGCAAGTAACCCAGCACATGCCAATCCATGTTGCCCATGCTCGCGTGGCCCAGGCCGGCGACCAGGGTCAGGGGGACGGCGTGGGCGATTTCGGTGCCGACGAGGCGCCGCGTCGGCAGCAGCGGATAGAGGATGAACAACGCCACGGTGCCGAGGGCGCCGGCACCAATGGAGGTCAGCGCGACCATGGTGCCCAGGACCAGGCCGGTGATGACCGTCAGGACATTCAGGCGCGAACCGCTGGGGTTGTACTGGCCGCCCGCACGTTTGTGGGCGAAATCGAGCAGGCGTTTCTTGAAGAAAATTGCCAGTGCCGTGGCAAACAATACGAAGCCCAGCGCCTGTTTGATGACGGCGTTCATCGCATCGGGTGAGGCCTGCAAACTGCTCAGAAACCACAGCGTCAGCGCTACCGCCGGCACACTGCCGAGGGTCAGCCAGCCGGTAATTGCCCAGTTGATGTTGTTGTTCTTGCGATGAACCAGCACACCGCTGGATTTGGTAATGGCCGCGTACAGCAAGTCGGTGCCCACCGCCGTGGCCGGGTTGATACCAAACCAGAGCAGAATCGGCGTCATCAACGAACCACCACCCACGCCGGTCATGCCGACGATGAAGCCCACGACCAATCCTGCAACCACCAACCCGAAGTTAACGAAATCCATTAACACGCCCGCACAAAACACATGAAAAAACTGGCCCGCAGCATAGCGATTTTTCTTATAACCACTTATATCGATGCGGACTATCGTTATTCCACAACACATCATTCACCCCTGTGTACCCAATTCCCCTGTGGGAGCGGGCTTGCTCGCGAAAGCGGACTTTCAGCCAACAGTTTTATTGAATGTTCGACCGCATTCGCGAGCAAGCCCGCTCCCACAAAGAGATCTGCTGTGTCAGTGAGTGTGGTGAGGTTGGTCTACTGCACCGGCAAGAAATTCAGAAACAGCAAACTCTGCGCATAGTTCAAGCCGATCCGCCGATAACGCTCGTCCAGCATCTGCGTCAGCAGGTCCAGCCGCGCGACGATTTTTCCGAACTCCACGGCAAAACTCAGGTTGCTGCCCTCCTCCGAAATTTCGTTGGAGAACAGCAAGGGCTCGCCGTTTTTATTTTGCCGCTGGCTCAGGATCCAGGTGGCTTTCTCGATGTTGCGGGCGGCGTTACTGACGAAGGTCGGGTTGATCGCATCGGTCATGTAGAACTCAAGGCGATTGCCGTGCGCGGTGACCAGCATGCTGCCGATGGCATAGATGAAGGCACCGACCCGGTCGCCGAGAAACTCCGGGCTCATGGCATAGCTCAGTGCCGCGAGGTCTTTCTTGCCGCCGAGGGTGGGCAGCGGCTGTTGTTGTTCGATGGCCAGGCGCACTTGCTTTCCGGCGGTGCGGGCGTCGAGGAAGCCGGACTTTTTCAACTCCTCCGGATTGCGCAGGTAGAGCTTGCTCATCAGCAAGTAGAGGCTGTCGAGGTTGTCGCGCATCGCCAGGGTCGCCATGCGGTCGACGCTGGTCTGGAGGAATTCCTGGGGCGTGCCTTCGCGGAACTGGCTGACGATGTCGCGGCCCTGTTGCTGGCTGCAACCGCTGGCGAAGAGCATCGACAGACTGGCCAGCAGCAGGCATTGACGACGTATTGATGACATGAAAAAGGGTAGAACTCGAGCCATGGGTGCTTGAACTTGGGCATTGGCCGACGGTGGGGATCACCGCAGGCTGGCCAAGGATAGAGCCGCCAAAGCTGAAAAAGTGCAGTGCCGACTGATCACCGGCCCCATTTTGTTGCAGCTGCGTTGTGGCGAGGGGATTTATCCCCGTTCGGCTGCGTCGCAGTCGTAAACCGATGAAAGCGGTTCACCTGAAAAACCACAGCGCCTGATTTCACGACTGCTTCGCAGCCGGACGGGGATAAATCCCCTCACCACAGCGTGCTGCTCGGCAGCTGCTACAAACCGGGTTATTTAGTCATACTTTTAATGGATTTTATTGAGCAACAAGCTATAAATCTTCTCCAGTCGAATATTTAGTATGACTACTAGATATTTTACTGCCCTATGAAAACAACAATAAGGAAGGTTTACCATGCTGCAATCCCGACACCTGCTCTCCGGCCTTGGACTGTCCCTGATGATCGCCACCCTCCCCACCCAAGCGGCTGGCCTGTCCAGCGAACACAAAGCGTTCGGCAAGACCAACGACGGCACACCCGTCGAGCAATACGTCTTGCGTAACAGCCATGGCCTGCAAGCCACGATCATTACTTACGGCGGCATTTTGCAGTCGCTGAAGGTGCCGGACAAAAACGGCAAGCTCGACGATGTGGTCCTGGGCTTTGACGATGTTCAGGGCTATCAGAGCGGCACGGCGTACTTTGGCGCGACCATCGGACGTTTCGGCAATCGCCTGGCCAACGGCGCGTTCGAGCTGGACGGAAAACGCTATCAGGTGCCGCTCAATGACGGTTCCAACTCGCTGCACGGCGGCCCGCAGGGGTTTGACAAGCACGTGTGGAAAGCCCAGCCGAGCAAAAGCAAGGACTCGGTGGGCGTGACCCTGACGTACCTATCGGTGGACGGTGAAATGGGGTTCCCCGGCAACCTCAAAACCGAGGTCACCTACAGCCTTACCGAGAACAATGAACTGCGCATCGAGTACAAGGCCAGCACCGATAAACCGACCGTGCTGAACCTGACCAACCACAGCTATTTCAACCTCGCCGGCGCGGGTAACGGTGATGTGTTGAAACAGCTCGTCACCCTGCATTCGACCCACTACACACCGGTCACCGCCAAGCTGATTCCAACCGGCGAACTGGCCCCGGTCGCCGGTACGCCGATGGACTTCACTCAACCCACCGCCATCGGCAAGCACATCAAGGCCGGTCACCCGCAACTGAAATTCGCCGAGCCAAAACAGGGTGGCTTCGATTTCAACTGGGCACTGGACGCCAAGGGCGACGTGGGCAAACTGGCCGCCGATGTCAGCGATCCACTCTCTGGGCGCCGCTTGCAGCTCTACACCACCGAACCCGGCGTGCAGTTCTACACCAGCAACTTCCTCGACGGCACGGTCAAGGGCAAGGGCGGCAAGGTCTATCCACATTGGGGCGCGTTCACGCTGGAGACTCAGCACTACCCTGACTCGCCGAACCAGCCGAACTTCCCGTCCACCCGACTCGACCCGGGCAAGACCTATACCCAGAACACAGTGCTGAAGTTTTCGGCCGACTAAACATCCGGCCACGACACAATCCGTGTAGCTGGCCTGTGGCGAGGGGATTTATCCCCGTTCGGCTGCGAAGCAGTCGTCAATCCTTCAAGCGCTGTACGTCTGAAGGAATGTAGGGGGCCGCTTCGCAGCCCAACGGGGATAAATCCCCTCGCCACAGGGCCGCTGCTACTCGCTACGGAACCACCGGGGTATTCTGCTGCCAACTAATGAACACTTATCGATTCGAACCAAGGAGGTTTTCATGCGGACCCTCGAATTGGCCGGCATCAACGTACCGGTCATCGGCCAAGGCACCTGGCGCATGGGCGAAGATCCCTCGCAACACTGTCAGGAAGTCGCCGCGCTGCGCCTGGGCATCGAGTTGGGCATGACCCTGATCGACACCGCCGAGATGTACGCCGAAGGCGGCACGGAGGAAGTGGTCGGCGAAGCCATCGCTGGTCTGCGCGACAAGGTCTTTCTGGTCAGCAAGGTCTACCCGCATAACGCCAGCCGCAAAGGCATCCCCCAGGCCTGCGAACGCAGCCTGCGGCGTCTGAATACCGATTACATCGATTTATACCTGCTGCATTGGCGAGGCCAGTATCCGCTTGAAGAAACCGTCGAAGCCTTCGAACGCCTGCGTGAAGATGGCAAGATCGGCCGTTGGGGCGTGTCCAACCTCGACGTCGAGGATCTGCAGGAATTGAACTCACCGGCCTGCGCCACCAATCAAGTGCTGTACAACCTGGAAGAGCGCGGCATCGAATTTGATCTGCTGCCATGGTGCCAACAGCATCAGCAGCCGTTAATGGCATACTGTCCCATCGGTCAGGGAGGAACGATGCTGGCCCATCCGGCGCTCAAACAGATTGCCGCCCGTCACGCGGTGACGCCAGCTCAGGTAGCACTGGCATGGATTCTGCGACAGACGGGCGTGATCGCCATCCCCAAAGCGGTCAAACCTGAACATGTGCAACTGAATGCGCAGGCCGCACAATTGCGGCTCGAAGACGAGGACCTGAAGGCGCTGGACCACGCGTTTCACGCGCCACAACGCAAGCACCGGTTGGCCATGGTCTGAGCCATCGCGGTTCTGTCAGAGGGCTTCTGCATGAGAAGCACTGATCAGCTCGACGCCTTTAATTTGCCGCGTTTTATCCAGGCTCAAGACCCGGTATTCGACCGGGTTCAAGAAGAGCTGCACGCTGGCCACAAACGCAGCCACTGGATGTGGTTCATCTTCCCGCAGTTCGCCGGGTTGGGTGGGAGCGAGATGTCCCGACACTTTGCCATTCGCTCCATCGAGGAGGCCGTGGCTTATCTGAATCATCCTCTGCTCGGTTCACGATTGCGCACCTGCACGCAACTGGTGCTGAACATCGAAAAGAGCTCGATTGCAGGCATATTCGGCCATCCCGACGATCTCAAGTTTCACTCATCCATGACCTTGTTCGCCCAAGTGGCCCCCGAAGACAACCTCTTCAATCAGGCACTGGATCAGTACTTCCACGGCATTCTGGATGACTGGACGCTGGTGTTGCTGGACTCAAAACAGGCCCAGTTGCCCACCAATCAAGGTTGAGAAGTCGTCGTCCACGAAGGGCAGAATCGCATCCGCCACCGGCTGCAGTTGTCGGGTGACGTAATGGTCGTAATCGATGGGCGCGCTGCGAATCTCCAGCGGCTCGGGCCCGACGACGCTGATCACGTAGCTGATCCAGCCGCCGTTCTGGTATTGCCGCGGGCGGCCCTGCTGATCGTTGTAGTCATCGGCGATCCGCGCCGCACGGACGTGGGGCGGCACGTTACGCTCATAGTCATCCAGGGTACGGCGCAGGCGCTTGCGGTAGATCAGGCGGTCATCGAACTCACCGGCCAGGGTTTTGCGCACGTAGTCGCGCACGTAGTCCTGATAGGGCTTGCGATAAAAAATACGCGAGTACAGCTCCTGCTGGAACTGCCGGGCCAGCGGCGACCAGTCGGTGCGCACGGTTTCCAGTCCCTTGTAGACCATTTCGTCGGTGCC
Organism: Pseudomonas sp. BGI-2; assembly: GCF_004310295.1. Lineage (GTDB taxonomy): Bacteria > Pseudomonadota > Gammaproteobacteria > Pseudomonadales > Pseudomonadaceae > Aquipseudomonas. Next base: position 2,106 of record NZ_SISB01000031.1, on the reverse strand, counting down.
ATCGGCGCGGGTGACCAGCCCGGCGTAACGCTTCTTGCTGCCCTCCTCGGCACCGCGAATGGTCGGCATCAGAAAGCGTTTGTAGTGAGTCTCGAACTGCAACTCCAGGGCACTTTCCAGCCCGTATTCCTGCTGCACATGCTCGCGCCACCACTGGTTGACGTGGTCCACCAGCGCACGGCCGATCTGCGCGGCTTCCTCCTGGCCATGAGCGCGACGGAGCCAGACGAAGGTCGAGTCGGTGTCGCCGTAAATCACCGTGTGCCCCTGGGCTTCGATCAACTGCCGGGTGCGCAGCATGATCTCGTGGCCGCGCAAGGTGATGGACGAGGCCAGGCGCGTATCGAAGAAGCGACAGCCGCTGGAACCGAGCACGCCATAGAAGGCGTTCATGATGATCTTCAGCGCTTGCGACAGCGGCGCGTTGTGTTCGCGCTTGGCGGTCTCGCGACCTTCGGCAACCCGGGCGACGATCGCCGGCAGGCAATGCCGGGTTCTTGAAAAACGCGCGCCACGGAAACCCGGCACGGACTCGCTGTCGTCGGGATGCTGCAAGCCTTCGATCAGCCCGACCGGGTCGATCAGGAAGGTGCGGATAATCGACGGATAGAGGCTTTTGTAGTCGAGCACCAGCACCGACTCGTACAACCCCGGTTGCGAGTCCATGACAAAACCGCCGGGGCTGGCCTGCGCAGGCTTGTTCCCAAGATTCGGCGCCACGAAGCCCTGGCGGTGCATCAGCGGCATGTAAAGGTGGGTGAATGCCGCCACCGAACCGCCGCTGCGGTCTGCCGGCAAACCGGTGACGCTGGCGCGCTCCAGCAGGAAGGTCAGCAGTTCGGTCTTGGCGAAAATCCGCGTCACCAGTTCACAGTCCTTGAGGTTGTACTTGGCAAGCGCCGGTTTGTCCTCGGCGAACATGCGGTTGATTTCGTCCATGCGCTGGTACGGCGTGCTGATCGCCTTACCCTCGCCAAGCAGGGTTTGCGCGACGTTTTCCAGGCTGAACGAGGGGAAGCTCCAGGTCGCCGAGCGCAGCGATTCGATGCCATCGATGATCAACCGGCCGGCGGCCGAGGCGAAGTAATGGTTGCGGCTGCCGTGTTCGCGCCATTGCATTTCTTCGCCGCCACGCCCCAGTTTCAGCGGTACGCCCAGCTGCCGGGCGTGTTGATGCAACACGCGCAGGTCGAACTGCACGACGTTCCAGCCGATGATCGCGTCGGGGTCATGGCGGGCGAACCATTCGTTGAGCTTTTTCAGCAGCAGGGTTCTGGAGTCGCAGTATTCGAGCTGGAAATCCACCTCGCTGTCGTCGCCATTCGGCTGGCCAAGCATATAGACCTGGCGCTCGCCGCAACCTTCCAGGGCGATGGAGTACAACTCGCCCTGAGCGGTGGTTTCGATGTCCAGGGAGACCAGTCTGAGTTTAGGCCGATAGTCAGGGGCCGGTTTCATTTGTGCGTCGAGCAACAGCCCTTCGGCGCCTGGCGTGCCACCGAACAGGACGGGCGCGGTGATGAAGCGCTCCATCATGTAGCGTTCCGGCGGGCGCACGTCGGCTTCGAACATCTCGACGCCGGATTTGCGTAGCGCAGTTTCCAGGCGCATCAACTGACCGTGTTGCTGGCAATACAGGCCGAGCACCGGGCGGTGCTCGAAATCCTGAAGGGCCAATGGCTTTAGCTCGACATTTTTTTCGCCGCGCAAGACAGCCTCGGCCTGCTCGCGCTGGACTGCCGGGATGAAGGCTACCGACGGTTGATGAGGCAGGCGGATATGCTGGGGACCGATGTCGGTCGCCAGCCAGAACTCGACTTGGGTACCGGCCGGGGTGTCGCGCCAATGCCGGGTCAGGACGAAACCCTGCTGTAAATCCACCACTGCAACCTCAAGATTTGATTCAGGCGGCAATTCTACGCGTCATTGCGGGGGATAGCCCCATCGAGAGGTGGATGCACTCCCTGTGGGAGCGAGCCTGCTCGCGATATAGGTAGTCCGTTCCTTTCTCTTCCATACTGATATCGCTGGAAGTCAGTTGTCGGCGAGGAAGGAACATGCACCTGTGGGCTACGAATATGCTCGCGCAGCACTCGATGATTACGC
>NZ_SISB01000030.1 GCF_004310295.1 Pseudomonas sp. BGI-2 | reverse complement strand
CTCTACAGACAAGGTCAGGAGCAAATCCTGCCTTCAGGAGCGATCGGCCTCCCCCAGAAACGCACTTGCTGTTGTATGAATCCTTAAGCGTAACCTCTCTCGTTGGAATCAGGGTCAACATACAAGGAGCGTGGCTTGCCGGCGAAGGGGCCATTTGATCAGACCCCTATCATTTCAACGCCGGATCGCCCATGTTCATTTTCTTCCAGCCTTGCAACAGCACCTGCGCTTTCGGTTCCTGTCCGTTATCCAGGTAGTACTGGATCAGCGACAACCGCGCATTGCGATTGGCCGGCTGCACTTTCAACAAGCGCTCCAGCTCTTCGCAAGCCTCATCGACTTTGCCGCTGTCATGCAATGCCACGGCCAGCACGTAGCCGTATTGGGCATTCTGCGGTTCCAGTTGCGCGGCTTTGCGCAGGGCCTGCATGGCTTGGGCTGATTTGCCCGCACGCACCAGCGACAAACCGTGGGTGTGTTGCAACAGGGCGGCGTCCGGGTGTTCTTTCAGGCCCTGCGCCAACAGCGTCTGCGCCTCTGGACCGCGTCCATTGGCTTCCAGCCATTGCACCAGTGTCACCAGCGCCGGGTAGAACTCCGGATCACGCTTGAGGGCGGTGCGCAGCAAAGATTCGACCTCGCCGTTGCGCCCGCTGGCCTGATAGAGCATCGCCAGGTTGAGGTTGGCCTCGGCGCGCTCGGCCAGGCTCATTTGCACCGCTTCGTACTCGGCAATCGCCGCATTCCAGTTCGCCTGGGCGTTGCCCAATCCATTGCGGGCCACGCTCAGCAGATCCCGGGCCGCAACGATCCGCACAGCCTTCACCGGATCACCCAGCAACGGCGTCAGCAGCGGCGCACGCTCCGGTGGCGGCAGGAACGCGCTGATCGCCCGCACCGCGCTTTCACGCACTTGCGGTGCCGGGTGGCTCAGGTCTTTGGTTGCAAGTTTCAAGGACTGCTCGCTCGGGTACAGCGGCAACTCTGCCAGCAAGGTTGCACGCTGGATCGCCGGCAGGTTGCTGCGCTGCAGCTGCTCGTACAAGGCTTGCGCGGCGCCGGGCTGGCCGTTGCGGATCAGCCACAGGCTTTCGTCATAGCGAGGCGCCTGCAAGGGAGTGGCGGTGTTCCACAGCTTGAATTGCTCGGTGATCTTGTCGCCGGCCTTGCCCTGGTGACAGGTCAGGCAGGCGTCCGGTATGCCAAGCTTTTTCGCCCGCTGCGGGTTGGGAATGCTGAAGCTGTGGTCATGCCGGAAGTCGTTGCCCATGTAGAACTTGCCGGGCATGTGGCAATCCACGCATTGGGAGCCCGGCTGGCCGATGGTGTGGCGGGTGTGTTCGATGGAATCGTAATTTTTCGCTTGCAAACCCTTGCCGTCGACGCCTGCCACCGAGGTCTTGCCGGCGGTGTTGTGGCATTGCAGGCAAACGCCGTTGCCCGGGGCCTTGAGTTCGGTGCTATGGGGGTTGTGGCAGTTGCTGCAACGCACGCCCTTGTCGAACATTTTGCTTTGGGCGAAGGAGCCGTGCTCGAACACTTCATCCTTGATCTTGCCGTCCAGCGCATACAACTCGCGGGTCAAGGGGCTCGGCAGGTAATCGTCCATCAAGCGCTTGCCAACGGTGAAGCCGTCGTCCAGCGGTGCGCGGCGTGAATGGCAGCGGGCACAGGTTTCGATTTCGACGGTGGTGTCCTTGTCCTTGAGGTCGACTGCAAAACCGGCATGGATCAGATCGCCTTTTTTCGCCGTCCATTCCAGATGATTGGACGCGGGACCGTGGCAGGCCTGACAACCGACACCGAGGCTGTTCCATTGACTGTCGAAGGTGTTTTTTGCCGCAGCGAAATTGCGCTTGTAGCCGGTGGTGTGGCACTCGACGCACATGAAGTTGGCGTTCTGGCTCGGCTTGCTCCAGTGCAGCGGGTTCTTGAAGTTCGCCCCTTGGCCCGGATAGAGGTGGAACCAGCGGTTTTTCTCGGTATCCCAGGCCACGCCCAGCGCTTGCAAACGACCTTCACCGACCTCGATCAGGTATTGCTGCAACGGCGCGATGCCAAAGGTGTAGGCCACTCTGAAGTCGGCATTCTTGCCGTCAATACCGGGGGTGTTGACCCAGAACCCGTCGTCCTTGCGCGAGAAACGCGTGGTTTCGTTTTCCGCCTTGAACGTGACGTTGTTGAAGTCGCCCAGCATGGTCTCGGCGTTGGCTTCCTGCATCGCCAGTTGGTGATGGGAGCCTTGCCAGTCCTTCATCTGTTCGCTGTGGCAGCCCTGGCATTGTTGCTCGTCAACCATCTTCGCCGATGCCACGGCGACCGGTTGCGGTTTGGCCGGGTGAACGGTCGGAGTGCTGACGGGCACGGTTTTGAGCGGCGCTGGCGTGCTGCTGAACAGAAACCAGCCAATCGCCGCCACGGCCACCAGCAATACGCCGATGGTGACGGGAAACAGGTAACGGTGAATCAGGGGCGGTGGCGAATCAGGGTTTGGGGTTGCTGCTTTATTTTTATGGTTCGGCATTGCGACTTCCGTAGTCCAGGTGCGTTTGCCGTCAGGCGCGCGTTCAAGCTCGGTGCAGCTTTGCCGGATGATCCGCGTCTGTCAAATGGCGCGACGGGCGAAGCCGCTGCCCGAGATGAATATTGTGCTTTTTGATAACAAAACGCCGTGTGTTGGCTATAACTGTAATTCCCGTATGCAATACCGTTGTCGGCCTTCTGACAGGAGTTACAGCATGAAGCTAGCGTTAATGATGGGCACGTTGTGCATTGCCTCGCTCGGGGTGGTGGGGTGTGCCAGCAAGGTCGTTGAGCCGGACCAGTATTCAGGCTTCCTCAAGGACTACAGCCAGCTCAAGGAAGCCAAGTCGCCATCGGGCGCGACGGTGATGCGCTGGATCGATCCCAAGCTCGACACCCGTAAATACACCAGTGTCTACATTGAGCCGACCCAGCTCTTTCCCAAGCCGCAACCGACTGTGAAAATCCCCCAGGCCACCCTCAACGGCATCACCGGTTACTACGACCAAGCGCTGAAGCGTGAAATTGGTAAATCCTTGCCTCTGGCCGCAGGTCCCGGCCCGGGCGTGATTGTGGTGCGTGCCGCGATTACGGCAGTCAGTAGCAAGACAGAAGGGCTGAAGCCTTATGAGGTGATCCCGATTGCGCTGGTGGCCGCGGCGGTCAGCACGGCCAGCGGTATTCGCGACCAGGAGACCGATCTGGCCACCGAAGCGGTGTTCCTCGATGGCGGCGACAATCACGTTTTAGCCCAGGTCGTGCGCAAGGGCGCCGGCAAGCCGCTGGAAAATGAGTCTCAGGTGATGAAGGCTGATGACGTGAAAGGCGTGATCGATGGCTGGGCGTCGGATTTGCATCAGTCGTATCTGAAGCTTAAATCCAAGTGATGCAGTAAGGCTGATGGCCTCTTCGCGGGCAAGCCTCGCTCCTACGGTATTGAGTCGTTCGTCAATATTATGAACGACCTGATCCTGTAGGAGCGAGGCTTGCCCGCGAAGGCGGCCTCAAAAACAACACATCTCTCAATACTCAACCCGGGCCAACCGGTTGTAATGACTGATCAGCGAATCATACCCACGCGTCACCGCATAAAAGTCATCACTCAATCGCTGTGGTTCAGCCTTGTTCTGCCAGTCCTTGTGCAGAGCATTCAAGGCATCCAGATACTTCTGCGTCGGCCTGGCAATGTGCGACCAGAGATAATCGGGTACTTCGTTGCGTTTTTGCGTTTCCGGCAATTGACGTTGGCTGAACTGCTGCCGGTAATCCCAGGCCAATTGCAGTTCAGCGGTGGTTTTCGCCAGTGCCTGCGGCGTCAGGGTTCGATTTTTCACGCCCTCGGTGACAAGGTTCAGCGTGTCTCTGGCCTGGATCATGTAAGCCAGCAAATACCAGTGAATGTCCTTGCCCAGACGTGCTTCGATCAGATTGAGTTGTGCCCGCCGTTGTTCAAGGTCCAGCGATTCAACGTGCTGTCTCAGCACTGTTGACGCCGTGAGGTAGTCCTCGGCCCTGGCTCTGAATTGATCGGCAAAGGCGGGCAGCACCTCACTGATGGCGGTCGAAAAACGCGCCTGTCGGTAAAAGGTGATTTGCTGCGTAAGGGGCGTCACTTGCTGTAATGCCTGCGCGTAGGCATCGGCTTTCAACACCTGCGGTGGGTCGTATTCCAGCAGTTTGAGTTTTTCGCTGATTTTCGGCGAACAGATATCCCTTTGGATGCCGGGCGCATCACTGGCACCGTTGTCGTCGAAATCATGCTGGTTGGCGATCCAGTCTCGCACCGGTTCCGCAGGTTGCTTCGGCGATTTGTACAGTTCGTAAGCCACCCGCCAATGCACGTCGACCCGGTTGATGCAGTCGATCACCGGGCTCAGGGCATTGGCCTGCGCGGTGAGCGGTGCGTCGTGTTGATCCAGCCACAAGTCGATGCGGGCGACTAATCTCGAAGAGCCGGCCAGCCCCATCAGGATCAGCATCACAATGGTCGCCACCGGGAACAGCCATTTCGGGTTCATGGCTGTTTCTCCTGGCCGTACCACTGCTCAACGGTGGCCGGTGCGGTGCATTCGCTGGCGGTGACCGGCATGCGGCTGCACAAGCGTTCGGTCCACTGTTGCAGGCCTTGGTTGCGGTTGACCGTACCTTGGCTTGAGATCACTTTGAACACGCCGAGTATTAATACCAGCACCAAAATGCCCGCGCCCATCAGGCAGTGTTTGAGCAAGGGGCTGGCGTGTTGCCAGGAAACGTGCGGGTTGACCTCCCGGCGGCGTATCAGTCCGACACCCGTCAGTGTGGTGATGTAAACGATGCTGCCGACCACGCCGTACACTTTGCCAATGCCCACCGCCATCGCAATGCAGGGAATCAAGTCGCGTAGCACTCCAAACGACAGGGGCATGAGCGAGGGCGAAAGGCGCACACTCAATCGATCGTCCAGCAACCAAAAGCGATGGGCGACGTGCCCCGTCAGCCAGTCGAGTACCCAACCGGCGACCGCGAATATCACTGACCAGAACACAGCGACGCCGATCAATCCGCCCAGACGCGTGCCCAACGGCGCGAATTGAATAAAGGAGCCGACCAGACAGGCGAGGACAATCCCCAGGTACATCGGCCAACTGTCGTAGCTGTATTCCCAGTCACGCCAAAAGAACGGTGTGCCGCCCGGCAGGTCTGCGCAGATGTCCGGGTGGTTGGCGTACAACGCAGAACTCAGCTTGCGGCATTGCACCCAATCGTCTTCGCGCAAACGTCGGGCGAGGGCGCGGCGCTGACTGAACGTGCCTGGTGCCAGCAGCAAGTGGGCGGCGCGATGCTCCGGCGTCGCGGCAGGTTGCGTGGCCAGCAGCAGTTGCCGGGCCAGAAAAATCGGCGCTTCACGGCGCTCCGCCAAGTGCTGGCGCTGCTGCAACAATTGTTCGATCAGCTCTTCGTCCAGTTCCAGTCGCTGCCAGAGACTGAACCAGTGAAACGTTTCCATCGCCCATTCGAGCAGTGGTTCAGACGTCTCGAAGTGTTCGACGCAATGCCTGAGCACCGCATCTTCCATCACATCGACCGCGCCATGCTCAACGGCGATGGCATGACGTCGTTCGAGCTCGACACGGCTGACACCGTCCAGTGAACGGGTGACCAGTTGCAGCGTGTCGACTTCAACGACCGACAGCCCGGTCAGGTCCCACGAGGTATCGTCGCCCGAGTTCTCCTCGCGCAAATGCTCCCATTCTTTGATGCTCAGCGCGTGTTCATATGCCTCACGCAGACGCTGAAACCCCTCGGGGTCTTCATCCGGGCGCGTCTGTTTGAGCAGGGTTGCGTATTGGCGTTTGATACTGCGCGTATCGGCATCGGCCGGGAGGCCAAGGATGGTCCAGCAACTCATTGCGTGTGCAACTCCATGAAAACCCGCGACGCGACAACTCCATGAAACCGGGGGGATGGTGGCAGTTTGATTGTGCGCACCCTACCTGTTTCGCGTCGAAAAGTCCCCAGGTCTTACCTTCAGTCGCCGACAAACCAGCGGTAATACGGATTGCCGCCGTCGCCGCGCATTACTTCGCGGATGTCCCTGGCCCAGGCGTCCCGGTCACCGTCATAGGCGTGCAAGCTTGCGCGGTAGAACTGCATCAGCCGCTGCTGATGGACGTTCATGCGCTCGATAAACCCTGCGTCGGCATTCAACAGCGGCGGTGGCTGACGCAAGTCGAGCAGGGCGGGCAACACGCGACTGATTTCCTTGGCGCGCACCCACGGCGCGTATTCGATGCGCGGTTGATCGTCGGTCACAGGCAGTGCATCGGCGGCGAAACGCTCCAGCCCGGCGCGATCGGTCACCCAGGTTGCCAGCAAGGCGGCGGCCGAGCCGATGCCGACGTCCTGCAGAGTGCTGCGTACGGTGTCCTGCTGGAAGCGTTGGCTGATTTTCCCGACATCCAGTTCAATCGGCTCCATCGAGCCCACCAGCAGCATTTCGTGGAATTCGCTGGTCCACAGCGTCGCGTAGGGGAAGACATCGAGGAAACTGCGCACCAACGAGCGCGAATCGTCGATGTTCTGGGTCGGCAACGGCAGCCATTGGGCGACCAGGCCTTTTTTCTCAAGACGGCTGGCGGCCAACTGGTAGAAGTCGCGCGAATACAGATTTACCACGCCGGCAGCGGAGGGCGGTGGCGGTTCGAGGGTGATCAGGTCGTAAAGCTGCGCGCTGCGCAGCAGTTCCTGGCGACCATCACGCAGGCGGACGTCGACGGCCGGATCGGCAGCGGCATTGAAGTTGCCCTTGAACAATGGCGCGGCTTTTACCACCGAAGGCAGCAATTCCGCGACGACGCGATGTTCAAGCCCTGGATATCGGGTCAGGGCGCCAGCGGTGATGCCCGTGCCAAAACCGATGACCAGCGCCGAGCGTGGTTCGCCGTTATGGATCAGCAGCGGCAACAAGGCCTGGATGCGCATGTAGCGCAGCGATGGCATGGCGTCACCGGTGTTGGAAACGCCCTGGATATATAGACGCTGGAACATCTTTTGTCCCTTGCCCTGAGTGACCACGGCCACGGTCCCGCCGCGTCCTTCTTCGTAGAACGCCAGCGTACCGTTGCGAGCACCGGGCAGCAGGTTGGCGAGTTTGCTCACTGGGGTAAATACGGCCACCACAATCGACAACAGGCCGATGGCAATCACGGCCTGACGCCGGCCTTTCTTGACGTGATGACCCTTGCGCACCGCGCAATAGCCAATCCCGGCGGCGACAATCGCCAACAGGCCCAAGGTGCGCACCAACCCAAGCAATGGGATCAGCAGGAATCCGCAGAGCATCACGCCGATAATCCCGCCCAAGGTGTTGAACGCAACCACGGCGCCGACATCTCAACCGACTCGCTCACGGCCGACGCTCAAGCGCAAGGCCAGCGGAAAAGCGGCGCCCAGCAGCAGGGTCGGCACGAACACGATGCTCAGGGCCGCCACGACAAACCGTGCGCTCATGCCCAGTAATTCGCTGCCACCCATGGCCAGCGCAAGGGTTTCGGCCTGGGATTGCAAAAACACCAGCCAGCGCCCGAGAAAAGCGACTTCCAGCAGTGCAATCAGGCCGGCACCGGCAATCAACAAGCCGAACACACCCCATGGATCGCGAATGCGATCAACCCGGCGGGCCAGCAATGCGCTGCCGAGGAACAGCCCGGTAAGGTACGTCGCCAGCACCACGGCAAAGGCATAGGTGCGGGTGCTCATGAATTGCACGATGGACTGTGACCAGACCACTTCGTAACCCAGCGCCACACCGCCGGCGATGGAATACAGCCACAGTGCCAGGCGATCAGGGACTTTCTCTGCCGGATGTTTCACCGGGGTATCGATCGGTGCCAGGCGCTGGCGTTGAAACCACAGCGCACCCGCTGCAGCCAGCAAGTTCAGCATCGCCGCCGCCAGGGCACTGCCGCGCACACCGAGGGTGGCGATCAGTATGAACGCGGCGAGCAGAGTGCCGGCAATCGCCCCGGCGGTGTTCGCGGCATAGAGTTGGCCGCCAGCCTTGCCCGATTGTTGCGGATCAGCGGCCAATGAGCGAACCAGCACCGGCAGGGTGCCGCCCATCAGCAGCGCCGGAATACCGACCAGCACAAACGGCAACACCCACGCTGCCAGGCCGACGTGCTGTTCCAGCCAGGCGAACGGGCTGGCGGCGAGGCTCATGGCGAAGGTCGCACCGACACCCAGCACGGCCACCAACACTTCCAGCCCGGCATACAGCAACACCGGCCGCTGCAAGCGATCCGCCCAACGCCCGAACAGCAAGCCGCCCAAGGCCAGCCCGGCAAAAAACGCACTGATCCCGGTGGTGATCGCATACACCTCGACGCCGACCACCAGCGACAACTGTTTGATCCACAGCACCTGATACACCAGCGCGGCGGCGCCGGAGACGAACAGCAACAGCGCGGGGATCAGCAGCGCCGGGGAAGTGGCGGTATGGGGGGCGGGTAGGGCCGACGACTTGCTGGCGACACGTGAGGACATTGCGGATTGCCTTGTGCAGTGGCTTGAAGATGATCGTTCCCACGCTCTGCGTGGGAATGCCTCATTGGACGCTCCGCGTCCGCTTCGGCAGGTGACGCGGAGCGTCACGGGCTGCATTCCCACGCAGAGCGTGGGAACGATCTAAAAAATAAGGCCGCTCGCCGATAAAGGCGAGCGGCGGTCAAGCGGTCTTACTGTGCAGGCTGGTTTTTCATTTTTTCCGCGATCTTCGCATCCACCGCAGCACGGATCTGGTCAACGCTGAAGCTGGCCGGTTTCTGGCTTGGCGGATACTCGATGAACGTCTGCAGGAACTGCGCAGACTTGGTCACCGCTTGCGCGACCAGGTACACGTTTTTGGTGGCCCAGTCGTAATACTGATCGGAGACTATGTCGGCGCGTTCATACGGGTCCATCCGCAGGTTGAAGATTTTGGGTACCCGCAGGCAAACGAACGGTTCGCTCCAGACTTTGAAGCCGCCCGGTGCCCGCTGTTCGCAGAACACGGCTTTCCAGTTGTCGAAACGCATCGACACCAGCACGCCGTCATCGTTGAAGTAGAAGAACTCCTTGCGCTCGCCTTTAGGCTGTTGGCCGGTCAGGTAAGGCAGTTGGTTGTAACCGTCCAGGTGCACTTTGAAGTTGCTGCCGCCCGAGGTGGGCGCCCAGCCTTTGAGCAACTTGTCTTTGACTTCTGCATCGCCAGCCGCCGCGAGCAGGGTCGGGAACCAGTCCATGCCCGAGAACATCTCGTTGGAGACTTCACCGGGCTTGACCTTGCCTGGCCAGCGAATCATCGCCGGCACCCGATAAGCGCCTTCCCAGTTGGAGTTCTTCTCATTGCGGAACGGCGTAGTCGCCGCGTCTGGCCAGGAGAACTGGTTCGGCCCGTTGTCGGTGGTGTAGACGACGATGGTGTTGTCGGTGATTTTCAGGTCATCGAGGGTTTTCAGCAATTTGCCGACGTCGCCGTCGTGCTCCACCATGCCGTCCGCATACTCGTTGCCGGGCATGCCGCTCTGGCCCTTCATCGATTCGCGCACGTGGGTGAACAAGTGCATGCGGGTGGTGTTCATCCAGACGAAGAACGGTTTGTCCGCCTTGGCCTGTTTCTCGATGAACGCTTGCGCGGCAGCGGTGGTTTCGTCGTCGATGGTTTCCATGCGCTTGGTGGTCAGCGCGCCGGTGTCTTCGATCTTGCCATCGGCGAAGCTGTGAATCACCCCGCGCGGGGAGTTGGCCTTGACGAACTCAGGGTCATCCTTGGGCCAGTACGGGCGCTCGGGTTCTTCCTCGGCGTTGAGGTGGTAGAGGTTGCCGAAGAACTCGTCGAAACCGTGGTTGGTCGGCAGGTATTCGTCCTTGTCGCCCAGGTGGTTCTTGCCGAACTGGCCGGTGGCGTAGCCCTGGGACTTGAGTGCCTGGGCAATGGTGATGTCGCGTTTTTGCAAGCCGACCGTGGCGCCGGGTGCGCCGACTTTCGACAGGCCGGTGCGCAGTGGCGTCTGACCGGTAATGAAGGACGAGCGTCCGGCCGTGCAGCTGTTCTCCGCGTAATAGTCGGTGAACATCATGCCTTCCTTGGCAATCCGGTCGATGTTCGGCGTCTTGTAGCCGACCACGCCCATGGAATAGGCACTGATGTTGGTCTGTCCGATGTCATCGCCGAAGATCACCAGAATGTTGGGTTTTTCAGCGGCCCCGGCTGTTGCCGAAATCGCCATGACCGAGGCTGCCACCAAGGCGAGTTTCGGTAGCCACTTGCGTATGCGAGTCATCTGACTTGCTCCTTTGCTCACTTGCGTCGCTCAAGCGCGACAAACGTTTATTGCAGTCCTGCGTTACGCTTTTTTATTGCACTTGCTCGGGAGTGGCGGCCTCGAACGGATAGACCCGGCGCCACTCGGACGCCATGTCCACGATAGTCCAACCACGGGTTTTTGCTTCGTCCAGGGCCTTGTCCAGGCGTCCGATCTGCGATTGACGGTCATAGGCCCATTCGCGTCTGGCGTCGGTGTGATGCACCAACCCCATGAATCGTTTGCCCGAACCTGCGGCGGTCCACTGCAGCATCTGCAGATCGCCATCGGAGTTGCCGAACGCCAGGATCGGCCGGCGCCCGATCACCGCGTCGATGCTTTCCGGTTTGCCCGGGCCGTCGTCGTTGTGGGCGAGTTTTGGCGTGCGCACGATCGAGGCTTTGCCGTCCTTGAGCTCGAACGCGGTGACAAAAGTGGTGCCGATCACTTGTTCGGGCGCGATGCCGTAAACCTTCTCGGCAAAGGCGCGCATGAACCCGGTGTCGCCTCCGGATACGATGTAGGTCTTGAAGTCCTGACTGCGCAGGTAGTCGAGCATTTCCAGCATCGGCTGGAAGATCATCTCGGTGTACGGCTTGCCGGTTTTGGGATGTCTGGCCTGACTCAGCCAGGTTTTGGCGTAGTCGTCGAAAGCTTCGGTGGTCATGCCGGTGTGGGTAGCCCCGAAGATTTTCATAATGCCTTCCATGCCCGTGGCGGCCAGGGCCTGGTGATCGTTTTCCAGCACGGCTTTGAAGGGCTGGGTGGTTTTCCATTCCGGATGTTGCGGTGCAGTGCGCTTGACCTCATCCAGCGCAAACAGCAACTCGAAGTACATCGGCTGTTCGCTCCACAAGGTGCCGTCATTGTCGAAGACGGCGATGCGGTCCTCGGGTTTGACGAAGTCCTTGCTGGACTGATCGGTGACTGCCTGGACGAACTCGATGATGGTTTTCTTCGATGGCCCGTCGTTCCACGATGGCAAGGGTTCGGCTGCCAGGGCCAGCAGCGGCATGCTCAAGGCCAGCGCAAACAAGAGCTTCAGCCCGTGGCGTTGGCGGATCGATATCGGGTTCGTCATGGGAAGTCCTTCTCGTGTACGGGGTTGAGTGGGCGTAAGGCGTGAGCCGTAAGGGACGGTTTGTGTTCGGCCTGACCATGCAGCGTAGACAAGGATTTCTTCAATTGGCGCAGTGCTTGATCTTCGGTGGGTTGCTGGCTGTAACAGGCGCGCAAAAGGTCCTGCAGGCGCGGGCCGAGGTTGCTCAGTTTCAGGCCCCGGCGGCTGCGTCTGGCCCAGAGGTAAAGGGCGCTCAGTTGTGCCGGTTTGCCATTAATCTGCGCCGGGATTTGCCGCCAGGTATAGTCAGCGGATTGCAGCCAGGCGGCGTGCCGTGCGCGGCGTCGGGCTTGTCCGGCAAGGAAGACACGCTGAACAAACGGACGGCCGAACCAGCCGAACAGCACCACGACCAACAGCAGCGTAGACAGCAAGAGCCAGTGCCGGGAAAGATGCACGCGACTTTGCTGGCCAAGGTTTTTCAGGTCTTCCGCAATCGAGAACACTGGTTTGTAAGCGCTGTTGGCCGCGGCGTCGAAGCTCACGGCCGGGACGTGGGCCGTGCGGGTTTGTCGGCTGCTGGCGTCCCACCATTTCAGCTCGATGGCCGGGAGGTTGTAACGACCTTCGGTGTCGATGCGGTAAGTCACGGTGTCGATGCGTTGGCCGCCGCTGAAGTTGCCACGGCCGTCGTCCAGGTTGCTGATTTGCGGGCTCTTGGGGTAACGGCTCAGACCGTTCACATCGCCCATTGACGGTGCCGGCAGCGACATGGCCATGGCATCGTCGGCCTGCATGGTCAGTTGCCGGGTGATGCTGTCGCCGACCTTCAGAGGCGTTGCCGAGTTGACGACTTTTTGCGTGAAGCGCAGACCTTGCGCGACGAGCACCGGTTCACCGGGTTGGAATCCCGGCGGCTGTGCCACGGTGAAGTGCAGTGGCTGGCTTTGGGCGCTCAGGGGGGTGCTGGCCTGGCCAGGCGTGGCGCGAACGGTCAGCGCGGGGATGTCGAAGCCCTGAGCCAGATTCGGCGTGATCCGGTAGCTGTAACGCATGCCGTTGAAGGACTTGCCATCCAGCGTCTGGTTGATGTGCTCGGCATGCCCGTCCGGTGGCAAGACCAGCGCACCCGGCAACTTCAGGTCGGGCAGGGCGGGGGCGTCGGTGAACCAGCTGTCGGTGAGAACATCGAGTTGCAGTTCGAGCATGCCGCCGACCATGACAGAGGTGTCGGGTTGCAGGCGGGTCTGGACTCGCAGTTCGGGTTCTGCGGCGAGAGTGGCCGTGGTGATCAGGCAGAGGAGTAAGGCTGTGAGAGTTGTGGTGAATGACCGAACGTCATCGCGAGCAGGCTCACTCCTACAGGGGATTTGCGGTGTGCGCAGATTCAGTGTGGGAGCCAGCCTGCTGGCGATGTCCACAACTCGGTTCATGGTCTGTTCCCCACCTGATCCTGCAAACTGAATTTCTGCTTCAAGAACTTCGCCGGCGAAGTGCTGAGATTCTGCAACCACTGCTCATCCGAAGCCGCCTGCTCGGTCTCGACCGCTTTGCTCTGCCCCTTGCCCGGCGCCTTGTCCATTTTTATTTCGTCCGGTTTGACCTCGGGCGTGTTCTGTTCGGCGCTTTCAGTGTCCTTCTGCAAGGCAATCGCCAACGCCAGATTGGCCGTGGCTTCCGGGAACTGCGGCTGCAACTTCAACGCTTGCTGATACGCCGCAATGGCCTGATCAAAACTGAAGCGGCGCACGTAAATATTGCCCAGATAGAAGTACGCCTGCGGCGTTTCCAGTCGCGCAAAACTGGCCAGCGCCACGTCGAAATCGGCCGCGTTGTAGGCGGCGATGCCCTTCCAGTACGGGTCGACAAAATGCGCGGCGGCCTGTGGGAAGTGCTCGTGTTCGAAGGCCCAGCGACCTTGCTGGTCGGGGGTAAAAAACGCTTCGGTCAACGCGTTGGCCTCGGCCGGTGCCGGTTGAAAGCCGATGCCCAGCGCCAGCAATAACCCGGCCATCCAGTTCAGGCTCCAGCCCTTGCGCACGCCAAGGAAGGCGAGCAGCAGCAACGGCCAGCACAGCCAGTAACCGGCGTCTTTCCAGTGCAATTCGCGCTGTTCATCGCTGGCACTCTGGAAATGCTGCTGGGCGTGCAACTCGACCCATTGCAGATCGTCGTCATTGAGGGTCAGGCTGCCCAACGGCGCATCCACTGCTGAAGCAAGCTGCTTGAGCGCGCCCTGGTCGAAGCTGCCGAGCGCGGGGCGACCGTTGTTGTCGGTGCGCGGCTGGCCATTGGCGTCGCGGATGATCCCGCCGTCCTCGCTGCCGACGGCCAGTATCAGCACTTGCAGCGCGCTGTCGTCGAGTTGCTTGTCCAATCCGGTGAGTTGTGAAGTGTCGGCACCGTCAGTGATCAACAACAGCGTCCCTGGAGTTTTCTCGGCGACCAGCAGGCGTTTGGCTTGTTCGATGACCGCACCCACGTTTTTCCCCTGTTTGGCGATCAGGTCGGTGCTCAATGCCTGGATGAAGGTGTCGAGCAGGGCCGGGTCGTCGGTCGGCGGCAACACCAGATGCGCGCTGCCGGCGTAGGCGATCAAGCCGCTGCGGGCACCGGCACGGCGCTGGATCAGGTCGTGCAGCTTGTGTTTGGCCGCTTCCAGCCGGCTCGGTGGAACGTCGCTGGCGTCCATTGAAGGCGAGAGGTCGATGGCGATGATCAGCGGCGCACGGTTTTCCAGGAAGTCCGGGCGGTCCTGTTCCCAGGTCGGGCCGGCCGCCGCGAGGGCGCCCAGAATCAACACCGCGCACACCAGATGCACCGGCCGAAAGCGCTGTTGATCCTGCGGCGTGATCAGCAAATGCGGCAACAGGTGTTCGGCGATGTTGCTGCGCAAGCGTCGTTGCAGGTCGCGGCTGCGCCGCCAAAGCATCGGCAGCAACGCGGCGAAGGGCACCAGCAACAGCCACAGTGGACGCAGGAAATGGAAGTCACTGAGATTGATCTCCATCTCAAGCCTCCTGCCGCTGACGCGCGAGTGTCAGGTGCGGACGGAGCAGGGCGCCCAAATGGTAGAGCGCAAGCACGCCGATTGCGGCCCCAACCGGCCACCAGAACAGGTCCTTTTTCGGCTGATGGCTGAGGGTTTTCACCTGATGCGGGGTGAGCTTGTCGAGCGTGCTGTAGACCTGATCCAGCGCAGTACGGTCTTCAGCGCGGAAGAACTGGCCGCCGGTGGCGTCGGCGATCTGCTGCAAGCCCTGCAGGTTGACCTTGGCTTCGCCCTCCGCGGTCGGGTCGCCGATGCCGATGGTGTGAATCACCACGCCTTTGGCGGCGGCCATGGTCGCCGCGTGATCCGGGGTGATCGCGCTGCTGGTGTCATTGCCATCGGTGAGCAGGATCAGCACTTTTTCTTGCTCGTGGGCCTGATCGAGCAGCTTCAGGCTCAGGCCAATGGCATCGCCAATCGCCGTGTTGGGGCCGGCCATGCCGATGCCGGTGTCGTCGAGCAACAGCGACAGGCTGGCGTGATCCAGCGTCAGCGGCGCCTGGGGATACGCGCCGCTGCCAAACACGATCAGGCCCAGGCGATCTTCTTTGCGTTTGTCGATAAAGCCATGCACCACTTCCTTGACCGCCGCCAGACGATTGATCTTCTGGCCATTGGCGTCGGTGAAATCGGTGGTTTCCATCGATTGGGAAATGTCGATGGCCAGCATCAGGTCGCGCACCGGTTGCTGGCGTTCGATCGGTTTTTCGACGAACACCGGGCGCGCGGCGGCCAGCAGCATTAGCGCCCACACCAGCAGATTGAGGGCCAGCTGCCAGCGATTGCTGCGGGTCCCGGCCTGGCTTGGCGCCTGACCGACCGCGCGGCTCATGGCGCCGAAAAACGGCACACGCACGGCGCTGCGGGCTTCGCGGTAATCGGGCAGGTAGCGGTAGCCCAACCACGGCAGCGGCAAAAGGATCAGCAGCCAGGGGTAATCAAGCTGCCACATGATGATGCTCCAACCAGTGTTTGCAGGTATCGAACAGTTGCTGGCGTTTATCGCCGGGCAAGGCCAGCAATGCCGCATCGGGCGCATAGGCCAGTTGCGCCAGTTGCTGACTGAAATCGGCGGGCAACGGCTGCGAACTGTGCTGCGCCAGAAACGCCTGCCAATCCTCACCCCCAAGCGCCCCCACCCTCTGTAGGAGCGAGGCTTGCCCGCGAAGAACGATAACGCGGTCTCTCTGTGGGACCGCGGTGTCTGGTTCGCGGGCAAGCCTCGCTCCTACAGGGACGGGAATCGACAGGGCCACGCGTTTTAGCAATTCCGGGAGTTCGCGCAGTGCTTGCAGTTGATCGTTGCTGGCTCGCAATTGAGCAAGACGCACCAACGCCTCCCGCCGATACCGATCCCGCCGCCATTGCCAATACCGCCGTGCACCGACCAGCAACACAGCAATCACCAACACCCCGAGCAACACCCACCATCCCCACGTCTGCGGCGCATAACTGACCGGCGCCGGCAAACCGATCTCTTTCAACTGTTCGATACTTGGGATATTCGGGTTCATCGCCGACCTCTGCCGAGTTCGGTGCGCAATTGTTCCTGGGCATCGGTTGCGGTGCTGAACATCATCAGCGGCACCTGGCTGCGGCGCAGCAGGGTGGCGACATCCTTGAGCCGACCGCTGAGAAAATCACCCAACGGCTGATGAACGCTGCGTTGTTCGACGGCCAGTTCCACCTGCAACTGGCCCTGGGTAATCAGCAAACGCCCGTTCTTTGGCAGGTTCAGCGCCAATGGGTCGTACACCTGCATGGCGACCACGTCGTTGTGCGCGGCCAATTGGCGCATCAACTTCAACGTGCGCTCACCGGCACCGGCAAAGTCGCTGATGATACAAATCAGATGATCGTGCCCGGCCACTGCCAGGCAATGCTGCAACACCTTGTCGAGCTGGTCTTCGCCTTCGGCGTCCGGGTTGGCGGCGTTGAGTTGCTGATTCTGCTCGGCAATCCGGCTGCACAAGGCTTCGATGCGTTTACGGCTGCGCAGCGGGGCGATGCTGTCGATGCGTTGATCGTTGAACACCAGGCCACCGACCCGATCCCCGGCGTTGAACACCATCCACGCCGCCAGCGCGCCAAGCTCCGCCGCGATGGCCGATTTGAAGCTGCGTTGCGAGCCGAAGAACATCGACATGCGCTGGTCCACCAGAATCAAGGCCGGGCGGTCGCGCTCTTCGGTAAACGTGCGCACCACCGGTTTGCCGGTGCGCAGCGAGGCGCGCCAGTCCAGATGACGCAGATCGTCCCCCGGCTGATAGCGACGCAGTTCATCAAAGTTCAAACCCCGGCCGCGCAGGCGCGACGCATGATTGCCGGCTAGAATGCTGCCCTGCGGCTGACGCGCCACAAAACTCAGGTCACGGGCCTTGAACTCCAGGGCCATCAACTGCGCCAGAGAGACATAGACCAGACCGTCCGCATTCATGCGGGAATCGCCACTTTGTCGAGCAGGCGATCAAGCACCTGATCAGCCGTCACACCGTCTGCCACCGCGTCATAGCTCAGCTGCAAACGATGACGCAGCACGGGGTGCACCACCGTGCGGACGTTATCGGGCGAGACGAAATCCTGCCCCTGCAACCAGGCATCGGCTCGGGCGCAACGGTCCAGGCCGATCCCGCCCCTGGGACTGGCGCCGATGGCGATCCAGCGGCCCAGATCGGCGTCGTAGTCAGCGGGATGGCGGGTGGCGTTGATCAGGTCGATCAGGTAACGGTCGATGGCCGGGGACACGTGAATGGCGCTGACTTCTCGACGCGCCGCGAAGATCACGTCTTGAGACAGCGCAAAACCCTGCACCGCCGCGGTCTTGGCGCCCAACGCAAATTCTTCTTCGCGCAACAGCCGCAGCACCTGGCTCTCGTTTTCGGCACTGGGGTAATCGAGCAAAACCTTCATCAGAAAGCGGTCCATCTGCGCTTCGGGCAACGGATACGTGCCTTCCTGTTCGATCGGGTTTTGCGTCGCCACCACAATGAACAGCTCCGGCAGCACGTGGCTATTGCCGGCCACGGTGATCTGGCGTTCTTCCATCGCCTCCAGCAACGCCGCCTGCACCTTGGCCGGCGCGCGGTTGATTTCATCCGCCAGAATCAGGTTGCCGAACAGCGGGCCGGGCTGGAACTGGATCTCGTTCTTGCCATCGATCTGGTGCAAGACCTCGGCGCCGGTGATGTCCGACGGCAACAGGTCGGGGGTGAACTGGATACGGCTCATCTTCGCGTCCAGGTGTTTGGCCAGCGCCTTGACCGTGCGGGTCTTGGCCAGCCCCGGCAGGCTTTCGAGCAACAAATGCCCGTTGGCCAGCAAGCCGAGGATAATCTGCCGGATTACTTGGTCCTGGCCGAGCACCGCTTCGGCGATGCTGGCTTGCAGGGCGTTGAGGTCATTGAGTGCGGTCATGAGAATCCCTGGCTCAAAACATGAAAGTCGGAATGACGGGGATGAACGACAAGCGGAAATTCCAGCGGCTGCTGATCAGGTCGTCCGGGTGGATCGCCGAGTACTGAATCTCCCCGGAGATCCGTACCGGCAGCTTGCCGAAGTTGAAAATCCGCCCGGCGCCGATACCGATGGGGAAGGTCACCTTGTTGCCGCCTTCGGCCTTCCAGTTGACCGTGACGTTAGGCGTCATGCCGACGCGCCATTGTTCGGGGCCGGGAATGTTGCGCTGGATGAAATACTGGATGTTGGTCAGGCTGACGTCCTTGCGCTGACTGTCGCCACCGACCGACCACCAATGCTGCGGGAACAGGCCCAGGGTCCAGTCTTCGCCCAGATACGCCGCGACAAACGCGGGACCGAGCGAGTACTTGCCGGTGCCCAGGACGTCTTCTTCGGCGGTGGGAAACATCGCGGTCGGGCCGAATCCCCAGACCATCTTGCCGCCACCGGCGAAGCGGATCGGTTGTTTGGGCGAGAACACGCCAACGTAGGCCAGGTCGCCAAAACCACTGGTGCGGTCGAACGGGTCCTGCACCACCGAAGCGAAATCGCTGCGGTCGCTCAAAATGTCGTTGGGGCCCATACCGATCAGGTTGCCGGCCCGGTGATTGACCGGCGCGCTGACGTAGCTGATGGGCAGGCGGTTGATCAGGTTCCAGTCCTCGCCGAGGGAAATCGGGAAGGTCGGCATGAAGCTGTATTTGCCCAGCATGCGCGTGCCGTTGCTGTTCGGACCTTTGAGCGCGGTGTAGTCAAACTGGTTGAACAGCAGCACCAGATTGCCCACTGGGTTATCCATCAGCTTGGCAATCTGTTCCGTGGACGGATCGCAACCGGCCGCCACGACCTTTTTCAAGTCGATGTCGAAGTCCTGTTGCAGCCGATGGCAAGTCTCGGGGTCACCTTTGGCTGCCGCATGCGCGGGTGTCGTGCCGAGGGCGGGCAAGTCACCGCTGGCGCAGGCGAAACCGCTGAACAACACGCTGCATAAAGTCAGTCTGGAACCCATCGCCATCCCTGGTCACTCCTCAGAAAAACGCCAACGTCAGGTTAACGGCCACACCGTTGCCTTCCGGGCGGTTCTTGGTGTCGAACTCCGGTACCCAACGCGCGCTGACGCTGGCCTGGGCATCGTTGAACTTGCCGGCCCAGCCAATCACCGGACCGGCACCGACAGAGCGACCGCGAAAGCCATTCAGCGAGTCCGCGGTCTGGCCTTTGTCGTCGGTGACCTGCTGGACATAACCGCCGACCAGACCGGCGCTCCAGCCGTTGCCGAAACCGTGGGTCCACATCGCATCGAGGGTGAAAATGTTGCCGTTGCGATAATCCGTGGCGTCATTCTCGGTATAGAACTCCAGGCCGCCCGACAGGGTGAACTCGCCCCCTTTGCCATCCAGATGGGTGAAGGCCACGGTGGGCACGAAGGTGTAAGTGTTCTGGCCGGGGTTGGCCAGGCGATCGTCGTTGTAGGCGCCGGTCGGCACGTAGATCGGCAGGGAAAACGAGAGGTGGTTGACCTCGTCGAAGTGGTAGCCGGCGGCGATCGGCGTGATCAGCATGTCGGCAAACTGCGTGCCGGTATCTCCGGTGCCCAGCGTCCGCCCACGCGGACCGGTAATCGAAATGTTGATGTCGGTGTATTGCACCGGCACGCCGATGGCCGAGGCATAGTTCCAGCGTCCCTTGCCGGTGTCCCAGACATGGGTGAAGTTGGCCATGGTGTAGGAGACTTTCATGTCCAGGTCGGCACCGATCTCACCGACAATCGGCACACCCTTGCTGCCCTTGAGATCGCCGTCATACCAGATGCTGGTAAAGGACATGACCCAGCCCGGTTCCGGCGGCACGATCCCGGCATTGGAAAACACCTGTTGCCCGGTGATCGGGCGCCCGACACCGCCCTCGGCCGCGAAACCCAAGGGGCTTGCGCCGATCACGCACAGGGCCAGTAAGGGACGCGCTACAAATGGCCTGACCATGACTGACTCCGCTTACTGTTTTTGTGAGTTGACGGGAGTCAGCAGCGGCATTTTCCACTGGCCGCTGGTGACTTCCGATTTCGGCAGGTAGAGGCGCAAGATCCCATAGAACGGGCCGTTCGGTGCTGGCAGCCAGTTGCTTTGCAAGTCCTTGGCCGGTGCCTTGTCCTGCACGTAAAGGGTCAGTCCACCGTCGGCGTCGAGCTTGAGGTCGGGCAACATCCGCGAGTTGATCAGGTAGCGATTCAGCGGGTTAGCCACCAGCAGCTTGTTTTTGCCGTCATACATCGTCAGCGACCAGAACGCATCGGCGGGGGGCAGGGCGTCTTTGTCGAAATGCAGGGTGTAATCGTGTTTCGAGGCGTCGACCGGCTGGCCGTCCTTGTCGACGAAATAACCGATGTAATTCGCCTCTTCGGCCGAGTTGCCGAAAATTCCCATGTTGGCGCCGGCGTAGCGGTACAGGTAATTGCCCTTGAGGTGATCGCGCGTGCCGAAGAGGTCGCCGCTGGAGACTTGGTGGGTATCGACCTGGTCTTTTTTGAACCGTGCGAATTCGGCCTTGGCATCGCTGATGCCGTCTTCAAGTGCCTGGCGCTGTTCGGCAGTGAACTCATGGAGTTTGAAAGGCTTGCCAGCCTCGATGCCGATTTTCTTCAAGCGCGCAAGCAGGTCCTTTTCCGCGTCCTGCGCTGGGGCGAACGCCAGCATGAAGTTCAGGTAGCGGAACAGGTCAGGGGTATCGCTCATGGCCGGCGTGGGTTTCGGCCAGGCGATCTTCGGCGCCTTTGGCGGGGCCTTCTGTTTGACGTAGTGGCTCAGCGTCTCGACCTTGTAGCCTTTCTGGATTTCCTTGACCTTGCCCAGATCCTTTTCATCAAACAGCTGCGTGCGATACAGGGCGTAGGCGATGTTGGTTTCGCTGCGCAGCAACCGGTCCATGTTCACCGGTTGCTGACCCTGCCAGTTGGGGCCTGCGACCATGAAATGCCCGCCGTTGTTGCCCGTACTGCGGGTGCCCAGGTACGCAAAATTCTGCGTATAGGCGTCGATCAATTGCACGGAGTAGTAACGGTGTTCATCGATGGGCGGCAAGGTCAGCACCACCGGTTCGGCGCGCAGGTCCATCCAGACGAACGAGTAGGGCGTGTCCGCGTTCGGTGTGACGAATGCGGTGTCCTTGGCGGTGAAAGCCTTCGCGGTGTTGCCGATCCGGTTGAACGGTGCCTTGAAGTTTGCACTCTTTTTGTCGACGGCCTGGGTGTAGAGGGTTTTGTACATCTCTACCACCGGGAAACCATACAGGTAGGCCTCCTTGGCGATGCCCCGGGCTTCTTCGGGTGTGGCGGTGAAGTCGGCCCAGGCGCTGGTACTCAGGGCGAGCGAGAGAGCGGTGAGCAACAGACGGTTATTCATAAAACTTCCTTATTGAATCCTGGGCGTCATTCCACGGCCGTGATGTCGTCGAGTTTCCAGCTTTTGTCGAAATAGGCTTCGGTGGGCGCGTACAAGCGGAAATAGCTGAACCAGTGTTTGCCCGGCACGGTTTGTACCCAATTGCTCTCCCAGCCTGTGGTCGCGGTCGGGCCGAAGTACAAGTCCACCGAGCCGTCGGCGTTTTTCTTCAGGTCCTGACGGGACGACAGATCGGCCTTGCGCTGCGGGTTGTCGATCAGGCAGCGGCTGTCGATGTCGTACACGGTCATCGACCAGAACTGCTTGGCCGGCGGATTGGCGCCGACGTGCAGGCGATAGTGTTTGCCGCCGTCGAGCCAGTTGCCCTTGGCGTCGGTGTAGGCGCCGAGGTAGGTCTGGCCCAGGCCCGGGGTTCTGGACACCATGCCTTTGGTGTTGGTGACCGCCTCGTAGAACCAGGCACTGCGCTCCCATAACTGGTCGTAGTAAGCGACGCGCTGGGACGGCTCGGCGATGTTGAGTACCGTGTCCCACTGACGGTCTTTCCAGTACTGGGCGTCCGGAAAACGCTTGGCGAAGGTGTTAGCCTTGGCGATCAGTTCGCCGACTTGTGCGCCTTGCTCCAGAGCCTTGCGCTGGTTGTCGTTGGGGTTGAAGGGCTTGTCCTTCTCGATACCGAGGCTGGCGAGCATGGCCATGTAGAAACGATCACGTTCGTTGACCGGCTCTTTCTGGATGATCTGGTGCAAACGCTCCCAGTAGGCCAGGCCACGCGGCTGGGTGCCGGACCAGGCTTTGCCGCCGGGGGAGAGCAGTCTGGTTTTGGCAGGCGTGGTGCGATTGACGTACGGGTACATCTTGAACTGCTCGACCAACGCCTTGCCTTGGGCCGGGTCCGGATCCAGCACACGAAAACCCACCAGCACGTTCATGGTTTCCTATTTGGCCAGGTAATACTTACCCGCATCAGCCGGAGGCTCGGCGCCGGGTGGCAGGACCAGGTATTTGCCACCCTTGCCTTTGTCGGGACCGGTCTGGCCCATGTCGATAATCGCGCGCTGCCAGAAATCACCCACGCCGCCCGCAGTGGGGCCGGGCGGCAGTTCGAT
Source organism: Pseudomonas sp. BGI-2 (assembly GCF_004310295.1). Classification (GTDB taxonomy): domain Bacteria; phylum Pseudomonadota; class Gammaproteobacteria; order Pseudomonadales; family Pseudomonadaceae; genus Aquipseudomonas. The sequence continues at coordinate 63,782 of NZ_SISB01000030.1, read as the reverse complement.
CACCAGCGGACCGGTTTCATTCAGGTCGACGAAGCCGAGGATGTACGGTGTGGTCGCATTGGCAGTGATCACGCCCAGCTTGTCTTCGTAACTGTTGAGTACCATCAGGTCGCCGTTGTGGGCGCCGAGCTTGCCACGAAACTCTTCCTGCCACTGGGCGTAGGACACCAACGGCAATGCCCACAGATAACTCTGGGTCGCCTGTTGGAAATCCAGTTCGGCATAGAGCTTGGGGGTCGAGTCATGGGCTGGCAGCTCGCCCTCCATCGCAACCTTGCCGATCCGCGTCTCAACGTCCTGTGCGCCAACGCCGCAACTGACGAACATGGTCATCAGGCTGAAACCGGCTGCGCGAATTGCACCGTGCATAGAAAAGTCCTTATTTACCGAACGTGACGTTGATCCCGGCGAACAGCGTGAACTGAGGCAGGCCATCGCCTTTGCGCTCCACGGTCCACTGCGGTTCGATAAAGGCATTGAGGATATTGGACCCGGATTTCCAGACCTTGCCGCCACCCAAACCGAGTGGGATGTAATGGGTGTCGTTCTTCAGGTCGAAGGTCCAGGTACCGGTCGAGCGCAGGTACCAGCCCTTGTCCAGGTTATGAATGATGAAAGGTTGCAGCGTCGCGGTTTCAACGTGGGCACGGTCATGGTCGCCGGCGAAGGAGCTTTGATACTGCACCAGTGCGCCGAGCAAACCGCGCGGCGATGCATCAATCGCTATGGCGGCCAGGCCGGCCTGCCATTTGCCGGTGCCCAGTTCGTGCTGATCGGCGGTGGGTGCAGTGATTTGCGGGCCGATGCCCAACTGCACACCCTCGGTCTTGAGCAAGAAGATATCGAAGACGTTCAGATCACCTTCGCCGGTGCTGTAGCCGCCATGCGGGTCGGGGCGCGTGCTGATCGGCACGGTGGCGCGCAGCAATTGCGGCACACCGATGAAGTCTCCGGGTGCAATCGGCAGCGTGCCGCGCATCAAGAGATCGTTGGTGTGGGCACCGCTGTCGTAAAGCTTGGGCGTGTAGTAGTCCTGAAGGTTGGCACCGGGTGCCAGGTTCAGCGGGTTGTTACTTTTGTTGGCCGTATCGGCGTTGTCCGCCAGGGCACAAACGACAGGCGCAAACCATGCCGCCAACAACACGGCGCATGTTCCTGTTCTTATCGACATGACTCCCCCGTTCCTTCGTGGCTCGTATGGACGACTCGGCACTTGGCGGCCGTTACTGCGTAAGCCCTTTCCTATCAAGCCTGTAGGACACGTCTGTTGAAGTTAGCAGCTAACGCCGGGTTCGCCAGTCGGAAGGGGGGATCTTTGGACTTTTGTACAAGTTTTCGGTGTTTTTTTTGTGTACTAAAAAGTTAATGCGAATCAGGGGTTTGGGTGATGGATGTAAGAAACCACTGCTGGCAAGCTTCGCTTATGTAGGAGCGAGCGGTGCGGCGGTCCGACTTGCCCGCGAAGAACGATAATGCGGTGGCTCTGGACGGTTACGTACCTGAAATATTCAGCGCTTTTTCATCTGCTCGCGCACCCGCTCTTCCTGCTCGCGCAGTTCCGGAGTCAACAGCGCCGCGAAATCTTCCGCGCTGTATATCGGGCGGATCTCGATCTCCGCATCGGTGCCCGGCATCGGATTGGGGCAGCGTTTGACCCACTCGATCGCTTCCTCTTTCGACTTCACTTCCCACAGCCAAAAACCGGCGATCAGCTCCTTGGTTTCGGCGAACGGGCCGTCGATGACTGTGCGCTTTTCACCCGAGAAACGCACCCGGGCGCCCTTGCTGCTGGGGTGTAGGCCGTCACAGTCGATAAGGATGCCGGCCTTGGTCAGTTCCTCGTTGTAATTGCCCATCGCAGCCATCAGCTCTTCGCTGGGCATCACGCCGGCCTCGGATTCCTGGCTGGCTTTTACAATGATCATGAATCGCATGGTCTTGTCTCCGCTGGAGGGTGGGTGATTTACTGTGTAGTCGAACAACCGTGGCCTGAATCGACAGGCGATGGGTGAAATGTAGTGGCGATGGCTGCCTTTCGTCATGAAGACCGGGTGGAGGCGGGAGAGGGCGGTACGCTGTATTTCGACTGTGTGACGAATTCGGTGATCGATGGTGCATTAACAGAGGCGCTGCTGGTGAATGCGTATTTGCGCCGGATCATCTAGGCGCGGCACCGCAATATGCTGCGGTTGCTGGCCTGAACCCGACCCGTAGGAGCGAGGCTTGCCCGCGAAGGGAGCGCCTCGTTGCAACAAGCTGACCGCGTTACCGTTCTTCGCGGGCAAGCCTCGCTCCTACACCGGATTTGGTTTGTATCCAATGTGTGCGACGAGACATCACAATTTGTATCCGGGCATAGGTCGTCGGACCATTTCGTGGTTAACTTCGGCCTCTTCAAAATTCTCCACAATAACGTCAGAAGGACTCCGTTCATGGCTCAAGTCACTCTTAAAGGCTCCCCGGTTCAAGTCAACGGCCAACTGCCTCAAGCCGGTTCCAAGGCGCCAGCCTTTTCCCTGGTTGCCGGCAATCTGTCCGACGTGACCCTGGCGAACTTCGCCGGCAAGCGCAAAGTGCTGAACATCTTCCCAAGCGTCGACACCCCGACCTGTGCCACTTCGGTGCGCAAGTTCAACGCCCAGGCCAACGACATCGCCAACACCGTGGTGCTGTGCATCTCCGCTGACCTGCCGTTCGCTCAAGCGCGCTTCTGCGGCGCCGAAGGCCTGGAAAACGTGCAAAACCTGTCGACCCTGCGCGGTGCCGAGTTCATCGAGAACTACGGTGTTGCCATCGCTGACGGTCCACTCAAAGGCCTGACTGCCCGTGCCGTCGTTGTGCTGGACGAAAACGACAACGTTCTGCACAGCGAACTGGTCAAGGAAATCGCTGAAGAACCGAACTACGAAGCGGCACTTGCCGTTCTGAAATAAGTAAAGCATTACAATTGTTAACGGCCTGAGGGGGCATTCTCAGTTAATTTCCCCTCCGCGTTGTCGCCTTAAAGCGGGCCAGGCAAGGCGTAGGCCGCAGGGAATGGTTGTTCCCTTTCCAAGGCCTGCAACGCAGGCTGGCCCGCTTTAAGGCACAACCCGAAGGGCCGGGCCTGCTGTTGTGCAGGGCTGCGTTGCTCGAAGCTTATTTGGAATGACCAAACCACGCTTCTCGCGCCTTGCCCTGCACAACAGCAGACCCGGCGCGGCGGGGTAATTAACTGAGAACGCCCCCTCTGTCCAGGCCGTTTTCATTTGTGCTTCAGTGTCTTAGATAAACCTCCTGTTACGTAAGCCGAAGGTAAATTGCCGGTAAAGCCGCTTTGCTTAATACCCGCCAGTGCTTATCGTTCAGCCTCCTGTAGAAGAAGCCCACGCGCCCAATGGTTGATCATTCCATGCAATCCTCCGTTTCCCGTAATCCTCGTCGCTGGCTCCCCGGCCTGCTTGTCTTGTTGGTCATCGCTGGCCTGTGCTGGAAATTCTGGCCCGCCGGCACTGCCCAAAAGGACGGTGCTGCGCCCAAAGCCGTGGCCGGCCACACCGGCAAGCCGGGGGGGATGCGTCCGGGCTTCGGCGGGGCGACCGGACCGATCCCGGTGCGGGTGGCGCTGGCGGTCAAGGGGGATTTTCCGCTGTACTACAAGGCGCTGGGCACGGTGACTGCGCTGAACACCATTAATGTGCGCAGCCGCGTTGGCGGCGAACTGATGAAGATCTCCTTCGAAGAAGGGCAGATGGTCAAGGCTGGCGAACTGCTGGCTGAAATCGATCCGCGCCCTTACCAGAACGCTTTGCTTCAGGCCGAAGGCACGCTGCTGCAGAACCAGGCGCAACTGAAAAACGCTCAGGTCGATGTCGAGCGTTATCGTGGTCTGTTCAAGGAAGACAGTATCGCCAAGCAAACCCTGGACACCGCCGAAGCACTGGTCGGTCAGTACCAGGGCACGGTCAAGACCAATCAGGCGGCGGTCAACGACGCTAAGCTCAATCTCGAATTCACCAAGATCCGCGCCCCGATTGCCGGGCGTGTGGGCCTGCGACAACTGGACGTCGGCAACCTGGTGGCCGCCAACGACACCACGGCGTTGGCGATCATCACCCAGACCCAACCGATCAGTGTCGCCTTCACCTTGCCGGAAAACAGCCTCGACGTCGTGCTGGCGCGCTACCGTACTGGCGCCAAACTGCCCGCCGAAGCCTGGGACCGTGGCGACACCAAGTTGCAGGCCACCGGCGTGTTGCAGAGCCTGGACAACCAGATTGACGTCACCACCGGCACCCTGAAATTCAAGGCGCGCTACGAGAACCGTGATCAGGCGCTGTTCCCCAACCAGTTCGTCAACGTCCACTTGCTGGCCGACACCTTGAAAGACGTAGTGCTCGCGCCTTCGGCAGCGATTCAGTTCGGCACCAACGGCACCTTCGTCTACGCCCTGGACGGCGACAAGAAAGTCGCGATCCGTCAGTTGAAAGTCGGCGCCAGTGACGGCGAAAACACCGTGATTACCGAAGGCCTGGCTCCCGGAGATCGCGTTGTCCTGGAAGGCACTGACCGCCTGAAGGAAGGCAGCGAAGTGGAAGTGGTCAACGACACCAAGGACGTACCGACCACCCCGACCGGCCACCTGCAAGGTAAATCGGCGGCCAGCTCGACTGAGCCGGCGACCACCGACAAGGCGAAAAAGGGCGGCGCATGAACATCTCGCGGCTGTTCATCCTTCGCCCGGTCGCCACCACGCTGAGCATGCTGGCCATTATCCTGGCCGGCGTGATCGCCTATCGGCTGCTGCCGGTGTCAGCATTGCCTCAGGTGGATTACCCGACCATTCGCGTCATGACGCTGTATCCCGGCGCCAGCCCGGATGTCATGACCAGCGCCGTGACCGCGCCGCTGGAGCGTCAATTCGGGCAGATGCCCGGCCTGACCCAGATGGCGTCGACCAGCTCCGGCGGCGCTTCGGTGCTGACCCTGCGTTTCAGCCTCGACATCAATATGGACGTTGCCGAGCAGCAGGTGCAGGCCGCGATCAACGCCGCGACCAATCTGCTGCCCAAGGACCTGCCGGCGCCGCCGGTGTACAACAAGGTCAACCCGGCGGACACCCCGGTGCTGACCCTGGCCATCACCTCCAAAACCATGCTGTTGCCCAAGCTCAATGACCTGGTCGACACGCGCATGGCGCAGAAAATCGCCCAGATCAGCGGCGTCGGCATGGTCAGCATCGCTGGTGGCCAGCGTCAGGCGGTGCGGATCAAGGTCAACCCTGAAGCCCTGGCGGCCAATGGCTTGAACCTGTCGGATGTGCGCACCCTGATCGGCGCGTCCAACGTCAACCAGCCCAAGGGCAATTTCGACGGCCCGACCCGGGTGTCGATGCTCGATGCCAACGATCAACTGACCTCGCCCAAGGATTACGCCAACCTGATCCTGGCCTACGCCAACGGCGCACCGTTGCGCCTCAAGGACGTGGCCGAGATTGTCGACGGTGCCGAGAACGAGCGGCTGGCGGCGTGGGCCAATGAAAACCAGGCGGTGCTGCTGAACATTCAGCGTCAGCCCGGCGCCAACGTTATCGAGGTAGTCGACCGGATCAAGGCCCTGCTGCCGAGCATCACCGACAACCTGCCGGCCGGCCTCGACGTCACGGTCCTCACCGACCGCACCCAGACCATCCGCGCCTCCGTCACCGACGTGCAACACGAATTGCTGATCGCCATCGCATTGGTGGTCATGGTGACGTTCCTGTTCCTGCGTCGGGCCAGCGCCACGATCATTCCCTCGGTGGCTGTGCCGCTGTCGCTGATCGGCACCTTCGGCGTGATGTACCTCGCCGGTTTCTCGGTCAATAACCTGACCTTGATGGCCCTGACCATCGCCACCGGTTTTGTAGTGGACGATGCGATCGTGATGCTGGAAAACATCTCCCGATTTATCGAAGAAGGGGAAAGTCCCCTCAATGCTGCGCTCAAGGGTGCCAAGCAGATCGGTTTCACCCTGATTTCCCTGACCCTGTCGCTGATCGCGGTGCTGATTCCGCTGCTGTTCATGGCTGACGTGGTGGGGCGCCTGTTCCGCGAATTCGCCATCACCCTGGCGGTGGCGATCCTGATTTCCCTGGTGGTATCGCTGACCCTGACGCCGATGATGTGCGCACGGTTGCTCAAGCGTGAACCCAAGGAAGAGGAACAGGGCCGGTTCTACCGCGCCAGCGGCGCCACAATTGATTGGATGATCGCGGCTTACGGGCGCAAGTTAAAGTGGGTTCTCAAGCATCAACCACTGACGCTGCTGGTGGCTATCGGCACCTTGGCGCTGACCGTTGTCCTTTATATGGTAGTGCCGAAGGGCTTCTTCCCGGTGCAGGACACGGGCGTTATCCAGGGCATTTCCGAGGCGCCGCAGTCGATTTCCTTTGCGGCGATGAGCGAGCGTCAGCAGGAACTGGCCAAGGTGATCCTGGCCGATCCTGCGGTGCAAAGCCTGTCGTCTTACATCGGCATCGACGGTGACAACTCGACGCTGAACAGCGGCCGCCTGCTGATCAACCTCAAGTCCCACAGCAACCGTGACCTGAGCGCCACTGAGGTGATTGCCCGCCTGCAACCGGAACTGGACAAGCTGGTCGGCATTCGCCTGTTCATGCAGCCGGTGCAGGACCTGACCATCGAAGACCGGGTCAGCCGCACGCAATACCAGTTCAGCATGTCATCGCCGGATTCCGAGTTGCTCAGCCTCTGGAGCGGGCGTCTGGTGGAAGCGCTGGCGCAGCGGCCGGAATTGACCGACGTCGCCAGCGACCTGCAGGACAAGGGCCTGCAGGTCTATCTGGTGATCGACCGCGATGCGGCGTCACGGGTCGGTGTGTCGGTGTCGAACATCACCGATGCGCTGTACGACGCCTTCGGCCAGCGGCAGATTTCCACCATTTACACCCAGGCCAGCCAGTACCGCGTGGTGCTGCAATCGCAGTCCGGCGAGAAGATCGGCCCGGATGCGTTGAACCAGATTCATGTCAAGACCACCGATGGCGGGCAAGTACGCCTGTCCAGCCTGGCGCACATCGAGGAGCGTCAGGCGCAACTGGCGATCACTCACATCGGCCAGTTCCCCGCGGTGATGATGTCCTTCAACCTGGCACCCGGCGTGGCGCTGGGGCATGCGGTGGAAATCATTGATCAGGTGCAGAAAGACATCGGCATGCCGATTGGTGTGCAGACTCAGTTCCAAGGCGCAGCCGAGGCGTTCCAGGCCTCGTTGTCGAGCACCTTGCTGCTGATTCTGGCGGCGGTGGTGACTATGTACATCGTGCTCGGCGTGCTCTACGAGAGCTACATCCATCCGATCACCATTCTCTCGACCTTGCCCTCGGCGGCGGTCGGCGCCTTGCTGGCGTTGCTGTTAAGCGGCAATGACCTGGGGATGATCGCGATCATCGGCATCATTCTGCTGATCGGCATCGTGAAAAAGAACGCGATCATGATGATCGACTTTGCCCTCGACGCTGAACGCAATCAGGGCATGGACCCGGAAACAGCGATCTATCAAGCGGCGTTGCTGCGTTTCCGACCGATTCTGATGACCACGCTGGCTGCATTGTTTGGTGCGGTGCCGTTGATGCTGGCCACCGGTTCCGGCGCGGAGTTGCGCCAGCCGTTGGGCCTGGTGATGGTCGGCGGTTTGTTGGTGAGTCAGGTACTGACACTGTTCACCACACCTGTGATCTATCTGTATTTCGATCGTCTTGGTCGGCGCTGGGGCCGCAAGTCTGAAGCCGCGGTAGCGGTAGAGCAGCCATGAACCTGTCCGGACCTTTCATCAAGCGCCCGGTCGCGACCATGTTGCTCAGCCTGGCGATCATGCTGCTGGGCGGCGTGAGCTTCGGCCTGTTGCCAGTGGCGCCGTTGCCGCAGATGGACTTCCCGGTGATCGTGGTTCAGGCCAGCCTGCCTGGCGCGAGCCCTGAAGTGATGGCCTCGACCGTGGCCACGCCGCTGGAGCGCTCCTTCGGCGCCATCGCCGGCGTCAACACCATGAGCAGCCGGTCCAGCCAGGGCTCGACCCGGGTGATTTTGCAATTCGACCTGGACCGCGACATCAACGGCGCCGCCCGGGAAGTGCAGGCGGCGATCAACGCCTCGCGCAACCTGCTGCCGAGCGGGATGCGCAGCATGCCGACCTACAAGAAGGTCAATCCGTCCCAGGCGCCGATCATGGTGTTGTCGCTGACTTCCGACGTATTGGAAAAAGGCCAGCTCTACGATTTGGCCTCGACGATTCTGTCCCAGAGCCTGTCCCAGGTGCAGGGCGTGGGCGAAGTGCAGATTGGCGGCAGCTCCTTGCCGGCGGTGCGCATCGAGCTCGAACCCCAGGCGCTCAACCAGTACGGCGTGGCCCTGGACGATGTGCGCAACACCATTGCCAACGCCAACGTGCGCCGGCCGAAAGGTTCGGTTGAAGACGGCCAGCGGCTGTGGCAGGTACAAGCCAACGATCAACTGGAAAAAGCCAAGGATTACGAGTCGCTGATCATTCACTACGCGGACGGCGCGGCACTGCGCCTGAGGGATGTGGCCAAGGTCAGCGACGGCGTCGAGGACCGCTACAACAGCGGTTTCTTCAACAATGACGCGGCGGTGCTGCTGGTGATCAACCGCCAGGCCGGCGCCAACATCATCGAGACGGTCAACGAAATCAAGGCGCAGCTGCCGGCGTTGCAGGCCGTGCTGCCGGCCAGCGTCAAGCTGAACCTGGCGATGGACCGTTCGCCGGTGATCAAGGCCACGCTGCACGAAGCGGAAATGACCCTGCTGATCGCCGTGGCGCTGGTGATTCTGGTGGTGTTCCTGTTTCTCGGTAACTTCCGCGCCTCGCTGATTCCGACCTTGGCGGTGCCGGTGTCGCTGGTCGGCACGTTTGCAGTGATGTACCTCTACGGGTTTTCCCTGAACAACCTGTCGCTGATGGCGCTGATTCTGGCCACCGGGCTGGTAGTGGACGACGCCATCGTGGTGCTGGAGAACATTTCCCGGCACATCGACAAAGGCGTATCACCGATGAAGGCCGCCTACCTCGGGGCGCAGGAAGTCGGCTTCACCTTGTTGTCGATGAACGTTTCGCTGGTGGCGGTGTTCCTGTCGATCCTGTTCATGGGCGGGATTGTCGAAAGCCTGTTTCGCGAGTTTTCCATCACGTTGGCGGCGTCCATCGTGGTGTCGCTGGTGGTGTCGCTGACGCTGACGCCGATGCTCTGCGCCCGCTGGCTCAAGCCGCACACGCCGGGGCAGGAAAACCGTTTGCAGCGTTGGAGTCAGCGGGCCAACGAGTGGATGGTCGGCAAATACGCGACCAGCCTCGACTGGGTGCTGCGTCATCGTCGGTTGACCTTACTCAGTCTGTTCGTGACAGTTGGCGTTAACGTCGCGCTGTATGTCGTTGTTCCTAAGACATTTATGCCGCAGCAAGACACTGGCCAATTGATCGGTTTCGTGCGCGGCGACGACGGGCTGTCGTTCAGCGTCATGCAGCCGAAAATGGAAATCTTCCGGCGTGCCGTGCTCAAGGATGACGCGGTGCAAAGCGTTGCCGGTTTCATCGGCGGCACCAACGGCACCAACAACGCCTTCATGCTGGTGCGGTTGAAACCGATCAAGGAACGCAACATTTCCGCGCAGAAGGTCATCGAACGCTTGCGCAAGGAAATGCCCAAAGTCCCTGGCGCGCAATTGATGTTGATGGCGGATCAGGACCTGCAATTCGGTGGCGGTCGCGAACAAACCACCTCGCAGTATTCCTACATCCTGCAAAGCGGCGATCTGGGTGATTTGCGCGAGTGGTACCCGAAAGTCGTCACCGCTTTGAAAGCGTTGCCGGAACTGACCGCGATTGACGCTCGGGAGGGCCGGGGCGCGCAACAGGTGACCCTGATCGTTGATCGCGATCAGGCCAAGCGCCTGGGCGTCGACATGGACATGGTCACCTCAGTGCTGAACAACGCCTACAGCCAGCGGCAGATTTCGACGATTTACGACAGCCTCAACCAGTACCAGGTGGTGATGGAGGTCAATCCGAAGTACGCCCAGGACCCGATCACACTCAAGCAGGTGCAAGTGATCACCGCTGACGGCGCGCGGATTCCGCTGTCGACCATTGCCCACTACGAAAACAGCCTGGAAGACGACCGGGTCAGCCATGAAGGCCAGTTCGCGTCCGAAAGCCTGTCGTTCGACATGGCCGACGGGGTAACGGTGGAGCAGGGCACTGCGGCCATCGAGCGGGCCATCGCCAAGGTCGGTCTGCCGGAAAGCGTGATCGCGAAAATGGCCGGCACCGCCGATGCCTTTGCTGCCACCCAGAAGAGCCAGCCGTGGATGATTCTCGGCGCGCTGGTGGCGGTGTATCTGGTGTTGGGCGTGCTGTATGAAAGCTACATTCATCCGCTGACTATTTTGTCGACGTTACCGTCGGCCGGGGTCGGCGCACTGCTGTCAATCTACGCGCTGGGCGGTGAGTTCAGCCTGATTTCGTTGCTCGGGTTATTCCTGCTCATCGGCGTGGTGAAGAAAAACGCCATTCTGATGATCGACCTGGCGCTGCAACTGGAACGCCATCAGGGCCTGGAGCCGCTGGAGTCGATTCGCAGCGCGTGCCTGCAACGTCTGCGACCGATTCTGATGACCACCCTGGCGGCCATCCTCGGTGCATTGCCGCTGCTGCTGAGCCGCGCCGAAGGTGCGGAAATGCGTCAGCCGTTGGGTCTGACCATCATCGGCGGGCTGATCTTCAGCCAGGTGCTGACCCTTTACACCACCCCGGTGGTTTACCTCTATCTCGATAAACTGCGCCATCGCTTCAACAAATGGCGTGGAGTGCGTACCGATGCTGCTTTGGAAACTCCGCTATGACTGACCGTTCGCTTATCAATCTGGCCACGCCGTTGGCGACGGCCCGGGGCTCGCGTTTGCTGAGCCTGGCGCTGTGCGTGGCGATGCTCAGCGCTTGCGCTGTCGGCCCGGATTACCAGCGCCCGCAGGCCGCCGCGCCGATGCAGTACAAGGAAGCCGCCGGCTGGCGTCAGGCCAGCCCGAGTGATTCCCTGGCCCGTGGCGCCTGGTGGGAGTTGTATGGCGATCAGCTGCTCAATGGCCTGATCGAGAAACTCAACAGCTCCAACCAGACTGTCGCCCAGTCCGAAGCCCAGTACCGTCAGGCCCAGGCCTTGGTGCGCAGCGCCCGGGGCGCGTTTTTTCCAACGGTTGATTTAACTGTCGGGAAAAACCGCTCCAGCCAGGGCACCGGGAGCAGCAGTTCGAGCCTGAGCAGTTCCTCCAGCGGTATTCGTGACACCTACACCGCTCAGGCCGGGGTGAGCTGGGAAGCGGACATCTGGGGCAAGTTGCGCCGAGGGCTTGAAGCCGACACCGCCAACGCCGAGGCCAGTTTTGCCGATCTGGCGGCGATGCGCCTCAGCCAGCAATCGGAACTGGTGCAGAACTACCTGCAACTGCGGGTGATCGACGAACAGAAACGCTTGCTGGAAGCGACCGTCGTGGCCTATCAGCGTTCGCTGAAAATGACCGAAAACCAGTACCGCGCCGGTGTCTCCGGCAAGGATGCGGTAGCCCAGGCCCAGACCCAGCTCAAAAGCACCCAGGCGGACATGGTCGACCTGATCTGGCAACGCGCCCAGTTCGAGAACGCCATCGCCGTATTGATCGGTCTGCCGCCAGCCGAGTTCAGCCTGGCCGAATCCAAGAACATCCCGGCATTGCCCGAAGTGCCGCTGAGCCTGCCTTCGCAACTGCTCGAGCGCCGCCCGGACATCGCATCCGCCGAGCGTTCGGTGATGGCGGCCAACGCCAACATCGGCGTGGCCAAGGCCGCCTACTACCCGGACCTGACCCTGAGCCTGAATGGCGGTTACAGCAGCAGCACCTATGCCAACTGGATCAGCGTGCCGAACCGCTTCTGGTCAGTGGGACCGCAACTGGCCATGACGCTGTTTGATGGCGGCCAGCGCTCTGCAGAGGTCGATCGCAGCGAAGCGGCCTACGACGAAACCGTCGCCAAGTACCGCCAGACCGTGCTCGATGGTTTCCGCGAGGTTGAAAACTATCTGGTGCAGCTCAAGGTGCTGGAAGACGAAGCCGGCGTGCGCCAGGAAGCGCTGGATGCCGCGCGTGAATCCCTTCGCTTGACGCAAAACCAATACAAGGCCGGGGTGATTGCTTACCTGGGTGTGGTGGTGGTCCAGGCCACCGCGTTGAATAACGAACGCAGCGTGTTGAGCCTGTTGCAGAGCCGTCTGATCGCCAGTGTGCAGCTGATTGCGGCGCTGGGCGGTGGTTGGGATGGGGCGCTTCAGGTAAGCGAAAACAAATAGCGCGGTCCCTGTAGCAGCTGTCGTGAAATCGGGCGGTGCGGTGTTTCAGGAAGACCTCATGCACAGGTTTTACGACGACTGCGCCGCCGAACGCAGCCTCGCAGGCTCGACAGCTGCTACGAGCGGATGCGTAAGCCATTGGGGAGTCAAACAAGCGTTTCATCGGTTTGATGGCCATTTGATTACTTTTGTCAGTGCGTTCTTTTGTGCAATCAGTACAATCGCCCGATTTGCCCTCCCGAGAACGGAAGCAGTACGGTGGGGCGATCGCGAGAAGTCACATGCTCATCGGTAGCTATTCACCCACGCTGGTTATCATTTCGCTCTGCGTAGCGATTCTCGCCTCCTATACCGCGCTCGACCTGACCGAACGCATCTCCACGGCCAAAGGCCGCGCCGTGTTTCTATGGACGGCGGGCGGCGCCTTTGCCATGGGCGTTGGCGTCTGGTCGATGCACTTTATCGGCATGCTCGCGTTCACATTGCCCATCGACCTGGGTTACGACTTCACCCTCACGGCACTCTCGCTGCTGACCGCGATCCTGTCCTGCGGCTTTGCCCTGTGGCTGGTCAGCCAGCCACGGCTGCCGAGCTGGCAACTGGCGTTCGGCGCGTTGATCATGGGGGCCGGGATCAGCGCCATGCATTACACGGGCATGGCCGCCATGCGCATGCAGCCGGGTATCGATTACGACCCGACGCTGTTCGGTGCGTCGCTGCTCATCGCCGTTGGCGCTTCCGGCGCAGCGTTATGGATTGCCTTCCACCTGCGCCAGCACACGCCGTATGTGGGTCTGTTACGCGCCGGTGCCGCGGTGATCATGGGCCTCGCCATCGTCGGCATGCACTACACCGCCATGGCCGCGGCGCGATTCCCGGACGGCAGTTTCTGTGGCGCCGCCATCAGCGGCTTGAACGGCAAAGGCCTCGACAATCTGGTACTGATCACCACGCTCGCGGTATTGAGCATCGCCTTGTTGACCTCGGTGCTCGATGCACGTCTTGAGGCCCGCACTGCGGACCTGGCGCGCTCGCTGACGGAAGCCAACCGTGAGCTGACCCAACTGGCCCTGCACGACACCCTGACGGGACTGCCCAATCGCATGTTGCTGGCCGACCGCATCGAGCAGGCCATGTCCAAGGTTCAGGAGCAGGGCGGTTGTTTCGCGCTGATGTTCATCGACCTGGACGGTTTCAAACCGGTCAACGATGCGTTCGGCCACCACATGGGCGATCAGTTGTTGCGTGAGGTCGGTTTGCGCCTGCGCGAGGACATGCGCAGTCAGGACACGTTGGCGCGAATCGGTGGCGATGAGTTCGTGTTGCTGGTGCGGCTCGGCGAGCCAAATGACGCGTTGAGCCTGGCGGCGCGTCAGGTCGGGCTGATCGGCAGTTCGTTCCGCGTCGCCGAACATGAGCTGCAGATTTCCGCCAGCGTTGGCATCGCGCTGTACCCGGGCAACGGCCAGACTGCCCAGGAATTGCTGATGAACGCCGATGCGGCGATGTACCACGCCAAGGGCGCCGGGAAAAACGGCTACAGCTTCTTCGACGCCTCGATGAACAGCAACGCGCGCAAACAGCTGCAACTGCTGCAGGATTTGCGCAACGCCCTCGATCAGCAGCAATTCAGCCTCTATTACCAGCCCAAGTTCGACGCCGGCAATGGCCGCCCGGTGGGCGCCGAGGCGCTGCTGCGCTGGGAGCATCCGACCCAGGGCATGTTGCTGCCGGACAAGTTTATCGACCTCGCGGAACGGACCGGGCTGATCATTCCCATTGGTGAATGGGTCCTGAACGAAGCCTGCCGCCAAATGCGCGAGTGGTACGTCCGTGGCTACACCGACTGGCGCATTGCCGTAAATCTCTCGGCGTTGCAGTTCTGCCATACGGGCCTGGTCAAGAGCGTCTCCAAGGCCTTGGCCACGCATCAGCTGCCGGCCAATAGCCTGACTCTGGAAATCACCGAAACCACCGCCATGAGCGATGCCGATGCGAGCATGACGGTGCTTCAGGAACTCTCGGAAATGGGCGTCGACCTGTCCATCGATGACTTCGGCACCGGCTATTCGAGTTTGATGTACCTCAAGCGTCTGCCGGCCAACGAACTGAAGATCGACCGCGGTTTCGTCCGCGATCTGGAACACGACAGTGACGACGCGGCCATCGTTTCGGCCATCGTCGCCCTCGGCCAGGCGTTGGGTTTGCGCATCGTGGCTGAAGGCGTGGAGACCGGTGTCCAGCAAGACTTCCTGACCAAACTGGGCTGCGATTCATTGCAGGGCTTCCTGCTCGGCCATCCTCTGCCGGCGGATCGCTTCATGGCCGACATTGTTCGCGGGGAACGATTGACGACGGCTTGAATACCGTTGTGATTGATGTGAGACCATGCAAAAACCGGCAATGGCGGTTACTCTTGGCCCCGACTGCTTACGCGTGAAGGGGGAAAGTCAGCATGGACAAGGTCATTGTCATCACCGGCGGCGGCCGTGGTATCGGCGCTGCAACCGCGCTGTTGGCCGCAGGGCTTGGCTATCGGATCTGTATCAACTATCAGGCCGACGAATCGGCTGCGCATAGTGTATTGGCGCAAGTTCGCGCACTGGGCGCTCAAGCCATTGCGGTGCGCGCCGACGTCAGCATCGAAGACGAAGTGATCAGTCTGTTCCACCGTGTCGACACCGAGCTGGGTCGAGTCACGGCGCTGGTGAACAACGCCGGCACCGTCGGGCACAAATCCCGCGTTGACGAAATGTCCGAGTTCCGCATTCTCAAAACCCTCAAGACCAACGTCCTGGCGCCCATCCTCTGCGCCAAGCACGCGATCATGCGCATGTCGCCCAAACATGGCGGGCAGGGCGGCAGCATCGTCAACGTGTCTTCGGTGGCCTCGCGTTTGGGCTCACCCAACGAATACGTGGATTACGCCGCCTCCAAAGGCGCCCTCGACAGCTTCACCATCGGCCTGTCCAAGGAAGTGGCGGGCGAGGGGATTCGCGTCAATGCGGTGCGGCCGGGGTTTATCTACACCGACTTCCATGCGCTGAGCGGTGATCCGGATCGGGTCAGCAAGCTCGAATCGGCAATCCCGATGGCTCGCGGTGGCCGGCCGGATGAAGTGGCTGAGGCGATTATCTGGTTGCTGTCGGACAAGGCTTCTTATGCGACGGGGACTTTCGTTGATCTTGGCGGCGGGCGTTAATCTCTAAGACTTGTGTTAACCGGGTCGGCCTCATCGTCGGATCGCCGCCCGGAGCAAGCTCGCGATAGCAATCTATCAAACAACACAGAATCGTCAGAATGACCGCACTATCCGCCCCAACGTCTCCATCGCCTTCTCCGAATCCTCGGTCCACGGGCTCCCATAATTCAACCGAATACAATTCCTGAACCGCTGCGTCGGTGAAAAGATCGGCCCCGGCGCGATGCTGATGCCTTGCGCCAATGCCATCTGAAACAACTTCAGCGAATCCATCTGCGGCGGCAGTTCCAGCCACAAAAAGTAGCCCCCGGCCGGTTGGCTGACGCGTGTCTGCGCCGGGAAGTAGCGGGCGATGGCGGCGAGCATGGCGCTTTGCTGTTCTTCCAGGGCATAACGCAGTTTGCGCAAGTGCCGGTCGTAGCCGCCGTGTTGCAGGTAGTCGGCGATGGCGGCCTGGGCCGGCATCGAGGCGCACAGCGAGGTCATGAGTTTCAGGCGCTCGATCTTCTGCGCGTAACGCCCGGCGGCGACCCAGCCAATGCGGTAGCCCGGGGCCAGGCTCTTGGCGAAGGAACCGCAATGCATCACCAGCCCTTCGGTATCAAACGCCTTGGCCGGTTTCGGTGCCTGTTGACCGTAATAGAGTTCGGCGTAGACGTCGTCCTCTATCAGCGGCACTTGGTGGCTGCGCAATAACTCGACCAGCTCCTGCTTCTTGGCCTCGGGCATGGTTGCGCCCATCGGGTTCTGGAAACTGGTCATGCACCAGCACGCCTTGATCGGGTGGCGTTCCAGGGTTTGGGCGAGCACGCCCAGGTCGATACCGTCGCGCGGGTGCACCGGGATCTCGACGGCTTTGAGCTTCAGCCGTTCCAGTATTTGCAGGCAGGCATAGAACGCCGGGGCTTCGATGGCCACCAGGTCGCCGGGCTCGGTGACCGCTTGCAGGCACAGGTTCAGCGCTTCCAGCGCACCGTTGGTGATCAGCAATTCCTCCATCGGCAGCATCAGCCCGCCGACCATGTAACGCAGGGCAATCTGGCGACGCAGCTGCGGGTTGCCCGGCGACATGTCGGTGACGACCATTCGCGGGTCCATGTCCCGGGCGGCGCTGGCCAGGGAGCGGGACAGGCGCTGCAACGGGAACAGGGTCGGGCTGGGGAAGGCCGAGCCGAAGGGCACGGTGGTCGGGTCCTTGATCGAGTCGAGGACCGAGAACACCAGTTCGCTGACGTCGACTTCGGTGGATTCGTTGACCTGACTGCTGATCACCGGCTCAGAAAACGGGCTCGGCGCGTGCGCGTTGACGAAGTAGCCGGAGCGCGGCCGGGCGCGGATCAGGCCACGGCGTTCGAGCAGGTAATAGGCCTGGAACACGGTGGACGGGCTGACCCCGTAAGTCTGGCTGGCGTAGCGCACCGACGGCACGCGCTGGCCGGGGCCGAGGACGCCGGAGCGGATCAGTTCAGCGATGTCGTCGGCGAATTTTTCGTAGCGTTTCATCGAGTGCCTGGATTGGTGTCATTCAGAAAAATCGAGGTGAACTCTTCGCGGGCAAGTCGGAACGCCGCCCGCGAATGGCAGCACCGTAGTCTAAGGGATCAACGGTTCATCGGCGCAACAAACCGGCTTTTGGCCACGCTATAGATGTCTGGCTCGTCACTGTCGACAATCTTGAAGCTGATTGTCTGCGAGCTGCTGTTCGGCCGGTCCGCCAGCATTGCCACCGACACCGGCACATCCACAATCTCACCCGGCGCCAGGCTCAGCTCGGTCTTGCCTTGCAGCTGGAAGCCTTCGCCATCCACCAGGTTCAGTTGGTACTCCTGACGCAGCTGAGTCTTGTTGATGACCTTCAGGCTGTAGATGTTTTCGATCTGCCCCTGACTGTTCTCGCGGAACAGGCCACGGTCTTTGCTCACGTCCAACGACACCATCGGCCGTTCGACCAAGGCGAGGGCGAGGGCGCCGATCATCACCAGCAGCACCGCGGTGTAACCGATCAGCCGCGGCCGCAACAGGTGGGTCTTGCCACCTTGCAACTCATGCTCCGAGGTATAGCTGATCAAGCCACGCGCATAGCCCATTTTGTCCATGATCGAATCGCAGGCGTCGATACATGCCGCGCAGCCGATGCACTCCATCTGCAAACCATCGCGAATGTCGATTCCGGTCGGGCAGACCTGCACGCACACCTGACAATCGATGCAATCACCCAGGCCCACCTCGGCCGGTTTCACCTCACGTTTGCGCGGGCCACGGTTTTCACCACGGGCCACGTCGTAGGAAATGGTCAGGGTGTCTTTGTCGAACATCACACTCTGGAACCGCGCATACGGGCACATGTGCATGCACACCGCTTCACGCAGCCAACCGGCGTTGATGTAAGTTGCGCCGGTGAAAAACAGTACCCAGAACAGGCTGACACCCCCCATCTGCAGGGTCAGCAGCTCTTCGGCCAGCGGCCGGATCGGCGTGAAGTAGCCAACAAAGGTCAGCCCGGTGAGCAGGCTGATGGCCAGCCACAGGGTGTGCTTGGCCGAGCGGCGGATCAGTTTGTTCAGGCCCCAGGGCGCGGCTTGCAATTTGATCCGCTGGTTGCGTTCGCCTTCGGTGATCTTCTCGCACCACATGAAGATCCAGGTCCAGGAGCTCTGCGGGCAGGTGTAACCGCACCAGACCCTGCCGGCGAACACGGTGATCGCGAACAGGCCGAACGCGGCGATGATCAGCAGCGCCGAGAGCAGGATGAAGTCCTGAGGCCAGAAGGTTGCGCCGAAAATGTGGAATTTGCTTTCGGAAAGGTCCCAGAGCACCGCCTGACGGTCGCCCCAGTTCAGCCACACGGTGCCGAAGAACAGTAAAAACAATACGCCCGTGCCGCTCAAGCGCAGTGTGCGGAACAGGCCGGTGAAGCTGCGGGTGTGGATCAGGTTGTCGCTGGATTTGGCCTTTATCTTTGGACGCAAAGGCTCGTTTTTTACAAATGAGGCAGGTTCTACGGTTCGGACGGGGATTCTTTCGCTCATGGTCTTTCGCTCATCGGCCTCCATCAGGCATGAGCACTATGACCAGCGATCTGTTTGCATAACAGACTCAGGTATTGCAATAAAAAGCGGATCAGATGGGCATTGGTCCGCTACCTGCGACAACTTGATGCACCCCGTCACAGCGGGGCGCAGGCGCCTATATCAGGCGCTTGCGGGCGTTGTTGATCCGGGTCAGTCAAATCACCGAATCACTGTCGGTAGCCTTCAAATGCCTGCGACCGTCCACTGCACCTGCTACGGTCAATGCGTCGGCTTCTGCTTCGGTGATGTAGACACGCTGGCCGTTGAGCTCAACCGCCGACATGGCTTTTTCCGAATCGGTAATGATCGTGACATCGGGGCACAGGCGAATTTCTTCGCCGTTCTCGGTAAGGAAAAAGCAGGTCTGGTTTTCGATGCGCACAGTCATGGCGGTGTCCTTTTTTTAGCGGGTTCTAAACTGTTAGGGCGCATCCGTAGGACATCGTTCTGTGCAACTGATTAATGGTCGGCGCGGTTCATCCTCCCATAACGAACAATCACAAGGATTGCACCATGAACGCCTGGTGGCATGAGGTTTGGGTAACCCTGCAAGCGGAGTTCGCCGACATCGGCGATGCGTCACAACTGACACGTATAACCGTGAGATTGCTGATCGCAGCAATATTGGGCGGCATTCTCGGTTTCGAACGGGAGCAAAAGGGCAAGGCTGCCGGGGTTCGCACGCACATGTTGGTGGCGCTGGGCGCGGCGTTGTTTGTGCTGGTGCCGCAGATGTCCGGCTCTCCCAGGCCGATGCCATGAGCCGAGTGGTGCAGGGCGTGATCGCCGGAATCGGTTTCCTCTGCGCTGGCACCATCCTGAAAAACCAGGAAGGCGATGATGGCCATGTTAAAGGCCTGACCACCGCCGCCGGCTTGTGGATGACCGCCGCCATCGGTGTCTCGGCCGGCTTGGGTCGCGAGGCGACGGCGGTGTTCAGTACGCTGCTGGCATTGGCGATTTTCAGCGTGATGCCGAGGATCGTGAGAATGATCGACAGGGAAACAGACGAGCAAGAGCGGCCGTAGCTATCACTCTGGCGTCAGGATCACCGGCGGCAGGGTGGCTGGTGGTTCTTCCCGAGGCGGTGGAGTGGTTCCCGGCGGCTCTTGCTCGGGCACCGGCTCCGGCTCGGTCGGCGGAATGGTCGGCTGGTCGATGTTCGGATCGGGTGTTTCAGCCGGGATTGGAATACTCATCGTTGAAGCCTCCAGTGGCACATGGCGTAAGTCGTGCTTAAGTTGGTTGACCGTCGCGCGAGGGATTTGATTCCCGGCAAATGGCGTGAACTTTTCCCCGCGCTTGTCGCTCGGAACCTAAGTGAGTTCATGTCGGACCGACGGGTTCTGCGTGAACGACGACCAGACACATGAGCGTCCATGGGGCGTTAAGGAGAGATGCTCGATGACTGCTGAAAAACCGACAGAGCTGAATTACAACCCTCATATGCCGCTGTCGCAGGCTCTGCTGCTGCCGCGCATCGCCATCGAAAACATCATGCCGACCCTGGACGGCGGGCAGTTTGCTGCCAAGGCCGTGGTGGGGCAGGACGTGGTGGTCACCGCCAAAGTATTCGCCGACGGTCACGACAAACTGGCCGTGCGCATACGCTGGCGTGCCGACAGCGACGAGACTTGGCAGAGCGAGGTCATGACCGACCTTGGCAACAACGGCTGGCAGGGCCAGTTCCATGTTGAGGATCAGGGCCGCTACGTCTTTTGTATCGAAGCCTGGATCGATCAGTACGCCAGCTTTCTGTATGAGATCGAGAAGAAACACATCGCCGGCGTGCCGATCAGCCTGGAATTGCAGGAAGGGCGCAACCAGGTGCAACAAGCGGCCGGTCGCTCGGAAGGACCGTTGAGCGAAGAGCTGGCGGCGTTGCACCATGCGCTGTCCGGTCTGCTCGAAACCGAGCAGGTCGCCCTGTTTCTGCACCAGCGTAGCGCCGACCAGATGGCCCAGGCCGATCACCGCGCTTACCTGAGTCTCAGCCCCGAGTTTGCGCTGGACGTCGAGCGGGGACTGGCGCAGTTCGCCAGTTGGTATGAGTTGTTTCCGCGCTCGATCACCGACGATCCCGCCCGTCACGGCACGTTTAACGATGTGCACTCGCGTCTGGCGACGATTCAGGACATGGGTTTCGATGTGCTGTACTTCCCGCCGATCCACCCGATCGGTCGCAGCTACCGCAAAGGCCCGAACAATTCATTGACCGCCGGCCCCGACGATCCGGGCAGCCCGTATGCCATCGGCAGCGAAGAGGGCGGGCACGAGGCGATTCATTCCGAACTCGGCACTCGCGAAGACTTCCGTCGACTGGTTTCAGCGGCGGCGGATCACGGACTGGAAATTGCCCTCGATTTCGCGATCCAGTGCTCCCAGGACCACCCGTGGCTCAAACAGCACCCGGGCTGGTTCAACTGGCGTCCGGACGGCACGATCAAATACGCCGAGAACCCGCCGAAAAAATATCAGGACATCGTCAACGTCGATTTCTATGCCAGCGATGCGATCCCCAGTTTGTGGGTGGAGCTGCGGGACATCGTGGTCGGTTGGGTCGAAGAGGGCGTGAAGATCTTTCGCGTCGACAACCCTCACACCAAGCCGCTGCCGTTCTGGCAATGGCTGATCGCCGATGTGCGGGCGCTGTATCCCGAGGTGATGTTCCTCGCGGAAGCCTTTACCACCCCGGCGATGATGGCGCGGCTGGGCAAGGTCGGTTACTCCCAGAGCTACACCTACTTCACCTGGCGCAATACTAAAACGGAACTGGCGACCTATTTCACCGAGCTCAATGAGTCGCCGTGGCGCGAATGCTACCGGCCGAATTTCTTCGTCAATACGCCGGACATCAATCCCGCGTTTTTGCATGAGTCCGGGCGCGCCGGTTTTCTGATTCGCGCGGCGTTGGCAACTATGGGTTCAGGGCTGTGGGGCATGTATTCGGGCTTCGAACTGTGTGAAGCCGCGCCGGTGCCGGGCAAGGAGGAATACCTCAATTCCGAGAAGTACGAAATCCGCCCACGGGACTTCAATGCGCCGGGCAACATCATCGCCGAGATTGCCCAGCTCAACCGCATCCGCCGGCAAAACCCGGCGCTGCACACGCACCTGGGCTTGACGGTCTACAACGCGTGGAACGACAACATTCTGTATTTCGGCAAACGCAGCGCGGATGGCAGCAACTTCATTCTGGTGGCCGTCAGCCTCGACCCGCATAACGTCCAGGAAGCGAACTTCGAATTGCCGCTGTGGGAAATGGGCTTGCCCGACGACGCCAGTACCCAAGGCGAAGACTTGATGAGCGGCCATCGCTGGACCTGGCACGGCAAGTACCAGTTCATGCGGATCGACCCGGCGCATCAACCGTTCAGCATCTGGCGAATCACCACCTCCTGACCGTGGTGAGGGGCTTTTGTGGTGAGGGGATTCCTGTGGCGAGGGGATTTATCCCCGTTGGGTCGCGAAGCGGCCCCCAGTCCGCCCAAACACTGCATCAACCAGATCACACGCATGCGACTGCTCCGCAGCCGAACGGGGATAAATCCCCTCACCACAAATGCCTTTTTCCAAAGCGACTGGCTCGGTGGTGGCTATTTCTAATTCAACAGGAGTTTCAAATGGCGAAGAAACCCAAGGCAGCCACCTTCATCAAGGACCCGCTCTGGTACAAGGATGCGGTGATCTACCAGGTACACGTTAAGTCTTTTTTCGACTCCAACAATGACGGCATCGGCGACTTTCCCGGTCTTATCGCCAAACTCGATTACATTGCCGATCTCGGCGTCAACACCATCTGGCTCTTGCCCTTCTATCCGTCGCCACGGCGCGACGATGGCTACGACATTGCCGAATACCGTGGCGTCCACCCCGACTACGGCACCATGGCCGACGCCAAGCGTTTCATCTCCGAGGCCCACAAACGTGGCCTGCGGGTGATTACCGAGCTGGTCATCAACCACACCTCAGACCAGCACGCCTGGTTCCAGCGCGCACGTAAAGCCAAACCCGGTTCGGCGGCGCGGGACTTCTACGTCTGGTCCGACAACGATCAAAAATACGACGGCACCCGCATCATCTTTCTCGACACCGAGAAGTCCAACTGGACCTGGGACCCGGTCGCCGGCCAGTACTTCTGGCACCGCTTTTATTCGCACCAGCCGGACCTGAACTTCGACAACCCGCAAGTCATGAAAGCGGTGCTGTCGGTGATGCGCTACTGGCTCGACATGGGCATCGACGGTTTGCGGCTGGACGCGATTCCGTACCTGATCGAGCGTGACGGCACCAACAACGAAAACCTGCCCGAGACCCACGACGTCCTCAAACAGATCCGTGCTGAAATCGACGCCAATTATCCGGACCGCATGCTGTTGGCCGAGGCCAATCAATGGCCGGAAGACACGCAACTGTACTTTGGTGACACTGACAAAAAAGGCCTCAACGGCGACGAATGTCACATGGCGTTCCACTTCCCGTTGATGCCACGCATGTACATGGCGCTGGCTCAGGAAGATCGTTTCCCGATCACCGACATCCTGCGTCAGACCCCGGAGATCCCGGCCAACTGTCAGTGGGCGATTTTCCTGCGCAACCACGATGAGCTGACCCTGGAGATGGTCACCGACAAAGAGCGCGATTACCTGTGGAATTACTACGCGGCTGACCGCCGGGCGCGGATCAACCTCGGTATTCGCCGCCGCCTCGCACCGCTGATGGAGCGGGATCGCCGTCGCGTGGAGCTGCTCAACAGTTTGCTGCTGTCGATGCCGGGCACGCCGACGATGTACTACGGCGATGAAATCGGCATGGGCGACAACATCTACCTCGGCGACCGAGACGGCGTGCGCACGCCAATGCAGTGGTCAATCGACCGTAACGGCGGTTTCTCCCGCGCCGACCCGGCGAGCCTGGTGCTGCCACCGATCATGGACCCGCAATACGGTTACCTGTCGGTTAACGTCGAAACCCAGGCCGGCGACCCGCATTCGCTGCTGAACTGGACCCGGCGCATGCTCGCCGTGCGCAAGCAGTCCAAGGCCTTCGGTCGCGGCACGCTGAAAATGCTGTCGCCGAGCAATCGACGGATTCTGGCCTACACCCGTGAATTCACCGGGCCGGATGGCCAATACGAAACCATCCTGTGTGTCGCCAACGTATCGCGCAGTGCGCAAGCGGCGGAATTGGACTTGTCCGCCTACGTCGGCATGGTGCCGGTGGAGATGCTCGGCGGTAACGCCTTTCCGCCGATCGGCCAGTTGAATTTCCTCCTGACACTGGCGCCGTACGGCTTTTACTGGTTCGGACTCGCCGCGGAGAATCAAATGCCTAGCTGGCACGTAGAACCGGCGCAAAGCCTGCCGGACTTCACCACCCTGGTGCTGAAAAAACGCCTGGAAGAACTGCTCGAAGTGCCGTCCCGTGGCACGCTGGAGCAGGGCATCTTGCCGAACTGGTTGCAGAACCGCCGCTGGTTCGCCGGCAAGGACGCGGCCATCGAGAAGGTCAACCTGGTCTATGGCGTGCGCTTCGGTGACGCGCAGCATCCGGTGCTCTTGAGTGAAGTCGAAGTCACCAGTGGCGGCCAGACCAGCCGTTACCAGTTGCCGTTCGGCTTCATTGCCGATGATCAGGTCGGGCCGGCGTTGCCGCAGCAACTGGCGCTGTCTCGGGTACGACGTGGCCCTCAAGTGGGTTTGATCACCGATGCGTTCAGCCTGGAAAATTTTATCCGCGCGGTGCTGCAAGGCATGCAGGAAAACACCGTGTTGCCTTCGGATGGCGGCGAGATTCGTTTCGAACCGACCGCCGAGCTGGCCAGACTGGGCCTGACGGCGGAATCGGAAGTGCGCTACCTGTCCGCCGAACAGTCCAACAGTTCGGTGGTGATCGGCAGCAGCCTGGTGCTGAAGCTGATCCGCAAAGTCGCGTCGGGCGTGCACCCGGAACTGGAAATGAGCGCGTACTTGACCCATGCCGGTTTCAGCAACATCTCGCCGCTGCTGGGTTCGGTGGTTCGTCGCGATGCCCAAGGCGAAGACAATCTGCTGATGATCGCCCAAGGCTATTTGAGCAATCAGGGCGACGCCTGGGAATGGACCCAGAACAACCTCGAACGGGCGATACGTGATGAGCTGGCCGATGCCATATCGGAGCAGGAGCAGCACTACAACGCCTTGGGTGAATTGAAAGACTTCGCCGGCATGCTCGGCCAGCGCCTGGGTGAAATGCACCAGGTGCTGGCGGCCCCGACCGATGACCCGGACTTTGCCCCGCAGGCGACCACGCAGATAGATGCCCTGGCCTCGGCCAAGGACGTCGCGGCGCAGCTGGAGCACTCGCTGAAGTTGCTCAAACAGCATCAAAGTGAACTGAACCCGGCGGACAAAGCGCTGGTCACTCGGTTACTGGACAACAAAAAAGCCATCCTCAGCCATGTCCAGGAACTGGGCAAAAAAGCCGTTGGCGGCTTACGCATTCGCGTCCACGGCGACTTGCACCTGGGTCAGGTGCTGGTGATCAAGGGCGACGCTTTCCTGATCGACTTCGAGGGTGAACCGGCGCGGCCGCTGAGTGAACGACGCGGCAAGCACAGCCCGTATAAAGATGTCAGTGGCGTGCTGCGCTCCTTCGATTACGCCGCGGCGATGGCGATCAACGTGCACAGCGTCGACAACACCGCCGAGGCCCGCGCGGCACGGCAACGGGTAGCCGACCGTTATTTGAATGAAGCAAAAAAGGCATTTGTCGACGCTTATCGGCTGGCGGCAGCTAGTCTTGCTCATGCGTGGCAAGATCCGGAAGGCGAGGACGCCGCGTTGGCGTTGTTCGGGCTGGAGAAGGCGGCGTATGAGGTGGCCTACGAGGCGGAAAATCGCCCCACGTGGCTGCCGGTGCCATTGCACGGTTTGTTTGGATTATTGAGTGGGCTTAAACCCTTTTCCGATCTTGGTGGAGAGTAGTCATGAGTTTCTCGAACAAGGAACAGGGTCACGCTAAAGAAGCGCTGCTGCCCAGATCGCGGGATATCGACGCGCTGGTACGCGCCGAACATCACGACCCTTTTGCAATTCTCGGCCCCCACGGCGATGACGCCGGTGGGCAATTCATTCGGGCTTATCTGCCAGACGCGCTAAGTGTGCAGGTATTGGCCAGGGACTCTGGGGAAGAACTCGGCAACCTTGAAGCCACCCAGACGCCGGGGCTGTATGTCGGGCACTTCGATCGGGCGCAGCCGTATCTGCTGCGAACCCGGTGGGCCGGCGGCGAACAAGTGTCCGAGGACCCTTACAGCTTTGGCCCGTTGCTCGGCGAGATGGACTTGTACCTGTTCGCAGAAGGCAATCACCGCGACCTCAGCGCCTGCCTCGGTGCGCAGCTGAAGTCGGTCGACGGTGTCGACGGCGTGCGTTTCGCCGTGTGGGCACCGAACGCCAAGCGGGTGTCGGTGGTCGGTGACTTCAACAACTGGGACGGTCGTCGGCACCCGATGCGCCTGCGCCATCCCACCGGGGTTTGGGAGCTGTTTGTCCCGCGCCTGCAGGCGGGGGAAACGTACAAATACGAAATCCTCGGTGCCCAAGGCATTCTGCCGCTCAAGGCTGATCCGATGGCCCTGGCCACCTCGCTGCCGCCGGACACAGCGTCAAAAGTCGCTTCGCCGCTGAACATCGATTGGCAGGATCAGGCATGGATGGAGTCCCGTGGCGACCGGCATCTGCCGAGTGCGCCGCTGTCGATCTACGAGTTGCACGCCGGCTCGTGGCAGTGTGAGCTGGATGATCTGGGTGAAGTGGCGCGTCAGTACACGTGGCACGAACTGGCCGAACGGCTGATCCCTTATGTGAAGGAGCTGGGGTTCACCCACATTGAACTGATGCCGATCATGGAACACCCGTTCGGCGGTTCCTGGGGTTATCAGTTGCTGTCGCAATTCGCCCCGAGCGCCCGCTACGGTTCGCCGGAAGACTTCGCGGCCTTCGTCAATGCCTGCCACCAGGCTGACATCGGCGTGATCCTCGATTGGGTGCCGGCGCATTTCCCAACCGATACCCACGGCCTCGCACAGTTCGACGGCACCGCGCTGTACGAATACGGCAATCCGCAGGAAGGTTTTCATCAGGATTGGGACACGCTGATCTACAACCTGGGCCGCACCGAAGTGCACGGCTACATGCTGGCCTCGGCACTTCACTGGCTCAAGCATTTCCACGTCGATGGCCTGCGGGTCGATGCCGTGGCGTCGATGCTCTATCGCGATTACTCGCGCAAGGCCGGGGAATGGGTGCCCAACCGTCACGGCGGACGCGAGAACCTTGAAGCCATCGACTTCCTGCGCCACCTCAACGACGTGGTCAACCTGGAAGCGCCGGGTGCGCTGGTGATCGCCGAAGAATCCACCGCGTGGCCGGGTGTCAGCCAGAGCACGCAACAGGGCGGACTGGGCTTCGACTACAAGTGGAACATGGGCTGGATGCACGATTCGCTGCATTACATCCAGCAGGATCCGGTGTACCGCGCCCATCACCACAACGAACTGAGTTTCGGCCTGGTGTATGCCTGGTCCGAGCGCTTCATCCTGCCGATCTCCCACGATGAAGTGGTGCACGGCAAGCATTCCCTGATCGACAAGATGCCCGGCGACCGCTGGCAGAAATTTGCCAACCTGCGGGCCTATTTGAGCTTCATGTGGGCGCATCCGGGCAAAAAACTGTTGTTCATGGGCTGCGAATTCGGCCAGTGGCGCGAGTGGAATCACGATCAGCAACTGGACTGGTACCTGCTGCAATACTCGGAACACAAGGGTGTGCAGAAACTCGTGGGCGACCTCAACCGGCTGTACCGCGAAGAACCGGCGATGCATGACCAGGACGACGCGCCGCAAGGCTTCCAGTGGTTGATTGGCGATGATGCGATCAACAGCGTTTACGCGTTCTTGCGCTGGAGCAAGGAAGGGCGGCCGGTGTTGGTGGTGGCGAACTTCACGCCGGTGCCGCGTCAGGCCTATCGCATCGGCGTACCGTTCGCCGGGCGCTGGATCGAGGCGGTCAACAGCGATGCGGCGATGTATGCCGGCTCCAACTACGGCAACAGCGGCGGCGCGTTTACCGAGGAAGAGCCAAGCCATGGGCAGTCGCTTTCGCTGGTGTTGAACCTGCCACCGCTGGCGGTGTTGATCCTGAGGCCGGAGGGTTGATCTAAAACCGCTTTCGCGGGCAAGCCTCGCTCCTACATTGGATCTGTGTCGAACACAAAACCACTGTGGGAGCGAGCTTGCTCGCGATGGCGTCGGACCGGACAACGCACATCTGAAGTCAGACACTCACCACCGCATCCGCACACCCAGACTCCCGATCAATCCATTCAAATCATTGTCATCCACATCACTGCTGTAATCGGCACTGACGTAAAAACTCACCGCAGGCGTAACTCTCGCCACCAGCCCCAAACCCACTTCGACCGTCGATGAATGGCGACTGCTGCTGATCTTGTCGACCTGATCGAGGGTCACGGTATTGCCGGTGTATACGGTGTGCCACACGTTGGTCCGCACATAGGGTTCGACCCCCAGGCCGTTAATGTCGTAACTACCTTTCAATCGTGCGCCGACCCGGCCGCTCCAGGACGTCAGGTCGCTGGACGACGCATTGCCTGAGCCGGCATAAGGTGTATCCAGTGTGATGCGTTGATTGATCAACTGCGCTTGCGGTTCGACCACCCAGTTATCGCTCAGGCCAATCGGAAAACCGCCTTCCACCGACAACGTCACCGCGCTGCCTTCGGTCGCCATCCGAGCACCCTGGTCGTTACGGCTGAAACCGTTGACCCGGCCGCCGCTGGCCGACAAATCCACGTGCCAGCCTTGGGGCCCGGTCAGGCTCCAGTAGGCGCCGAGGCTCTGGCCTTGAAGGTTGAGGGTGTCCGTGGCGGGGTCGGCGAGTGCGCGACTGGTCAGCAGGCCGTTGCTGTTGCCTTGTAACTGAGTCATCCCGCCGATCAGGCCGACCCGCTGGGTATGGCCGCTACCGCTCTGCAGGGTCAGGATCGCCGGGCCTTTGAATTCTGTACTGCCAGGGCTGGAAAAGCCCTGCGCCATCACATCGGTCTGTGCTTGTCGCGAAGCCTGCCCGTACAGCTGATCCCAGGCCGAAGGCGCGGCGTCTTCGATGGTCAGGTGTGAACTTCTTGTATCGGAGGCGGCGCTGAAGTGGCCAGGGTAGGGGGCGGTGATATTGACCGTGGGCAAGGTCATTACCGAAATATCCTGGCGATACCTGGGGGCGGTTTCATTCTCTGCGGGCCCTGCTTGCACCTCCATGGAAGAACACAGCAGCAGCGAACTCGAGACGGTGCAGAAAGTGATTTTGATCTCTTGATGGGTGAATGAAGTTTTCATGGGGGTCTACCTTGCAATCGCATGCCGAATCTCGCTTTGGCGTCTCTCCTACCCCGAATGAGGGGCGACCGAATGGATTGAGGCAAGCCGCTGGTCGCCCGATTTCGCGGGTGTCCTGGAGGTTTGCCCCTGGTGGAATTTCCGGGGGTAGTAACGTGTAGCTAAGAAGATCCTTGACATCGCGTCAAGAAAATGGCCGATAAGTGGTAGTGGTATTTTAGTGCTCCCAAGTGACTGATTTACGGCGCGCATCTAAGTTCTTGTTTGTACGAAAAATCGTCAAAAAACCCGCGTGCCAGAGCCTTTGGATAGCGGGCTATCGGTCTGCCAAAGCGAGGTTCAGTGCACAGTTGTCCTGCTGATTGGGTGTCTCGATTCTGTCAGTAATGCGGCGCTGAAATGACCGCGAACGCTACCCCGACGATCAGCCCTGTGTCCCGGGATACCGTTCTGGAAACGAGTGTGGACCGACCTGGTATCAACCGCAGTATCAGGGCAGTCATGTGACCTACGTCGTGGTTAACGCGCCTTAATGGGATGAAAACTCAGAGGTGCACTTCAACCGCCAATGGCAAATGATCCGACAGGTGCGTCCAGGGTTTGTTGCCGAGAATGCGCGGATTGTGGCTGCTGGCGTTGCGCAGGTAGACCCGGTCCAGGCGCAGCAGCGGAAAACGCGCGGGGTAGGTTTTCGCCGGACGACCATTGTGGTGTTCGAAGGCTTCGTGCAGATAATCGCGACGGGCGAGGGCGGCGTTGCCGTGCAGCTGCCAGTCGTTGAAGTCACCGGCGATGATCACTGGCGCATCGTCGGGCAAGGATTCGAGCAGTTGGCAGAGCAGCTGGAGCTGCAACTGGCGATGGCTTTCCAGCAGACTCAAATGCACGCAGATCGCGTGGACTTCAGCGTGCCCCGGCACGTCCAGTACGCAGTGCAGCAACCCGCGCCGTTCGGGGCCGGTGATCGAGACATCGAGGTTGCGGTGTTCGCGAATCGGGTATTTCGACAACAAGGCGTTGCCGTGATGACCGTCGGGGTAAACGGCGTTGCGGCCGTAGGCGAAATCGCTCCACATACTGTCGGCCAGGAACTCGTATTGCGAAGTCTGCGGCCAGTCGTTGTAGCGGGAAGAATGCCGATCGTGTTCGCCGACCACTTCTTGCAGGAAGACGATATCGGCCGATGTACTGCGCACCGCTTCGCGCAGTTCCGGGAGAATGAATCGCCGGTTGAAGGCGGTAAACCCCTTATGGGTGTTGACCGTCAGCACCCTCAAACGATGAATCACCGGGGGCGTGTTCAAGGGCACTGATTCGACGGCTCGCTGCTCGGAATCGCTGGTCACGTTCACTCCTCTGAATCTGGGCTGCTTAGTTATGCGACTGATTCAGCGGCAGGCAGTTCAGAGTGATTCGTCGCCAGCAGCGTTCACACAAAAATGTAGCAGCTGTCGAGCTTGCCTTGTGGCGAGGGGATTTATCCCCGTTGGGCTGCGAAGCGGCCCCAGCATTCCGCCATTCACACCGCACTTGCAGAATTCACGACTGCTTCGCAGCCGAACGGGGCGGTGCGACGTTTCGCTAAATCCCCTCGCCACAAGGCAGGCTCGACAGCTGCTACAGGAAGTGGGCAGTCAGACGAAGACGACTTCATAGGGCAAGCGCATGCGCTCCAGAATCACCCGGGGTAGCAGCGGTGCGATGCCGATGGCCGGTTCGCCGTCGAGCTGGCTGGCGTAGGCATGGGTGGCGTGGCTTTTGCGCGCGACGGTCCAGGTGTCAAGGCGTACTTTGCGCGCACGATGCCAGGGAAAGAGTCCTTGATCGCGCGTCGGCCAGTGCCAGGCCCAGACCGGCAGTTCGTTGAGCGTTGCCCCGACCATGCTCGCCGCATTGGCGCTCGCACGGCCGACGGCGTCATGATCGGAGGTACCGTCTTCACGCCAGGTGCTGAACACCACGTCGCCGGGGCGCAAATAACGGGCGATGAATTGGGTCATTTGGGTTTCACGCTCGGCCAGGGCGTTGTCGGTAAAGCCGCCGCGGATCCACTTCAGGCTGTGCATCGGCAATCCCAGCCGGCGCAAGGCTTCGACGCTTTCCTGGCCGCGAAACACACTCAGACGCTTCTCTGACCATTGTTGCGAACCCGGATGGCTGGCGCTGCCATCGGTGAGCGAGATAATTTGCAGGGGATGACCGAGGGTGGACAGCAGCTGCAGCAAACCGCCGCAGGTGACCACTTCATCGCCGGGATGCGGCGCGATCACCACGGCGCGTGCGCCAGCGGGGACCAGGGTCTCGGTGTTGATGACGGGGATGTTGTCCAGCTGCCGGGCGCTGTTCCAGATTTGTCCTGGCAGGCTGCTTTCGATGATGGAAACGGATTTCATCGGCGCTACGTCCTTGTTCAGTTTGATAGCAATGTGCAGCGCTCCGTACCCTGGATTGCCGCGAGCAGAGTATTGCTCAAGTAAGGCTATTCGTCGCGTAGTGGTGACATCTGAGACGTTTTTTTTTAACCAACCTGTGCCAGGCCTCGCAAATAATCGCTGAAACCACCGCGCGCCCGACTGTCCAGTCGAGCACTGGTGAGTACTTGCGGGCGATGGCTCCAGGCAATATTGGCGCCGCAGCGTTCGAGTTGTCGCACCAGTTGCACGTCTTCATCACAGGCCAGCGGTTCGAAACCGCCGGCGCGCTGATAGGCGTCAGCACTGATGCCCAGATTGGCGCCATGAATGTGCCGATGGCCTTCGCGGGCCTGATAGCTCTGGTGATAGCGAATCTGTGCCGATTCATCGATCGACTCATGCCACGCATCCACCGTGACCGTGCCGCACACGGCATCGACGTCGAGGGCCAGTTGCGCCACCAGCCAATCCTGCGCCACACGGCTATCGGCATCGGAACAGGAAATCCAGCGCACCCCGCGATCCAGCAGAAACCGCGCTCCGGCCGCTCGGGCCTGGCCGACGTTACGCGCCTCGATCGCCAGGCTGTGCACCGGGTAAGCGCTGACGATCTCCGAGGATCGGTCGGTGCAACTGTCGAGCACCACCAGCACCTCGACCGTTTCACCGTCCAGCAGTTCGTGTTGCGCGGCGAGCAGGGCCGCCTCAAGGCAATCTCCGAGCAAGTCTTCTTCGTTATGCGCGGGGATCAGAATGCCAATCATCGCAAGCCCTCCAGAGCCGCCACGGAGCGTGGTTCACGACTCCAGAGTTCCAGCAGAAAATCCGCTTCCTGATGCAGGACCAGGCGCGGCAAATTCAAGTGTTCGTGGAGCAAGTCATGGACCTGCCGGGCATTCTGCGGGCAGCCGTCGATGGGGGGACGCCAGTGGCAGGCCAGAAGTTGGCCGTCGGCGGTCAGCGAGTTTTCGGCCTGATCGATCAGGCATTTCAGGTCGTCGGTGTCGAGGTAATAGCCGACTTCGCTGAGCACGATCAGGTCGAATTTTTCCTCCGGCCAATCAGCAGGCAAACGGCTTTGGCGAACTTCGGCGTGGTCGAACGGCCCGAGTCGGGTGCGAGCCAGCGTGACGGCCGCGGCGGCGGTGTCGCAACACAGGAGGCGATCGCAACGGCTGGCCAGCTCAAAGCTCAGCTCGCCGTTGGCACAGCCGGGTTCAAAGATCGCCCGGTAGTGCGGGCGGGGCAATGCAGCGAGAGTGATGGCGCGTTTGCGCTGTTCATACCAGCGCTGACGAAAGGACCAGGGATCATCGTTGCCGGCAAACAAACCGTCGAAATAGCGATCCTCGACGCTCATAAGAACACCACCTCGAACGGTTGCAGCAGCCGCTCCAGCACATAGGGCGCCAGCACCGGCGGCAAGCCGATTTGAGGGTCACCTTCCAGCTGGCTGGCGAAGGCGTGGATTGCGTGGCGTTTACGTGCGACCAGATGCGGCGCCAGGAGGATTTTTCGCGCCC
This sequence comes from Pseudomonas sp. BGI-2, assembly GCF_004310295.1. Classification (GTDB taxonomy): domain Bacteria; phylum Pseudomonadota; class Gammaproteobacteria; order Pseudomonadales; family Pseudomonadaceae; genus Aquipseudomonas. Next base: position 30,797 of record NZ_SISB01000030.1, on the reverse strand, counting down.
GGTGCCACGGCACGAAACTGTCTTCGGGCGCCGCCCAGTGCCAGGTCCACACGGGCAGTTCATGCACGGTCGCACCGACGCGCTTTGCCGCTGCGGCACTGGCCCGGCCCACGGCTTCGTGATCGCAGTGGCCGTCTTCGCACCACGTTGTGAACACCACGTCGTTGGGGCGCAGATGATGTTCGATGAATTCGCTCAATTCGGTTTCCCGAGCCGCGACCTGGCTGTCCTTGAAACCGCCGCGCAGCCATTTCAGACTGTGCAATGGCAGGCCAAGACGACGCAAAGCTTCGACCGATTCCTGAGGCCGGACCGCGCTCAGGCGCTCTACCGGCCAGCGCTTCGAGCCGGGGTGGCTGGCACTGCCATCGGTGACCGAAATCAGTTGCAAAGGGCGGCCAGCGGCGGCGAGCAATTGCAGGAAACCGCCGCAGCCCAGCACTTCGTCATCCGGGTGCGGGGCGATGATCACCGCGCGGGCGCCTTCCGGCACCAGGCTCAGGATGTCGATGACCGGCAACTGCGCCAGGTGACTGGAAGTCTGCCAGACATGAAGCGGCGTGCCCTGGCCGACGATAGGGTTGATTTTCATAACGTCCATGTCCCGGTAATGACTTGCTGTCCGAGGGCGGCGAGGTCGCGTTCGGCGTGGCTTTGGCGCAGGAATACCGGCAGGTCGGCGATCAGTCGGGCGAACTGCCGATCCCTACAGTAGGGACCGGCCCCGAGGGCGTGACCAACGTGCAACATCACCTGTTCGGCGGCGTGTTCCACCACCGCCCGAGCACGCCGGGCCAGCAGTTCGGCGTCGTCCAGCGGTGCGGCGTCGATCATCAATGCACTGAACCGTAGCACCTCGGCAGCGGCATGCATCGCGCTGTCGACAGCGCCCAAGTGGGCGAGGGCATAGGGTTCTTCATGTTGGGCGCAATGGCTACGCAGGCGTTCGGCGATGCTCTGTGCCGCGCCGTACCAGCACGCGGCAATGCCGATTCCGCCTTGCCAGAAACCGGGCCGTTGCAGGTAATCGCCGCGGTAGCCGATGGCTTGCGCTTCAGCGCCTTCGAACAGCACTTCGACGCTTCCGGTGGCGCCCATGCCGACCGCTTGCCAGCCCTGATCGGTGACGGTCACACCGGGTTGATCCAGCGCCACCGCGACCAATTGCTGACGGTCGTGATGATCCCAGGCCGTGAGCAACGCATGACTCAACACCGCTGCGCCAGAGCACCAGGCCTTTCGCCCGTTCAACACGACCATATGGCCTTGCGGACGGACGAGTACCCGCGCTTGTGGCGGTTCGGCCGCCCACATGCCCCACGTGCTGCCGGGGGTTGGCGAGCCACCGAGTTGCTGGATGATTGCCAGCGCATCGGTATGGCCTTCGTACAATTTGCACAACCCGAGGTCATGGCCGCCGACCTCGGCCAACCGCTGGAATCGCTCCAGCGTCTGGCCGCTGCCGGGCAGTGGAAGTTGATCGAGTCCAGCCTCCACCAGCGTCCGCAGGCACCGGCCTAGCGCCTGAGTATCGGCGTAGTCCGGTGATTGGCGAGTGAGAAACGCCTGAAGGTCCATTTCACTCTTCTTCCTCATGCTGCAATTCGAACAGCAGCAGCGAACGACCGGTGACGGAATATTCGTGACCGAACTCGAAAAGCTCCTGCCCGCGAATCTTCGGTTGATTGGTGTCGATCATGCACGTCCAGTGATAGCCGTCCGGCACTTCCGGCAAGGTGAAGTTGACGATGTCGTGGTGCGCGTTGACCACCAGCAACAACGTCGCGTCACCGCCCTTGCGGCGGATACCGGTTTCCTGTGCGCGACCATCGAGCAACATGCCGAGGCAGCGGCCATGGGCTTCTTCCCATTGTTCGATGGACATTTCGCTGCCATCCGGGGCGAGCCAAGTCACGTCCTTGACGCCGATGTCTTCGTTGTAATTGCCCACCAGGAAGCGTCCGCGGCGCAGGATCGGATAGGCCAGGCGCAACTTGATCAGGCGTTTGACGAACTTGAGCAGGGCCTTGCCGTCTTCGCTCAGGTCCCAGTTGACCCAACCGATCTCGCTGTCCTGGCAATAGGCGTTGTTATTACCTTCCTGGGTGCGGGCGAATTCGTCGCCGGCCACCAGCATCGGCGTGCCTTGGGACAGCAACAACGTGGCGAAGAAATTGCGCATTTGCCGCTGACGCAGCTCATTGATTTCCGGGTCGTCAGTCGGGCCTTCGACGCCGTGGTTCCAGGACAGGTTGTTGTTGCTGCCGTCCTGATTGTTCTCGTCGTTGGCTTCGTTGTGCTTGTCGTTGTACGACACCAGATCGTTGAGAGTGAAACCGTCATGCGCCGTGATGAAGTTCAACGAAGCATAGGGACGACGACCGCGCTGGTTGAACATCTCGCCGGAAGCGGTCATGCGGCTGGCGAAGTCCGCCAGTTGGCCATCATCGCCTTTCCAGAACGCACGCACGGTGTCGCGGAATTTGTCGTTCCACTCGACCCAGCCCGGCGGGAACCCACCGACCTGATAACCGCCGGGGCCACAATCCCAAGGCTCGGCGATCATTTTCACCTGACGCAGCACCGGGTCCTGGCGACAGGCGACAAGGAAGCTGTGACGTTCATCGAAGCCCTCGTGGTAGCGGCCGAGAATGGTCGCCAGGTCGAAGCGGAAACCGTCCACGTGCATTTCCGTGGCCCAGTAACGCAGGGAATCGGTGACCATTTGCAGTACACACGGGTGACTCAGGTCGAGGGTGTTGCCGGTGCCGGAATCGTTGATGTAGTAGCGCTTGTCATCGGGCATCAAGCGGTAGTACGACGCGTTGTCGATGCCGCGCATGGACAGGGTCGGGCCTTGTTCGTTGCCCTCGGCGGTGTGGTTGTAGACCACGTCGAGGATCACTTCGAGATTGGCCTCGTGCAGGTGCGCGACCATCTCCTTGAACTCGGCGATCTTGCCGCTGGCCAGGTAGCGCGGGTCCGGGGCGAAGAACGCGATGCTGTTGTAGCCCCAGTAATTGGTCATGCCTTTGTGCAGCAGATGCTGGTCGTTGACGAAGGCGTGGATCGGTAGCAATTCAACCGAAGAAACCCCCAGCTTGCGGATGTGTTCCAGCACGTCATCGACCATCAACCCGGCGCAGGTACCGCGCACGTTCTCGGGGACGGAGGGGTGACGCATGCTGATGCCGCGCAGGTGGGTTTCATAAATGATCGTCTTGTCCCACGGGATGCTGACCCGTTGATCATTGCCCCAGGTGTGAGCCGGGTCGATGACTTTGCACTTGGGCACGAAAGGCGCACTGTCGCGCTCATCGAAACTCAGGTCGGCGTCGGGGTGGCCGATGGTGTAGCCGAACAGCGCTTCGGACCATTTCAGCTCGCCGACCAATTGCTTGGCGTAGGGGTCGATCAGCAGTTTGTTGTGGTTGAAGCGATGACCGTTGGCCGGGTCGTACGCACCATAGACACGGTAGCCGTAGATCAGCCCTGGGTGGGCGTCGGGCAAGTAGCCGTGGTAGATCTCGTCGGTGTATTCCGGCAGTTCGATACGCTCGAGTTCGACCTCGCCGGCATCGTCGAAGATGCACAGTTCGACTTTGGTGGCGTTGGCGGAAAACAAGGCAAAGTTAACCCCCAGGCCATCCCAGGTCGCGCCCAGCGGGAAGGGCAAACCTTCACGGATTCGCGAGGCCTCGGCGTGAGGTTCTGGCGCGGATTTCTTTGGACTGGTCATACATGCTCCTGCAAAAAGGGGATTCTTTGTAGGCGCGAGGCTTGCCCGCGAAGGCGGTGTTTCAGTCACATTTGAATCGACTGACATGCCGCCTTCGCGGGCAAGCCTCGCTCCTACAGGTTTTTCGTGGGCGAGTGAGCCCATGGTTGCCAGGGGGCTGGCCACGAGGTCAATCAGAACAGGTTCGGGAAGCGTCAGACCGCAGGCGGTTTACGCGCTGCTTTAGGCTTCTTCTCGGCTGCTTTTCCACTCGGCGGGATCACCGATGAAGCGGCAGCCGTTTTGGACTTGGCCTTGGCTTTCGGCTCGGGAACCTTGCCGTTGGCGGCTTTGGGCACAACAGGTTTGACAGCCGTTTTACTGCCGGTAGCCTTCGGCGATTTGCTCGGTGCCAGCGCTTCGGCTTCAGCCAGTTTGCGAGCCATCTCCCAATGCCGGGCTTCCTGGCCTTCGGGTTTCCCTTCCGACTCCCAGATTTGATAGGCAAATTCGCGAACGCGTTTATCGTCGGTACTCATCGCAATACTCCTGAACTGAACTCAAGCTTGGGTAAACGTTTGAATAAAGAGATTGACCGGGAAATCCCCCAGCGCGGCGCTGATGTTCAGCTTCCTGTCGTGTGTGACTGCTGTGCTCGAGAAAAGTCCCTTCAGATTTTCCTCAGCGGCGGTGAACGGCAGTTTGACCCGCGTATCGCCCCAACGCAGCGCGTCAACCCGGGGTTCGGCACTGTTTTCCAGCAGTGGGGCGCAACGTATCGGTACGATCACGATGGCCCGTGTTCCTTCATGTTCGCGAGCAAAAGCCAGCACCCGGTGAGCCTGGCTGCCGACGACATCAAGGGCTTGATACGTCCCTCGCCGAAAAAGATCGGCGTGCTCGGCCCGCTGGTTCAACACCTGCTTGATCAGGGTTTGCTTGATGCGCCCGTCACGCCAGTTGGCCAAAAGCTCGGGCAGATTCAACGGCACCTGCATCGCCTGTTCGCGGCTGGCGTAATCCACCGGTCGGCGGTTGTCCGGGTCCACCAGCGAAAAGTCCCAGTACTCGTTGCCCTGATAGAGGTCCGGGATCCCCGGTACGGTCATGCGCAGCAAGGTTTGCGCCAAACCGTTAATCGCGCCGGGCGCGGTAATCGTTTGGACCGCTTTGCCGAGGGCGGCGCGCAACAGCTCACCCTCCGGGCTCAACAACAGGCGCTCGATAAAGACCTGCATGGCTTTTTCGTAAGGCTCGTTCGCCGCGCTCCAGCTGCTTTGCAGCTTGGCTTCACGCAAGGCTTTTTGTTGCCACTGCCACAGACGTTTGGCGTAGTCCTCAAGTGCCGATTGATCGTCAGCGCGCAAATCTAGCGGCCAACTGCCGAGGATCGCCTGATACAGGATCAGCTCATCACCCGCCGAGGGCATCTGGTCGTCGTCACGCAGGGGCCGGGCGAGTGTTCTCCACAGCGGGACCTGCTCTGCATACCAGGCACTGCGTTCGCTCAACACCGCCAACCGTGCGCGGGTGTCTTCGCCGCGTTTGTGGTCGTGGGTGGCGGTGGCCAGCAGGTTGTCCGGAAACTGTTCCAGGCGGTTGATGCAGACGGCATGGAAATCGGCAACCGGCGCACTGAATTGCTCGGTGCTGAACCCCACGTCATTGCGCGACAGCAACACTGCCGAACGATAGAACGCGGTGTCTTCCACAGCTTTCGCGGCGGCCGGTGACGTCAGTTGCTGGAAACGTACGCACGCATGTTTGAGTATCTTGCGCTGACGACCCACCGGGCGTTTGCGCCACGGCTCACCGCCGAGCCAACCGGCCAGGCAATCCAGCACCGGCCAATCGGCCTCGCCGAGGGTTTGCCGGGCACCGTCCATGGCTTGCTGAAAAAACACATCGTCTTCGGCAGAGCGGCCACGCGGGCTGATATAGGTGCGGTACACCGGAAAGTGCACGATCAGTTCCTGCAACGCCCGACGGATCGCGCCCAGGGTCAGGTCGCGGGTCATCAAGTCGTCCCGGGCCACTTGCAGCAGCGCTTTGGCCACACTCTCGAAATCACCGGCCAATGAGCCGTTGAGAATCTGCTGACGTGCCAGCTGCGCTTCCTGACGGAAGTCGGCGGGCCGTTCGCTGTAGCGATTCCACAGCTCGTCGAGGGTCTGAGCTCCGTCGGGATCGTGTTGCAGCAACGACAGCTGATTCATGAATTCGTAACCGGTGGTGCCGTCCACCGACCAGTCGCGGTGCAGGGTTTCGCCTTCACCGAGAATCTTCTCGACGAAGATCGGCAAGTGCCGATCGGGCGACAGCGTATCGACCCGACGCCGCAGTTTGCGGCAGTAGCCACGCGGGTCGGCGAGGCCGTCGATGTGGTCGATGCGCAGACCGTCAACCAGACCTTCAGCCACCAGCTCGAAGATTTTCGCGTGGGTCGCTTCGAACACCGCCGGCCGTTCGACCCGCAAACCGCCGAGTTCGTTGATATCGAAAAATCGCCGCCAATTGATGTCATCCGCTGCCGTGCGCCAACTGGCCAAGCGGTAACTCTGACGTTCGAGCAGGTGGTGCAGGCGCTGGAAGCCTTCGGGTGTCAGCGAGTCATAGGCGCTGAGATTCTGCTGGATGTGCTGGAGGAGCGCAGGGTCGCTGGCCAGTTCACGCAGCTCTGCCTTCAGCGGTTGCGCCAGGCTGTGCGCATCGGTCTGGTAGCTCAAGGCACTGAAGCGGTCCGCGAGAAACTTGAGCGGTTCGTCATCGGTCCGCAGCAGTTCACCGTAGCTCGACGGGCAGATCGGAAAATGATGCTCGTAGTGCTCGACATAAAACGCGCCGCGCTGTGCATCAAAGCGCAAGGGCAGGGTGCCGTCCTGCAGCGCGATGCCGTAATCGCTGCCGAGGAAAGGCAGCAGCAACTGGCCTTCCATCAACGGGTCGGGTGAGTGCCATTGAATGTCGAAAAACTCGCCGTAAGGGCTCAGGCGTCCCCATTCCAGCAAGTCCAGCCACCACGGGTTATCGCTCCCACCGACGGCCATGTGGTTGGAGACGATGTCGAGGATCAGCCCCATTTTGTGTTCGCGCAGGGCACCGATCAATCGGCGCAACGCGGCTTCGCCACCCAACTCAGGATTGACCGTGGTCGGATCCACCACGTCGTAGCCATGCATGGAGCCGGCACGGGCAGCGAGCAGTGGCGAGGCATAGACGTGGCTGATGCCGAGACTGGCAAAGTACGGCACCAGCGGCACCGCTTGATCCAGCGTGAAGCCTTTATGAAATTGCAGCCGCAGGGTCGCGCGAAGCGGCAGCGGTTGTATTAACGGGTGATTCATTGGTCACGCTCGCCAGCCTGAAGCCGCGCACAGGCGAGCAATTCCAGGCGCCGGGCGGCGTCCGGGTCGTCGAGCAGCGCTTCGCTGCCACCGGGCAGGCGCCGCGACCAGTTGGGATGCGTGTCGATGGTGCCGGGGAGGTTGGCCTGCTGTTCGATGCCCAAGGCATCTTCCAGCGGCAGCAACACCAGCGGCGCCCGGGTATGACCGAGGAAACGGACCGCGGCGTCCAGCACCTGATCGGTTTCATGGGACTCTTCGCGAAAGTTCTGCGGGTCCTCGCTCAACACACGACGCAGGCCTTCGCGCTCGCGTTCACGGTGGTGGCGCCATTCGATTTCACTCGTGGCGTCGACCAGGCCCAGCCGGGCGTTCCAGTCGATATCGCGGCCATGCCACCAGCCATTGAGTGTCGGCAGGTCATGGGTGCTGGTGGTCGCGAGGGCGTTGTCAGGCCAGTCGAGAATCGTTTTGAAGTGCGCGTTGTCCTGTTCAAACAGCAACACCCGCATGCCGAGAATTGCGCGAGCGATGAGTTTTTCCCGCAGACCATCCGCCACCGTACCGAGGTCTTCGCCAAGGACGATTGCCTGATGGCGATGGGATTCAAGGCTGAGCAAACGCAGCAGGTCGTCCACCGGGTAATAAAGGTAGGCGCCATCGGCGGGTGGTGAACCATTAGGGATCACCCACAACCGTTGCAGGCCCATGACGTGGTCAATGCGCAAGCCGCCGGCGTGGGCGAAATTGGCGCGGAGCATTTCGATGAACGCGCGAAAGCCATTACGCACCAGGCCTTCAGGGGAAAACGCGGAAATACCCCAGCCCTGGCCGGTACGGTTAAGAATGTCCGGCGGCGCGCCCACTGTCAGCGAGGTGAGCAATTCGTCCTGACGACTCCAGGCCTGACTGCCACCGCCGTCGGCACCCACCGCCAAATCAGCGATCAGGCCGATGCTCATGCCCGCGCTGCGGGCGGCGGTTTGTGCACGCTCCAGGCAACGGGTGACCAGCCATTGACTGAAGGCAAAGAAGCCGATGCGGCCGGCGTTCTCTTCGGCAAATTCGGCGAGAGCGGCGCTGCGCGGGTCGCGCCATTGTTCCGGCCACTCGCGCCAGTCGAGGGTTTCACCCTTGGTGGCGCGGGCTTCTTGAATGGCTTCGAAGCGGCAGTGGTTTTCCAAAGCTTCACCGGCCGCGTGGCGGAAGCTGCTGAAGTCGGCATGCAACGGGTGTTCGCCCTGGACGAAGCCTTCGTACAAGGCTTGCAGCAAGCGATGCTTGGCTTCGGCGGCCACGGGCCAGTTAATCAGCGGCTGTTCTTCCAGCTGTTGCAGTTCGGCGGCCAGGCCGGTGGCGTCAATCGCGGCCCGCCACGCGCGCTCGCCGAGAATCGCGCCCGGTGCGGCATAGAGGCTGTTGAGGAACAAACGGCTGGACGGTGAATACGGGCTGTAGCGCTGGGTGTCGCTGCCAAACATCGCATGCAGCGGACTGATCGCCAACGCCTCGGCGCCGCGTTCACCGGCCACACGAGCGAGGTCTTCCAGTGCCTGGGTGTCGCCGAACCCGCCATCGCCGGGGCGACGCAGGGAGTACAACTGCACGCTGAGGCCCCAGGTGCGCGGAATCGGACTGTCGACAGCATCGCCGACGCTGTAGCAACGCGTCGGTGCCACGGCCAAAGTGAATGATTGCCCATCGATGCTGACGTGCTGATAACCGACCGGAACCAGGCCAGGCAGCACGGCCTCGGCATCCAGTTTCAGGTTCAGCCATGAGCCATCTTCAAGGTGGATCTCGCACGGTGTTTCCGGCTCAAAGAAATGTGCAAGGTCGAGGCCGACGCCAACGTCTGCGGTAATCAGCGGCGGTAGACGCCGGGTCTGTTGGACTTGCTGCAATTGCAGGAGGCTGGCGTCGATTTCCTGGGCGGTGCCGGCAGGGTGGCCGAGCCCGGTCAGGACATTGCGCAATACCGATGGGGCGACTTTCTGCGGGCGGCCGTTGGCGTCGATCCAGTCGACTGCCAAACCGGCTCGGCTGGCCAGTATTTCCAGTTGCGCATCACTCATTGGCGCTCTCCATCCAGGGGTAGCAAAGGGGCTGCAGCCGTGAGGCTGACTAGCGCGCAATACGGGGCAAGGGTGCCCTGTTCCAACAGGCCGGCTGACTGAGGCGGAGTTTCGAATAACAACCTGGCGTCGGCCTGTGGGGAGTGGACCACTGGCTTGTCGCTGAGGTTCAGGTCAATGCGCAGCTGACGACCATTGCCCAGTAGCCAGCGCGCCGTCACCGCACCTTCGGCCAGCACCTCGGCACCCAAGGCCTGAGCACCCGGCAGATGCGGGATGATGTGGTCATGGCGAATCTGCAACAGCTGGTGATACAGGCCCTGAATGGCCGATTGCCGGTTGGCAGTCAGTTTCGGCCGCGACGCTTCAAAGGTCTGTTGTGCGTTGGGATCGGGGATCAGTTCGCGTTTATGAGGATCAGTAAACGCGCTGAACGCTGCAAATTCGTTACGTCGCCCTTCGCGCACCAGCTCCGCCAATTCACCGTGATGGCTGGTAAAGAACAGGAACGGTTCCTCGGCAGCAAATTCGTCGCCCATGAACATCAGCGGGATCATCGGTGACAGCAGCAACAGCGCGGTCGCCGCTTTCAAGGCGTCGAGGCCGGCCAGCTGATGCAGCCGTTCGCCAAAGGCACGGTTGCCGATCTGGTCATGGTTCTGCAAAAACAGCACAAACGCGCTGGGCGGCAAGTGGCCGCTGGGCTCGCCCCGGGTTGTACCGTGGCGGGTCACGTGGCCCTGAAACACAAAACCCTGGCTCAGGCAGCGTGCCAGTTGTCCGGTTGGGTTCTCGGCGTAGTCGGCGTAATAGGCATCGGTTTCACCGGTCAGCAAAACGTGCAAAGCGTTATGGCCGTCATCATTCCACTGCGCGTCGAAGCCTTCTTCCAACAGGCTGGCCTGGTTGTGTTCGTTCTCGACCGTCAGCCAGACATGCCGCGCCGGATCGGTCTGTTGCCGAACCCGTTGCGCCAGTTCCTGAAGAAAGTCCGGGCTCTCGATGGCGTGCACTGCATCAAGGCGCAAGCCATCGAAGCGATATTCCAGCAACCACATCAGTGCGTTGTCGATGAAGAAGTCCCGCACCTCGCGCCGCCGGAAGTCGATGGCCGCGCCCCACGGTGTGTGCTTGTCTTCGCGAAAGAAGCCCTTGGCGTAGTGATGCAGGTAATTGCCGTCCGGGCCGAAGTGGTTGTAGACCACGTCGAGAATCACCGCCAGGCCATGGCCGTGGGCGGTGTCGATCAGGTGTTTGAGTTGTTCGGGAGTGCCGTAGGAGGCTTGGGGCGCATAGGGCAGAACCCCGTCGTAGCCCCAGTTGCGTTCGCCGGGGAACTGCGCCAGCGGCATCAGTTCGATTGCGGTGATGCCCAAATCTGCCAGGCGCGCCAGGTGCTGCTCGACGTCACTGAAGCCGCCGAGCGCACCGACGTGCACTTCGTAGATGACGGCCTCGTTCCAGGGGCGGCCGGTCCAGGTGCTGTTTTGCCATTGATAGGCGAGGGGATCGACCACCACGCTGTGGTCGCTGATATCGCCGGCCTGTGCGCGGGAGGCCGGGTCCGGCACCTCCAGCTCGCCATCAATGTTGTAGCGGTAACGCGTACCCGCCGGGCAGCGGGTCTTGATCACGAACCATCCATCAGCCTGAGGCAGTAGTGGCAAGGATTGTCCATCTTCCAGTTCGACACTGACGTAAAACGCATCTGGCGCCCACAAGGCAAAACGCGTGTGTTCTGCGTCCAGCATGATTGCGCCGTGGGGCCAGGTCTCAAGGGTCCGTAACGGCATCTTTGAAAACCTCTTTTACTGTTTGCCCGATTTACCCAAGGCTTTGGCGACCAGTTTTTCGTAGAGTTCGGCGTAGGGTTCTACTGCCTGGCACCAGTTGAAAGGCGCGGCCATGGCGCGGCAACGCATGGCGCTGAGCAGGCCTGGGAAGGCGAACACCTTGAACGCGCGGCTCAGGGCTTCCTGATAACTCTCGACCGTGGATTCGTCGAACAGGAAACCGGTCACGCCGTTTTCAATGGTGTCGGCCAAACCGCCGGTATTGCGTGCGACCGGCAATGAACCGAAGCGCTGGGCGTACATCTGGCTCAAGCCGCAAGGTTCGTAACGCGACGGCATCAACAGGAAATCACTGCCGGCGAACATGCGACGGGCGTCGGTTTCATTGAAGCCGATGCGCACACCGATTTGCCCGGGGAAGCGCAGCGCCAGTTCACGCATGGCCTGTTCTTCTTCAGGCTCGCCACGACCGATGATCGCGATCTGGCCACCGTTGTTGACGATGTATTCGGAAACCCCTTCGGTCAGGTCCAGACCTTTCTGATAGACCAGACGCGAGACCACGGCGAACAGTGGGCCTTCGGAGTCTTCCAGGCCGAACAGTTCACGGACATGGGCGGCGTTGACTGCTTTGCCTTCCCAGTCGCCGATGCTGAACGGGCGGAACAGGTGCGGGTCGGTGGCGGCGTCCCAGCTTTCATCAATGCCGTTGGGAATACCGCTGAGCAGACCTTGCTGGGTCTTGGCGGCAAGAAAGCCGTCGAGACCACAGCCGAAGGCCGGCGTGGTGATTTCCTGAGCGTAGGTGGCGCTGACGGTGGTGATGTGGCTCGAATAGGCCATGCCGGCCTTGAGGAATGACATCTTGCCGTAGAACTCCATGCCTTCCTGCTGCAAGGCATGGTTTGGAATACCGAGTTCCGGGCAGGATCCGAGGCTGGTGACACCTTGATAGGCCAGGTTATGGATGGTGAACAACGTCGGGGTACGCTGTCCACGCCAGTGCATGTAGGCAGGCGCCAGCCCAGCCGGCCAGTCATGGGCATGCACCAGATCCGGGCACCAGTGAATTTGTGCAAGATTGGCGGCAATATCGGCGGCGGCGAGGCCCAGGCGGGCGAAGCGAATGTGGTTGTCCGGCCAGTCGCGGCCGTTATTGGCACCGTAAGGCGAACCTTCGCGCTCGTAGAGCTCGGGGCAGATCAACACGTAAATGACCAGACCGTCCGGCATGTCCATGCGCCCGATCTTGCAGGGAGGCAATGCAGCGTGCCCACCGAGTTCACCGATGATATGGATCGGATTTTCACTGTGCAGCACTTGCGGGTAACCGGGGATCAGCACCCGCACATCGTGCAGTTGAGCCATCGCCCGGGGCAGTGCTGCGGAAACGTCACCCAAACCGCCGGTCTTGACCAGGTCGGCGATCTCGGAGGTAACGAACAACACTTTCTTTCTGTTCGGATTCTGACTGGCAGCCGGTGTCAGCGCCTTGGTGCCCGATACGCTGATCGATTGGGCGCTCGGAGCATTCACGACGCTCGATTCGCCGACCTGCTGATGAGCACGCTCTCCCTGAATATCTAAAGCCGCACTAATCATATGAATCTCCCGTGTTGTTGATCTAATTCCAGGTCAGGCACAAACGGTGTTCGTGGCCAAATCCTGTGGCCGGGCGCAAACGCGCTTCGCATCGGTGAGCAATGCTGCCCCATGCGCTAATGCAGAAAGGGTGGAGGGGCCGTTGCAAGGAATGCACCAGTCGCTGTGGCCCTACCTTTAACCTGACCCCCTGTCAGGACCAAAAGTTTCGAGTTTCTTACCACCAGATGACTGGCCGGTTTCACCTCGCGAAAATGAGTCTAGGCCAGATCCTAGAGCGGGAAAGGTCAAGTGGCGAAATTGTTCGACAATCGGTGGAAAAAGGTTAAAGGCACAGCGCTTTGAGGGGGGAACGCACCGACGAAGGGCAGGTTTATTTTTCAGGATGGGTCAAAACGAGACTGGGTAGTCACGAAAATGGGCGTGGTTTGAGGAGGGGTGCACCATTGCGGTGCGAGATGTGTTGGGTTTGAGGACACCATCACGCCCTGAGCCTTTCCGTCAACGCGGTTTTGCTGTGTCCAGCTCGCTGGTCAACGGTTACCCTTGAAGCAGCCGCTTCATCAGCAGTGCAGGCAGACTCTTTCGGGTGTCAGCAATGATGTGGACATAGATCGTCTGCTCTCGAATCTCATAGATGATCCGGTTCATCCCTGACAGGATTTGCCTATATTGGCTGAGATTAAGTTTCTTGATTTCCTCCGGAATCAATCCTGAATAGGGCTGTATTCCCAAATTGCGGATGGCGGCCTTCAGATCGGCATAGGTGCTTTGCCAGGTTTGGGTAGAGAACTGTTGGATGAGATAAATACGAAGTTCTTTCAGGTCCATCTCGGCAGACTGAAGAATGACGACCTTTAAACTCATTGATGGTCAGCCCTGTCCAGGTCTGCAAAGACATCTTCGGCATCGCGAAACTTGCCGTCTTCTACCTCACGATTTCCCATCGCCAAGAGCTTAAGCAAGGCCATGGTGTCTTCCTGCTCTTCGAAACTTTTTACGTCCATGACCACAAGCTTCGCTTCACCGTTTTGGGTGATTACCAAGGGCTCGCGGCTCTCTGTGAGTGCTTTGACGATTTCAGCAGTGTGGCTTTTCAGGTAACTGATCGGCTTGATTTGAGATGAAAGCTTCATGGGTGAGCCTCGCTGGATTGAATAGGACCGAGTTTAGTCTTAATTCAGTCCTGAGTCAGGTTCTGCTGACCAGCGTTTATTGATTCCGGTTCTACCTGGTCATTACGGCTGATGACTTCGCAAGTGGGCTCGCCGCCGCAGGGATGTGTAAATGACACAGATCCAGCGTGCGAGCCCGCTAGCGAAAATGCTCATGCCGTACGCGGTTTACGCCCTAACACAAAATGACTCACATCATTGAACCCTGGCGTCGAGGAATGCCCCGGCGTGACCAGCGAATCAATGAACGCCTCATCTTCAGCCGTAATCTTCACCGCCTGCGCCTTGGTGTACGCATCCCACTGTTCCTCGGTACGCGGCCCGACAATCGCCGACGTCACGGCGCCATTGTTCAGCACCCAGGCAATCGCGAATTCAACAATGCCCACACCACGCTCTTGCGTGTACCGCTGAATCTGCTGGGCAATACGCAACGACTCCACCCGCCACTCGGTTTCCAGAATGCGTTTGTCAGCTCGACCGGCGCGGCTGTTGGCGTCCGGTTTCACGTCGGGTGCGTACTTGCCGCTCAGCACACCGCGAGCCAGCGGACTGTAAGGCACCACGCCCAACCCGTAGTTTTGCGCGGCGGTGATCTGCTCGGTCTCGGCCTGACGGTTGACGATGTTGTACAGCGGCTGACTGATCACCGGCCGGTCGACGCCCAGTTGATCGGCCACGCGAATCACCTCGGCAATCCGCCAGCCACGGTAATTGGACAACCCCCAATAACGAATCTTGCCCTGGCGAATCAGGTCGCCAATCGCCGACACGGTCACTTCCAGCGGCGTGTTGTGGTCTTCGCGGTGCAGGTAATAGATGTCGAGATAGTCAGTGCCCAAACGCGTCAGGCTGGCGTCGAGGCCATTGAAGATATGCTTGCGGCTCAATCCGCTGCGGTTCGGCACACCGTCCACCGGGCCGAAACCGACTTTGGTCGCCAGTACCCATTCATGGCGGTTGCCGGCAATCGCTTCACCGACGATCTCTTCGGAACGGCCGGCGGTGTAGACGTCCGCCGTGTCGATGAAATTGATGCCCTGGTCCCAGGCCTTATCGATGATCCGCAGGGAATCTTCGGTGCTGGTCTGTTCGCCGAACATCATGGTGCCCAGTGTCAGGGTCGACACCTGTAAACCCGAATGACCCAGCGTGCGATAGCTCATGACGAAATCCTTTTACCGGTGGGAAAGTTTCAATCAAATACCAGAACGCCTGTGCGCAGAAAAGTGAAATTATCTGCGCAGGCGTGACAGTCATAAACAGCACTGTTTAACGGACACCTTCAGACACGTACTCAGGCTACACATCCTTGCGCCGTTGCCTACGACTGCGCCAGAATCCGCCGGCTTGTGCGCCTTAGGCCTGGGCTCTATCGTTTCCCCGTCGCTGAAGAACAGCGATCGGGTTTGGTAGCCCGGTTATCCGGCGCATAGCGCACCTAGTGGCAGGGGATTTTTATCGTCTTCTGTTTATATGGTGGCCATGCGTAGGGCGCCCTCGGGCGCGCCGGGTTGCCAGATAACCGGTCTACCAACCTTCGTATGGCCGCCACCCTTCGTCTGGTAGCGAGGGTGATGGCTCCACTTTCAATATCTGGAGTTTCATCTATGTTCAAACCAACACCCAACCCACCAGAAGCGGACGACGTTTCCCCGTACGAAACCGCCGATTCCAAAAAACTCAACGAAGCCGCCGAGCGAGCGCTCGATTTCCACTTCCCGTCGAACGCCGACATCAAAGCCACCCCGCGCACCCGCAGCACCCTGTTTTCCGTGGACCCGGATGCCACGACCGAGACCCTGGCGGTTTATCTGGTCGAGACGTTGGCCTCGGTCGATGTGATGGTTCATCAGTTGGTGGATCATTTGGAGGGGGAGTCGCGTTATGCGCTTTTGGGTATTTCCAACAGCATCATGGTGGCGGAGATTGCGGCGAACCGGGTGCTGGAAAACGTTGGTCCGCAGGGTTAGCGCAGATTTGTTAAGAGTGCGCTGACCTGTGGCGAGGGGGTTTAGCGAAACGTCGCACCGCCCCGTTCGGCTGCGCAGCAGTCGTAAAACCTGTTTACACGGTTTAACTGACAAAAATGCGGTGAATGGTTTTGGGGTCGCTTCGCAACCCAACGGGGGTAAACCCCCTCGCCACAAAAGCTTGCATGATCACAAAAGTGTGCCTGGTCACAAAAGGATGTCTGACCACAGTGCAAAATGAGAAACGGCCTGAAAGGGCCGTTTTTTGTTGATCGTTCCCACGGGCAGCAAAGAAATGCTTCTAGGGACGCTCCGCGTTTCAGCTCAGGAAAGGGACGCGGAGCTTCCCGGGCTGTATTCCTTTGCTGCGCGGGGGAACGATGATTACACCCGCAACGTCCGCGTCATGCGCAACGCCAGCAAGCTTCCGCAAACAATCACCCCCGCCAGCAGATAAAGCGCTGCATCGGTCGACCCGGTGCTGTCCTTGACCCAACCCACCAGGTACGGGCTCAGGAATCCCGCCATCTGCCCCATGGAGTTGATCAATGCCAAACCACCCGCCGCCGCACCCGCACTCAACAGCGCCGTCGGCACTGGCCAAAACATCGGCAGGCCGGTGAGGGCGCCCATGGTGGCGATGGTCAGGCCGAGGATTGCAATGGCCGGCGTGGTGGCAAAGTTCACGGCGATCAGCAGACCGACCGCGCCCATCAGCATCGGCACCACCAAGTGCCAGCGACGTTCTTTGCGCAAGTCTGCCGAGCGACCGACCATCAACATGAACAACGCCGCCAGCAGGTACGGAATCGCACTCAACCAGCCGATCACCAGGTTATCGCTGAAGCCCAGGTTCTTGATGATCGACGGCAGCCAGAAGTTGATCGCGTAGACGCCGCTCTGGATGCAGAAGTAGATCAAACCGAACGCCCAGATCGCTGGGTTCTTGAACACGTCCAGCAGCGAGTCGGTGGTGGTTTTCGGTTTGTTGGCCAGGTCTTCAGCGTGGTCGGCTTCCAGCACCGAACGCTCGAAAGGGGTGAGCCACTTGGCATTGGCGTAACTGTCGCTCAGCAGGAAGTAGGCGAGGGCGCCGAGGATCACGGTCGGAATGCCTTGCAGCAGGAACATCCACTGCCAGCCCGCCAAACCGCCTTGGCCGGCGGCGAAGTGGTTGAGAATCCAGCCGGAGAACGGGCTGCCGAGCAGGCCGGACACCGGGATCGCCGACATGAACAGCGCCATGATGCGGCCACGGCGGAAGGTCGGGAACCACTGCGAGAGGTAGAGCACCACGCCCGGGAAGAACCCGGCTTCGGCCGCGCCGGTGAACAGGCGCAAGGTGTAGAACTCGGTCGGGGTGGTGACGAACAGCAGGCAGGTCGAGAGCGTGCCCCAGACGATCATCATCAGCGCAATCCAGCGCCGTGGGCCGAATTTGGTCAGGGCCAGGTTGCTCGGCACGCCGCACAGCACGTAGCCGATAAAGAAGATCCCGGCCCCGAGGCCGTACACGGTTTCGCTGAATTTCAGTGCGTCGAGCATCTGCAGCTTGGCGAATCCAACGTTGACCCGGTCGAGGTAGTTGAACAGGTAGCAGATGAAAATGAAGGGGATCAAACGCAGCGTAATGCGTTTATAGACGGCGTTTTTGTCGTCAACGATGGCCTGGGTAGCGGCGGCGCTCTGTGACATGGCGGGCTCTCTCTTTATTATGATTTTTTGCGATGCGCAGGGTAACGTTGATCGCCCAGAGAGTCTCGGCCACCCTCGGGGTGGCTGTCTTTGTGCCTGAGCACAGGGTTTGCAACCCAGCCCTGTGCGGGTGAACAACCACGACCCATCACGCTTCCAAGGATTCCGATATGTTCGAACTCGATCACGACCTGGCCCAGGACATCGTCGACCGGGCGATGGCCATCCTGCCGTACAACGTCAACGTCATGGACAGCCAGGGATTGATCCTCGGCAGCGGCGAGCCGGAGCGGATCAACACCCGCCATGAAGGCGCGCAATTGGTGCTGGCCAACGGGCGGGTGGTGGAAATCGACGCGCAAACCGCGATTCATCTGAAAGGCGTGCAGCCGGGGATCAACTTGCCGCTGCTGCTCGATCAGCGCTTGATCGGCGTGCTGGGGATTACCGGAGAGCCCGAGCAATTGCGCACCTATGCGGAGCTGGTGCGGATGACCGCCGAGATGCTGGTGGGCCAGCGCAATCAGCAGGCCGAGCAGCAATGGCGCCGGCAGCGTTGCGATGATCTGTTGGCGTTGCTGCTGAGCGAGGCGGGTGATTCGCCTCGCTTGCTGGACGAAGCGCAGCAGTTGGGCCTGAAACCGCAAATGACGCGGGTGCCTTATCTGTTCGAATTGGGTGGGGAGCACGGTCCCGGGCAGACGGTGGATGCGCTCAGTGCCTGGCTGACTTCGCGTTACCCGGACAGTTGGTGCGTGAGTTCGGCGAAGTCGTCGTTGCTGTGGTGCCGGCCGGCAAGTCAGGCGATCGAGAATGATCGGCTGCTGGAGAAGCTCGACGGTCTGGGCTGGAACATTTTGCGCATTGCCGTGGGCGGGCAGGCAGATGGGTTGTCTGGGTTGCGTCGTTGCTATCGACGGGTCGGCGACTTGCTGGCCTATGGGCGCGATGTGTTGCCGCGTTCGCGCTTGCTGACGCTCCACCGTTATCGGCTGCCGGTGATGCTGTGGCGGCATCGCAATGACGACGCGCTGGATGAGCTGCTCAAGCCACTGCGCAAAGTCATCGCCAAGGACGGCAACGGCCAACTGCTGGCGACCTTGCGCAGTTGGTGCGAACACGACGGGCAGAGCCAGGCGTGTGCCGATGCGTTGGGGATTCATCGCAACAGTTTGCGCTACCGGATGGAGCGGATTGCCGAGTTGAGTGGGGTTGATCCGTTGAAACTGGATGGCATGCTTGCGCTGTATCTTGGCGTTCAGCTTCTGCCGCAAACTGATTAGAGAGGTGGCGATTGTAAGGACGCCTTCGCGGACAAGCCTCGCTCCTACAAGAGCGCCGCCTCCCCCTGTAGGAGCGAGGCTTGCCCGCGAAGAGGCCAGCCCAATCACCATCAAACCCGGATTTGTGGAAATGAACAATAAACGCCACCCGCGCTTGTGCAGCGGACCGGCGTTATTGTTCGGGGCTGCTGGCAGCATGGAACGCATTGGAACTGGAGAATTCGCATGAAAATCGTCATCGCCCCCGATTCGTTCAAGGACAGCCTGAGTGCCCAGGGTGTGGCCGACGCCATCGCCCTCGGCCTGGCGCAGGTCTGGCCCGATGCGCAACTGGTCAAATGCCCGATGGCCGACGGCGGCGAAGGCACGGTCGAGTCGATTCTGGCGGCGTGCGAAGGTGAGTTGCGCAAGACCCGTGTTCGCGGACCGCTCGGCGTGACCGTCGATGCCGCCTGGGGCTGGTTGCCGCAAACCCACACCGCGATCATCGAAATGGCCGAAGCCAACGGCCTGCAATTGGTTCCGTCGGGGCAACGCGATGCGTGCGTCAGCAGCACGTTCGGCACCGGCGAGCTGATTCGTGCGGCGCTGGATGCCGGGGCGCAACGGGTGATTCTGGCCATTGGCGGCAGCGCCACCAACGACGGCGGCGCCGGGGCGATGCAGGCGCTGGGCGTGAAGCTGCTGGACGCCCGAGGACAAACATTGGCACCGGGCGGTTTGGCGTTGGCACAACTGGCGCAAATCGATCTGAGTGAAATCGATCCGCGCCTGGCCAACGTGCGCGTCGACATCGCGGCCGACGTCAACAATCCCCTGTGCGGTCCTCACGGTGCTTCAGCGATTTTCGGTCCGCAGAAAGGTGCATCGCCCGAGCAGGTTCAGCAGTTGGATGCTGCCCTTGGACACTTCGCCGGGCTGTGCGCACAGGCGCTGGGTAAAGACGTCAAGGAAGAACCGGGCAGCGGCGCGGCGGGTGGTCTGGGGTTTGCGGCCAAGGCGTTTCTTGGTGCGCAGTTTCAGGCGGGCGTGGAAGTCGTCGCCGAGTTGGTCGGGCTGGCTGACGCGGTAAAGGGCGCCGACTTGGTGATCACCGGTGAAGGGCGTTTCGACGCGCAGACCTTGCGCGGCAAGACGCCGTTTGGCGTGGCGCGTATCGCCCGAGAGCAGGGTGTGCCGGTGATTGTGATCGCGGGGACCTTGGGCGAGGGGTATCAGGATTTGTATGCGCATGGCATCGATGCGGCGTTTGCGTTAGCCAGTGGCCCGATGACCCTGGAACAGGCTTGTGCCGAGGCGCCGCGGTTGTTGCAAGACCGTGCCAGTGATATCGCACGGGTTTGGCGGATCGCTGCTCGCAAATCCTGAAGTTCAATCCATTCCTGTAGCAGCTGCCGAGCCTGCGAGACTGCGTTCGAGGACGAAGTCCTCGCCAATCCGATGTACGCAGTTTGCCTGAATGACCGCGTTGTCTGGTTTTACGACTGCTTCGCAGCCGAACGCAGCCTCGGCAGTTGCTACAGGGATTTGTGTTTCAGCATTGAAACACTTTCAACGCCGCAAAATATTTTTCTCAATTCCCCGCGAAAAACCTCATCCCCAGCCGATACACCCAATAGGCGCACACAAACCTATTACAACAGTGGCGCCCGGCTGACCCCGCGCGTGCCAACGCCCGCCACTCAGCAATCCCCGCAAGGACGCTCGCCGCCTCAATCTCCCGAGTACCATCCTATGTCCCTGCGTAAACTGAATATCGCGCCTCGAGCTTTCCTGGGTTTTGCCTTCATTGCCTTGCTCGTCATCGTGCTGGGTGTGTTTGCGGTGAGTCGCATGTCGATCATCCGCCAGGCCTCGGTCGATATGGGCAGCACCCAACTGCCCAGCGTCGCCTTCCTGGGTAATGTCACCGAAAATATCCTGCGCATGCGCATTTTGTCGTTCCGGATTCTGGTTAACCGCGAGCCGGCCAGTTTGCAGGAGGCTGAAACCCGGATTGGCGTGCTCACCGACAAGGCGCGCAAGGCACAGGCCAGCTATGCCGAGTTGCCGGCGGTCCCGGACGAAGCCGCGCTATATAAAGTGTTCAGCGCAACGATGGACACATACATGCAAGCGCAGCGCGAGATGATGGACCTGTCGCGCCAGAACAAGGTGGATGAGATGCGCACCTTGATCAACACGCGGATCAAGGAAGGCACCGACCTGATGGGCGAACAGCTCAATAAACTGGTGGCCTACAACACTGACGGGGCGAAGGCTGCCGGTGTTATCGCTGAAGAAAACTACAACAGCGCCGTGAACGGAATCATTGCGGTGTCGGTGGTGGCGTCGCTCATGACCGTGCTGCTGGCCTGGCTGTTGACCCGCAGCATCGTCACGCCGCTCAATCGCGCCGTGCAGGCCGCCGAAACCATCGCCGGCGGTAACCTGAGCAAAGCCATCGAGATCGACGGCAAGGATGAACCGGCCCGTTTGCTCGGCGCCTTGTCCGTCATGCAGGCCAACCTGCGCAAAACCATCGAACAGATCGCCGGCTCCGCGACGCAACTGGGTGCCGCGGCTGAAGAGTTGAGTACCGTGACTCAGGAAGCGTCTCGCGGCTTGCAACAACAGAACAACGAAATCGAACAGGCCGCAACAGCGGTCAACGAAATGACCGCCGCCGTGGAAGAGGTCGCTCGCAACGCCGTGTCGACCTCCGAAGCCTCGAACCAGTCGACCCAGGCCGCGCGCGAAGGCCGCGACCGTGTGGTGGAAACCGTCGATGCGATCCAGACCATGACCCACGACGTGCAAAACACCTCGTTGATGATCGAAGGCCTGGCCGCTCAGGGTCGCGACATCGGCAAAGTGCTGGACGTGATCCGCGCCATCGCCGAGCAAACCAACCTGCTGGCCCTCAACGCTGCGATTGAAGCGGCCCGTGCCGGTGAAGCGGGACGGGGTTTTGCCGTGGTCGCGGACGAAGTCCGGGCCTTGGCCCATCGCACCGCGCAATCGACCCAGGAAATCGAAAAAATGGTAGCCGGCATCCAGAACGGCACGGGCGAAGCCGTCTCGTCGATGCAGCAAAGCAATCAACGCACCCAAAGCACGCTGGAGATGGCTCGCGCCGCCGGTGTGGCGCTGGAGCAAATCACGCAGTCGATTCACTTGATCAACGAACGCAACCTGGTGATCGCCAGCGCGTCGGAAGAACAGGCCCAGGTGTCCCGTGAAGTCGACCGAAATCTGGTGAACATCCGCGACCTCGCCACCCAGTCCGCGGCCGGTGCCAATCAGACCAGCGCCGCAACGCATGAACTGTCGCGCCTAGCGGTAGATTTGAATGCGATGGTGGCGCGTTTCGTTATTTGAGACGTATGAGTCGAAGCAGAGGCAATAAAGTTGGAGCAGTTTTATGCTCCAACTTTAATTAATAGTGCGGTTTTAAGTTTGAGAAATGTCTATATAGCCTTTTTGCATTTACATGCCCTTCACTTTGACTTCTTGAGAGGGCGACCTTGGCGAAGTGCTGTTGTCTGCCAATTTGAACAGTTCATAGGATAATGGATGCAGGCCGTTGCCTATCCCGCGGATGTTGTCAGTCGTGAATATGACAACCGTGTCAGCGTCCAAGCTAGAAAGTCTCGCATTAACTGTATAACTGTTGGGCGGTGTACCAAATTTTAACGCGACGTGGTCGTACGATTTATCAGCATAGGGTTTTATAGTGACTTCTAACTTGTTGCCGTGTGCTTCGAGGTATTTGGGAGTGATGCCGTTAGTCAACACTTCCTCTGGTAATACAGGTATATGAGGAGGATTGCCCAAGGTTTGCGGAGTTTCATCAACGGTGTTTTTGTGGGTGCCTGGATGAGATGTTTCATTGGGTTTCGACATTTCGATACTCCGTAGTTGGATGGTTATGAAAGGAAAATGCATCGAAATTCGAAATTCCTGCGCTCATTTAGCGGCCTCAAAAAATGCTCGTCTACTGTCAGAGTTGTCAGCTAGACAGGATCGAAAAAAGCGTTCAACTTAACGAGTTTCACTCAATGAGTCCTGGCTGATGCCAAATAGCTGGCGCGTTTCGTGATTTGAGATAGGGTTGAGTCTGGGAGTCCGCGCGCGACAGGAGAAACACATGCGCTATTCAGCCTTGACCCAACGAATCGCCGGTGACGGAGCGGCAGCCTGGCAGATTCATGACCGAGCGCTGGAAATGCGCGAACAGGGAATCGATGTGTTGCTGTTGTCGATCGGCGATCCGGATTTCGACACGCCACCGCCCATCGTCCAGGCGGCCATCGACGCTTTGCAGGCCGGCGACACGCATTACCCGGAGGTGCGCGGCAGTCGCGGATTGCGCAACAGCATCGCACGGCGCCATCGACATCGCAGTGGTCAACCGGTGGACGCCGATCATGTGATCGTGTTTCCCGGGGCGCAGTGTGCTGTGTATTCGGTCGCGCAATGCCTGCTCGATCCGGGTGATGAGGTGATCGTCGCCGAGCCGATGTACGTGACCTACGAAGGCGTGTTCGGCGCCTGCGCCGCCAAAGTGGTGCCAGTGGCGGTGCGGCCGGAGAACGGCTTTCGCGTTGATCCGGCGGATGTGGCGGCGCTGATCACGCCGAAGACCCGGGTCCTGTTGCTCAACAGCCCCAACAATCCTTCCGGCGCCAGCCTGTCCTTGAAAACCTGGCAAGCGCTGGCGGCGTTGTGCGTGCGCCATGATCTGTGGTTGATCAGTGACGAGGTCTATAGTGATCTGTTGTTTGAGGGTGAACACGTCAGCCCGGCGAGCCTGCCGGGCATGGCCGAACGCACCGCGACGATCAACAGCCTGTCCAAATCCCACGCCATGAGCGGCTGGCGCGTCGGTTGGTCGATCGGCCCGAAAATGCTGGCCGAGCACCTGGTGCATTTATCGTTGTGCATGCTGTTCGGCATCCCGGATTTTGTGCAGAAAGCCGCGCAAGTGGCGCTGGATGAAGACTTGCCGGAAGTGGCGCTGATGCGTGAGGAATATCGCCAGCGCCGCGATCTGGTGTGCGCCAGGTTGAGTGGTTGCCCAGGGATTCGCCCGATCCGGCCGGATGGCGGGATGTTTGTGATGGTGGATGTACGTTTGACCGGGTTGTGCGCTCAAGGCTTCGCCGAGCGCTTGCTGGAGGGTTACGGCGTGTCGGTGCTTGCCGGAGAGGCGTTCGGACCGAGTGCGGCGGGGCATATCCGGATCGGGTTGGTGGTGGATCAAGTGAAACTGGCGGATGCGTGCCGGCGGATTGCGTTGTGTGCGGAGGACCTTCTGGAGGCCCGGCGAGCCTGATAGCTTTGTGTTGTTTGTGCTGGCCCCTTCGCGGGCAAGCCTCGCTCCTACACTGGATTTGTGGTGTTCACAAAATCCCTGTAGGAGCGAGGCTTGCCCGCGAAGGCTGCCTAACAGACGACGAAAATCTTACGCCTCGGGCCACGCCCCAACATTCACCAAATTTGCAGGCCGCTCCCCAGCCAACGCAGCCAGCAGATTATCCACCGCACACCCTGCCATCGCCTCCCGCGTCTCATGCGTCGCCGACCCCATGTGCGGCGTCGCCACCACGTTGTTCAACGCCAACAACGGTGAATCAACATTCAGCGGTTCCCGCTCAAACACATCCAGCCCGGCCGCGCGAATCTGCCCCGTGCGCAACGCCTCGATCAGCGCCACCTCATCCACAACCTTACCCCGGGAAATATTGATGAAAATGCTCTCCGGACGCATCAAGGCGAACGCTTCAGCGCCAATTAACCCTTCGGTCTCAGCCGTCAGCGGCAAGGTCAGGCAGATGAAATCAGCCTGCTGCAACAGCTCCGTCAGGCTTCGGTACTGAGCATCAAAGCGTTGTTCAACCGCCGGTTTCGGCGAGTGGCTGTGGTAGATCACCGGCATGCCAAAGCCAAAATGCCCACGCTGCGCCAACGCCTCGCCAATCCGTCCCATGCCAATGATGCCCAACGTCTTGCCGTGAACATCGGTGCCAAAATGCACCGGGCCGATGTTGCGGTTCCACTGACCGGCACGGACCATGTTGGCCAGTTCCACCACCCGCCGGGCCGTCGCCAGAATCAGCGCAAACCCCGTATCAGCCGTGGTTTCCGTCAGCACATCGGGCGTGTTGCTGAGCAGGATGCGCCGCTCGGTCAGGTAGTCGATGTCGTAGTTGTCGACGCCCACGGAGACGCTGGCGATGGCCTGCAGATTCGGCGCCAGGTCGAGTAATTCGGCGTCCAGTTTCAGGCTCGCGCCGAGCAAGCCGTGGGCCCGGGGCAGGGCGTCGCGCAGTTGTTCGATACCCTCCGGGTTGAGGTTGTCGATCAGTGTCACGTCGGTGTGCTCATGCAGGCGAGCCATCAACAGCGGCGAGAGTTTCTTGTACAGCACGACCTGCTTTTTCATCGTCATCATCTCAACTTCAATTCAAGGGTGAGCAGTCACTGGCCGTTGCGCAGCGGCCTTGGCCACGACCCGGTCACTGGCGCCGGGCTTGAGGAAAATCGTCAGCACCACCGAAAGCATCAACGCGCCGCTCATCAGCAAGTAAGAAGCGCCGGGTGATCCGGTCGAGCTGTTCAGGTAACCGACCAGGTACGAACCGCCAAACGAACCCAGCGCGCCCATGCTGTTGATCAGCGCCATGGCACCCCCGGCAACGTTGGCGGGAAGGATTTCCGGAACGATGGCGAAAAACGGCCCGTAAGGCGCATACATGCAGGCGCCGGCGATCACCAGCAGGGTGTAGGACCACCAGAAGTGTTCGGCGCCCAAGGCGTAGGAACCGTAGAACGCAATGTTCTGGGGCTTGATAAGCGTTAGGACATAAGTGTTTTATAAACAATAAATTAGAAAGTAATTATCAAATCAATAGTTCAGATTATAGGCTGGGGGGAATGGATGGAGCTTCTTTGGGCTACTGAGTCTTTGGTGATTGGCGGTCGTCCGTATCCAGGCTTTCCGATTTTGCTTTGGGACACCATGGACAGTTGTGTTCCTGCCAATGAGTTCATGCGCCACTTTCTATTGCGGGGAGCCATTGGGTCGCGGAAATCTTGGCCAAGCACGGGGCGTGCACTTTACGACTTTTTCAGTTTTCTTCAGGTACATGACCTCGACTGGCGCGACGTAGATCGTGGCGAGGCCAAGAGTGTCGTTGCCGGTTACCGGGACTACTGCCTGGTGGAGTGTCAGTTGGCCCGGTCAACAACCCGGCAACGACTCCACTATATCTGCAAGTTTTATGAGTATGCCCAGCAGCAGGAATGGGTGAGCAGACTGCCGTTTGGTTATGAGGAGCGGAAGATCAAGCGGGCTCCCGGCTTTCTTGCACACATCGATGCCAGCGGCGGAAAGGCAATGGTGAACGACGTCATGCCGCGTCAGCATCGGGTGCTGCCGAAGTTCCTCAGCATGGATGAGATAAAGGAGTTGCTGGAGACGGCGGAAAATCCGCATCACCGAATGATGATTCGACTTGGACTTCAGACGGGCCTGCGGCGGGCGGAAATCGCCTCTTTTCCGATGGCGTATGTCTTCGATCCGGACAAACCCGGCAGGCACGATCGCAACATCCGGATTCGCCTTGATCCGCACGATGGTCATGGAATACGCACGAAGGGAAGCAAACCGCGTGACATCTTTATCAGTCGACGCTTTCTCGCGGATCTGCACCGATATGTAGTGCAGGTTCGTGGCGAGCGGGCATCACTGAGTCGTACTCAGCACAAATCGCTGTTCTTGAATCAGTCTGGTGAGCCCTACGCCGATGATGGTAAACGCATCGAGCGCATTGTCCGAGAAATTGGCAAGCGAGCAAACATCAAGGTTCATACGCACATGCTTCGCCACACCTACGCGACCCATACTCTGGTCGCCCTTCAGCGCAATGGCAGCAGCCTGTAACCGCTCGTGTTTGTGCAGCGGCAGCTCGGCCATAGTTCGATCCAGACGACGATGGTTTACCTGCATTTGGTCAACGAACTGGCCGACAACGCAGTGCTGGCTTACGACGATGAACTGTCTGACGACTTGGGAGTTGTTTAATGGGGAAGCGCAAGGTCTTCTTAAAGACCGACCTCAGTATCCCGCAAGTCGAGCATAGTCACGACGCGAACGGGTCTGTCATTGTTCTCCCCGAAGTGATTCCACCTGCCCACACAAGGGTCGACTTCGGAAGGAATGCCACTCGCTCGCGCGGCATCGACTTCGCTTTCTGGTATGGCGTGGGTATCGATTCGATTACCTATGCCTGCCAGCGACAGACTGAACGCTTTCTAGCCCAGCAAGACACTGGGGTCGAAGCGAGTACCGTAGCAAGCTTCTGTAAAGGCGGTTTACGCCACTTCCTTAACTTCATGATTTTGCGTGCAACCGCGCTCAGCCGTGAGTTGACCCTGAACGACATCGGTCGTGCACTGATTGACGATTTTCTTGGCTACCTTGCTGGATTGGGCATTACCACGCTTAGCCAGAGTACTCACTACACCGGTATGAAGTGCGTCCTTCACGCGTTGGGCCGCAGAGGGATAATTTCGCTGGTCACCACAGGGGACGATGCGACATTTCCGCGAAACCCGTTCCCAAACAGTGGCAAGAGTAAGGGTGAAACGCCCCTACCGAAACGCCAGCGACAAGCGTTCACCTCGGCATTAAGGCAGGCGATCGCGCCCCTTTGGCATGAAGGAGCCGCGGTGACCGGTGAGTTGCTGGCTTACGCGGTGTTGACCATTGCACTGCACACCGGACGTAACACCACGCCGCTACTGGAGATGGGGTACGATTGCTTGCGCGCTCATCCCAAAGATAACAGTGTCTTTTTGGTTCTTTGGAAACGTCGCGGACACAGCAGCAGTAAGGTGGCACTGCGCGCAGAAAGCGCCACTGCGCGTCTGCTGGAGTCCACTCCAACCATCAAGACCAGCATAGAGCGCCTGATCCGTCGGGTCCTTGTTCACAGCGAACGGCTGCGTGCGGAGGCTCCGGACGACATCAAGGATTGTGTTTGGCTGTATCGCGTGCATCGAGGGCCTGGCCGTGGCGGGGTCATTGCGCTGACTGATTCCGCGTTGGCGAATGCGATCAGAAAACTGGTCGCGGATTATGGACTCACCGACACTGATGGCAAGCCGCTTCGCATCAACATCTCTCGCCTGCGTAAAACGTTTGCCAACCGAATATTCGAATTGCTCGCGGGTGACCTGATGACCACGGCCATCGCGCTTGGTAACACACCACAGGTGGCCGGGCGAAATTACTTGGCACCTAGCGCAGACGCGAGGCGCAACTGGCAGTTTATGGGCGAGATAATGGTTCAGGAATTACTAAGCCGGACTATTGGCGCTACTTACAAAACTACCCCAATGGGGCGCTGCGGTGATCCAGTGAACGGCCAATATGCGCCAAAACGTGAGGGGGAAGCGTGCTTCTCATTCCTCAACTGTCTGCGATGCAAACATTACGCGGTCACGGGAGACGATTTACACCGGCTATTTAGTTTTTACTTTCGGGTGTTTGCGGAGCGTCCCCGCATGAACAAACGACGTTGGTCGCAGGAATACGCGCATATTCCCCGATTGATTGACGACTATATCGTGGCTGAAGGGCTGCGGCGTGGAACCTTCAAATCGGCCGTCGTTGAAGCTGCTCGCGAGCAGGCTCGCCGCGATCCGCACCCGTTTTGGTCGTCCGATGTAGTGGAAAGTCTGGAGATGTTTGCATGAGCAAAAGCAATGTGGTCACGCTGCCTTGGGCGAGTATCGAACTACAACCAGGGGATATACGCGAGTTGCCCGAGGGCGACCGCGAAGCGCTCATTGTCAGCGCCATTCATGTTGATGGCCGCTGGGTCATTCTCAGTCGCTATCGCGATGATATTTGGCAGCTCGAAGGGTTGACGAGCAATGTACCGGACAACATGAGGAACTTGGACTTCAATCGAGTACCCGCTGCGTTTTTAGCGGTGATGAAGTCCCTCTTGTATCGCTACCTACGACGCGGTCGCGCAGGGCAGAAGCGTCCCGTGGCAAGTACTTTGCGCAATGTTTTTGAAAATGTATTGCCCTTTCTGCGGTATTTAAGCGCGCTTAAGCTCGGTCACTTCGGCGCTGTAACTCCCATGATCTGTGCAAATTACGTCGCCGAGTGCAGGGAGATCCGACAGACGCGTCGCAATCGGGGGCAGGCGCTGTCTCCGGCGGCCCTTGAACGTCGTTTTATGTCAGTCGAGGCGCTTCATGAACTCAGTCAGTACACCAACGACCCAATCCCAAGACATCCCTGGCCTGATACATCGGCGAGAGCCTTGGCCGGTAGAGCCTCCCTCAACAGTGAGACCGGCAAAACGCCGTTGATACCAGATGAGGTGTTTTGTACTTTGTTCGAGAAGGCCTATGAACAGGTTCAGCACGGTGAGCGTCTGCTCGATCTGCGCGACACCCTCGATAGCGTCGCTGTAGCACGCAAGGGACAGGTGACCAGATCAATTCAGGAGCATAAGGTTCGCCAGCTGACGGCTCTTGGGTGGGAAGGCGGGCTTGAGGCATTCAACCAAGCGATTAAAGATTTGAGAACCGCCTCCTATATCGTTCTGGCCAGTACCTCCGGTTGCCGGAATCATGAGTTGGCCAACGTAAAAGCTGGCGCGCACCACCGTACGGAAGACGATGATGGCACGGTCTTTCACTGGCTGCGCTCCACATCGGAAAAGACCGATACCGGCGTGCACGACTGGATGATTCCAGAAATTGCTGTGCACGTGTTGCGCCTAATGGAGCGCTGGGCCGAGCCGTACCAGGCCATGGTCGACGCTGAGATCTCCGAGCGAAGAAAACTTAATTCGAGTGATCCGCAAATCGCCACGGCGCAGAAGCATCGGCATGCTCTCTTTCTCGGGGTGGCTGCCACGAAGCGTAATCAAGTTCGTACCCTCTCGGGGTCGGCATGGAACATGTGCCTCAAAGCGTACGCGAAGAGCTGTGGTCTGAACTGGATCTTAGCCAGCCATCAATTTCGCCGTAAATTCGCCAACTATGCAGCACACAGTCAATTCGGCGACCTGCGTTACCTGCGTGAGCATTTCGCACACTGGTCCATGGACATGACCTTGGGCTACGCCATGGATCAAGATTGGGGGCAACATCTCGATATCGAACTGTACGAAGACATCCAGTCAGAACTCGAAGACATCAAGTCCGAGGTCGTCGGCACTTGGCTGGGGGACACACCACTGACTGGCGGCTACGGTCGATCGATCAAGCGTTGGCAGCGCGATTCGGCGAACCTTGCGATCTTCAAGAGCCACGCCTCAATGGTGACATCGATTGCTGAGAGCACCGCGATTCGAAGTAATGGTCACGCTTGGTGTACCGCCGACGATGATCGTTGCGTCGGCAACACCATGGAGCGAACTCGCTGCGGCGACTGCAACAACGCCGTGATTGGAGGTGCACACGTTGGTATCTACCAGCGCCTTTACGACAACCTGAAGAGGTTGTTGGATTGCAACGACATTGGTGACGGTGGTCGTCAGCGCGTATTGCGTGATTTGGATCGCTGTCGTGACGTGCTTATGCAGCTTGGATACGACCCGGAGGAGAGCGTAGCATGACCATTAAACGCAAGCCCTCAGACGCCCGCGAGCGGGATTTGCAACTCGCACTTGCACGCATCCTGCGCGGTCGGGCGCATAGCGGTGAATCCAAGGTTACTATCGCCGCGGTGGCGCGTGAAGCGGGTGTTTCAACCGCTCTGATTCACAATCACTACCCAACTGTCGCTGAGGCGATCCGCGAAGCTCAGGGGCGTTCAAGTCGTGCTCAGCGAGATGTGAAACATCAAGATTTTTTGGCTGAACGCGAGAAAAATCGAATGCTCCGCCAAGAGAATGAGGCGCTATGCGTAAAGATTGCCAACCTCGCCTCGATTAACGAAGTATTGATGGCGGAAACTCGTACTTTAAAAGCAAAGCAGGGCGACCTTAAGGTAGTAGATGTAGTGGTCTAATGAAACCGGACACCCATTTAGGCGAGAATGCTCGCCAGATCGAGGTGTCAGATGACCAAACAACGCCGTTCCTTTTCTGCTGAATTCAAACGCGAGGCTGCCGAACTCGTGCTC
>NZ_SISB01000002.1 GCF_004310295.1 Pseudomonas sp. BGI-2 | reverse complement strand
TCTCGCGGAGTAACTTGTGATGCTGATAATCTTGTTGACTATCAGTCTGACTCCACAAGCACCCACACGAATTGCTTGATTCAGTTGTTAAAGAGCGGTTGGTTAAGATCTTTCGTCTCAACCGAGGCGCGCATTCTACAGCAGCCTCTGTTGCTGTCAAGCGGTTATTTTAAGAAGTTTTCAAAGTTTCCTTTGTAACTTCAACCACTTGCGCTTTCGATCTCTCGTTAGCGGGAGGCGAATTCTACAGCGTTACTCGCTGCTGTCAACACCTCTTTTGCACCGCTTTCGACCGAGAAGATCGAACCGTTAAAAGAGCCACACAACCCTGCTCTTTCAACTCCTTCTGGGCTTCGATGACCTGAAGCAACTCGCTGTCGAAAACCGCGTAACTCATTGTTTACCAAGGAGTTTTCCGTTTCGACTGCGCCGGAAGTGGGGCGAATTATAGACTTCCAGAATCTGCCGTCAAC
This sequence comes from Pseudomonas sp. BGI-2, assembly GCF_004310295.1. Taxonomy (GTDB): domain Bacteria; phylum Pseudomonadota; class Gammaproteobacteria; order Pseudomonadales; family Pseudomonadaceae; genus Aquipseudomonas. The sequence goes on along the minus strand of NZ_SISB01000002.1, from coordinate 280,401 downwards.
ACCTATTTTCACAATTCTGTCATATAGGTCAAAAAAGCCCCTGAAACGCAAAGGCCGGCCCCAAGGGGCCGGCCTTCTTCCCTTCTACTTACAAACTAGGGAATGCGAATTGCGATGCCTCATGGCTCGCTCGTTGTGGCCAGCGCTGGGTAATGGCCTTGCGACGGGTGTAGAAACGCACGCCATCCGGGCCATACGCATGCAGATCGCCGAACAGCGAACGCTTCCAGCCGCCAAAGCTGTGATAAGCCACCGGCACCGGCAACGGCACGTTGACGCCGACCATACCGACTTCGATCTCATCACAGAACAACCGCGCCGCTTCCCCATCACGGGTGAAGATGCAGGTGCCATTGCCATACTCGTGATCGTTGATCAGCTGCATCGCCTCTTCCAGGCTATTGACCCGAACGACACACAGCACCGGCCCAAAGATCTCTTCTTTATAGATGCGCATCTCTGGCGTGACGTTATCGAACAGGCAGCCACCCAGGAAGAAGCCTTCCTCATGACCGGCAACGCTCAGACCACGACCATCCACCACCAAGGTCGCACCAGAAGAAACGCCGTCTTCTATATAGCCACTGACTTTGTCGCGAGCCTGGCCGGAAACCAGCGGCCCCATGTCCAGACCACAGGTCGTACCGGCACCGATTTTCAGTGCTTTGACCTGCGGCACCAGTTTGGCCACCAACGCATCCGCCACCTGATCACCGACGCAAACGGCCACCGAAATCGCCATGCAACGCTCACCGCAAGAACCGTAGGCCGCGCCCATCAGTGCGCTGACCGCGTTATCCAGATCCGCATCCGGCATCAGCACCGCATGGTTCTTCGCGCCACCCAGTGCCTGAACGCGCTTGCCGCGCTTGGTGCCCTCGGCGTAGATGTATTCGGCAATCGGTGTCGAACCCACAAAGCTCAACGCTTTGACTTCCGGCGCTTCGATCAGCGCATCCACCGCAGCCTTATCGCCATGCACTACGCTCAGCACCCCTTTTGGTAGACCGGCTTCCAGCAGCAATTGAGCAATCAACAGCGTCGAACTTGGGTCACGCTCGGACGGTTTGAGGATGAAGCAGTTGCCGCAGACGATCGCCAGCGGATACATCCACAGCGGCACCATGGCCGGGAAGTTGAACGGGGTAATACCGGCCACCACGCCCAACGGCTGGAAGTCCGACCAGGCATCAATGTTCGGACCCACGTTACGGCTGTATTCGCCCTTGAGAATTTCCGGCGCTGCGCAAGCGAACTCAACGTTCTCGATACCGCGCTTCAATTCACCCGCCGCATCTTCCAGCGTCTTGCCGTGTTCTTCGCTGATCAGTTGAGCGATACGCCCTTCGTTCTGTTCCAGCAGCTGCTTGAAGCGGAACATCACCTGCGCACGTTTGGCCGGTGGCGTGTTACGCCAGGCCGGGAACGCAGCCTTGGCCGAGTCGATGGCTTTCTGAATGGTTTCGCGGCTGGCCAACGGCAGCTTGTGGATCGCCTGGCCGGTGGACGGGTTGAACACGTCAGCCGTGCGACCGTCTTCGGTCACCAGTTCGCCATTGATCAAATGCGGGATAAGGCTCATGCGGGGCTCCAGAAAAGTTGTCCACAGGCGCCCTTCAAAGGACGCCTCTATATAGAAAGGAATATCAGTCGATTTTGTTCAGCACTTCGCCGACCGCGTCGAACAGGCGATCAAGGTCTTGGGGCTTGCTGTTGAAGGTTGGGCCGAACTGCAGGGTATCGCCGCCAAAGCGCACGTAGAACCCGGCTTTCCACAACGCCATGCCCGCTTCAAACGGACGCACGATGGCGTCGCCGTCACGTGGTGCGATCTGGATCGCCCCGGCCAGACCGTAGTTACGAATGTCGATAATGTTTTTCGAGCCCCTCAGGCCATGCAGCGCATTTTCAAAATGCGGCGCGACTTCGGCCACGCTCTGCACCAGGTTTTCCTTTTGCAGAAGATCGAGTGCGGCCAGGCCAGCCGCGCAAGCAACAGGGTGTGCGGAGTAGGTATAACCGTGCGGGAATTCCACCGCGTACTCCGGCGTCGCCTGGTTCATGAACGTCTGATAAATCTCGGAACTGGCAACTACAGCGCCCATCGGGATCGCGCCGTTGGTGACTTGCTTGGCAATGCACATCAGGTCCGGGGTCACGCCAAAGCTGTCAGCACCAAACATCGAACCGGTACGGCCAAAACCTGTGATCACTTCGTCGAACACCAGCAGGATGTTGTGCTGATCGCAGATTTCACGCAGACGCTTTAAGTAGCCCTGCGGCGGAACGAGTACGCCAGCGGAACCGGCCATTGGCTCGACGAACACCGCAGCGATGTTCGAAGCATCATGCAGTTCGATCAGCTTGAGCAGTTCATCAGCCAGCGCGATTCCGCCCTCTGTCGGCATGCCACGGGAGTAGGCATTGCTCGCCAGTAACGTGTGCGGCAAGTGATCGACGTCCATCATCGCCTGACCGAACATCTTACGGTTGCCGTTCACACCGCCAAGGCTGGTGCCGGCGATGTTCACTCCGTGGTAGCCCCGGGCACGGCCGATCATTTTGGTCTTGGTGGCCTGGCCTTTCAGGCGCCAGTAAGCACGCACCATTTTCACTGCCGTGTCGGCGCACTCGGAACCCGAGTCGGTGAAGAACACGTGGTTCAGATTGCCCGGCGTCAGATCAGTGATTTTCTCGGCCAGTTGAAACGACAACGGATGGCCGTACTGGAAACCTGGCGAGTAATCGAGCGTGCCGAGTTGCTTGGCGACGGCTTCCTGGATTTCCTTGCGAGTATGCCCGGCGCCACAGGTCCACAGACCCGACAACGAATCGTAGACCTTGCGACCCTTGTCGTCCGTCAGCCAACTGCCTTCAGCCGCCACGATCAGTCGCGGATCGCGCTGGAAATTGCGGTTGGCGGTGTAGGGCATCCAGTGAGCATCGAGCTTGAGCTGGCTGGCCAGGGAAGTCGGGGCGTTTTCGGGCAAGTTCATGGGCAAAACCTCGCAGGGCAATAAGCGGCATAGAGATCAAAAGCGTTCTTGCAGCTAAATTGCCACGGGGATAAAGTCGATGAAATCCAACTCTTCTAACGTTCAGTCAGGCCACCACTAAACTATGAGTAGCCGCCGTCCCGATCCACTCGCACAAGTCAGCGACTTTGATATCCGCTTATTGAGGATCTTCCGCAGCGTCGTTGAATGCGGCGGCTTCTCCGCGGCGGAATCGGTGCTGGGAATCGGTCGCTCGGCCATCAGCCAGCAAATGAGCGATCTGGAACAACGCCTCGGCCTGCGTTTATGCCAACGCGGTCGCGCCGGGTTTTCCCTGACCGAAGAAGGTCGCGAGGTTTACCAATCGGCGTTGCAACTATTAAGTGCGCTGGAAAGTTTCCGCACCGAGGTCAACGGTCTGCACCAGCATCTGCGCGGTGAATTGACTATCGGCCTGACCGACAACCTCGTCACCCTGCCCCACATGCGCATCACCCATGCCCTCGCGCAATTGAAGGAACGCGGGCCGGACGTACAGATTCAGATCCGCATGATCGCGCCCAACGAAGTCGAACAAGGTGTGCTCGACGGACGCCTGCATGTCGGCGTGGTGCCACAGGCCAGTGCGCTGTCGGGGCTTGAATATCAGCCGCTCTACAGCGAACGCTCGCTGCTGTATTGCGCGGTCGGCCACCCCTTGTTTTATGTCGACGACAAGCAGCTGGACGACGAGCGCCTCAACAGTCAGGACGCCATCGCGCCGACCTTTCGTTTGCCGGCAGAAATCCAGGCGCACTACCAGGCACTCAATTGCACCGCCAGTGCCTCGGACCGCGAAGGCATGGCGTTCCTGATCCTCACCGGGCGCTACATCGGCTACCTGCCGGACCATTACGCCAGCCTCTGGGTGCAGCAAGGTCGATTGCGTGCGCTGAAACCCAAGGCGCGCTTTTATGACCTGAGCCTCGCATCGGTCACGCGCAAGGGCCGTCGCCCGCATTTGGTGCTGGAAAGCTTTCTGGAGAGTCTTGCCGCAACCCGCTAAGAACCAACATGCACTGTAGGAGCGAAGCTTGCTCCGGGCGGCGTTCCGACGAAGACGTCGGCTCAATCAACATCAATGCTGAATGTTAAGACGCCTTCGTCGGAACGCCGCCCGGAGCAAGCTTCGCTCCTACAGGGATCTGGGGTGTTCAGGTTTTATCGCGTCGGGACTTGTCTGAAGCCTGTGGGTGCGCTATCAACGCATTTGGTTGCACCCACCCATCCTGTTCGGAAGTGCCTATGACCTTTGAAGTCCCCGCTCACGGCGGCAAACCTGCCAGCCGCATTCGTCAGAAGAACGAAGAGACCATCATCAAAGCCGCCGAAGACGAATTTGCCCGTCACGGATTCAAAGGCACCAGCATGAACACCATCGCTCTGAATGCCGGGTTGCCGAAGGCGAACCTGCATTACTACTTCACCAACAAACTCGGTTTGTACGTGGCGGTGTTGAGCAACATCCTCCAGTTGTGGGACAGCACTTTCAACACCCTGACCGCCGAGGATGATCCGGCCGAAGCGCTGACGCGTTACATCCGCGCCAAAATGGAATTCTCCCGTCGCCAGCCGCAAGCCTCGCGGATCTTCGCCATGGAAGTGATCAGTGGCGGCGAATGCCTGACCGAGTATTTCAACCAGGACTATCGCGCCTGGTTTCAGGGTCGGGCGGCGGTGTTCCAGGCGTGGATCGACGACGGCAAGATGGACCCGGTCGATCCGGTTAACCTGATCTTCCTTCTGTGGGGCAGCACTCAGCATTACGCCGACTTCGCCACACAGATCTGCCGTGTCAGCGGTCGCACCAAGCTGACAAAACAAGACATGGAAGACGCCGGCAACAACCTGATCCGCATCATCCTCAAGGGCTGCGGCCTCACGCCAGTTATCTAAGACACTTATGCCTTTTACCCTCAGCGGTTTTTGCGAATACCGCGAAGAGATTCGCAAAAGCCGTTTCATCACCTTCGCCGCACCGATCTCCAGCCCCGCTGAAGCCCAGGCATTCATCGATCAGCACAGCGATTTGAACGCCTCGCACAACTGCTGGGCCTGGAAGCTCGGCGATCAATACCGCAGCAATGACGATGGCGAACCGAGCGGCACTGCAGGACGACCGATTCTGGCGGCCATCGAAGCGCAGGATTGCGATCAGGTCGCGGTGCTGGTGATTCGTTGGTACGGCGGCATTCAACTGGGCACCGGTGGTCTCGCCCGGGCCTATGGCGGCGGCGCCAACAAGTGCCTGCAAGGCGCGGCAAAAGTCGAACTGATTAGCCGGGTGCCGGTGAGTTGTGCCTGTGCATTTGGCGAGTTGGCGCTGGTGAAACTTCGGGTCGCGGAATCGGGTGGTTTGGTGGTGGAAGAAACCTTCACCGCCGATGGCGTGGAATTGCAATTGGCGATCGGCAAAGAGCAGATCACGACCTTGCAAACGCAGCTCGCAGACTTGAGTCGCGGGCGCATTGTGTTGCAGCACTGATCGCACCAACAACGTTCACTGGCCTTTCGTCGAGCCTGTTCAGTTGCCCACATCTGCTGTGCACCCGGCTGTGGATAACCTGCGCATATCCTGCTGTAACCCTTCTGTCATGCGGCTTTGCGGGCTTTGCTCATTTTTCGTCCAATCTCCCACACTAAAGAGTAATTCCACGAAAAAACAAACAGTTAGCGTCGGTTATCACCTTTAGAAGATAGCCGCACAGTGCTTATGCCCGTGCTTTCGGCTTGCGCACAAATACTGTGGAACAACTTGTGGATAACCCGTTCATGGCTGGCGCAGCCCTATACCCGGCATAGGTCGCCGCGTGCTGCTCGTTTTTTGACCAATTCACAGCGAGCAAAATCAGAGCCTGATCAAAGACTTTGCCCCTAAGTAGTGCCTGATCGGTGTTCGAAAAATGGCGAGGCCCTGACCCCAATGCCTTTGCCACCAAGGATTTTCGGTTTTCCTGACTCAATGGCCAGGAAATTGCTTTATCCACAAGCATAACTCCTGTCGACCCGAGCCAGTCATGCCCAACCCCATGCCGATCCCCGATCAAACGCCCCGCCTGCAATTGCGCAGCATCAGCAAACGTTACCCAGGTTGCCTAGCCAACGACGCCATCGACCTGAACATTGCTCCCGGTGAAATCCACGCCCTGCTCGGCGAGAACGGCGCGGGCAAAAGTACGTTGATGAAAATCATCTACGGCGTCACCCACGCCGATTCTGGCGAACTGATCTGGCAAGGCCAGCGCGTGAACATGCGCAACCCGGCGCAGGCTCGCGGACTGGGAATCGGCATGGTGTTCCAGCATTTCTCGCTGTTCGAAACCCTCAGCGTGGCGCAGAACATTGCCCTCGCGATGGGGGCGGCGGCCGGTACGCCGAAACAGCTTGAGCCAAAGATTCGTGACGTCTCCCGGCGCTACGGCATGGCGCTGGAACCGGAGCGACTTGTCCACAGCCTGTCGATCGGCGAGCGGCAACGGGTGGAAATCATTCGCTGCCTGATGCAGGACATTCGTCTGTTGATTCTCGATGAGCCGACTTCGGTGCTCACACCGCAGGAGGCCGACGACCTCTTTGTCACCCTGCGCCGACTCGCGGCAGAGGGCTGCAGCATTCTGTTTATCAGCCACAAGCTCGGAGAAGTACGCGCGTTGTGTCACAGCGCCACGGTGCTGCGCGGCGGTCGAGTGGCCGGGCATTGCGTGCCGGCCGAGTGTTCGGATCAGCAATTGGCAACGCTGATGGTGGGCGAGGCGGCTGAACTGATGACCGATTATCCAAAGGTGATCGGCGGTGATGGATTTTTGAACGTAAGCGACTTGTCGTGGCACAACCCGGACCCGTTCGGCTGCTCCCTGTCGGACATTACCCTCGAAGTGCGCAGCGGCGAAATCGTCGGTATCGCCGGCGTTGCAGGCAATGGTCAGGATGAGTTGCTGGCCCTGCTAAGCGGCGAAGAACGGCTGGCCCGAAACGACAACGCGACGATCCGTTTCGGCGAGCAACCGGTCGCCGATTTGCGGCCCGATGCACGACGCAAACTCGGTCTCGCGCTCGTTCCTGCCGAGCGTCTTGGCCACGGTGCGGTGCCCGAATTGAGCCTCGCCGACAACGCCCTGCTCACCGCATTTCAACAAGGGCTGGTCAGCAACGGGCTGATCCAGCGCGCCAAGGTCGAAGCGTTGGCGCAAGAAATCATCAGCCGCTTTGGCGTGAAGACACCCGATACCCAGGCGCCAGCCCGCAGCTTGTCCGGGGGCAATTTGCAGAAATTCATCCTCGGCCGCGAGATCCTTCAGCAGCCGAAGTTGCTGGTGGCCGCGCACCCGACCTGGGGCGTGGACGTCGGCGCTGCCGCCACCATTCACCGTGCGCTGATTGCCCTGCGCGATGCCGGCGCGGCGATCCTGGTGATCAGCGAAGACCTGGACGAATTGTTCCAGATCAGCGACCGCCTCGGCGCCTTGTGCAGCGGACGTCTGTCGCCACTCAGGGCCACGGTCGACACGCGCCTGATCGATGTTGGCCGCTGGATGGCCGGCCAGTTCGACACCCCTCAATCACACGCATCCGCAACAGCTTAACGGAGTTTCACATGCTGCTTTCTCTCGAACCCCGTGGCCAGCAATCGCGCCTGATGCTGTGGTGCTCGCCGTTGCTGGCGGCCGTCCTGACATTGGGCTGCGGTTCGCTGCTGTTTATTGCGCTGGGCCATGACCCGCTGCTCACGTTGCACACCCTGCTGATTGCGCCGGTCAGCGACTTGTATGGTGTCTCCGAACTGTTGGTCAAAGCCTTGCCGATTTTGCTTTGCGCGCTGGGCCTGGCGGTGGCGTATCAGGCGCGGATCTGGAACATCGGCGCCGAAGGCCAATTGCTGCTCGGCGCCCTGGCCGGCAGCGCACTGGCGGTGAACATCATCGACATGCAAAGTCGCTGGGCGCTGGTGCTGATCCTGCTCGTCGGCACCCTCGCCGGTGCCGCGTGGGGCGGGCTGACAGCGTGGTTGCGCACGCGCTTCAATGCCAACGAAATCCTCACCAGCATCATGCTCAATTACATCGCGCTGAACCTGCTGCTGTTCTGCGTGCATGGGCCACTGAAGGACCCGGCCGGGTTCAACTTTCCGGAATCGGCGATGTTCGGCGATGCCAGCCGCTTGCCGCTGTTGATGGAGGACGGCCGGGTTCATGCCGGGGTGTATTTCGCCCTGCTCGCGTTGGTGGCGGCCTGGGTTCTATTGCAGAAAAGCTTTGTCGGTTTCCAGATCAAAGTGCTCGGGCTGGACAAGCGAGCGGCGGGTTTCGTCGGGTTTCGCGAGAAGCGGCTGATCTGGCTGGCGCTGTTGATCAGCGGCGGATTGGCGGGGCTGGCGGGGGTTTGTGAAGTCACCGGGCCAATCGGCCAACTGGTGCCGCAAGTCTCGCCGGGGTATGGCTATGCCGCGATCACCGTAGCGTTTCTCGGGCGACTCAACCCCATCGGCATTCTGTTTTCCAGCCTGCTGATGGCGTTGCTGTACATCGGCGGCGAGAGCGCGCAAATGAGCATGAATCTGCCGCAAGCAATCACGCAATTATTCCAGGGGATGATGCTGTTTTTCCTGCTAGCCAGCGACGTGCTGATTCTCTACCGACCGCGCTTGAACCTGCGCTGGGCCCGTCGCGCGCAAGCTACCGCCGTACACGCAGGAGCGCTGTGATGGATATCGATCTGCTGAGCAATATTTTCTACGCCATGGTCCGCTGCGGCACACCGTTGCTGTTGGTGGCTTTGGGTGAATTGGTCTGCGAGAAGAGCGGCGTACTGAATTTGGGTCAGGAAGGCATGATGCTGTTTGGCGCGGTGATCGGGTTTATCGTCGCGCTGAACAGCGGCAACCTGTGGCTCGGCGTGTGGCTGGCGATGCTCGCCGGGATGCTGTTGTCGTCGTTGTTTGCGCTGGTGGCGCTGGTGTTCAACGCCAATCAGGTGGCCACCGGATTGGCGCTGACGATTTTCGGCGTGGGCCTGTCGACGTTTGTCGGCGCGGCGTGGGTCGGTAAACCACTGGCGGGTTTTGAGCCGGTGGCGATTCCCTGGTTGAGTGAGATTCCGCTGATCGGGCGGATGCTGTTTGCGCAGGATCTGCTGGTGTATCTGTCGTTCGCACTGTTTGCGCTGGTGGCGTGGGTGATTCTGAAAAGTCGTGTCGGGCTGATCATACAGGCCGTCGGGGAAAGCCCGGATGCGGCCAGCGCCATGGGCTTGCCGGTGTTGGGCGTACGCGCGCTGGCGGTGCTGTTCGGGGGCGCGATGGCGGGGTTGGCCGGGGCTTATTTGTCCCTGGCCTACACGCCGATGTGGGCGGAAAACATGAGCGCCGGGCGTGGCTGGACTGCCTTGGCGCTGGTGGTGTTTGCCAGTTGGCGAGTGTGGCGATTGCTGTTGGGGGCGTACCTGTTCGGGCTCGCCAGCATCCTGCACCTGGTGGCGCAGGGATTGGGGCTGGCGATTCCGTCGAGTCTGCTGGCGATGCTGCCGTACGTCGCGACGATTGTGGTGTTGGTGCTGCTGTCGCGGGATGCGGTGCGCACGCGGTTGTATGCGCCGGTGTCGTTGGGGCAGCCGTGGCAGGGCGGACATTAGTGATGGCCTGCACCGGCCTCATCCCGAGCAAGCTCGGTCCCACATTAGACCGAGTTCCCCTGTGGGAGCGAGCCTGCTCGCGATGACACCCGCACTGGCAACACCTGAGCTACGCCCCACGCCAATTCAAAGAACAGGAAAATAGCCAATAGCGAACTCCCGCCGTGGGCCAAGGCATAAGCCTGCCAGGCCGCAAACAAAAACCGCCCCACCGCGTCATACCGCCCATACACTTGCTGCGGATCCCGAATCCGCAGCACCGCCCAGACGCAGACAATCGACCCCAACAGATTGGCCATCAGCATGTGCATCGGCTCAAACGGCGGCAGCTCGCCGGACAATTCGAAAGCCTGACTCACACTCAACAACATCCCATGCAATGCAGCAAAACTCCACGGCGTGACAAACGCCACCATGACGATCAAGTCATACCAGGCGCTGCCCCGCACCAACCGGCGATATTGCGTTGAAGTCCACATCGGCCTTGCTCCATAAATTCAGGGAGCAACTAGGCTAAAGCCTGGAGTATGCTCCAAGGTCAAGCCCCTCTCGAGACGTCATGATGCGCATCGGTGAATTAGCCCAGGCCAGCGCGGTCAGCCGCGACACACTGCGCTTCTACGAGCAGCGCGGACTGATCGCGGCGCAACGCAGTGCCAACGGCTATCGCGACTATCCGCCCGATATGGTGCAACTGGTGCTGTACATCAAGACGGCTCAGCGGTTGGGCTTTACGCTTGGCGAGATCGGCAACAGCGTCGCCGCGATATGGCAATCGCCCGACCCTGACAGCGCCGTCACGCAATTGCTGCAAGACAAGCTCAAGCTGATTGAAACCCGTATGGACGAACTCGGTGCATTGCGAAACGAGTTGCAACAACGGCTCGGGCAACGCTGTCCATTACGTCCATGATCCTCATTTATCAAGGAAGCCACTCATGTCCAAGGCAAAAACCGCACTCATCATCGGCGCCTCCCGGGGCTTGGGCCTCGGTCTGGTGAAAACCCTGCTGGGCGACGGCTGGCAAGTCACCGCCACCGTGCGCAACCCGCAGAACGCCGAAGCGCTGCAAGCGTTGGGCAAGGTACGGATCGAGAAACTCGACATGGATGATCAGCAGGCCGTCATCGCCCAGAGCCAACAGCTCAAGGGTGAAGTGTTTGATTTGCTGTTCGTCAATGCCGGGGTCAAGGGGCCGGAGGTGCAGACGCCGGGCGGCGCGACGTTGGCCGAAGTCGGTCAACTGTTCTTCACCAACGCCGTGGCGCCGATCAACCTGGCACAACGTTTTGCCGGGCAGATTCGCCCGGACACCGGCGTGCTGGCGTTCATGAGTTCAGTACTCGGTAGCGTGACCATGCCGGACGCGCCGGAGCTGGCGTTGTACAAGGCCAGTAAAGCGGCGCTGAACTCCATGACCAACAGCTTCGTGACTCAACTGGGCGAGCAGAAACTTACTGTGCTGTCGTTGCATCCGGGCTGGGTGAAGACCGACATGGGCGGTGAAGGTGCCGACATCGATGTGGAAACCAGCACGCGTGGGTTGGTTGATCAGGTGAATGCTTATGTCGGCAAGGGTGGGCATCATTTTGTGAACTACAGAGGCGAAACCATTCCCTGGTAATCACCGCAATTCGCCTGTGGGAGCGAGCCTGCTCCGGGCGGCGTTCCGACGATAGCGGAGTGTCAGACACCACTGATGTCGACTGACACTCCGTCATCGTCGGAACGCCGCCCGGAGCAGGCTCGCTCCCACATGGGATCATTTCATATCCGGGATTTGCGTCGTCTGGTCGGGCCGGGCTTGCCGGCCAGGCGGTTTTGTTCGAAACTCCGCACCTCGCCCTAGCGGCGACCCTGGATCAGCAGACAGGGTAATCACTGAGCTGGCTAACCTGAACCCCACTTTCAGAGGAGCCGGCCAACATGCCTGCGACCCGTACCTGGTTAAAAACCCCCCTCGCGATCTTTACTGCCAATGACCTCGATGCCCGTGGCGGTCTGGTTGTGCAAGACAGCGTGATCGTCGAAGTGCTCGCCGCTGGCCAGCAACCGTCCGCGCCCTGTGGACAAGTCTTCGATGCCCGCGAGCATGTGATCCTGCCGGGGCTGATCAACACCCATCACCACTTCTATCAAACCCTGACCCGCGCCTGGGCGCCAGTGGTCAATCAGCCGTTGTTCCCCTGGCTGAAAACCCTCTACCCGGTCTGGGCACGCCTCACCCCTGAAAAACTCGCCCTCGCCACCAAAGTCGCGTTGGCTGAATTGCTGCTGTCCGGCTGCACCACTGCCGCCGATCACCACTATCTGTTTCCCGAAGGTCTGGAAAATGCGATCGACGTGCAAGTCGAAAGCGTCCGCGAACTGGGCATGCGCGCCATGCTGACGCGCGGTTCCATGAGCCTTGGCGAAAAGGACGGCGGCCTGCCACCGCAGCAGACCGTCCAGGAAGGCGAAGTGATCCTCGACGACAGTCAGCGTTTGATCGCCGAATACCACGAGCGTGGCGATGGCGCGCAAATCCAGATCGCCCTGGCACCGTGTTCGCCGTTTTCAGTGACGCCGCAAATCATGTCCGCCAGTGCCGAACTGGCGAACAAACTCGACGTGCGCCTGCACACGCACCTGGCCGAAACCCTCGACGAAGAAGACTTCTGCCTGCAACGCTTTGGGTTGCGCACCGTGGATTATCTGGACAGCGTCGGCTGGCTCGGCCCACGTACCTGGCTGGCCCACGGCATCCACTTCAACCCGGACGAAATCGCCCGCCTCGGCGCCGCGGGCACCGGGATTTGCCATTGCCCGAGTTCGAACATGCGCCTGGCCTCTGGCATTTGCCCGACGCTGGACCTGACCGCTGCTGGCGCGTTGCTGGGGCTGGGCGTGGACGGCTCGGCGTCCAACGATGCGTCGAACATGATGCTCGAAACCCGCCAGGCGCTTTACATTCAGCGGCTGCGGTATGGCGCGGAGAAGATCACGCCGGAATTGGTGCTGGGTTGGGCGACCACGGGCTCGGCGAGTTTGCTGGGTCGTACCGACATTGGCGAATTGGCGGTGGGCAAGCAGGCGGATCTGGCACTGTTCAAGCTCGATGAACTGCGCTTCTCCGGCAGCCATGATCCGGTGTCGGCGTTGCTGCTGTGCGGTGCGGATCGGGCGGATCGGGTGATGATCGGTGGCAAGTGGCGGGTGATTGATGGACAGGTTGAAGGGCTGGATCTGAAAGGCTTGATTGCCGATCACAGCCAGGCGGCTCGGCAGCTAATCGCCGGCGTTTGATAGGACGCCTTCGCGGGCAAGCCTCTCTCCTACAGGTTTTTCATCAGTCATGAGAATGACCCCGTACCTGTAGGAGCGAGGCTTGCCCGCGAAGCTTTTAAAGGCCCAGCAGCGACAACATGATGAATGTCGCAAACAGCACAAAGTGGGTCATGCCTTCGATGGCATTGGTTTCGCCATCGTTGAGGTTGATCGCGCTGACGATCAGGGTGAGGAAGATCATCACGGTCTGCACCGGGGTCATTGCCATCTGGAACGGCTGGCCGGTGTAGAGCGCCATCGCTTCCATCACCGGCACCGTCAGAATCACCGTCGACAGTGACGCGCCCATGGCGATGTTGACCACCGATTGCATGCGATTGGCCAACGCCGCGCGCAACGCGGTCAGAATCTCAGGTGCAGCGGAAATGGCCGCCACCAGAATCGCCGTTATCACCGGCGGTGCGCCCGTTCCTTCCAGGCCCAGGTCGAGGGTCTTGGACATCACTTCGGCCAAGGCGCCAATGACCACCACGCCAAACACCAACGTGCCGATACTCAGCGCCAGATTGACCGGTTCAGGCTCCTCCTCCGGGACTTTCTTGCGACGTTTTTCCGGGTAGCTGTAGCTGAAGAAGTAACTGTGCGGCCCGACCTGCATGCGCAGGAACAGAGTGTAGAGCACGACCATCGCGCCAATCGTGAACGCCGAATAAATCTTCCAGTTGGCCTCGGGGATGAACTCCGGCACCACCATGGAAACGCCCATGGCGGTGAGGATCATCACGCTGTAGCTGCGGGCCGAGTCGTCGTTGTAAGACTGTTCGCCATGCTTGATCCCGCCCATCAACGCGGCCAGGCCAAGTATGCCGTTGATGTCGAGCATCACCGCCGAATAAATCGTGTCCCGCACCAGGGTCGGCGAAGCTTCGTTGCTCATCATGATCGCCAGGATCACCACTTCCACCAGCACCGCGGCCAGGGTCAGGATCATCGTGCCGTAAGGGTCGCCGACTTTTTCAGCGAGCAGTTCGGCGTGATGGGCGACTCGCATGGAGGCGACGACGATGAACGCGATCAGCACCAGGCCGGCGGTCAGCGCAATGGGTTGGCCGCTGTGCAGCATCCAGTGTTCCATCGGGTAAGCGATGAATGCTGCGATCAGGGCAAGCAACAAAAACTTTTCTTGCTTGAGGAGTGTGAGCATTCCAGGCCTTTTTGCCGAGTGAAGCGAAACCAGTGTGATGAGCTACTGACTGCGAGGCGGCGCTAACGTTTCGTTACACCTTAGCGCACCAGTGGATGGCGGCTGTGCTCGGGCGTGCACTTTTATCGGCCTTACCGGCCTCATCGCGAGCAGGCTCACTCCCACATTGGAATGCGGTCTCCTGTAGGAGCGAGCCTGCTCGCGATGGCCTCGACACGGTTTCGGAGTTTTTGTTGTCCTGTTGGTCAGCAATTTGCATTGCCCCTGCCAACCTCACAACAACATGGAGTTCGAATTCATGCACAAACGTCCGTTGAAGAAGCTGCTTTGCGCCGTCGTCGCAGCCATCGGTCTGAGCGCCAGCCTGACCGCCAGTGCCGCCGACCCGCTGAAAGTCGGCTTCGTCTATATCGGTCCGATCGGTGACCACGGCTGGACGTATCAGCATGAACAGGGGCGAAAGGCGCTGGCCGACAAGTTCGGCAATCAGATCACCACTAACTACGTGGAAAACGTCGCCGAAGGGGCCGACGCCGAGCGGGTGATCCGCAACATGGCCAAGGACAACTACGACCTGATCTTCACCACGTCCTTCGGCTACATGAACCCGACCCTGAAAGTCGCCAAGCAGTTTCCCAAGGTGACCTTCGAACACGCCACCGGCTACAAGCAGGACAAGAACCTCGGCACCTACCTGGCGCGCACGTATGAAGGTCGCTACGTTGGCGGCTTCCTCGCGGCGAAGATGACCAAGACCAAAAAGATCGGCTACGTCGCGTCCTTCCCGATCCCGGAAGTGATCCGCGACATCAACGCCATTCAACTGGCCCTGAACAAGTACAACCCCGGCACCGAGATCAAGGTGGTGTGGGTCAATTCCTGGTTCGACCCGGGCAAGGAAGCCGATGCCGCCAATGCGCTGATCGACCAGGGCGTGGACGTGGTGTTCCAGCACACCGACAGCCCTGCGCCCATTCAGGCGGCTGAACGTCGCGGCGTGTACGCCGTCGGCTACGCTTCGGACATGGCGCACTTCGGGCCGAAAGCGGTGCTGACTTCAATCGTCAACGACTGGGGCCCGCATTACATTCAGGCGACCCAAAGCGTGCTCGACCACACGTGGAAGTCGCAGGACTACTGGGGCGGATTGAAAGAAGGCACGGTTGAGCTGCCAATCAGTGACCTGGTGCCAGCGGCAGTGAAAACCGAAGCCGAGCAGATCATTGCGGACATCAAGAGCGGCGCCTTCCACCCGTTCACAGGGCCGATCAAGGATCAGGCCGGCACCGAGAAAATCGCGGCGGGCGCGACGGCCAGCAATGCGCAACTGGCGTCGATGAACTACTACGTTGAAGGCATGAAGGCCGACATCCCGAAGTAACTCCCAAGGCGAACACAAATCCCTGTGGGAGCGGGCTTGCTCGCGAAATCGGCAGTACATTCAGCATTGATGTTGGCTGACACACCGCTTTCGCGAGCAAGCCCGCTCCCACATTGGATCTGTGGTGTTTGATGGATTGTGATCCAGCCAATACCTCTATCAGGACAGCCGCATGAATAGCCTTCCCATCATCGACATCACCCCGCTCTACAGCAAAGACCAGCACGCCTGGAAATGCGTTGCCGAAGAGATCGACCACGCCTGCCGCGAGTGGGGCTTTTTCTACATCAAGGGGCACCCGATCAGCCCTTCGCGCATCGACGCCGTGCTCGACCATGCCCAACGCTTCTTCGCCCTGCCCGTCGGCGAAAAGCTCAAGATCGACATCACCCAAACCCGTCACCATCGCGGCTACGGCGCCATCGCGACCGAGCAACTTGACCCGAGCAAACCCAGCGACCTGAAAGAAACCTTCGACATGGGCCTCCACCTGCCGGCCGATCACCCGCACGTGTTGGCGGAAAAACCGTTGCGCGGCCCCAACCGTCATCCATCAATCTCTGGATGGGAAGCGCTGATGGAGCAGCACTACGTCGACATGCAAGCGCTCGCCCAAACCCTGTTGCGAGCCATGACGATGGCGCTGAACATCGAGCGCGATTTCTTCGACACGCGTTTCCATGAGCCAGTCAGCGTACTGCGGATGATTCACTACCCGCCGCACCACTCCGCCAGTTCCATCGATCAGCAAGGCGCCGGCGCCCACACTGACTACGGCTGCATCACCCTGCTGTATCAGGACGCCGCCGGAGGCCTGCAAGTGCGCAACGTCAAAGGCGAATGGATCGACGCGCCGCCAATCGAAGGCACGTTCGTGGTCAATCTCGGCGACATGATGGCGCGCTGGAGCAACGACCGTTATGTGTCGACGCCGCACCGGGTGATCAGCCCGCTGGGTGTCGATCGATACTCGATGCCGTTCTTCGCCGAACCCCACCCCGACACACCCATTGAATGCCTGCCCGGTTGCCAGGACGAATCACACCCGGCGAAGTACCCGGCCACCACCTGCGCCGAATTCCTGCTCTCGCGCTTCGCCGAGACCTACGCCTATCGACGGGAACAGCCAGCGGTGTGATGAACCGGCTGGTCAGGTTTTGCTAATTGTTTCTACGGGCATCTGTAGAATGCTCGCCATCTGCACCTGATGAGAAAAGACTATGTACGACTGGCTGAACGCCCTGCCCAAGGCAGAACTGCACCTGCACCTCGAGGGTTCGCTGGAGCCTGAGTTGCTGTTCGCCCTGGCCGAACGCAACAAGATCGCCCTGCCGTGGAGCGATGTCGAAACCCTGCGCAAGGCGTACGCCTTCAACAACCTGCAAGAGTTTCTCGACCTGTATTACCAGGGCGCTGACGTGTTGCGCACCTCCCAGGATTTCTACGACCTGACCTGGGCCTACCTGTTGCGTTGCAAGGCGCAGAACGTGATTCACACCGAACCGTTCTTCGACCCGCAGACCCACACCGATCGTGGCGTGCCGTTCGAAGTGGTGCTTAACGGCATCGCGGCGGCGCTCAAGGATGGTGAGCAGCAACTGGGCATCACCAGCGGTTTGATCCTGAGCTTCTTGCGTCATTTGAGCGAAGAAGAAGCACAGAAAACCCTCGACCAGGCGCTGCCGTTTCGCGAGGCGTTTGTCGCAGTGGGCCTGGACAGTTCGGAAATGGGTCACCCTCCGAGCAAGTTCCAGCGCGTGTTCGATCGTGCCCGTCACGAAGGTTTCCTGACTGTCGCCCACGCCGGTGAAGAAGGCCCGCCCGAGTACATCTGGGAAGCCCTCGACCTGCTGAAAATCCAGCGCATCGACCATGGCGTGCGCGCCATCGAAGACGAGCGCTTGATGCAGCGAATCATCGACGAGCAGATCCCGCTGACCGTGTGCCCGTTGTCCAACACCAAGCTCTGCGTGTTCGACCACATGTCCCAGCACAACATTCTCGACATGCTTGAGCGTGGCGTGAAAGTGACGGTGAACTCGGATGACCCGGCGTACTTTGGCGGGTATGTGACAGAGAACTTCCATGCGCTATACACCGATCTGGGCATGACCCAGGATCAGGCCAAACGACTGGCGCAGAACAGCCTGGATGCCCGATTGGTGAAACCATAAGCCTCACCGCATAACCCCTGTAGGAGCGAGCCTTTGTGGTGAGGGGATTTATCCCCGTTGGGTCGCGCAGCGGCCCCAAACCTGCAATAAGGCAGTATCAGATACACCGCATGCACTGGTTTTGCGACTGCTTCGCAGCCGAACGGGGATAAATCCCCTCGCCACAAAGGCTCACTCCCACAGGTTCGGTGTTCTGCCCTACCGGCTTAGTCCATCAAACGGTTCTAAAGCGCCATTTCCAGCTCGGTTTCCTTGGCAAAACGATGGATCTCCCGCTGCCCCGCGGCCGTGATCTGCAAGGCTCGCGAATCGTTGGGCAGGCTCAACCAGCCGGACTGCATGAACAGCTGCAACAACGCAGCGCCCAGCGAACCGCCCATGTGCGGGCGTCTTTCGCTCCAGTCGGGACACGGGCACGCAACTCTGCTGTTGCGATGGGCCAGGGCCTGGATGAACACCCCGCGCGAGGCCAGTTGAGTGGAACCCTTGTGGGTGATCATGACGCGCTGTTCGAACTGCTCGATCCAGCCCGCATCCAGCAGCCGCTGGTAAAGATCGGCGGCCAGAGTGCCTCCCAAATGGTCATCGCACAGTCGGGCCCGCAATAACGACGAAGGCGCTGCCTGAGGTTTGGCAATGGGGCTGGGGCGCTTGAAAACGTCCGGGACTGGCTGCGGGGTACTGGCCAGCGTCGCGCTGGCCAATGCTTCGATTGCCGCGCCGACTTCAGGCGCGGCCAGGCGGAAAAAGCGTTTGCGCCCACGGATTTCGACTTTCAACAGACCTCCGGCGGACAAACGCCCCAGGTGTGCACTGGCCGAAGACGGTGACAGACCGGTCAGTAGCGCCAGCTCTTCGGTCTGCCGCGCCGAGCCGTCCATCAAGGCCCACATCATTGCGCTGCGCTTGGGGTCAGCCAGTAACGTGGCGATCTGGCTGATGCAAGGTGCATGTTCCATGTATTCACTCCCTGTTGAATCGTTTCGTCTGCTGCTCAGAGACATCTTGACCAGTAATGTGTCATCGGCCAAGACGCGGAAACCGCCATAAGCCGGGCAAAGTCCCTCACTCACCTGTGCCATTGCCTCGCAGGTATCGCGAAGGTCTGATGCCTGGCCGAGGGTCCGTGCCGACTGGAACGCGGACTCGCCATCGCGAGATCGACGGTGCGTACATGAGGCGGGCGCTAGTATAAGCGGGTTAACCGCCGGTTCCTGCCCTTGGGAAAGCGCGGGTGGTGATAGTTCCTGACAGAAATTTCGCTATTTGCCTGCGACTAATGATCGATGCCCGATATCGTCGGAAATTGACTGCCTAAATGAGCGCATCGGCTGGCAAGCATTTCCCGCAAAAGGTTCACCGGCTTACTCAATTGTGCGCGATGGGCGCACAGCAGATTCAGCGGTGCGCGCTCGCAGAGCAACTCCGGCATCAGCACTTTCAATCGTCCGGCGAGCACATCGGCGGCGACATCGAGCCAGGACTTACAAGCAATCCCTGCCCCTGCGACCGCCCACAACCGCACGACATCGGCATCGTCACTGAAGCGATCACCACTGACGGTCAGGCCGACCTCGCGTTTGCCGTCGTGGAAACTCCAGTGGTCATGGACCCGGCTGCCGAGCATGAACAACAAACAATTGTGCTGCGCCAGTTGTTCCAGATGCCGCGGCTCGCCATGCCTGGCCAGATAACTCGGCGCCGCGCAGAGCACACGGCGGTTCTGCGCAGCGATGGGCAGTGCCACCAGGCTTGAGTCTTCCGGTTCGCCGTAACGCAGGGCAATGTCCACCGGCTGGCGGAACAGGTCGGCGATGCGATCACCCAGCAACAGGCGCACGGTCAGTTTGGGATGCTCACGCTGGAATTCGTCGAGCCATGGCAGCAACAGGTTGCGGCCGAAGTCCGACGGTGCCGACAACTGCAAAATCCCGCTGACCTGATCCTGACCGCTGGCCAGCAAACGGCGACCCTCATCGAGATTGCTCAGGGCAGCCCGGGCATATTCCAGAAAGCCCTCACCTTCGGCGGTCAAGCGCAAACTACGGGTGGAACGCGCCAGCAAACGCGCGCCGAGTTGCTGTTCGATGCGCTTCAACGCCGCACTGGCCACCGCCGCCGACATGTCCATCACCCGTGCAGCCGCCGACAAACTCCCCAGGTCCGCAGCCCGGACGAATAACTGCAAGTCATCGAAACGCAGCATTTCCAGCCCCGATTATCAAAAAAATACTGAAAGAGACTGCTCTTTTAGCGGGTTTTATCTTGCAGAGAAATAGCCAATCATCCGTCCCATCGAAATCATCCCGTTTCTGGAGCTGACCATGTCCCAGCCTTTCACCGCCATTGCCACCCTCATCGCCAAAGCCGGCCAGCAAGACGCCCTCGAACAGCACCTGCGTGCGCTGGTTGAACCGACCCGCGCCGAGGCCGGTTGCGGTCAATACGACCTGCACCAGGACCTGGCCAATCCGCTGGCTTTCTACATGATTGAACACTGGAGCAGCGACGAGGCCCTGCAAGCCCATGACGCCAGCGCCCATGTCCAGAGCTTCCGCGCCAAGGCCGACGACTTTCTCGAGCACTTCGAACTCAAGCGCCTGCGCACCGTGGCTTGATCCCTTCTTCTATGACTGTTCAGGAGCCCTACATGAAAGCCATCGCCTATTACGCGTCTTTGCCGATCAGTGACGCCAATTCCCTGCAAGACATCGAACTGCCAGAACCGGTTGCAGGGCCGCGTGATCTGTTGGTGGAAGTCAAAGCCATCTCGGTGAACCCGGTCGACACCAAGGTCCGTCAGAACGTCCAGCCTGAAGATGGCGCGGCGAAAGTGCTGGGTTGGGACGTGGCCGGTGTGGTCAAGGCTGTCGGCAGTGAAGTCACACTGTTCAAGGCGGGCGACAAGGTGTTTTACGCCGGTTCCATCGCCCGTGCGGGGGGCAATAGCGAATTGCACGTGGTGGACGAGCGCATCGTCGGCCATATGCCGAAAACCCTCGGTTTCGCCGAAGCCGCCGCGTTGCCGCTGACCGCCATCACCGCCTGGGAATTGCTTTTCGAACGCCTGCAAGTGCGCGAAGGTCAAGCCGATGAGGGCCAGAGCCTGCTGATCGTCGGCGCGGCGGGCGGTGTGGGGTCGATTCTCACGCAACTGGCCAGCCAGCTAACCGGGCTGAACGTCATCGGCACCGCTTCCCGTGCGCAAACCCAGAGCTGGGTGCGCGAGTTGGGCGCCGATCTGGTGATCGATCACAGCCAGCCGTTGAGTGAAGAACTCAAACGCGCAGGCATCGGCCATGTGACCCACGTCGCCAGCCTGACCCAGACCGAGCACCACCTGGATCAACTGGTCGAGGCGTTAGCGCCACAGGGCAAACTGGCGTTGATCGATGATCCGAAAGCGCTGGACGTGACCAAGCTCAAGCGCAAGAGCCTGTCGCTGCACTGGGAGTTCATGTACACCCGCTCGCTGTTCGAAACGGCGGACATGATCGAGCAGCACAAACTGCTCAACCGCGTGGCCGGGCTGATCGACGCCGGTACGCTGAAGACCACGGTCGGCGAGCACTTCGGGACCATCAACGCGGCCAACCTGCGTCGCGCCCATGAGCTGCTTGAAAGTGGCAAGTCCAAGGGCAAGATTGTGCTCGAAGGGTTCTGAAACAAGATGAAACAGGTGTCGTCCAGATGGACGACACCGTCAGTCCGAGAGTTGACCTTTGTCATATTTGTGATCGTATACGGGTCTACAATCGAAACCTCTGCGATGCATTCTTTTACGTAACATCTTTTAAGAGAGGAGAGTTCAGCAATGAAGATCCTGATAAAAGAAGTGGCTAAATCCCAGTGGCAGGTCCGTCTGGACCAACACGCTGTAACGTTCCGCAGCGAAGCTGAAGCACTCGCCTTCACTAAAACCCTTGAAGCGCGATTGCTTGCGCCCCATCAATTCCCCGACCGCCAGCAGCGCGCTGCTGGCTGAGTCCGTCCTCAGACCTGGGCTTGCGCCAATGCCCGCGCATTTTGCAAACGCCGGGTGAGCATCGCCACGCTCACCACCAGAATCCCGCACAGGCTGATGACCATGGCCATCGGCACGGCGCTGCCATCGTGTAAAACACCGACCAACGCCGCAGCACCGGCGGCGACGCTGAATTGCAGGCAACCGAGCATCGCCGACGCACTGCCGGCGCGGGCGCCCTGCCCGTTCATGGCGCAGGCCGAGGCGTTGGGGAGGATGCAACCGAGGCTGGCGATGCAGATAAACAGCGGAATCAGCAGCGGCCATAACTGCTCGGTGTGCAGCGCACTGACGGCGAGCAGCGTCAGGCCCGCACCCAGGTAGATCCACACGGTACGCACCAGCAAGAATGCCGGGCCACGCTTGGCCAGCAGTCGCGCGTTGACCTGCGCCACCAGAATGAAACCCGCCGCGTTGGTCCCGAACAGCCAGCCGAAATGCTCGGCCGGTACGCCGTAGAGTTTGATGAAGACGAAGGGTGAACCGGCGATGTAGGCAAACATCCCGGCAATGGCGATACCGCCGGTCAAGGCGTGGCCGAGGTAGACCGGATCCGACAACAGCCGACCGTATTGACGCAACGCTCCCGACAGCGGCTGACGCGGTACATGGGCCGGAAGGCTTTCCGGCAACCCGATCGCCACGGCCAACCCCGCCAGGGCACTGAAACCGGTCAGCACCAGGAAGATCGACTGCCAGCCCGTCGTATTGACGAGCAGTCCACCCAGCATGGGCGCGAGAATCGGTGCCAGGCCCATCACCAGCATCAGCTGCGAAAAGACTTTCGCCGACCCCACCGCATCGCATTTGTCACTGACCACCGCTCGGGCGATCACCATCCCCGCGCAACCACCGAGCGCCTGAATGAACCGCGCACCGATCAACCATTCCAGATTCGGCGCAAACGCGCAGGCCAGGGAGGCGGCGGTGAACAACCCGACGCCCGTCAGCAATGGAATCCGCCGCCCGAAGCGATCCGCTACCGGTCCGTACGCCAGTTGACCGAGGGACAGGCCCAGGAAATACGCGGCCAGTGTCAGCTGAACGTGTTTCTCATCGGTGCCGAACGCGAGCGCCATCGCCGGGAACGCCGGCAGATAGAAATCGATCGCCAGCGGGCCGAAAGCGCTCAGGGCGCCAAGAATCAAAATGGTACGGAAGTTCATCAGGCATCCAGTTGGGCATAAGTCGGCAGCCCGACAGTCTAGCCGCGCATCGACGCCTTGAACATTCCGTTAGGTCGCTAACTATTAAAATCACTTAATGAATGCAAAACCTGTGGGAGCGGGCTTGCTCGCGAATGCGGTGTGTCATTCAACAGTAATGTCGCCTGATACTCCCTCTTCGCAAGCAAGCCCGCTCCCACAGGAGATTTATGTTGGGTCTTAAGCGAGTTTTACGTTGTAGCCTTCTTCAGTGATCGCAGCGATCACTTGCTCGGCCGACAGCGCGCTTTCAACGCCGACTTCCTTTGCCGCCAGATCAACCCGCACGCTGGCCGCAGGATCCTTGGCTTGCAGCGCCTGGGTAATGGCTTTGACGCAGTGACCGCAGGACATGCCTTGAACGTTGAACACTTGCATGGTGTGGCTCCTTTCATGAGGGTTGCGGGCAGTCTCGAGCTTGCCACCCTGGCAAGGTCAAGTTCTGGAGAGAGCTGCCGGGCTGGCAATCGGCGTCGTGCTCGGCCAAGCTGCGTGCATCAATGACTCGACTTCAGGAGATTCAGCCATGCGCTGGTCAGCTCTCAGCCTGTTTGGCTTCCTCAGCCTATTTGCCGCGACACCTTCGGTTCAAGCCGCCGGGGAGGACTATGGCGTACTGATCATTTCCCGCGAGCGCCTGGAAGTCGCGACCTCCTGCGAGATCGGCGTGTACATCCAGGATCAACTGTCGGCGCGGCTGTTCCAGGAACAAAGCACTTCGTTCAACCTGCCGCCGGGCAATGTGTCCCTGCGCCTCAAACTGTTGCCGGGCCAGGCACCGGGTTGCAACCCGGGCATGCTCGCACCGGGCTCGCAGAACATCACGCTCAAGGCCGGGGATGTGTTGAAATTCCGGATTGCGATGACGCAGGAAGGGATGTACCTCAAGCCCACTGTCCTGGACTACTGACCACCATCGACCCCTGTAGGAGCGAGGCTTGCCCGCGAAAGGGCCGTTGCATTCAGTATCAATGTTGAATGTTACGGCCCCTTCGCGGGCAAGCCTCGCTCCTACAGGGCGGGTTTGAGCACCTCGATCTTTGCGCTTGACCTTGCCAGCATGGCAAGGTTGATCCTGTAGCATCTTCTACAGGGAGCGCGACCGATGTCCGAATCCACCACTTTCGATCTGCCGATTGCCGGCATGACCTGCGCCAGTTGCGCCGGGCGTGTCGAGCGTGCCTTGAGCAAAGTCATCGGCGCCTCTGCCGTCAGCGTCAACCTCGCCACCGAGCAGGCCCGGGTCCAGGCACCCCGCGACAGCCTGCCGGCCTTGATGGACGCGGTGCAACAGGCCGGATACAGCGTCCCGCAGCAAAGCCTGGAATTGAGCATCGACGGCATGACTTGCGCATCCTGCGTCGGCCGCGTCGAACGGGCGCTGGCCAAGGTGCCCGGGGTAAAAAGCGTCAGCGTCAACCTCGCCAACGAACGGGCACACTTGGAACTGCTCGGACAAATCGATCCGCAAGCCTTGATCGCCGCTGTGACCAAGGCCGGTTACAGCGCCAGCGTCTGGGAAGTCGAACACCCGCAAACCGACCAGCAACAACAGCGCCTGCACCGTGAGCGTTGGGCGTTGATCATGGCGACTGCCCTTGCCTTGCCGCTGGTGTTGCCGATGCTGCTGCAGCCGTTTGGCGTGCACTGGATGCTCCCGGCCTGGGCGCAATTCGCGCTGGCCACACCGGTGCAGTTCGTTTTCGGCGCACGTTTTTATGTGGCCGCCTGGAAAGCCGTGCGCGCCGGGGCCGGCAACATGGATTTGCTGGTCGCCCTGGGCACCAGCGCCGGCTATGGCTTGAGTCTTTATGAATGGGCCACGGCGGCCGGGCGCATGCCGCACTTGTATTTCGAAGCCTCGGCGGTGGTGATTGCCTTGGTGTTGCTGGGCAAATACCTGGAAAGCCGCGCCAAGCGCCAGACCGCCAGCGCTATCCGCGCCCTCGAAGCCTTGCGCCCGGAACGCGCGATTCAGGTGGTCGACGGCCGCGAGCAGGACGTCGCCATCAGCGCCTTGCGCCTCAATGACCTGGTCATGGTCAAGCCCGGCGAACGCTTCCCGGTGGACGGTGAAGTGGTCGAAGGCCAGAGCCACGCCGACGAAGCGCTGATCAGCGGCGAAAGCCTGCCGGTGCCCAAACAACCCGGTGACAAAGTCACTGGCGGCGCGATCAATGGCGAAGGCCGGTTGCTGGTTCGCACCCAGGCCCTGGGCGCAGAAACCGTGCTGGCGCGGATCATCCGTCTGGTCGAAGACGCCCAGGCCGCCAAGGCGCCGATCCAGAAACTTGTGGATAAAGTCAGCCAGGTGTTTGTGCCGACCGTTCTGTTGATCGCGTTGGCGACTTTGATCGGCTGGTGGTTGTACGGCGCACCGATGGAAACCGCGTTGATCAACGCCGTCGCCGTGCTGGTCATCGCCTGCCCTTGCGCACTCGGGCTGGCCACGCCGACCGCGATCATGGCGGGCACCGGCGTCGCCGCCCGCTACGGAATTCTGATCAAGGACGCCGAGGCACTGGAACGTGCGCATGAAGTCAGCGCCGTGGTGTTCGACAAAACCGGCACGCTGACCTCGGGCGCACCGCGTATCGCTCATTTGAGTGCCATCAACGCTGATGAAGCCGCCCTGCTGCAAATGGCCGGCGCTCTGCAACGCGGCAGTGAACACCCACTGGCCAAGGCGGTTCTGGACGCTTGCGCCGAACGCGGTTTGACCGTGGCCGATATCAGCGACAGCCAATCGCTGACCGGTCGTGGCATCGCCGGTACGCTCGACGGTCGTCGTTTGGCGTTGGGTAATCGCAGGCTGCTGGAAGAAAGTGGATTGAGCGCAGGCCTATTGGCTGACTCCGCAACTGCGTGGGAAACCGAAGGCCGCACCCTCTCCTGGCTGATCGAACAAAGCCCCGAGCCCAACGTACTGGGTCTGTTCGCGTTCGGTGACACGCTCAAACCCGGCGCTTTGCACGCGGTGCAACAGCTCAGCGCACGCAACATCAGCAGCCACCTGCTGACCGGCGATAACCGTGGCAGTGCCAAAGTGGTTGCCGAAGCCCTGGGCATTACCGATGTCCACGCCGAAGTGTTGCCGGCAGACAAAGCCGCCACCGTCGCCGAATTGAAGAAAACCGGCGTGGTGGCGATGGTCGGTGACGGCATTAACGACGCCCCGGCCCTGGCGGCCGCCGACATCGGCATCGCCATGGGCGGTGGCACCGACGTAGCCATGCACGCGGCCGGTATCACACTGATGCGCGGCGATCCACGGCTGGTGCCCGCCGCGCTGGAAATCAGCCGCAAGACCTACGCGAAAATTCGGCAAAACCTGTTCTGGGCGTTCGTCTATAACCTGATCGGCATTCCTTTGGCAGCATTCGGTTTCCTCAATCCGGTGCTGGCCGGCGTGGCGATGGCGTTGTCGAGCGTCAGCGTGGTGAGCAATGCGCTACTGTTGAAAACCTGGAAACCCAAGGATCTGGAGGACAACCGATGAACATCGGCCAAGCAGCCCGCCATAGCGGCCTGAGCGCGAAGATGATTCGTTATTACGAATCCATCGGCTTGCTCAAGGCTGCCCATCGCACCGACAGCGGCTACCGCGTTTATGGCGATGACGACTTGCACACGCTGGCGTTCATCAAGCGCTCCCGGGACCTGGGGTTTTCACTCGAGGAGGTCGGCAAACTGTTGACCCTCTGGCAGGACCGCGAACGCGCAAGCGCCGACGTGAAAGCCCTGGCCCGCCAGCACATCGACGAACTGAACCAGAAGATCCGCGAACTCGGTCAGTTGCGCGACACCTTGCAGGACCTGGTCGAACACTGCCAGGGCGACCATCGCCCCGACTGCCCGATCCTCAAGAACCTGGAGTCGGGCTGCTGCGCGCAACCCGTTCGCCCCTGATCGCGAGTGCCTTCACCACCAGCAACGTGGTGACGGGAATGCCGTGGAACAGCAGCACCACGGCCCCCGGCGTCCACCACGAATAGAACGGCGCGGCGATCAACATGCCGACGCCGAAGCCGGTCATTTGCAGCAACGTCAACAAGCTGAAAATCGGCAGGCGCAGACTGTCCGGTTCACGTTGAAGGCGCGACATCAAGCCGACCTCGGAGAAGCCGTCGCCCAACCCCGCCGGTAACGAGAACAGCAGCAATCCGTAGAGGGTCTGCTGCTGAAACATCAGGATGAAGCCGCAGGACATCAGCAACACGCCGAAGAAAAACCGCCGCTCCAGGTGTGCATTGTCAGAACCTTTCAGGCGACTGGCGATGCGCGCGCCGATGAGTTTTCCACAGGCCCAGACCGCCAGCATCAAACCCAGCGTGGTGCTGGCCGACTCCGGGGTCAGCAGTCTGGAAATGATCGGGAAGCCAACGTTGTGCGCGGCGCTGCCCAGGGTGTCGGCCATGGTGACAGCGAGCATCGCGGCCACCACGGGTGTACTGCGCAGGCCTTGGCGCAGGGCGTGCCACTCACCACGCGCCGGGGTTAGCTCAGTACTGGGCGCAGGTCGGGAAAACCGCAACGGCAGGATAAACAACGCGGCCAGCAGATAAGTGACCACGTTCAATGCAAATACCGTTTCAAAGCCAAACGCCGCCACCAACAAGCCCGCCACCAGGCTTCCGCCGACCATGGCAGTGGACGATGCCGAAGTGATCCAGGCGTTGGTCTTGAGCAGGTGTTCGCCTTCGATCAGGTGCGGTAACTGGCTGTTGAGGCCGATAGCGAACATTGAGTTGCCGAACCCCAGGCCGAACGCGATCACCGGTAAAAGCAGTGCTTGCTGGGCGACCGGCAGCACCAGCAGCAGGCCCAACAACCCCGCGCGCAGCAGATCAAAGACAATCAGCGGCATGCGCCCGGCACAGCGACGATAGAACGAAGTGCCAATCAGGCTGGCGAAAACCCCTCCGCCCACGCGGCTGGCGAGGAAGATCCCGACGCTCATGGCGCTGTTGCTGAGCAGATAAACGTAAGTGGCCAGGGCGACCATGTTGAGGAAGGCGCCGAAGTCCGAGACCAGACGGGCGGCGATGATCAACTGGGCGTTGCGGGTGGAGGTGTTCACATTCAGTCCTTGAGTGTGGTGGGTATGAAAATTCCGGGGCGCACAGACTGACGCCGTCGCGGGCAAGCCTCGCTCCTACAAAATATTGCTGCCACACAAAACCCTGTAGGAGCGAGACTTGCCCGCGAACCAGGCGACTCGGTCTTTTACCAGGTCATGAACCAAAAAACCCGGCCGAAGCCGGGTTTTCTTTAACCGATCACTGCATCCACGGTGGAGGCGGTTCTTCGGTTTTGCCCGGTGGTGCATCATCTGCCGCACGCACCGCTTGCTTACGCTCTTCATCCAGGCGTGCCGCCTCGATCTCGCGCATGATCCCGCCCACGTCAGCCAACTCTTCAGGCTCGTCGAACTCGCCGGTCAAGACACTGGCCGGGTGCAAGGTGCCGGCTTCGAACAAAGCCCACATTTCCTTGGCGTACTTGGTCTTTTTCAACTCTGGCGCAAACCGCCCGAAATAGGACGCCATGTTGCCAACATCCCGCTCCAGCATGCTGAACGCGTGGTTGTTGCCCGCCGCGTCCACCGCTTGCGGCAGGTCGATGATCACAGGGCCAGTCGGGGTCAGCAATACGTTGAACTCCGACAGGTCTCCGTGCACCAGACCGGTGCACAACATCAGCACGATCTGCGAAATCAGGAACGCGTGATATTCGCGCGCCTGATCCGGTTCCAGCACCACGTCGTTCAGACGCGGTGCGGCATCGCCGTACTCGTCGGCCACCAGTTCCATCAGCAGCACGCCTTCAAGGAAGTCGTAAGGCTGAGGGACCCGAACGCCAGCACCGGCCAGACGGAACAACGCCGCCACTTCGGCATTTTGCCAGGCGTCTTCGGTTTCTTTCTTGCCGAACTTGGAGCCCTTGGCCATCGCTCGAGCCTGACGGCTGTTGCGCACCTTGCGGCCTTCCTGATACTCGGCCGCTTGACGGAAACTGCGTTTATTCGCCTCCTTGTAGACTTTCGCGCAACGTAACTCGTTGCCGCAGCGCACCACATAAACAGCTGCTTCTTTACCACTCATGAGTGGGCGCAGCACCTCGTCGACCAGACCGTCCTCGATCAGGGGTTCAATGCGTTTTGGAGTCTTCATCAGCTTTTATTGGGGGTCCTTTATTACCAAACACGCGAAAGTCATTCGTTATACGGCAATCCGCTCATTCGGGGGAGGGGTTGCCGACCTATGAACGTTCCCATCGACATCAAGAAGCACACACTGTGCCGGATTAATCAGGCAAACCCGACCCTCGTCATCGGCCGCCCCAGATCATAGCTGAGCCAGCGTCACTTGGTGCTGTAAGGCTTGGAGGGTATTTGCGACAGAAGTTGACACCTCGACTCATACCCTTCGTAGGATTTTTCTTAATAGGCCTCAATTTCCGCCTCCATCAGCCGAATTCATCAGTGACAAAGTGATTTGTCCGACAATCGTTCTGCCAATAATCCGCGAGTCATCTGCACTGCGTGGGCCTACAAGAAAAATCTGGAGCGCGGATGAACATCAAACAAAAGTTGACCTGGGCGTTTGCAATCATCGCCTGCTTGCCGGTGGTGCTGGTCGCGACCCTCGTTGTGATGAACTTGCGCAGTGACGCCAAGGACAATTTCGTCGACGGCAGTGGTCGTGAAATTCGTCAGGTCAGCAACGCCATGCAGCTGTTCTTTGACGGCATCAGCCAGAACGTCGATTACCTGGCCAAACAACCCCTGATCAAGGAGTCCGACGACAGCCTCAAGACCTACATGAGCGCCAACGCCGAGAGCATTCCCCAGGGTGAGATGGACAAAAAGGTTTTCAGCCTTCTGCAGGACCTGGGCAACAGCCATCCGTCCTACGCCTATGCCATCCTCGGCACTGCGGCGGGGGGTTACGTTTCCTGGCCGGACGATGCGAAGCTGAGCAATTACGACCCGCGTCAGCGCCCGTGGTACAAGGCTGCCCAGGCCAAACCGGGCAAGCCGTTCCGTACTGAGGCCTATTACTGGGCCCAGGACGACGCGACCTACGTCAGCACCGTGCGCACCATCGACAACAAGTTGGGCACCCATGGCGGCGTGGTCAGCATCGACGTGACGCTCAAGCAGCTCACCGAAATCGTCAAACAGATCAAGCTCGGTGAAACCGGCTACCTGATGTTGCTGGAGAACACCGGCACCGTGCTGGTCGATCCGAAGCAACCGGAACACAACTTCAAGGCATTAAGCAGCCTGGGCGAGGGTTACGCGCAACTGGCCAAGGCCGGTAAAGGCCTGGTGGAAGTCGAGTTGAACGGCGAACGCTACATGGCCAACGTCTGGCCGTCGGAGCAACTGGGCTGGACCTTTATCGGCCTGATCAAGCAAAACGACGTGATGAGCTCCGCGACCCAGCTGACTTGGCTGATCGCAATCATCGCCGCCGTACTGGCAGTGGTCTTCGCCATCCTCGGCGCCAGTTTCGCCAGTGTCATCGTGCGGCCGATCCGCAGCGTGGCCAGCGGCCTGGAAGGTATCGCCCAAGGTGAAGGCGACCTGACCAAGAACCTGGAAATCCGTGGCAGCGACGAAACCGCTCAGTTGGCCAACTGGTTCAACCAGTTTTTGACGGCGATTCGCAATCTGATTCAAAGCATCGGCGGCGCCGCGACGAAAATCCTCGCCACCTCCAAGAGTTCGACCCAGGTCTCCAGCGACATGGCTGAAGCCGCCGGGCGCCAGCGTGAAGCGGTGGACATGGTGTCCACCGCGTTTCACGAAATGGTTGCCACCGCCAACGAAGTTGCGCGCTCTTGCAGCCAAGCGGCGGAATCCGCCGACAGTGGGCAGCGCCAGGCGCGTCAAGGTCAGCAGCAGATTGATGCGGCAGTGACCAGCGTTGATCGCTTGAGCCAGGAAATCGAACAGTCGGCGCAATCGATGCAACAGCTTGAACGCGACAGCAACGACATTCAGTCGATCCTGGGGACCATTCGCTCGATTGCCGAACAAACCAACCTGCTGGCCCTGAACGCGGCCATTGAAGCGGCTCGGGCCGGTGAGCAAGGTCGCGGGTTTGCGGTGGTGGCGGATGAAGTCCGGGCCCTGGCCAAACGCACGGCGGATTCCACGGCGGAAATCGATGGCTTGCTCGGCAACCTGGCCAAGCGCACCAGCCAAGTGACTCAGCAAATGCATGCGAGCCTGGAAGTGTCGCAACAATCGGTGACCCGCATCGGCGAAGCGCGCAGCAGTTTCGGGCTGATTCGTGAATCGGTGGATGTGATCCGTGACATGAACACGCAGATCGCCACGGCGGCGGAAGAACAGCATCAGGTGGCTGAAGACATCAATCGGCACATCAGCCAGATCCATGGCGATGCGCAGTTGGTGGCGGAACTGGCGAACTCGGCGCGACTGGACTCCCAGAGCCTGGCCGGGTTGTCGAATGAGCTGGATGGGTTGGTTCGCCGTTTCAGGACCTGATCCTGAATCCCGGTGGCCGCTTCGCGGCCATTCGCGGGCAAGCCTCGCTCCTACAGGTTTCGTGTCGTACCTGATTTTGGTACAGACGCCATCCTTGTAGGAGCGAGGCTTGCCCGCGAAGGCGTCATCACTGCCGAAACAACTCCCCCGGCGTAAACCCGAATAACCCCTTGAACGCCGCAATAAACGCCGACGTCGAGTCATACCCGCAAGACAGCGCCGCATTGGTCACGCTGTCGCCCTCCTCCAGCAAACTCAACGACGACAGCAACCGCATCCGCTGCCGCCAGCCTCGAAAGCTCAACCCGGTCTCGCGCTGAAACAAGCGCATCAGCGTCTTCTCCGACATCCCCAGGCGCTGCGCCCATTCCTGCAATGTCACGGTGTGCTCCGGGCTTTCGATCAGCTCATTGCACAACCCGAGCAACCGCTCATGCCGCGGCAACGGCAGGGAAAACCCCACCTCCGGCAGATTCGCCAATTGATCGAGCAGCACATTCACCAACCGCGCTTCCTGGCTGTCGCCCTGTGGATATTCCACCGGCAGCAGGCAAAAACTCTTGATCAGCTCCCGGGCCAACGGCGTGACTTCCAGCACCCGGCAACGCCCGTCCGCCCATTCGCAATCCTCGCGGCGCACGTAGAGGCTGCGCATCTCGGCGCGCATCGAGGTCACCACCTGGTGCTCAAGATCCGCCGGAATCCAGATCCCCCACTGCGGTGGCGCAAAGAAGCTGCCCTCAGCAGTGTGCACACCGAGAACGCCGCTGATGGCGTAGGAAAATTGCACCCAGTCGTGGCGATGAGGCGGCGTCCACGACCCGGCATTCAGACTTTCCGCCCGCGCGAACAGCGGACGCGGCAACGCCTTCAGTGTCGGAATCGTTCGTTCGAGGGAAAGTTGTCCGTTAGTCGGCATTGATTGGCCTTGTGTCGCAAGACGGCAGATAGGGCCGACGTTAGGCTAAGTCATCAATTCTTACAAATGTATTCGGTGCCTGTTATGCATGCCTTTAAACACCTCAAACGTGTGGTCACCGACTGGTTCTTGTGCGGCATGCTGATCGCCACGCTGCTGTCCTATTTCTTCCCGGTCTTCGGCGCCACGGGCGGCGGGATGCATGCCGAGTACGTGATCAACATCGGCGTGTTCCTGGTGTTCTTCCTGCACGGGGTCAACCTGTCCAGCGAGCAGATCAGCCATGGCCTGAAAAACTGGAAGCTGCACGTGATGGTTCAGGGCTTCACCTTCGCGGTGTTCCCGTTGATCTGGTGGCTGAGCGACAAGTTGTTGGGTTCGCACATTCCGTCGCTGCTGATGCTCGGCTTCTTCTACCTGTGCGCCCTGCCTTCAACCATTTCTTCTTCCGTGGCCCTGACTGGCAGCGCAGGCGGCAACGTGCCGGCGGCGATTCTCAACGCGAGCCTGTCCAGCGTGCTGGGGATTTTTCTGACGCCGTTGCTGGTGAGTCTGGTGGTCGGCAGCGGTGCCGGCGGCATTGATCTGGGCTCAACCCTGCTCGACCTCTGCGCCATGTTGCTGTTGCCGCTGGTGCTCGGCCAACTGTTGCGACCGCTGTTGGGCAAATTCTTTGCCCGCCACAAGCGTTACACCAACATCGTCGACAAGCTGGTGATCCTGCTGCTGGTGTACTCGGCGTTCTGTAATTCAATGGTCTCGGGCATGTGGCAGCAACAGGGCAACAGCGTGATTCTCAGCGCGCTGATCGGCAGTGCAATCCTGCTGGCGATCATCCTGTGGATGACCACCCTCACCGCCCGCGCCTTGAAGTTCAGCCCCGCCGATGAGATCGCGGCGGTGTTCTGCGCCAGCAAAAAATCCCTGGCGGCAGGTGCGCCGATGGCCGCGTTGATCTTCGGCGCCAACCCGGGCCTCGGCTTGATCCTGCTGCCGATCATGATCTATCACCCGTTGCAGCTGATTGTCTGTTCGGTGATGGCCGAGAATTACGCCAACCGCAACCGCGAGCGCATAGCGCAGCAAAATGCCGAACCGATCAGCGCTCGATAATCGCCGTCACGCCCTGACCACCGGCGGCGCAGATCGAGATCAGGCCTCGGCCCTTGCCCGCCGCGTCGAGCAACTTCGCCAGGTTGGCGACGATGCGCCCGCCGGTCGCGGCAAACGGATGCCCGGCCGCCAGTGAACTGCCTTTGACGTTGAGGCGGCTGCGGTCGATGGAGCCCAGCGGCGCGTCGAGGCCGAGACGGGTTTTGCAATACTCCGGATCTTCCCAGGCCTTCAACGTGCAGAGCACCTGCGCGGCGAAGGCTTCGTGGATTTCGTAGTAGTCGAAGTCCTGCAAGGTCAGGCCGTTGCGCGCCAGCAAACGCGGCACCGCGTACACCGGGGCCATCAACAGCCCTTCGGCGCCGTTGACGAAATCCACCGCTGCGGCCTCGCCATCACGCAAATACGCGAGGATCGGCAAGCCGCGTTCCTTCGCCCATTCTTCACTGCCCAGCAGCACCAGCGACGCGCCATCGGTGAGCGGTGTGGAGTTGCCCGCCGTCATCGTGCCCTTGGCGCTTTTCTCGAAGGCCGGTTTCAGCGAGGCGAGTTTTTCCAGGGTCAGGTCCGGGCGCAGGTTGTTGTCGCGGGTCAGGCCGAGGAACGGCGTCATCAGGTCGTTGTGCCAGCCCTCGGTGTACGAGGCCGTGAGTTTCTGATGACTCTCCAGCGCCAGTTGATCCTGTTCTTCGCGGGGAATGTTCCAGGTCTGGGCCATCAATTCGCAGTGTTGGCCCATGGACAAACCTGTGCGCGGCTCGCCGTTGCGCGGGAACTCCGGGATCAGGTCCCGGGGACGCAGTTGCAGAAACGTTTTCAGTTTGTTGCCGGTGGTCTTGGCGCGATTGGCTTGCAGCAGCACCCTGCGCAAACCTTCACTGACGCTGATCGGCGCATCCGAGGTGGTATCGACGCCACCGGCAATGCCGCAATCGATCTGTCCCAGGGCAATCTTGTTCGCGACCAGCAACGCCGCCTCAAGACCCGTGCCGCAAGCCTGCTGGATGTCATAGGCCGGGGTGCCGGGGGACAACCGTGAACCGAGCACACACTCGCGCGTCAGGTTCATGTCTCGTGACAGCTTGAGGACCGCCCCCGCGACCACTTCGCCGATGCGCAGGCCATGCAGGTTGTAGCGTTCGATCAGGCCTTCGAGCGCTGCGGTGAGCATCGCCTGGTTACTGGCGGTGGCGTATGGCCCGTTGGAGCGGGCGAAGGGAATACGGTTACCGCCAATAATCGCGACGCGGCGCAGCTGAGTCATGAAAAGCTCCTTACAAATATTTAATTGTGAACACCGAACCCTGTGGGAGCGGGCTTGCTCGCGAAGGGGCCGATACATCCAACATCTGCGGTGAATGACACACTGCTTTCGCGAGCAAGCCCGCTCCCACACTGACCGCATTTCCCCTGCGAAGCTTGCTGAACCCAGGTTCAACTAATCTGATGAATTCAAGCGTAGGCCTTATCTCGTGGATCGAACGACTGATTGCCATTCGTGGTCCACACTTTGAACCCCAGCTGCCGGAGTGCGTTCCATGTCTGACCGTTATATCGACTTCGCCAATTCGTCCATCGGCCATCGTCTGGTCGGGGCCATGGGACTGCCGTCTCCGGTGCGCCTGGAGCGCTGGCAAGCAGGCCGGCTGCGGCCTGTCGAAGGGGCGCTGTTGATTGGCGGCGGCCCATTGGCGGAGAAAGTCAGTGCCTTCGCCAATCGCCTGACCGACGCGATCTACAGCTACGGCGCCGAGCCGTCCCTGGCCACCGAGTGGATTCCCGGCCACGGCCCCAAGCTCAAAGCCGTGGTGTTCGACGCCAGCGACCTGGTGCAAACCGATCAGCTTAAACAGCTGCGCGAGTTCTTCCAGCCGCTGATGAAAAACCTCGATCACAGCGCGCACTTGGTGATTCTGGGGCGTGCGCCAGAGACATTGACCGACCCGTTCGCCGCCAGCGCTCAGCGTGCGGTGGAAGGTTTCAGCCGTTCGCTGGCCAAGGAACTGCGCAGTGGCGGCACTCTGCAACTGATCTATGTCGGTGAAGGCGCCGAGGATCAACTCGAAGGGCCGCTGCGGTTTTTCCTCTCGCCCAAAAGCGCGTTTGTGTCCGGGCAAGTCGTTCGCTTGAAGGCCTGCGATACGCAGGTGACGGACTGGACTCGCCCACTGACCGGGCGCAAGGCGCTGGTCACGGGTGCCGCCCGCGGCATTGGCGCCTCCATCGCCGAAACCCTGGCCCGTGACGGCGCCGAGGTGATTTTGCTTGACGTGCCTCCGGCCAAAACTGACCTCGATGCACTCGCCGCGCGCCTTGGCGGGCGCAGCATCACCCTGGACATTTGCGCCGAAGACGCCGCTGCGCAGTTGGTTGAACTGCTGCCCGACGGCGTCGACATCGTGGTCCACAACGCCGGCATCACCCGCGATAAAACCCTGGCCAACATGACCCCGGAATTCTGGGACGCGGTGCTCGCCGTCAACCTCAACGCGCCGCAAGTGCTGACCAAGGCACTGCTCGACAGCGGCGCCCTGCATGACAACGGTCGTGTGATTTTGCTGGCGTCCATCAGCGGCATCGCCGGCAATCGCGGGCAGACCAATTACGCCGCGAGCAAGGCCGGGCTGATCGGTCTGGCCCAGGCTTGGGCGCCGCTGCTGGATCAGCGCGGTATCAGCATCAACGCGGTGGCACCGGGGTTCATCGAAACCCAGATGACCGCGCACCTGCCCTTCGGCATCCGCGAGGCCGGGCGACGCATGAGTTCATTGGGCCAAGGCGGCCTGCCACAAGACGTTGCCGAAGCGGTCGCGTGGCTCGCTCAACCGGGGACCGGCGCGTTTACCGGGCAAGCGTTGCGAGTCTGCGGGCAAAGTGTCTTGGGGGCATAAAGATGATCACCGATTGGCACACACTCAACCGCGAACCGAGCCTGACGGGCCTCTACGTGCAGGCGGCGACACGGCGCAAAATCACCGGCACCACGTTGCCCGACACGGGTTTGCGCTGCTGGGTCGAGGTCGATCCGCAACGCCTGGCGGCGTATCGCACGGTCTGCGGTATTGCCGACAACGGTTTGCTGCCGCCGACCTATCCACACATCCTGGCGTTTGCCTTGCAGATGCAATTGCTCACGGCCAAGGCATTTCCGTTCCCGCTGCTGGGGCTGATTCACCTGAGCAATCGCATTCGTGTATTGCGCCCCATGGGCGGGGTGAACCGCGTGCGGGTCAGCGTGCAGGTGCAGAACCTGCAACCCCATGCCAAGGGTGCAACGTTCGATCTGGTGACGTCGCTCGACGATCAGTTGGGCCCGCTGTGGGAGGCTGAAAGTCAGATGCTGTGTCGCGGGGTCAAGCTGGAAGGCGAACCTGTCGAGGAAGTCCTGGCCTCCACCCTGGAGATGCTGGAAGTGGCGCGCTGGAAAGCCCCGGCGGACATTGGCCGGCAATACGCCAAGGTGTCCGGGGATTACAACCCGATTCACCTGAGTGCCGTCAGCGCCAAATTGTTCGGGCTCCCGACAGCCATCGCCCATGGCCTGTGGAACAAGGCCCGGACATTGGCGGCGTTGAGTGAGCATCTGCCCACGGCGAATGCCGAGATTTCGGTGCAATTCAGGAAACCGGTGCGGTTGCCGAGCGAGGTGACGTTGCTGTCCAGCGCGGCAGGGTCAAGCGGGGACTTTCGGCTGGTGGGGGCGGGTGATCTGGAGCACATGGCGGGGCATTGGCGGCCGATTGCCTGATTGATTTCAGGTGTCTGTCAGATTGCCATCGCGAGCAGGCTCACTCCCACAACGGCTCACCTGCGTGCACAAAATCTGTGATCGCCAACTATCCAATTTCGGAGTGACGGTGCGACGATTCGACCTGCTCGCGATGACGGTGGCGCAGGCACCACCGAACCCGATCAGAACGCGTAACGCACTTTCGCAGTAAACGTATCGGCATTGAAATCGCTGCCGGTCACGTAGTTATACGAACCACCCACGCTCCAGGCGCCCAGTCGGTAGTTGGCACCGAGGCCTACTTCATAGGTGTCACGCACCGGGGTCGTGCCGCGCGTGGTGAACGAATCGCCCCCCAGCACGAACGCCGAGGTGGTGGCGGTTTTGTCGCCGATGAAGTCGTGCCAGGCCATAACCTTTGCCTCAGGTTCGAGACTGCCGGCGCCGACATCAAACGCAGCGGCCAGCCGCGCACCGACACCCATCTCGCCGACTTCATAACGCTGACTGCCGACATTCAGCGACGCCGAACTGCCCTTCTCGCGATAAGCATCCATGCCCACGTTGGCATAACGCGCGCCGACCTGAGGCTCCAGCAGAAGGCTGTGATTGAGGCGAAAACTGTAGCCGGCCAACGCACTCACACCAAAGATGTCGCTGTCGTAATCGGCCTTGGCGCGAGTGCCGGCGATGTAGCGTTTGGACTCGTTGTCGTTCCAGCCGTACATCAGCGATGAGTCCACGAACCAGTTGTCGTGGGTCCAGTTGCCGTACAGCGTCAGCGCATGGCCGGTTACGTCGGTTTTGCTGCCGGCGTCGGATTTCACATCGGTGTTGAGGTAGCTGTATGCCAGACCGAGGGTGGTATCGGCGTTCAACTGGCCGTCGGCACCCACCGCGATGCCCTGGCTGTCGGCGTCGTAGCCATCGACACCACGGCGAGCGTCCTGATCGGCATTGCTCGTCAGCGCTTGCAGCCACACGCCTTTTTCAGTGGATGAATTCAGTGTGCGCGCGCGGCTCGAACGATCGTTGATCACGCTCGACACCAGCGTCTGACTGTTAGTGGCGGCGTGCAGCACACCACGGCTCACGTCCGGGCTGAGTTTTTCGGCGAGCGCGGCCAGCTCGACATCGGTGCTGGCATTGGCGAATGCCTGGAATACCGGGTCTTGCTCGTCGAGCCTGGCCATCAACGAATTGGAAAGACGCCCCACCGCAACCGCGGCGTTAGGCGTGCCCCCAGCGTCAAGGGTGTTTTGCGCAACCTCGTCATCCGCCTTGGTGCTGACCAACGCCTTCACATCATTACCTTCGACGCCATAACTCTTCACGTCGAGCAATGCGGATGAAGACACCACTGCCAGGTTTTCACCCCCGACCAGTGTGCCCGAGCGGATCAACGTGTAGCGATTGCCGCCGGCAGCGGTGCGGAAATCACTGGAGCGTGCCTGCAATTGCAGGTGTCCGCCGGGGCTGATATCAGTGGTGCCGGTGACGGTCAGAATCGGTCGATTGATGTCGGTATCGTTGCCCACGGACATTGCAAGAATCGAGTCGGCCTCTTCCATGTCGAAGTCGCCGATGATCGTCGTGTGAGGCTGCACCAGCGTCAGCTGGCCCTCTTGAATCGTCACGTAGCCGGCCTTGATGGTCGAACCGTCAAAAGTTGCTTCACCGTCAATCGATACGCCGGACAGGCCGAGTAAATCGCCTTTGACGTCGCCACCGGTCCAGTAAAGATAGCTCTGGCCATCATCGACCTGAATGGCGGCCTTGCCACCTTCAAGACGGCCGTAATGATAAATGCTCAGCGGGCCCATGCCGACAGGTTGATTGCTGACATGAATACCGATGCTTTCGCCCGAGATCGTGCCTGAGTTGAAAATGCTACCGGTCCTTACGCCGACAGGCGGGTTGAACGTCGCTTTTTTGAGGGTCAGTGCTTCAGCATTCGTGCCCGTGGCCTTGATGATCCCGCTATTAGAGACCGGCATCGTTTGTGTGGTGTTTTCGAGGTAAATACCGTGGGCATCCGTACCACTGGCAGTGATCGTGCCGTCGTTGATAATTCCTTTGCCGAACGTCGTATCGACGAACGAGACACCGGTAGCGTTGTTGCCGGTGATAGCAATTTCGCCAGAGTTAATGAAATTACCGCCGAACTGGACGCCTTGATCGGCAATACCAATCGACTCGCCGCTAGCGGCCAGGCCATTGAGCTTGATCGTTCCCTCATTGAACAGGTTGTAGTTGATTTTCGCCCACGTCACCCCGCCCGAGTTCAAGCCGATGCCGACACCGTGGGTGGCGCCATTGATGGTGATCGACCCTTTGTTTCTGACATCGTAGTTGGCCATGGGCCGGGTGAACTGCGCCGCGCTGGTGAGCGCCGACGGCGAGGTTTGCACCACACTCACACTGCCGATGAGGTTGACGAAATCATAATATTGGTTGGAGCTGATCAGCGGCCCGCTGCCCAGATCGTGGACGAACGTGACCGCCTGAACGCCGGCGGCGTGAACAGTGGCAACACAGACGGACAGCGCCAGCAAGGAGCGGCGCAGGCAAGAGGTGTTCAATCGAGAATCCCTTCTGAAACCTGGAAATGTTCCAGCAGGGCTAGCAGTTTCAATCAGGCATCCCTACCGGCCCGTCAGCAGGCTGCTTGTTCGGGCGCGGCAAATGTACACGAGCCATCATTTAGACACTACAGAAATGTCAAAGTGATGGCGTCAATTTATCAAGCACTGCAAGCGGAGGAGAAAAAGCAGCGCACCCAATGTGGGAACGACGGTGCGGCGATCCGACCTGCTCGCGATGGCGATGCATCAGGCGATATCTGTATCGACTGAACGACCGTCATCGCGAGCAGGCTCACTCCCACAGGGGGCTTGTGGTGTTTGAGGGCTGGGTTTAGCGCGGTGGATAGTTGGCGAGGATTCGCCCGACGGTTTCACGTATCGCCGTGCTGCGATCGGACGGATTCGTTGTACGGCTGAGCATTTGCTCATCGCTACCACGCCACACCAGTTTGCCGTCCTTGCCATCGAGCAGGTCGATCTGGATGGTCGCCACCTTATAGGTAACGTTGCGGGTTTCGTTGTACATCGGCCCGCCCCAGTAGCCGCTCCAGGGATTACCCCAACCGCCGCCATAGTTGGTGGTCACCTGTTGCTGGCGCTCTTCGACGATCAGGTAGGTCTGAACGTTCAATTCCCCTTTGCTGCCGGCTGCGGCCGGACGCAGGCCTCGCTGATCCAGTTGATCGGCAACCGATTGGCGGATGCGCTGTTCGGTCAGGTCGCTCTTGATCCGTGGGTCATCGGGGCGATATTGCAGGGCGGGTTCCTTCCAGGTCCAGCTGCGATAGGCGGCGAAGTCGCGGCTGGCATCGAAGTCATTATTGACCCGGTTGGCGGCACAGGCACTGAGCAACGCGGCCACAACCAGTAAAGCGAAACGGCGGATCATGATGATTCTCCGGTTGAAGACATGAACCTGTGAAAGGCTTCTCAACTAGAGAAGCTAACTAGGAGGATACGCCGACATGGCCTTTTCCACAGCCTCCCGTATTGCATCGGCACGCTCACTTTGACTACCCCGATTACCGGTTTCGGCGCTGGCACTCCACACCGGCTGACCGCTTTGAGCGTCGAACAAATCGACCCGCACAACCACGACCTGTTCCTGATAAGTGCGCACGATCGGCACCGTGTTGTACATGCCATACCCGTTGCCATAGCGGTTGTAACCACCGCCATAGTAGCCCCCGCCGTAATAACCATAGTCATCCTGAACCTGGCGCAAACGGGTTTCAAGATGCAGATTGGCGCTGACAAACAGGTCGGCCGGGCGGGCGTTATCGTGCAATGGGCGCAAGCCGCGCTGATCGAGGGCGTTGCTGACCGCTTCGGCGACCTGGGCCGAGTCCGCCCAGGCGCTGCCAGGTGGCAGCTGACCGTTGAGCCAGGCCCAGCTGCGGTAACGCCCATAGTCACGCGGCGGTGCCGGGTAGGCACTGCGGTCGATCGTGTTCGCCGCCTGAGGCGGTGCGGGCGGCAAGGGGTTGGAGGTCGCCACATAAGGGTTGCTGCCCTGGCAGGCCGCCAACCCGAGACAGATCACCAGTAACCCTGAACGACTTTTCATGTTGCGCTCCGATCAGACCGGCCGACAGATCCAGTGCAAATAGCGCCCAAGCCCGGCGAAGCTTGGGTGACGGCGGTGGGCCAGCTCCATTTCGAGCAAGTCCACAAGTTCGGCGCGTGCCTGAAATTCCACCGGCATGTAGTCGTGAAAAACCCGCACCCCGCTCTGGGTTTCGACCTGCCACAGCCCCTCAAGTTGCGCCGCCAGTTCACGCGGATCAAGGGGCTGCTGCGGGGTCAGGCTCTGCTTCTCGCCGGCCATGTCGTTCTTGCGCATCTTGCGGAAATGACCTTTGAGCAAGTTGCGGTAGATCAGCGCATCGCGGTTGTAGAAGGCCAGCGACAGCCACCCATCCTGCTTGGTCAACTGATGCAGGACCGGCAGGATCGCATGGGGTTCGGCCAGCCATTCCATCACGGCGTGGCACAGCACCAGGTCGTAAGGTTCGGTGAGCTGACCGAGCAACTCCTGCCACGGCGCCTGAATGAAAGTAGCGGTCTGCCCGGCGTCAGCGAAGCGCTGGCGGGCGCCTTCGAG
This sequence comes from Pseudomonas sp. BGI-2, assembly GCF_004310295.1. Classification (GTDB taxonomy): domain Bacteria; phylum Pseudomonadota; class Gammaproteobacteria; order Pseudomonadales; family Pseudomonadaceae; genus Aquipseudomonas. The sequence goes on along the minus strand of NZ_SISB01000002.1, from coordinate 238,511 downwards.
CATCGGTTCGGCGGGTTCGGCCAGCGTGACGTCATGACCGCGCTGGGCCAGCCACAACGACATGTGCCCCAGGCCCGCGCCGATATCCAGCACGCGCAACGGCCGGTCCGGCAGGGTTTCGGCCAAGTCGGCCTGAAGTACAGCCAAACGGATCGCGCCTTTGGCACCGCCGTAGATTTTTTCGGCAAACCGGGTCGCCAGTTGATCGAAATGACGATCGCTCATCAGCTGAACCTCTTTTCGCTGTCCGCGAGTTTGCTGCGCACCACTTCATTCATGTCCAACCCCAACTCGCCGCACAGCAGCAGTAAATAGAGCACGATGTCGCCGATTTCCTGCCCGGCGTGAGCGAGCTTATCCGCCGGCAACTGGCGCGACTGGTCTTCAGTCAGCCACTGGAAAATCTCCACCAGCTCGGACATTTCCACGCTCGCGGCCATGGCCAGGTTTTTCGGGCTGTGAAATTGCCGCCAGTCATTGCGGTCACGGATGGCGTGCAGGCGTTCGGTCAGTTCAACAAGGTTCATCGGGCTCTCCTGAAGGCGTATAGCTTCGGGGGGATGGCCGGGGATGGCAAGTGGGCAGATTTAATGTGGGAGCCACGGTGCGGCGATCCGACTTGCTTGCGATAGCGGACTGAAATCCAACACCGATGTTGACTGACAGACCGCTATCGCGAGCAAGCCCGCTCCCACAGGGGCTATGCAACCCTCTATGCTTGTGGGGAACTCGGCACCGTGATCCATGGCCCAAGGCTCAAGTCCGGCAAGCACGCCACCACTTACATCAGGACGTTCACGACATGCAGGTAGAAAGTTTTTTTGAATGGCTCGGCCAGGCACTCGGTTCGGTCATCCGGTTTATCGTTGATGGCCTCAGCGGCTTGTTCAACCTGTTAAGCCATGCCGGCAGCAATTTTGTCGAAGGCTTGTCCCGTGCGTTGGGGATGGATACTTCGATCATCAGCATCATTGCGCTGATTCTGGGGCTGATGCTGTTGTGGTCGGCGATCCGGGCATTCATGAACGCGTCGATCATCATGGGGATTATCTGGTTGTTGTTGGGGCTGTGGTTGCTGAGCTGGATCATTCACTGACACCACCAATCCCCCCTGTGGAAGTGAGCCTGCTCGCGAATGCGCAGTGTCAGACGACATCAATATTGACTGGACTGCCGCCATCACGCGAGCAGGCTCGCTCCTACAATGGATCGCTGTAGATCTCAAATGTGTCGCTACAATGCCCGCTCCCCAAGGAGCCTGCATGTCCAACCTGATTGCCGACTGGCGCGACCGTCCTACCCATCGTCGGGTCTGGGCGCTGGCCGCGCCGATGATTCTTTCGAACATTTCCGTTCCGCTGGTAGCACTGGTCGACAGTACCGTCATCGGTCACCTGCCCCACGCCCATCAGTTGGGCGCCGTCGCGGTAGGGGCCAGCCTGTATACCTTTCTGGCTTGGGGCATGGGCTTTCTGCGCATGGGCACGACGGGGTTCGCTGCCCAGGCTGCCGGACGCGGGGATGGCGCGGCGTTGCGGCAGATTTTGTTGCAGGGCTTGTTGCTGGCGATGGGGCTGGCCATTGTCCTGGGCGCACTGGGCGTGCCGTTGAGCGGCGTCGCGTTGCATTTCATGCAGCCTTCGGCCGAGCTCGATCAACTGACCCGCGAATTTTTCCACACCCGGCTATTCGGTCTGCCGGCGGCGCTGGCCAGTTATGCGCTGGTCGGCTGGTTCCTTGGCACCCAGAACGCCCGGGCACCGCTGGCGATTCTCTTGAGCACCAACCTGGTGAACATCGCGCTGAACCTGTGGTTCGTCCTCGGTCTGGACTGGGGCGTGGTCGGCGCGGCCAGGGCGTCGGTGATCGCCGAATGGACCGGCGCCGTGATCGGACTGCTGATGACCCGAAAAGCCCTGCGTGCCTATCCCGGCCACATTGCCTGGGCCGCATTGGCGTTGTGGCAAAGCTGGCGGCCACTGCTGGCCGTCAACCGCGATATTTTTATCCGCAGCCTGGCGCTGCAATCGGTGTTTTTTCTGATCACCGTACAGGGGGCACGGCTGGGTGATGCCACCGTCGCCGCCAACGCCCTGCTGCTCAATGGCTTGCTGCTGACCGCCCACGCGCTGGATGGTTTGGCCCATGCTGTGGAAGCCCTGTGCGGGCATGCCATCGGCGCGCGCGATCGAGAAGCGTTGCGTCGTTCATTGGTGGTTGCCTGCGGCTGGTCGTTGCTGGCGAGCCTGGGCTTTGCCGTGCTGTTCGCCTTCGCCGGGCACCTGTTCATCGAGATGCAGACCGACATCCAGAGCGTGCGCGACACTGCGTTTATCTACCTGCCCTACCTCGCCGTGCTACCGCTGATTGCTGTGTGGAGTTACTTGCTCGACGGGCTGTTCATCGGTGCCACGCGTGCCCGGGAAATGCGCAACGGCATGCTGCTGACGGTCATTGCGCTGCTGCCGTTCGCCTGGGCACTACAAGGCTTGGGCAACCACGGACTGTGGATAACGTTCCTGTTGTTCATGGCGTTGCGCAGCCTGACCCTCGGCGCGATTGCCTGGTTGCTGCGCAAGAATGACGGCTGGTTCACAGGCCGAGTTGATTGAGTCGGCATCCGCCGGATAGGGGCCGCCATCAACATCGAACCGTGTGTTCAGGGTTGATCGTTCTGCCACAGGTTGCGCAGGCTATCGAGACGTTCCTGCTGGGTAACGCCCGGCAATGGCTGAACGGGCGTAGCGCCAGGGTACTGCAAGCGCAGCCATAACCAGCCATCGAGCACCACGCGTTCGCTGAAACCCAGCGCCAGCCCTTCCTGCACGTGAGCCCACAGGTGGTGGTAATCGGTCCCGGTGGACCGGCTCCAATGCCAGGCATGCTGCTCAAGCAAGCAGGTTTGCAAGGAGTCCCGCTGACGAGGCGTCAGATTTTCCTCGATGGCTAACGGGCTGACGGCAAGCCCCGGATTGAACAACTGCTGCCAGCCCTGACTGCCGATTGCGCGGTCGGCCCAGGTTCCGCCGAACCAGCGCAACTGACTGATCGGCCCCAGCCAGCGACTCAGTTCCAGGGCATCGCAGGCATCGAAAAAGTAGCTCGCGGTGTGGGGGTTGTAGTAACTCAACAACGCGCGGTGGTGCAGGCCGAAGGTGACCGTGAGCATGCGGCGCAAATGCTCGAGCAGTTGCGCCGACGAAGCCTCACTGACCAGCAACAAACCGCTCCAGATGTGAGGTTCGCGCAGGCACAATTCGGCCAGTGCCGGGCAGCCCTTGAGATCGATCAACAGCGGCCCGTGCTCGCGTATCGGCTGCAATTCGGTGCCATCGAACAGCCAGAACCGTCGGACTTGCGCAAACTGCTGGCGCAGCACCGCACCGGCCCGGGGCTCCCCCGGGACATCGAGCAACAGCCATTGCGCGATGGAGTCGGGCGCCTGGGCTACGATCATGCCGCACCGCTCTGGCCAAACTGCGTTGCTGCCCGGCAGGTGCAGAAGGCTTGCGCACATTGGCTGAAACTGCCCCCGCCGGGCAGCAGACACAGCAGCACGATCGGTTCGCTGGATTGCAACAAACGCAACAGTCCGTCGACCGCAACGTGGTCATCTGTTGCAGCAGCGGGTGGAAGCTCAGGCAAGTCTGACGCTTGGGTGAAGGGTGGGCCGGGAAGAAAACCAGTGATTAAGGGTTGATCCGGATCACCTTCGATATAGCTCACCAGCACCTGCGCACCTTCACTCAACGGCATGACGTGCGCGCCGTCCAGCTCCGGTGCCAACGGCAGCCAGCAGTGGCTGGGCGCAGCGCCTTCGCCCTGATAGACCCAGTCAAATTGCACGGCAACGGGTCTGGATGAATCGGGTTGCGGCTCATCGACATCGACCACCCAGGCCCGCTGCAAGCTGTGCATCCGGGGTTTCATGGTCGAATGAGGCGCCGCGAAAGGAAACTCCCCGGCAACAGCGCGGATCTGGTTGCCATAAGCAAACCCCGGCGTCTGCCCGCCCTGATGCTCGACATGGGTCAGCAGCCAGAGACGATTCCAGTCGGCGCACGGATGGCTTGAAAGCAGAACGCGCTGACCGCTGCGCAGCGTCATCAGGTTCGTCTGACCTTCGCCAGCCTGCGTCTTGCCTTGAACCTTGAACTGCTGCACGCCGGGCTGTTCGGTGTCGGGTTCAAAGACCATCTCGGCTCCCCGCTGAAACTGTCCCTGCCCGTCACCAAAAACCAGACAGTGCCCGCGCCGGCGATGCTCGAAGTGGTAATGAAGCCCTTCCTGAGTACACAGACGCTGGAGAAACCGCAGATCCGATTCCCGGTATTGCGTGCAGAAATCACGGAGTGGGTAATCGCCGCTAAGGTCAAAGCGCCGATCCTTGCCGACAATGCCATGCTCCTTGAGCACCTGGGCGAGGATCTCGGGTACAGAACGGTTACTGAAGATACGCTGGCTGAAACGCTGGGCCAGGCAGGCCAGTTTCGGCCTCAGACGCACGCGACAAAGCCTCGGGGCAGCACCATGACCAGCCTGGACGAGCTCATGCAACTGCCCGTGAAAACCGGTCCCCGGCGGCCCGAGATGCAAAAAGGCCGGACGGTACAACAGGCTTGCCAGGTCCAATGTCGGGTCATCGATCAGCAGATCAACGTCGAACACGAAGGGTTCGTTGATCGCTTCACTGCCGGTAAAGGCCAAGACCTCAACGGGGTCGGGCAGACCCTCTACATCCAGACGAAATGACGGCTCGTTGACTGGATCGAACATCGGCGATTCTCTACAGGAGGGGCGGCCGGGGATTCTCTCTGAGAGAGTTGGCCGAGTAGAGTGCCGAAGTACAACTTAGGAAATGACCTACGCGAAAAGAGGACCACATCGCTTGGATAGCCGGGGATGTGAGTCATTTCGCTTGAAATCAGGGAAGCGTCCCACCAGGTCATCTGAAATTTCCGCAGCGTGCGGAACATTTTCTGACAACCTGATGAGAGCAGTGCCTTACCTCAAGAAGACAGGTAAGACGAACGGGTCAGGCCCAGACGCAAAGCATCGAGGAACTGGGTGCGCTCGGCAGCAGTGATGCGCGCACTCGCGCACTTGTCGCGGTAGTGGGTCATCAGCTCTTCCGGCGACAAGTGCACATAACGCAGCATGTCTTCGATGGTGTCGTGGGTTTCGATACCGGCGTGGTACACGCTGCCGTCGGCGTTCTGGTAGATGTTCACCGAATCGGTGTCACCAAACAGGTTGTGCATGTCGCCGAGGATTTCCTGGTAGGCGCCGACCAGGAAGATACCCAGCAGGTAGTCTTCGCCTTCGTTCAAACCGTGAACCGGCAGGCTGGTTTCGATGCTCTGCTCGTCGACGTATTGCTTGATCTTGCCGTCGGAGTCGCAGGTCAAATCTTGCAGCACGGCGCGGCGCAGTGGCTCTTCGTCGAGGCGGTGCAGCGGCAGGATCGGCAGCACCTGACCGATGGCCCAGGTGTCCGGCAGGCTCTGGAATACCGAGAAGTTGCAGATGTACTTGTCGGCGAGCTTGTCGTTGAGTTCGTCGAGCACCTGACGGTGCGAACGCTGACGGGCCTTCAACGAGTTGTGCAGGCGACGGCACACGGCGAAGTAGCATTGCTCGGCCAGGGCTTTTTCAGCCAGGGTCATCTTGCCATCGGCGTACTGGGTGGCCACGTCGCTCATGTAGTGCGTCGCGCGCCAGTAGGTTTCGGTGACCATCTCGATGTCGGTCGGGCCCAGCAGGTCAACCAGCCACTGCACGGTTTCCGGCAGCTCTTCCTTGTTTTCGATCTGCGGCACGTCGTCGTTGTGTTTCTCGACGTCGGTTACTTGCACCACCAGCATGGCGTGGTGAGCGGTCAGCGAGCGGCCGCTTTCGGAGAAGATGTTCGGGTGCGGCAGGTTCTGCGCGTCGCAGAATTCCTTGAGCATCCCGACCACGACACCGGCGTAATCGTCCATGTCGTAGTTGATCGAACTGGCGTTGCGCGAGTGCGTACCGTCGTAGTCCACGCCCAGACCGCCGCCGACGTCGATGTGGTCAACCGGCAAGCCGAGGTTGCGCAGTTCACCGTAGTAACGAATCGCTTCCTTGAAGCCGTGCTGGTAGTCCGCCAGGTTGGCGATCTGCGAGCCCATGTGGAAGTGCAGCAAGCGAATGCCTTGATCCAGGCCGGCCGCGCGGAAACGCTCGACCACCGACAGCAACTGCGCCGCCGACAGACCGAACTTGGATTTCTCGCCACCGGTGTCCGCCCACTTGCTCGACGCCAGGGAAGACAGACGCACGCGCAAACCAACCTGCGGCTTGACCTTGAGCGAGGCGGCTTCTTCGATCACCAGCGCGACTTCGGATTCTTTCTCGATCACGATGAACACGTTGTGGCCAAGCTTCTGGCCGATCAGCGCCAGACGAATGAACTCGCGGTCCTTGTAACCGTTGCAGACGATGGTGCCGCCCTTCGGCGCCAGGGCCAACACGGCCAGCAGCTCAGGCTTGGAGCCGGCTTCCAGGCCGATGGAAACGTCCTGGGTGGCGATGATGTTTTCGATCACCGCTTCTTGCTGGTTTACCTTGATCGGGTACAGCGCGGTGTACTTGCTCTGGTATTCCAGGCGCTCGATGTTGGCGTCGAACGCACCGGTCAACTGACGCACGCGGTCTTGCAGAATGTCAGGAAAACGCACCAGCAACGGCAAGGACAGGCCGCTTTGGCGCAGCTGGTCGACTTGCTCGAAGAGGTCGATAGGCGAACTGGTCGGACCGTTCGGACGAACTTCGACGCGACCGGCGTCATTGATCGCGAAGTACCCGGCCCCCCAATGGCGAATCCCGTAAACACTGCGGCTGTCCGCAACTGTCCATTGGCTGCCATCGTCTTTGCGTGTGCGTCGTACGGACATTGAAGTCCCCTATAAAGAAGTCATAGAGCGTCGCCTGGGTTCAGGCCGGCGCAGTCTAAAGAATGAAAATGACGATTAGCCTGCATGCAAGGGCCATAGACCTCACATTCAGCGCTGAGTTTAGAAACCGGTCAGAACAGGCTCTGTGAAAACCATGTAGACGACGCCAGGCCAGAGTAGAAACGGGACTGGATCAAGCCGGGGGTGGTTTTCACAGAGGCTGCTAGCCGCCGGATTTCTTCGCTTTGAAACCCAGCTTGATCAGTTCAGCCAAGAGTAGCTCGACATGATCGCCCTGGATTTCGATGATTGCGTCTTTCAACGCTCCCCCGGTCCCGCAACGTTTCTTCAACGTGGTGGCCAGGTCCTTGAGCGCTTCTTCCGCCAACGGCACGCCGGTAATGGTGGTCACCGTCTTGCCACCGCGACCCTTGCTTTCGCGACGCACGCGAGCGATGCCGTCACCGGCCGGGATAACGGTCTGTTTGCAGATGCAGGCGTCCACCGGTTTACTGCAATCGGGGCAATGACGACCTGCGTCGGTGGAAAATACCAAGCCACCAAGGGCGGCGAAGGATGCGGCTTTTTTGGCCACCGGCAATCCTCTTGGGAGGACAAAGACTGGTCGCAGCAACTCGGGAAGCTGCCATCGACCGCGAAGCCCCACTCAGGCAGGGGCAGCGCTACTGATACGGTACAACCCTGTAGGAGCGAAGCTTGCTCGCGAAGAACGCAAGGACGATGCGTACATCCTGAATGTATGCGTTATCGTTGAAGACCTTCGCGAGCAAGCTTCGCTCCTACAAAAGGTCGCGCAGTGTAACGGCAAAAAGCCGACTTGCTAAGAGCCAATCGGTGCCAATTTATAGCTCTTTTGCGACGTTCTCGCCACGCGCGCGCAGATAGCGCTTCAACGCGGCCAAAGAGTCCGGGCAATAAGGCTTTTGCTGGATTTCCAGCAGGACCTGATCGATGGGGATGAAGCGCGCTTCCAGCACCTCTTCCGGCTGCAGGATCAACGGGCCGTCCCACACCGCCGAAAATGCCGAACACCAGAGGCGATTGCCGGTGTCCTCGAAGAAGAAGTGATCATGAGCGGTCAGTTCTACGCCGCTCACACCCAGCTCTTCTTCCAGTTCACGTGCAGCCGATTCGGCATACGTCTCGGTGGCGAGCACCATGCCGCCCGCCGCCACGTCCCAGTAACCGGGATAAATGGCCTTGCTCAGGGTTCGACGGTGAACGCACAGTTCACCGGCCGAATTGAACAGCATGATGTAGGTGCCGCGCCCGATCAGCCCGCGCTCGCGCAGGTCGGAACGGACCAAAGCGCCGAGCAGGTTGTCCTGCTCGTCGACCCAGGCGATCTGTTCGGCATCCGAGGCCGCGCGGTGGGCAGCCTCTTTGGCAGTATCGACCATGACTCAGCCCTGATTGAGCAATTGACGCAGATCGATCACTGCGGCGTTGGCCCGGGAGATGTAGTTGGCCATGACCAGCGAGTGGTTGGCCAGCACGCCAAAGCCGCTGCCGTTAAGGATCATCGGGCTCCAGACCGGTTCTTGCGAGGCTTCCAGCTCACGAATGATCTGGCGCACGCTGACCGTGGCGTTTTTCTTGGCCAGCACATCGGCGAAGTCGACTTCGATGGCGCGCAACAGATGGGACAAGGCCCAGGCCTGGCCGCGGGCTTCGTAGAACACATTGTCGATCTGCATCCACGGGGTTTCGACGATCTCTTCGTCAACCTGCGGCACCTGACCTGGAGCGACGACTTCAGTTTTCAATGCGGTGTTGAGCTTGACCCGGCCAACACTGGCCGACAGCCGTTGCGACAGCGAACCCAGACGGGTGCCGACATCGCCCAGCCAGTTGTTCAGGTTGTCGGCGCGGGCATAGAACAGCGCGTTTTTCTGCGACGGATCGGACAGGCGCGCCTGATAACGGCTCAGGGAACTAATGCCTTCCAGGTACTCGGACTCGCTGGACGGCAGCACCCAGCTCTTATTGTCGAAGTTGAAACGCGGCTCGGCCTTGGCCAGATCAGAGTCTTCGGCAGATTGCGATTGCGAGCGGGCGAAGTCTTTACGCAAGGCACGCGTCAAGTCACGGACCTGGACCAGCACGCCATATTCCCAGCTCGGCGTGTTGTCCATCCACAGGCCCGGCGGGAAACGGTCGTTGGAAATATAGCCACCCGGCTTGGTCAGCAAAGTACCGGCGACGGTCTTGAGGGTTTCGACCGTGGTGTAGCCGATGACCATTTGCTTGCCTTCTTTCTCGGCGGCCATCTGGGCATTCTGCTGAACCGGGAACAGTGCAGGTTCCTGGCTCCAGTACCAGCCCAGCGCAATAGCCACCAGCAGGTAAATGGCAATCAGAGTGGCCAGCGCCCGGCTGAACAACAGGCCACCCAAGTAACTGCGGGTGGCCGATTTCGGTTCAGCGGCACGTTCAGGCGCGCTGCCCGCGCGATTCTTCCAGTCCAGCATGGCGATATCCTTTCAATCACTTGAGTTCATCGGTTCGACCACAACCATACAACAACGTGCCTTTGGCCGGCACCTGCCGTTGGGTTAATCCAAAAAAATTACGGCCGAACCTGCGGCAATCGTTGCCGATAAACTCAAGCGTCCATCCATGCGCTATACGCCTATGACCTCCATTGAAATCTGCCGCACCTCGGCCTGCGCAAAAAGATGGGCGATGCCTTCGCCGTCGGTTCTTCTCTGGGCAGCCTGCCCGTCCACGGTTGCGACGTAACGCTGCTGCGCCAGCGGCTCGGCCGTTATGCTGTCAACGAGGCGGAAAATCCTTGGCGATCGTGAGGTCTGGGCTGGCGGATTTTTCATCAAATCAATGATCTTCTGATCGATGATCCGGACCGGTATTGGCCAGTCGCCGTAGTCGGCCTCAGCCCGGATCAACCGCCACGATCCACGCTCAAGCGGTTCAAGCACCTCGCTGTCGATATCGATCAACAGGCCCGCACGCAACTCGTCAAGACCTTCGATGGGTTGCCGATCAAGCAACGCCTGGCGCACGTGATCCAGCGCTTGCTCACTGGAATAGGCATGTTGGCGCTCCCACGCGGACAGATGAAATTCATTGACCAGCCTCATACCTGCTCCTCGGCGCGCCATTCGTCGGAGCCCATGGTCCGGCTGATCTCATGCCGCCAATAGATCCGCCGGTAACTGAAGTGTACCTTTTCCAGCTGAGTCAGGTGAGCAGTGCCGGGATCCTGGCAATGAGGCATGAGCACTTCAGCGCCGACGATCACCGCGTCTTCCAGCTCCATCGTGTAAAAATGTTCCTGGATTCCCTGAGCCGAGGTGCGATACCACTCGACGCGGCACTTGCTGAGCAGTTCCCCGGAACACAAGGCGATGTTGATCAGCGGCGACGACTTGTCGATTGCCTTGGTAATGACCAAGGGCTTGTGCATCCGGCGCCCCGCCCCCGACCCTTTGGGCACGAAAATGCCATGGCTCAGGGCTTGAATCATGATCTGGTCTTCGCGGCCCAGTTGGTAGACGTTGCCAACCGACGCCTCGGTGAAGGCGCCGGCGCTGATCAAGCCTTGTCTCTCACCATGGAGTGTCATGAAGGCGGGGGTTGGCATGGTGGGGCTCCGTCAGATTTGGATGGGAATACGGGAGTGATCGAATGGTCTTGAATCCGCGCATGCTCGGCGTATTCGAAGGGTAACCAGGGTTCAGCAAGAGTGACGAAGATTAAATAGCGCTGGTCAGTTCGATGACGAGAACGATTGAACGGCTCAAGGTCCAGCATTAGCTGATACCTGTCACCAGCCAACCAGAAAGACATTGCGTACCCTGTCCCGTCCCGAAGCCAAGCCCGCCATTCAGGCGTATCGGCTATCACAGGGTCATCAAGAACTTTCGCCGCAACCCAGCCTTTTTTGCGCCATTGATCATGCAAGCCCAGTACGACTTTAAGAGCGTCATCAAGCGGTAGTGGCTCGATTTGTGGGGATAAACGCACCGTTCCAACCCGTCCGTTCTTGGACGAGATTGTGAAATAGCGGGCCAGTGGCGTGACAAAACCATAATCAGGGTCATTGAAACGCAGGCATACACCGGATCTGGATTTGTTGGACCATACCTTTCCCGAGGGTATGGGGCCGATTGCAGCGTTTGAACGCTGAAGCATATCCTCCCAAGGCTCATTGATAATCAGGGAGATTTCGAAGTCGTCCAGCGTAGAGTCAATACACCAGCGCAGCAACGTCACCGCCAGCACCATCAGCAGTATGAAGCGCCAACCATCGATCCATCGTCGGAAATTCATGGAGGTGCACCACCGGCTGCAATTTCCCGGATCGACTGCTCTAGAGCAGAACGGTTATCGTCGCGCAACAGATCATCGAAACGTTCGGCAGCCCTGAGTACAAATACCATGCGCTGTTCAACATCGGAGAGGTTGGCCAGAGGATTGTTGCCAAAACCAACAGTGCGCCCATCATCAAGTCGCTGACATTGACTGGTAAGTGTCAGCTCGATTGCTTGGGCTACGCCTGAAGGGAAACCCGTAACAAAAGACGCATGATTGCCCTGCAGCAAAGCGGCGAGATGCGAGTCCTCATAAATAGTCGGCTGCAGGATATTTCGCTGTTCATGCTCTGCCAAATGCTCCACGCTCAATGCTACATCGCCTATTTCAATCGCGTCGAAAGCTTTCAAGATTTCGTCGTGTTGCAACCCGAACTGGAGCTTTTCCTGCCCTACCGGCCAAATCACCGGAAATTCCGGATGCCCAAAAATCCCAACCCGCGCTTTCAGGCACGTTTTCAATTCCTTGAGGCCTCGCTTCGCGTAAAACGCATGTAGAGGAAAAATATCCAGAAACAGCGTGGTGTTACCCAATGCCATCATCTCGTGCACATATCGAAATTGCTGCTGCACCAGAGACAAGTCCTCCCCCGTTAAATGCAGGTCAACAAAGGGAACAGGATTGCGCGCGTCTGCTTCTTTATAGTCACGCAAGGCGTCTGCCTGTTCCGCCATTCGGTCGGGCCTCAACAATCCGAACTCTCGGCGGCTATCTCGCAATCGCTGCCTGGTTTCCCGCTCATCACGGATTCGCTCCTCACTGTGCGCCGCACGCAAAAGTCCGCAGCCGACCTGCTTAGAGGCAAACGCAGCCAGCCCAGCCCACTGAAACCGCGAGTCGTGTAACCACAGTCGGGCATACGCAGCGTTGATCGCGCGATTCCGCTCCACTGGATCAACGATCAAAAACCCATCAGGAGCGATGATGTCTTCGGCCTCGCGCTGGTAGATGCGCCATAGGCCTGCGCAAGTCAGAATCGGTACATCGGTAACAAGCGTCTCGCTGCCATAAAGCCGCACCTCCTTACATTCACACTCAGCAACCGGCGTGCTGTTGTGGTTCAGGCGCTGCTCATCGCAGGGGTGTTCTTTGAAACACTGGGTCATGGTTTGCGGACGGCTTTCAAGGGAATCCCTGAACCCTATCAGCCACAAATCCCGATCGGATCATCTGTGCGGAAAATCAGAAATACCTGACAGACGAAGCTTGCCGAGCCCTGGGAAGTTGCCTTGAAATGATCAGGAGACGTCCTGAAACGCGCGATTCATCAGGCTCTATCGGTCAGTGATGCCCCGACCGAGACTCATCGGTCATAAACTGAATAACGTCGCTTTGCAGTTTATTGACGTGCGACACTCATGCGATCGAAAAAGAGGTGCTAGCATAGAGCCACCAGTCGATCTCAGCATGCACCCTAACTAGTAGTCAGGATATGACCGAGCCAGAAGACCCCAGCCGTGAGCGCCTCAAGCACCACTTTGCCCAGCGGGTAATTCATCAGGCACGTCAAATTCTTGAGATATGGCAGCGCCTGCAACGCAGCGAATGGTCCACCATCGATTTGTCGGAACTGAGCGAGGCCAACCTGCGCCTGCTGCGGTTTGCCGAGCGTTTCGAACAACCGGAACACACTCAACTGGCGCGCTACATCGGCCAGTCGCTGGAGGCTGTCGACGCCAATCGCGGACGCCTGAGCAGCGGACTGATCACCGACCTCAATCGCTTGATGCAGCGCCTGTCGCGAACCGGTCTGCGCCACGGCGATCAGCTCGATCAAACCTTTCTGCCGCCGCTGCGCAAGCCCATCTACGTGATGCTGCAGGATCATGACCGCGCCGAACGCCTGGCCAAGCAGCTGGAATTTTTCGGGCTCAGCGCCCAGTCCCTGGACAGCGTTGCTGCGTTTCGCTCCTCGATGGTCGAGCGCCTTCCTGCCGCGATCGTCATGGACGTGGACTTCAGTGGCCCCGGCATCGGCCTGAAACTGGCCGCCGAGGCCCAGGAAGGTCTCGACCATCGGCTGCCGCTTTTATTTTTCAGCTTGCTTGAAACCGACACCCCGACCCGCCTCGCCGCCGTGCGGGCCGGTGGCCAGGAATTCCTCACCGGCACCCTCGAAGCCTCGAGCCTGCTGGAGAAGATCGAAGTCCTGACCTGTGTCGCCCAGTACGAACCTTATAGAGTGTTGATCATCGACGACTCCCGCGCCCAGGCCTTGCACACCGAGCGCCTGCTCAACAGCGCCGGGATCGTCACGCGAACCTTGATCGACCCGATTCAGGCCATGGCTGAACTGGCGGACTTCCAGCCAGACCTGATCATCCTCGACATGTACATGCCGACCTGCACCGGCACGGAACTGGCCAAAGTGATCCGTCACAACGACCGTTACGTCAGCGTGCCGATCATTTACCTGTCGGCCGAAGACGATCTGGACAAGCAACTCGACGCCATGAGCGAAGGTGGTGACGACTTCCTGACCAAACCGATCAAGCCGCGACACCTGATCACCACCGTGCGCAACCGCGCGGCGCGGGCGCGCAATCTGAAAGCGCGGATGGTCCGCGACAGCCTGACCGGCTTGTACAACCACACCCACATCCTGCAATTGCTCGAAGACTGCAGCTTCCGCGCCCGCCGCGAGAGCAAGCCGCTGAGTTTTGCGATGCTCGACATCGACCACTTCAAACGGGTCAACGACAGCCACGGCCACCCCATGGGTGACCGGGTCATCAAGAGCCTGGCGCTGTTCCTCAAGCAGCGGTTGCGCAAGACCGACTTCATCGGCCGCTACGGCGGTGAAGAATTCGCCATCGTCATGCCGGACACCGATCTCGAATCGGCCCACAAAGTACTCGATGAAATCCGTCAGCGATTTGCCGAAATCCACTACCCGGCCCAGCCCCAGGATCTGTGGTGTACGTTCAGCGCGGGTGTGGTGGAGCTGTGCGAACACTCCGACAGCCTGATGATGGCCAGCCAGGCAGACGAAGCGCTGTACCGCGCCAAGGATGGCGGACGTAATCGCGTGCAAGCTGCGCGGACGTCAAAGCAAAGTGCCACTTTTTCATCGGAATGGACCCATTCGGTCATAACTCTGTAACAGAAACGCAATAACTTCAGGCGCTTACCATTCTGCCGTTGGTAGACCCGCGATGCGCCTGAAGCTGCTGACCAATCTCAACACCCTCCTTTTAGTCGCCGTGTGCGTGGCCCTTGGCGCGACGCTCTGGTGGTCGCAAAAAGCCCTCGAACGCCCTTATCTGCTGATGGAGCGTTACCTGAGTTTGTCCCAGCAATTTCAAAATGAAGTGGAGCGAAACGTCGACGACTACCTCGCCAGCGGCGATGCCCTGCGCCTGAGCAGCGCCAACCAGGCCATTGACGGCCTGCAAAAGGAACTCGGTGAACTGCCGCCGGCCCTAGCCGACACGTTGCGTCCGAGCCTGTCGAACCTGAATGAATTCAGCAAAACCGACCTGCTGGCCGCCGGCAAACTCGCCGGTGATCCTCAGGCGCTGTTGCTGCAAGCCGAACGCGAACTGGGCGCAAGTCTCGACCAACTCAGCCAGTACGCCAGTGGCAACGCGGCGTACCTTGCGCCCTTGCTCGCTGCGTCCCAGCACCTGGGCAAACTGTCGCTGGCCCGGGACAAACTGGTCAGCAGCGGTCGCAGTGAACTGGCCGCTGATGTCGAGCGCGAAGTCGCCAGCATCCGCGCGCAGTCTGAGCTGATTGGCGCCTTGCCGTTGCTCGGCGTGGCGGCCAGCAGCGAATCCGGCACGGATGATTTCGCGGCGATGATGGGCCTGGAGAATACCGAAAAAGCCGTCGCCGAAGATGCCGGTGTCGGCCTCAAACGGGAACTCAACAGCCTGCTGACGCGCTACCCCGCAGAACTTTCACGCACTCGCGACCAGATCCAGAAGCGCACCGACCTCAGCACGGCGACGCACCTGAAAATCGCCGACGTGCAGCAGGCCATCGCCGCACTGGAGCCGGTGGTCCGCGCCCAGCACGGGCAGATTCAGGGCGAAGTGCGCTTGATGCAAGGCGTGATGATCGGCCTGATTCTGCTGATCGCCTTGTTGATCGACACCTTGCAACGGAAACTGGCCCGGACGCTGACCAACCTCGCCCCCGCCCTTTCGACCTGGGCCGAAGGCGACTTCAGCCAGGACATTCAATTGGGCAAAACCAATCGCGAACTGCACGACATTGAAGCGTCGCTCAATCGCATGCGTGCGTACCTGGTGGACCTGGTGGGGACCATTCGCCTGAATGCCGAGCAGGTCGCCGGCAGCAGTCGCACCCTGGCCGAGTTGAGCAACGACTTGCACAGCGGCGCCGAACACCAGGCCGGCGACACCGCGCTGATTCGTGATTCTCTCGGCGAACTGGAAGCAACGATTCAACAAGTCGCCGGCGATGCCAGCCAGGCCGCCGACGCCAGTCGCCATGCCGGACTGGCGGTTGAGCATGGCCAGAAAGTCATCGGCCTGAGCCTCACCGGCCTGCATGCGCTGGTGGGTGAAGTGCAAGGCAATGCACAGATGATCGAGCACCTGGCTGAAGAATCAGCGACCATCGGCGGCGTGTTGACGGTGATCCGCTCGATTGCCGACCAGACCAACCTGCTGGCCCTGAACGCCGCCATCGAAGCCGCCCGCGCTGGAGAAATGGGGCGAGGGTTTGCGGTGGTGGCGGAAGAAGTTCGCTCACTGGCGCAACGCACGGCCGGGGCCACGGCAGAAATCCAGACCTTGATCGCAGGCCTGCAAACCGCCGCGCGGCAATCGGTGGAAGGCATGCGCGCCCAGGTCGAGCACGCCGAAGCCACGGCCAATCAGGCGCAGGCGGCCGATGGTGCACTGGATAAAATCGTCGGGGCGATCCAGACCATTTCCGACACCGCCGTGCGCATCGCCGATGTCACTGCGCAGCAGAGTGGGGCTGTCAGTGAGATCCGCGATCACAGCGAACGGATTCACCAATTGGGCGGGGATAACTTGCTGCGCATCGGCGAGGGACGCGAGCAGGGGGAAAATCTGCTGGTGTTGGGCGGGCGATTGCATACAGCCGTTCAGGCCTTCCGCGTCTGACGGCTTACTGATGATCGTTCCCACGCTCTGCGTGGGAATGCCTCAATGGACGCTCTGCGTCCGCTTTTGGGACGCGGAGCGTCCCGGGCTGCATTCCCACGCGGAGCGTGGGAACGATCAAAAACGCCCCGCCCTGCACACCCGCCCGACGTCCGCTATCATGCCCCCAATTCCGATACGCGAGATTGTCATGCGCCGTTTGCTCTGCCTGCTGCTTTTAGTGCTCGCCCTGCCGGCTACCGCCGCCGGGTTGCTGGAGAGTCGGCCCAGTTCCACCCTGGGCTCGATCAACAACAGCGCCGACTTCCTGCCGGTGCGCGAGGCGTTTCAGCTGAGCCTGGTAGACAGCACGCCGCAATCGATCAAACTGCGTTTTGTCGCGACAGAGGGTTACTACCTCTATCGTCATCGCTTTCAGTTTCGCGCCGATCCAACCGAGGTTGGCCTTGGCGCGGCGCAATTGCCCAAGGGCGAACAGAAGCACGATGAGTACTTTGGCGACGTCGAGGTCTATCACGGCATTCTCGACGTCGAAGTGCCGCGCACCGATCCGCGCGCCTTCACGCTGGCCGTGACCTATCAGGGCTGCGCCGACAAAGGCCTGTGTTATCCCCCCGAAACCGAGCGCCTGAACATCGATGGCATTGGCGTACCGACACCCGCCACGGCACAGCGCTGGAGCTGGCGCGAACTCGCCTTGTTCTTTCTCGCAGGTCTGGGTTTGACCTTCACCCCCTGTGTCCTGCCGATGCTGCCGATCCTCTCCGGCGTGGTTTTGCGCGGTCAGGTCGGCGGGTTGCGCGGCTTCAATCTGTCGCTCGCTTACGTGCTGCCAATGGCCGTTTGCTTCGCCCTGCTGGGGGCGTTGATGGGGATGTTCGGCGCTCAACTCAACCTCCAGGCCCGTCTGCAATCGGCGTGGGTGCTGGTGCCCTTCGCGATGTTTTTTGCGCTGTTTGCCCTCGCGATGTTCGGCGTGTTCGAACTCAAGTTGCCACAGGCCATCAGCAGTCGGCTGGACCGGATCGCCGGCCGCACCGAAGGCGGTTCGCTCTGGGGCGCCGCGGTGCTGGGCGTGGTTTCCAGCCTACTGGTGTCGCCCTGCGTTTCGGCGCCGCTGGCCGGTGCGCTGCTTTACATCAGCGCCAGCGGCGATGCGCTGGGGGGCGGATTGAAACTGTTCATGCTCGGCCTCGGCATGGGCGCACCGCTGCTGCTCGTGGCCACTGGTGGCGCGGCCTGGCTGCCGAAAAGCGGGCCGTGGCTGGTCTATGTGAAAAATGCGATTGGCGTGTTGTTGCTGGGATTGGCGATCGGGCTGGTCAGTCGCGTATTGCCGGGCCAGATCACCTTGCTGCTGATCGGTTTGCTGGCCGGTGGCGTCGGCCTGTTCATGGGCGCTCTGGAATTCGTCTACAAACCTCCTCGAAAACGCCTCGGCCAACTGCTCGGGGTGTTTCTGCTGTTTTACGCGCTGGCCTGTTGGTTCGGGGCGTTCAGCGGGCAGACCGACCCGCTCAACCCGATTGGTCAGCCGCGCATTGTTGCCGGCAATGAACAGCCGAAAAACTCCAGCGCCTGGCAAACCATCAGCACCCCGGCGGACCTGGACCGCGTCCTCGCCGAAGCCAAATCTTCAGGCACCCCACTGCTGCTCGACTGGTACGCCGACTGGTGCATCAGCTGCAAAGTCATCGAACGCGAAGTGCTCAACGACGCCACGGTCGTCGAACGCCTGAAAGGCTATCGCCTGATCCGCTTCGACATCACTGCCAGTAATGCCGAGCAACGCGCACTGCTCGATCGCTACAAATTGTTCGGCCCTCCGGCCCTGATGTTTTTCGGCAAGGACGGTGTCGAACGCGCCGATGTGCGAGTGATCGGCGAGATCAACGCGCCAGACTTCGCCGAACGTGTTGCGAAAGCAAATGACCGGATTTAATCACCCGGTCACATATTTCGCGCAAACATCGGCCATCGTGCTGGCTATTGCATAGAACTGGACAGTCACAAAGGCTTTGCGGCATAGTCGCCGGGTTCTGACAACTGCACACAGATAACAAGGAACAGCAGATGGCGACGCTATTGGTTTTGCACGGACCCAACTTGAACTTGCTCGGCACCCGCGAGCCGGGCACCTATGGCGCTACGACACTGGCGCAGATCAACCAGGACCTGGAACGCCGTGCCCGTGAAGCCGGCCACCATCTGCTGCACCTGCAAAGCAACGCCGAGTACGAATTGATTGACCGCATCCACGCTGCCCGCAGTGAAGGTGTGGACTTCATTCTGATCAATCCAGCAGCTTTTACGCACACAAGCGTCGCATTACGTGACGCGTTGCTGGCGGTGAGCATCCCATTCATCGAAGTGCATTTGTCTAACGTGCACAAACGCGAACCTTTCCGCCATCACTCTTACTTCTCCGACGTAGCGGTGGGAGTGATCTGCGGCCTTGGCGCCAGCGGTTATCGACTGGCCCTGGAGGCCGCCCTGGAGCAGCTTGAAAGACCGGCAACAGCTTGAACAACAAGCGTAACGCCCCTGACCGACCCTTGGGAGTTGATGATTCATGGATATCCGTAAAGTTAAGAAACTGATCGAACTGCTGGAAGAGTCCGGCATCGACGAGCTCGAGATCAAGGAAGGCGAAGAGTCCGTACGCATCAGCCGTCATAGCAAGACCCCGGCTCAGCAGTACTACGCACCGGCTCCAATGCACGCTCCGGCACCTGCGCCTGTTGCTGCCGCTCCGGTTGCCGCTGCAGCACCTGCTGCTCCGGCCGCGCCAGTTCTGAACGGCACCGTTGCCCGTTCGCCGATGGTCGGCACCTTCTATCGCAAGTCTTCGCCAAGCTCGCCGTCCTTCGTTGAAGTCGGCCAGACCGTGAAGAAAGGCGACACCCTGTGCATCGTCGAAGCCATGAAGATGATGAACCACATCGAAGCTGAAACCAGCGGTGTGATCGAATCCATCCTCGTCGAAGACGGCCAGCCGGTTGAGTACGACCAACCGCTGTTCACCATCGTTTGAACCGCGGAGAGACTTTGATGACTGCGAAGTTGGAAAAAGTTCTGATCGCCAACCGCGGTGAGATCGCCCTGCGAATCCTGCGCGCCTGCAAAGAGATGGGCATCAAGACCGTCGCCGTTTATTCCACGGCTGACAAAGAGCTGATGCACCTGGGCCTGGCAGACGAATCCGTCTGCATCGGTCCGGCCTCGGCTGCAAAGTCTTACCTGCATATTCCGGCAATCATCGCTGCAGCCGAAGTGACCGGCGCTACCGCCATTCACCCAGGCTACGGTTTCCTTGCGGAAAACGCTGATTTCGCTGAACAGGTCGAGAACTCCGGCTTCGCGTTCATTGGTCCGAAAGCCGACACCATTCGCCTGATGGGCGACAAGGTTTCGGCCAAGCACGCCATGATCGCTGCGGGCGTTCCAACCGTTCCGGGTTCCGACGGCCCACTGCCTGAAGACGAAGAAACCGCTCTGCGCATCGGTCGCGAAGTCGGTTACCCGGTGATCATCAAAGCCGCTGGCGGCGGTGGTGGTCGTGGCATGCGCGTTGTGCATAAAGAAGAAGACCTGATCTCCTTCGCAAAGCTGACCCGCACCGAAGCAGGCGCGGCGTTCGGCAACCCGATGGTCTATCTGGAAAAATTCCTGACCAACCCACGTCACGTGGAAGTCCAGGTGCTTTCCGATGGCCAGGGCCACGCCATCCATCTGGGCGACCGCGATTGCTCGCTGCAACGTCGTCACCAGAAGGTTCTCGAAGAAGCGCCGGCACCGGGCATCGACGAGAAGGCTCGCGCTGAAGTCCTCGCCCGCTGCGTCAAGGCGTGCATCGACATCAACTACCGTGGTGCGGGTACTTTCGAGTTCCTGTACGAGAACGGCGCGTTCTATTTCATCGAAATGAACACCCGCGTTCAGGTTGAGCACCCGGTTTCGGAAATGGTCACCGGCATCGACATCGTCAAGGAGATGCTCAGCATCGCCGCTGGCAACAAGTTGTCGTACACCCAGGAAGACGTGGTTATCCGCGGTCATGCACTGGAATGCCGGATCAACGCCGAAGACCCGAAAACCTTCATGCCGAGCCCAGGCACGGTCAAGCATTTCCACGCCCCAGGCGGCAACGGCGTTCGCGTCGATTCGCACCTGTACAGCGGTTATGCCGTTCCGCCGAACTACGATTCGTTGATCGGCAAGCTGATCACCTACGGCGCAACTCGTGACGAAGCGTTGGCGCGCATGCGCAATGCGCTGGACGAAATCGTTGTCGACGGGATCAAGACCAACATCCCGCTGCACCGCGATCTGGTCCGCGACGAAGGCTTCTGCAAAGGTGGAATCAACATCCACTACCTGGAACACAAGCTGGCTGGCGACAAGCACTAGTCTGTGATCCGATCTAACAAAGCCGCTTTCGAGCGGCTTTGTTGTTTCTGGAGGTTTCATATCTCCCTCTGTAGGAGCGAGGCTTGCCCGCGAACCAAACGCCGCGGTGTTTCAGACTTACCATGTCATCGTTCTTCGCGGGCAAGCCTCGCTCCTACGAAGAACACGCATATGTCGGCCTTGTCGTCTTCTGCTCCGCGCTCGCGTAAACTTGCGCGCTTCTCGCAGCCCGCTAGGCTGCAATCAATATTTTTCAAAGGTGCCCGCCATGCCTTGGCTGCAAGTCCGTCTCGCCATCAGCCCAGAACAAGCCGAAACCTACGAAGACGCTTTCCTTGAAGTGGGTGCCGTGTCGGTGACCTTCATGGACGCCGAAGACCAGCCAATCTTCGAGCCAGAACTCAACACCACGCCGTTGTGGTCGCATACGCACCTGCTGGCCCTGTTCGAAGGTGGCACCGAAGCCGCCAGCGTGCTGGCCCATCTGGAGCTGCTGACCGGCAGCCCGCTGCCCGAGCATCACAGCGAAGTCATCGAAGACCAGGATTGGGAACGGAGCTGGATGGACGATTTCCAGCCAATGCGCTTCGGTCAGCGCCTGTGGATCGTTCCAAGCTGGCACGCCGCCCCTGAACCCGACGCCGTGAACATTCTGCTGGACCCGGGCCTGGCGTTCGGCACCGGCACCCACCCGACCACCGCACTGTGCCTGGAATGGCTCGACGGTCAGGATCTCAAAGACTGCAACGTCCTCGACTTCGGTTGCGGCTCGGGGATTCTGGCAATTGCCGCCCTGCTGCTGGGCGCCAAGGAAGCGGTCGGCACCGACATCGACGTGCAGGCGCTTGAAGCGTCTCGCGACAACGCCGGGCGCAACAACATTGCCGAAGCACTCTTCCCGCTGTACCTGCCGGAAGATCTACCGCAGGTTCAGGCCGATGTGCTGGTGGCGAACATTCTTGCCGGACCGCTGGTTTCCCTGGCGCCGCAATTGTCCAGCCTGGTCAAACCCAGTGGTCGTCTGGCGCTGTCGGGCATCCTCGCCGAGCAAGGTGAAGAAGTCGCCAAAGCCTACGCTCAAGACTTCGATCTGGACCCGATCGCCAATCGCGATGGCTGGGTGCGCATCACTGGCCGTCGGCGCTAGAATGAGCGCCTGCATAAACCGGATCGCCGCATGACCGACAGCTTCGTCACCCAGTGCCCGCATTGCCAAACCAGTTTCCGCGTCAGCCATGCTCAATTGAGCGTGGCACGCGGAGTGGTTCGTTGCGGCTCGTGCTTGCAGGTGTTCAACGCCGCCAAGCAGCTGCTAGAGCAACGGGCCGACAAGGACGCGGTCAAACCGGTCGCCCCGGCCATTGTCGAACCGCCGGCCCAGCGCGCCATCAGCCAAAAGCAATGGTCCGCCACCGAACTGGATCTGGACAGCCTGGACCTGGACGAAGAACTCGCCCGGCTCGAACAACGGGAAATCCAGCCGACTACGGAATTCGGCCGGCAACGCGAAGACAGCCTCAGCGCTCGACGCGACTCTAACGATCATGACGAAGCCCCTTGGTCCGACAGCCTCTTCAGCGAATCGGCGGCTGATCGCGCCCAGGCGGTCGAAGCCGACCAACGGGAAACACAGACTGATCCGGGCAAGCACTCGCGCACTGAACCTTCGTTCTCGCTGGAACCGGTTGATCTGGACGACGAGCCCCAGGTGCCGCAATTGCGCCTGAATGATCCGCTCGACATGCCCCTGCACCATGATCGCCTGTCGGCAACCGATGCACCCGACGACGACTTGCCCCCGATTGTCCCCTTGCGCAAGCGACACGAACGCAGCGAGTCGACCGAACGTGCCGACGCCTTGCAAGACCTGACTGACGATCCGCTGCAACTCGATTGGCAAAAACGTCGCTCCCCTTGGGGCCGACGGCTTTTCTGGCTGCTGCTGGTGCTGCTCGGTGCCGCCGCGCTCGCCGGCCAATACGTCGCTTACCACTTTGACGAACTGGCGCGTCAGGACCAGTACCGTCCATGGTTCCAGCAACTGTGCCCGCAACTCGGTTGCACGGTGCCATCTAAAGTAGACATTGCGAAAATCAAAAGCAGCAACCTCGTGGTCCGCAGCCACCCGGAGTTCAACGGAGCCCTGGTGGTCGATGCGATCATCTACAACCGCGCACCCTTCTCCCAGCCCTTCCCGCTGCTGGAACTGCGCTTCGCCGACCTTAACGGTCACCTGATCGCCAGCCGTCGCTTCAAGCCCGGCGAGTACCTCAACGGCGATCTCGAAGGCATGGCGGAGATGCCACCGCAAACGCCGATCCACATCGCACTGGATATCCTCGATCCAGGCGCCAAAGCGGTGAATTACAGCCTGAGCTTCCATTCGCCCGAGTGAAACGGTTCAGTGTTACGGCTTTGACGGCATATTTCTGACTTCGACCGCTCATACCAAACCGCTGGCGATAACAGAATTACTGTTCAGATTTTGTTCAATTCAGCCTTTATCCAGTCATCGAGAGCGGGTATCATGCCAACCCTTTTTCGAACTCTCATGATCCGGCCCCACAACAGGGAAGTCCTATGTCGGCGGTACGCATCGGTCCATATACATTGCACAACGGCTTGATTCTCGCCCCCATGGCGGGCGTCACCGACCAGCCCTTTCGTCAGCTGTGCAAGCGACTGGGCGCAGGGCTTGTAGTCTCGGAAATGGTCACCAGCGACATGAGCTTGTGGAACACCCGCAAATCGCGGATGCGCATGATCCACGAAGGTGATCCCGAGCCACGCTCGGTACAGATCGCCGGGGGTGATGCACAGATGCTGGCGGATGCGGCCCGGGCCAACGTCGAACTGGGCGCACAGATTATTGACATCAACATGGGCTGTCCGGCGAAGAAGGTCTGCAACAAGGCCGCCGGTTCCGCACTGTTGAAGGATGAAGCATTGGTGACCGAGATCCTGCAAGCCGTCGTGGCTGCGGTTGATGTGCCGGTCACCTTGAAGATCCGTACCGGCTGGGACCGCGACAACAAGAACGGCCTGACGGTGGCGAAGATCGCCGAGCAGGCAGGCATTACGGCGCTGGCGGTGCATGGCCGCACCCGTGCCGATCTGTACACCGGTGAAGCCGAGTACGACACCATCGCCGCGATCAAGCAGGCGGTGTCGATCCCGGTCTTCGCCAATGGCGATATCGATTCACCCGAGAAGGCCCGGTACGTGCTCGACGCGACCGGTGCCGATGGCCTGTTGGTAGGCCGGGCTGCCCAGGGGCGGCCATGGATTTTTCGCGAGATCGATCATTTCCTGCGTACCGGCGAGAAACTCCCGGCGCTGGAACTGATCGAGGTGGAACGCATTCTGCTAGAGCATCTGGCTGCGCTGCATGTCTTCTATGGAGACGTCATGGGCGTACGCATTGCTCGAAAGCATGTGGGCTGGTATCTCGCAACCTTGCCGGGCGCCAGGGAGTTTCGCGCCCACTTCAATCGTTTGGAAGATACGGAAGCACAATGCGCCAACGTTCAGGGCTTCTTCGCCGAACGTAACAAGAGCCTGACAGGGGACGGAGACGAGGTGGCCGCATGACGATGATGACCGAGACTTTAGTGAGTGGAACAACACCCGTGAGCGACAATGTGAATTTGAAACAGCACCTCAATACGCCGAGCGAAGAAGGTCAGACCCTTCGCGGGAGTGTCGAGAAAGCGCTGCACAATTATTTCGCCCACCTTGAAGGCGCTGCCGTCACGGATGTGTACAACCTTGTGCTCTCCGAAGTCGAGGCTCCCCTGCTCGAGTGCGTGATGAACTACGTCAAGGGCAACCAGACCAAGGCCAGCGAGTTGCTCGGGCTGAACCGAGGCACGCTGCGCAAGAAACTCAAGCAGTACGATTTGCTGTAAGCATTCAATCAAACCAGAAAGGCGCCCGCGTAAAACCGGTCGCCTTTTTTGCTGACTCCTTTGCTTTTGATGGAAATTGAAATGACCGACCAGACTACCCGCCTGCCGATCCGCCGCGCCTTGATCAGCGTTTCCGACAAGACCGGGATCCTCGAATTCGCCAAAGAGCTTGAAGCCCTGGGCGTCGAGATCCTCTCCACCGGCGGAACGTTCAAGCTGCTGCGCGACAACGGTGTTGCCGCAGTGGAAGTCGCGGATTACACCGGTTTCGCAGAGATGATGGACGGTCGGGTCAAGACCCTGCACCCGAAAATCCACGGCGGGATCCTTGGTCGTCGCGGTATCGATGACGCCATCATGAACGAGCACGGCATCAAGCCGATCGACCTGGTCGCGGTCAACCTGTACCCGTTCGAAGCCACCATCAACAAGCCAGGCTGCGACCTGCCGACCGCCATCGAAAACATCGACATCGGCGGCCCGACCATGGTCCGTTCGGCAGCGAAAAACCACAAAGACGTGGCCATCGTGGTGAATGCCAGCGACTACGCCAGCGTCCTCGAAGGCCTGAAGGCCGGCGGCCTGACCTACGCCCAGCGTTTCGACCTGATGCTCAAGGCCTTCGAACACACCGCGGCCTATGACGGCATGATCGCCAACTACATGGGCTCCGTGAACCAGGCCGCTGACACCCTCAGCACCGAAGGTCGCAGCGAGTTCCCGCGCACCTTCAACAGCCAGTTCGTCAAGGCGCAGGAAATGCGCTACGGCGAGAACCCGCACCAGAGCGCGGCGTTCTACGTGGAAGCCAAGCCAGCCGAAGTCGGCATCGCCACCGCGACCCAACTGCAAGGCAAAGAGCTGTCGTACAACAACGTGGCCGACACCGACGCCGCGCTGGAATGCGTGAAGAGCTTCGTCAAACCGGCTTGCGTGATCGTCAAGCACGCCAACCCGTGCGGCGTTGCCGTCAGCCCGGACGCCGAAGGCGGTATCCGTCAGGCCTACGAACTGGCTTACGCCACCGACACCGAGTCGGCATTCGGCGGCATCATCGCGTTCAACCGCGAGCTGGATGCTGCAACCGCCAAGGCTATCGTCGAGCGTCAGTTCGTCGAAGTGATCATCGCGCCAAGCGTCAGCGAAGAAGCCCGCGCCATCGTGGCGGCAAAAGCCAACGTGCGCCTGCTGGCCTGCGGCGAGTGGTCGGCTGATCGCGCTGCTGCGTGGGACTACAAACGCGTCAACGGTGGTCTGCTGGTGCAGAGCCGCGACATCGGCATGATCGGTGCCGACGACTTGAAAGTCGTGACCAAGCGTGCTCCGACCGAACAGGAAATCAACGACCTGATCTTCGCCTGGAAAGTCGCCAAGTACGTTAAGTCCAACGCCATTGTCTACGCCAAGAATCGCCAGACCATCGGTGTCGGCGCGGGCCAGATGAGCCGCGTGAACTCCGCTCGTATTGCGGCGATCAAGGCTGAACACGCTGGTTTGCAGGTACAAGGTGCGGTCATGGCATCGGATGCGTTCTTCCCGTTCCGCGACGGCATCGACAACGCGGCCAAGGTCGGTATCACTGCGGTGATCCAGCCAGGCGGCTCGATGCGTGACAACGAAGTGATTGCAGCCGCTGATGAAGCCGGCATCGCCATGGTCTTCACCGGCATGCGCCACTTCCGTCACTGATTTTTGCTCTTTGCTTCTGTAGGAGCGAGGCTTGCCCGCGAAGGGGACGCCGCGGTGTAACAGCAACATCGAGGTGAGGCCTTCGCGGGCAAGCCTCGCTCCTACAGGTTCGGTGTGATGGCAGATGCCGCGCACTGGCAGCCAAGCAGCTGAGGCTGCTCCACAGAATTAGCGTCATCCGAGGTTTTTGAAATGAATGTTTTGATCATTGGCAGCGGTGGCCGTGAACACGCACTGGCCTGGAAAGTGGCTCAGGATCCGCGTGTGCAGAAAGTGTTTGTTGCCCCGGGCAACGCCGGCACCGCCATTGAAGCCAAGTGTGAGAACGTCGCCATCGACGTGCTGGCCCTTGAACAGCTGGCCGACTTTGCCGAGAAAAACGTTTCCCTGACCATCGTCGGCCCGGAAGTGCCGCTGGTTGCCGGTGTTGTCGATCTGTTCCGCTCCCGTGGCCTGGATTGCTTCGGTCCGACGGCCGGCGCTGCCCAGCTGGAAGGTTCGAAAGCCTTCACCAAGGATTTCCTGGCGCGCCACAAGATCCCGACTGCCGACTATCAGAACTTCACCGAGATCGAGCCTGCCCTGGCTTATCTGCGTGAAAAAGGCGCGCCGATCGTGATCAAGGCCGATGGCCTGGCTGCCGGTAAAGGCGTGATCGTTGCCATGACCTTGACCGAAGCCGAAGACGCTGTGCGCGACATGCTCGCGGGCAATGCGTTCGGCGACGCCGGTTCCCGTGTCGTGATCGAAGAATTCCTGGACGGGGAAGAAGCCAGCTTCATTGTCATGGTCGACGGCAAGAACGTGCTGCCAATGGCCACCAGCCAGGACCACAAACGCGTCGGTGACGGCGATACCGGTCCGAACACTGGCGGCATGGGTGCTTACTCCCCGGCCCCGGTCGTCACCGCCGAGGTCCATCAGCGGGTCATGGACCTGGTGATCTGGCCGACCGTGCGTGGCATGGCCGAGGAAGGCAACGTTTACACTGGCTTCCTGTACGCCGGTTTGATGATCGACAAAGCTGGTAACCCAAAAGTCATCGAATTCAACTGCCGTTTCGGCGACCCTGAGACCCAACCGGTGATGCTGCGTTTGCAGTCGAGCCTGGTGTTGCTGGTCGAAGCGGCCCTGGCGCAAGCCCTGGACAAGGTCGAAGCGCAATGGGATCCACGTCCGAGCGTCGGTATCGTGCTGGCCGCGGGCGGCTATCCTGGCGACTACGCTAAAGGCGTTGCCATCAACGGTCTGGATGCAGCCGCCACACTGGAAGGTAAAGTCTTCCACGCCGGCACTGCGCTCAAGGACGGTCAAGTGGTGACGGCCGGTGGTCGTGTGCTTTGTGCAACCGCCATGGGCGCCAGCGTTGATGCTGCCCAGCAGCAGGCTTACAAACTGGCGGCAAAGATTGACTGGGAAGGCTGTTTCTATCGCAAGGACATTGGCTACCGCGCCATTGCCCGCGAGCGTGGCGAAAATCAGGAATAAGCGATCCGTTCGGCAGGGCTTGAGCTTCAAGCCCTTGCCGGACTGTTCCGACGCCGCGCATAGTTATAATCTGGCATCAACCTACGAAGGGATTTCGCCGTGCGCTGGCTCAGGATTGCCATAGGATTAACCGTCACGTTGCTGACCTTGCTCTGCATGCTTCCGGCCCAGGCCGCGCAAGGCAGTGGCTGGGCGGTATTGCTTGACGAACAGGGCGACCTGCAGCTGAGCGACATCCGTTCCGCTCGCTACACCAATCAATTCAGCCCCATCGAACTCGACCGCCTCTCCGCGGCCGAGCCCGAAGGTGCGTTGTGGCTGCGTTTCAGGCTCACGCCCGGCAAGCACGAGCAATTGCTGCGAGTGTTCGCCCCCGACCTGTCGCACCTCAATCTGTATGTGCTCGACGGCGACACGCTGATCGATCAACTGAACACCGGCACCGGCCAGCCCCAGACTGACCGTCCCCTGCCCAGCAGCGATTTCATGTTGCCGCTGCCGCAAAGCGACAAACCCCTGGACGTCTACCTGCGACTGGTGTCCGAACACCAGTTGCGGCCGTACATCACCCTGCAATCGGCGGTCATGACCGCAGCCAATCAGAACCAGATGCTGATTTACGGCCTGCTGTTCGGTTGCATCGGCATGCTGATCCTGCACAACCTCGTCCGCTATGCCTATACCCGCTCGCGCAGCAGCGTCTGGCTGGCCGGATGCGAAGCCCTGTTGATGCTCAGCCTGTTGCTGCTGCTGAATCTGGCAGGACCATGGCTACCCAACTGGCACGCGGTGCAGACGCCCGGCGCTTATCTCGCCTTGCTGCTGACGGCGCCCTGCGGCCTGATGTTCGCCTATCGCTTCTTCGCCCCGCTCGGGTCGCACCCGCTGAACAAGCTGTTGCTGGGGGACATTCTGTTCATCGTGGTCTGCGGCTTGCTGCTGTTGTTCGTCAACACACTGCCGCTGAACATTATTACCTACGCCCTGGTCGCCCTGGCAGGCCTGAGCATGTTGTTCGTCGGTGCCTATCACTGGCAAAAGGGGTATCGCCCGGCGCGCTTGTTCGTGGCGGCGATGGTGGTGTTCAACATTGGTACGCTGATCATGTTGCCCGCCCTGCTGGGGCTGACCCTGGTCGCCCCTCAAGGGCTGATCATCACGCTGTTGGTGTTCATCTGCATCAGTGGCCTGTTGATGAGCATTGCGCTGGGCGAACGTCAGCGCAGCATCACCGAAGATCGTTTCAGCGTCAGCCGCGACCTGGCGGCCAGCAACGCCGAGATTAACGCCAAGGCCGAGTTCCTGGCGAAGATCAGCCACGAAATCCGCACCCCGATGAACGGCGTGCTGGGCATGACCGAACTGCTGCTGGGCACACCGTTGTCGGTCAAGCAGCGTGACTACGTGCAGACCATCCACAGTGCCGGCAACGAACTGCTGACCCTGATCAACGAGATTCTCGACATCTCCAAGCTCGAATCCGGACAGATCGAACTGGACGACGTGCAGTTTGATCTCAACGCCTTGATCGAAGACTGCCTGAGCATCTTCCGCGCCAAGGCCGAACAGCAGAACGTCGAGTTGATCAGCTTTATCCAGCCGCAAGTGCCGCGCGTCATCAGCGGTGACCCGACGCGCCTGCGCCAGACCTTGCTGAGCCTGCTGGAAAACGCCCTGAAGAAAACCGACGAGGGCGAGATCCTGATCGTCGTCGCCCTCGACGAACGCAGCGCCAAACCGCGCCTGCGCATCGCCGTGCAGGACAGCGGCGTGCCGATGGAGGCCGAAGAACGCGACGCCCTGATGCACGCCGAACTGCACAGCAAACACTTCCTCTCGGCGACCAGCCTGGGCGGTAACCTGGGGCTGGTGATTGCCCGTCAGCTGATCCGCTTGATGCAAGGGGAATTCGGTATCAAGAGCGGTGCCAACCAGGGCAGCACCTTGTGGCTGACCTTGCCGCTGGACCCTGATCGTCTCGAGCACCCGACCTCCGACCTCGATGGACCACTGCAAGGTGCGCGCGTGCTGGTGGTGGACGATAACGACACCTGCCGCAAAGTGCTGGTGCAGCAATGCAGCGCCTGGGGCCTGAACGTCAGCGCCGTGCCATCCGGTAAAGAGGCTCTGGCGCTGCTGCGCACCAAGGCTCACCTGCGCGATTATTTCGACGTGGTCCTGCTGGACCAGAACATGCCTGGCATGACCGGCATGCAATTGGCGGCCAAGATCAAGGAAGACCCGAGCCTGAACCACGACATTCTGCTGATCATGCTCACCGGCATCAGCAACGCGCCGAGCAAGATCATCGCGCGCAACTCGGGGATCAAACGCATCCTCGCCAAACCGGTGGCCGGCTACACCCTCAAGACCACCCTGGCGGACGAGCTGAACCAGCGCAACAAAGGCCCGGCCGTCTCGCAGCATCTGCCCACCGGCCCGACGCTTCCGGTCAAGGTCCCGAGTGATTTCCGCATCCTGGTGGCCGAAGACAACAACATCTCGACCAAGGTGATTCGCGGCATGCTCGGCAAGCTCAACCTGCAACCGGACACCGCCAGCAATGGCGAAGAAGCCTTGCAGGCAATGAAAGCCCGGCGTTATGACCTGGTCCTGATGGACTGTGAAATGCCGATCCTCGATGGTTTCTCTGCCACCCAGCAGCTACGTGCCTGGGAAGTCGGCAACCAGCGGATCCGCACGCCAGTGGTGGCGCTGACCGCACATATCCTGGCCGAGCATAAAGAGCGTGCGCGCCAGGCCGGCATGGACGGGCACATGGCCAAACCGGTCGAGCTGTCGCAGTTGCGCGACCTGATCGAGCATTGGGTTGCCCAGCGGGATCAGCAGAACCGCACAGTGTCGACCATCTGAAATCCCTCGGGCTGGCGCTCGGTCAGATGTCCAGAGCGCTCAAGTATTTCAGGGACTGGGACACTACAGACTTCTTCACCTTCTCCCGAAACGCGCCGTAATGAAGCGTGTTGAACGTGATCGTGGTTATCTGTTCGGTGCTTTTTTGCTCAAGCGAATCATTTTTGCTGAACAGGAACCGAGAGATGCCTCCCACCATCGAAAACTTGCGGTGATAGACGGCCATATCCACCTTGTGCGCGCCGTTCATTACGCAAGGAATCATCTGAAAGTAGGCAATGTCTCCCTTCAGGGTCGTGGACTCAAACATTTCGAGCGCCAGCGAATTGCGCTCCAACGCTGTCAGGGCGCGGCTGATGGGTATTGAGAATCTATCACCGATGGATTCCCGGATACGTTGTATCGCTTTGCTGCCCATCGGAGCGGCAGGCGCGGGTGAAAACGTTTGAGGTGTGGGCACATCCCATCCCAGAAATCGGAGTTGGTTGCAGTAGTAGTCGAACCAATCGCCCGATAATCCATCATTAACGGCATCGCGTGTGGCTCTTTGCGCAAAAGCCGTGCTCATGTAGACGTCTTCGCGGTGGGACGCAGGCAGACCGCTGGCGAACGACACGATACTGCCGCCGACCACCGCTGCCGGTGGTGCAATCAGATCCGTCATGACCGAACCTCCCCTGGCTCCGTGGTGCTGCAGGCATCGTCGTGCAGGGTCAGCTTTGCAACATTGGTTCCGATCCGGTCTTTGATCTTCAGAGCAATTTGATCCCGTACTGGTGCATATACCGCTTCCGACAGCTTCGCCCGGACGTAACGGCGGCTAATGATGCCCTGTACATCTTCGCCAAAATAGAGGTGCGCCAAAGGGTTGGAACTCAGCAATTGATTGGTTTTGAGCTCGATACATACGCTGCTGAACGACGTCGGTGTTGGCGCCACGATGACCAGTAAACGAATATCCATCGCAGGTGTCGGCACCTCGGAGGACTGCTCTTTGGACACTTTTTGCATATGGCTGCGCAACAAGTTGGCTGCCGGGTCGATGTCCGATTCGTTGGCAATTCGTGACAACACTTCGGCAGTCACATGCCCTTCATCTGCCCCCACTCTGGACATCGCTGCGGCCGCCCACTGAACCGCCGACTCAACACTCTCTGGAGGGAGACTCAAGTCTTCGCGCGCTTTAACGGGCCACGTCCAGATACCATCCAAAACTTTCATATAGGTGTCATACCAACTCACACCTGGCTCTAGTTCTGTTTTTTTATTGGCTGCCAACTGTGCATACAACACCGTATTGACCACATCATCATAAGTGGTCAGACCCTCTGATTCGGGCACTATCAAAACCGCAGCCCCGACAACCAGTACTGAATAATCACATCTCATTTAAATACCTCCACACAGCGAAGGGCAGTCGTTGTTTCGACCGCCCTTCCAGACCCTATCAAATATCGTAGTCGAGTTTATCAGTCGAGTACTTAACAAGTTTCGATGCAATCAACTCACGAGTAGCCGCAGCCTGCAGATCATTCTTTTCGAAAACTGATTCACCGCGATACAGATTTACATTACGAACATCCACATCGACGAACAGCACTTTTCTCGATGAATTCTCGCGTAGAAAACGTACTGTACCAATGGCAAAAACAGAAGCACCGTTAACATCGATACACGAGCCGGCCGATATGCCACCCACACCATGTTTCAGCAAGTTGCTCTCATAAAGCGTCAATGCGGTATCGCGTTTTTGCAGGGCGGAAATCGCATCCCCCGCGGTTTTCAGCATCAGAGCAGCAGCCGGGCCCGGTACGGCAAGGCCTGTGACTACCGAAGCAAGGATCTCCAGTACCAACTTGTCCATGCGGACACTGGTTCCCGACACGTCCAGATCATTGAAGTATTTGCTAGTCTCCGCCCAACCAATCTCACCCATGACTTTACGGAACTGCGCGTACCATTCCTTGCCCTGGTGCTCCAGTGGAAACTGTTTGTTTGCCACAAGCGTCGCATACTGATAAGCATTCTGTGCGTCACTGCGGTTAATACCGGTGAGGTTACCGCTGAAACTAATAAGGCCTTCGCCTACGATCGATCCCTTCGACGGCACTTCAACTTCGTCACCCGACGCAAACAAACCGCGGGGTCGAATAAATAGTTGTTCACCCAGGTCATAAGCCTGAAGACTTTTTAAACAGGCAGCAATATGAACTTCACTAGACAAATTATTCACGACTTCTTCCTTATCGACATTAATGCAAGCTCATCATGAACTTGCTGGAAGAAACGATAAACAAACAAACTCACTCTGACAAACCCAAACTTGTAACATCATCCACAGAATCAATCACAAACAACTAACCAATCAAACTCAGTCGAACAGACTACACGTGAAGAAAAATAACTTTCAGATCTTTTAAACTCGACACCCACAGACAATTGGCCGACTGATAGACTCCGACTCACCCCTCTCTGGATGCGAGCCAAAACCATGCTCCACGTGTTATTCAGCGTTTACCTGAAGATGCTGGTGCTCTACAGCCCGTTCTTCGTGTTGTCCTGCTTCATCAGTCTGACCCGCGGTTATTCACGCAAGGAACAGCGTCGACTGGCCTGGAAAGTGGCAACCGCCACGCTGGTGTCCAGCGTTTTGCTATACCTGTTCGGGCGGGTCATTTTCAATGTCTTCGGCATCACCGTGGACGCGTTCCGCATCGGCGCCGGCAGCGTGCTGTTTATCTCGGCACTGGGCATGGCCCAAGGCAAGTCGGCGGTGCAGACCGACAATGTGCAGCAGGACGTGACCATCGTCCCGCTGACCATTCCATTGACGGTCGGCCCCGGCACCATCGGTGCCTTGCTGGTCATGGGCGTGAGCCAGCCACATTGGGACGACAAACTCACGGCCATTCTCAGTATTGCCCTGGCCAGTTTTACGGTCGGCGTGGTGCTTTATCTGTCCAACCGCATCGAGCGGATTCTCGGTGACCAAGGGTTGCAGATCGTCAGCCGGTTGATGGGATTGTTTGTGTGCGCGCTGGCGGCACAGATTATCTTCACGGGCGTGAAAGGTTATCTGGTGCCGTAATCAGCCAGTGAGCGCTACGTTCTAAATAGCCGCTTCTGCGATCACCTCGACCTGATAATTCGACATCAGCTCCGTCAACGTTGCGCTGCCGGAAGCGCCCTTTTGTCTCAGCAACTCGGTGACTATTTCCGACACCGCACGTGATCGATAGCCATTGAGCGAAAGGAACACGTCACCCCGCAACGCCACATCCGCTGAGTAAACGCCGCGAAAAATCAGGCTGTGCCCGCTGTCCAGGCCGTTCATCACCAAGTGTTCATCGACCAGGCTGACCCATAACCGATCCATGATTGAAGCGTCCAGAATCAATTTCCCCGGAATCAAGGGTGGGCGCTCAAGCGGATAACGACAATCGACGATGACCGATTCAAGTTTCAACCACGCCGCCCGGGTCAGCCGGCCAGTCGTTGCCCCTTGACCCATTTTGAGCACCAGGATGCTGACATCATCGGCAATCAACGGGAGAAGGTCATGAGCCGTCTTCGGTCCCTCGACCACCAGGACTTCGGCGTTTCGCTGAACATAGTCGAGCGGCCCGACCGTGCTGTTTTGCGGATAGGTGTGCAACAAACCATCCCCGCGTTCGTGCAGCATCACATTGGTTTGATCCCGGGTGCCCACCAGCGCGTATTGCGCAGTAATGCCGGCTTTCGGAATCCGGATCAATCGTCCGGTCCGGACCACATACCATTGAAGGCTGTCAGGGTCTTTTACGGACAGAAAATCGGCGCATCGATGTTCGTTCGCCAGCACCGCCAGCCCCTCTCTCAATGGTCGTTTCAGTGCGGTGACCCAGCGGCTGTCCACACCCGTAATCCGTAACGGTTCGTTGTGCTGTAAATCCACCTCCAGGCCACCGAGCGTCGTCGCCCTCAGGCCAGCACCGTCCACTTTCACGTCGGTAAAGATCCAGGGCGCCCATTCCTGCATCGGGGCGGGCAATGCCTCAGCTTGCAAAAGTCTGGTTCCTTGGCCGAATGCAGCGCCCAATAGTTTCGTATCGATAAAGCGCTGGCTGAAAACCTTGCCTGTTGAAAGATCGAACAACCAGGCGGCCTGATTGTCTGGAGCGATACTCAGCAACCGCACTTCTTTTCCATGGCCAAGATCCGCGAGCAACAGCCGATCGTCCAGGTACCAGGCGCACAAACCGGCGCCCCCGGTAAAGTTGGTCAACCCAAGGAGGGCGAAACTAGCCACCGGGTACCGCGTCGACACCGCTGGCAATGCTGACCACCATTGGGTTCGATCCTTTAACCAGGTTTCAGTCAATCCGCCCAAGTGCAGATACCCGTCCGGCGTCATATTGAAGAACAGGCCGGAGTCGGTCAGGGCGAGATGGCCCTGCTCAACAGCGACAACATTTTTCAGCCCTGTGGGGGCAATCTCTCTGGAGGACCATTGCACGCGCCCCTCCACCATTGACCTTTGCTGTCGCACGAGGCTTCCAACAGGCTTGTCGAAAGTGACGAACACCTCGCCCTCAGCACTGGCGGGAGCAATCAGTAAAAGGGTATTCAAGGCCTTGATCGAATCCTCCCATCCCCGCGCATGGTGACGCCGGGCAGCCGCACGGATGATCAACCCGTCAACATCGCGGACCCAGACCAGATCACGAGACGTGTCTTCGAACTGCCAACAAATCGAAACCAGCGCCCCAGGGCGCCAATTCACGGTATCGATGGACTCTGCGGGCAACACATAATCGCCCAGTACCTGCTTCCAGTCCGTGAGCGTGTCGACCTGTAAAACGGCCGGCAATGCTGGGTCGTGACCGCGGGTGATTGAGCCAAGCAACACTGCCCCGTCATGGATCACATAGGTCAGCTCATCGTGCGGGCCTTCCTTGGGAGTGGACCGCTGAACGATCTGAATGCCACCGTTGACCACAGCCTCACAGCGGGCAATCGTCAAGCCATCTCTGAGCAGCAAACGATAGCGCTGAACCAGCGTGCCGGTGATCGCGTCGACCTGCCAGACATCGAAGTTCTCGGGGTGATAGAAGTAGGCCGAGCCCTCGACCACCGCTCCCAACACGACCTCATCGGCCAACAAGACATTCGGATCGCGGATATACAGAAAACGATCCTGAGCCGAGTCGTAATACGCGGCCACTGTCCTCGGCTCGTCCGGCTTTTCAAACGGCACCACAAAGTTGTGAACGGGGGTGTAAGGCATGGTCAGTCGATGTTCACGCGCCAGTGACTTGAAGTGGTCCAGCAACGCTTGCTCCCCGAGCGCCGGATCGGCCTCTTCTTCGACCACCTCCAACGTCAGGGCAACAAGATCAACGCGCATGATTGTGTTACTCGCAAGCTTGAGCAACACATCGTGAACGCCGCCACTGAACTTCACACCCAGCGTATCCGCAACGAGGCTACCCGCAGCGGCTATGCGGATGTCTGCTTCGGCCAGCCAGGGAGCCTGCAGCACCCAGCGCATGGCCGTGTGACCGGGCGCGTGGAGTTCAAGGTTGACCCCGGGATTGAGCAGTACGGAACAGCGGGCGCCTGCTCCTTCTATACGGTAGGAAACCATGCCATGCCACGCCTTTGGCAGTGCAGGCACCACCAGCGAGCGCTCAATGTTGTCGAGACGAACGTTGAACACCGTTGGTTTGTAGACAGGGTTCAGCCGGTTGACCACGTATTCGCCGGGAAACGAATAGAACGAAAACAGAAATTGCCATTGCCCCTGTGCATTCTTTTTCTCCAGCCGACGGGCCGTATCGAATCCGCCGGCATGACGAAACGAGACAAACGGCAGCAACTTGTACTCATAGCCGTACCAGGTTTTGGGTGTGCAGGGCAAAACGATCGCCTGCCCGGGCTGCGGCGAAAAAGACGCCGAGTCGGGCAACCCTAGGCCCACACGGATATCGGTGGCGCGGTTGTAATCCACATCGAAACCCGGAACCCCTAGATGGTCCCGAAGCGGGAACAACCTGGGGCTGTCGAAACGGATGCTGGATGCACGCAAATCAAGATCGGCGAATACCAGCAAAGGGTGCGCAATCCAGGCATTCGAGGCCTTGTCCAGATGATAGCCGTCCTGTAGATAAGCCTTTTCCAGCCCCTCAAAAAACCGGGCGACCTCTTTGGCTTCCTCGGCAATGGTGGCAAATCCTTCGGCCAGCGCAGCGACGCCCACCGCCAACCCGCCCAGAATCACCCCGGCACCGCCCAGCACCGCCGCCACGGTACCCGCGCCCACTAATGCCGCACCAAGCCCGGCTGCGCCCAACACGGCGCTCGCGGAGTCGAATGCCAGCTGCGTCCCGAACTGCGCCTTTTCAATGTCATTGGTGGCATGGCTCAACTGGTAGATATCAAACCCGACATTCACCATCCCCAACACCGTACCGACGCCTTCATTCGCCACATGACCCAATGCCTTTTGCACCAACGGCGCACTGGTACGGGCGATCAGCTTTTCATCGTCCAGCGCCTGACGCACCAGTGCCACAACGCCAATCACATCCACCACGTTGCCGTGGACCAGCTGGGCGTAGTTGACGTAGGCATGCAAACGAATGGCAGTGGTCAGTGCCTTGTCACCACCGCTGACCTCGCCTTCGTGATGGCGCAACGCGTTCATCAAGGCCTGTACGGTAAAACCGGCATTGAGCGTATGGACGCTACCGGCGTCCGTCGCGTCAGCCGAGCCGGCCGGCTCATGCGGTTGCGCTGCCAACGTATGGAAGGTTTCCGAGAGGTAGTTCTTGATCCTCAGGAATCGATGGTCAGCGGTGGTGACGCGCACAACGGTCTGAGCAGGATCGGTATCGACCAGACTGATTTTGTACTCGCCTGTCGGGGTGATCTCCAGTGACTCGAACAACGCAACGGCGCCCGACGACAGCCCGTGTTGCTCCTGCAACTGCCGTGTCGCCTGCGCGATCTGCCCGCCCCACCAGTGTGCGTCCAGTTCCAGTAACGAATTGCCCAGTACCCCATTTTTGACCAGCGACTGTCCTCGCGCGCTGGCCAGCCGCTGCCTGACCCGAGGCGCCTGCTCAGGCAGGCTGTCCGAATCGGAAAGACTGGACACCCGGACACCCGACGACAGCACCGTTGCATTGAGTCGACCCGCGTCGAGCTCAATCAAATCAAAGGTTGGACGAGCAAGCTCGCCATACGCGGCGTAAGGCCTGGCCATCTCTTGCCGAACAAAAAAATGGGTCAGCGCCGCGCTGAGCGCTTCAGCAGTATCGAACTCGAAAACACCGAAATTCGGATCGTAGAAATGATAGGTACTGCGCTCGTCAACGACACTTTTGGCCACCAGCATCGAGTGGTTATCCGAGTTGAGCATCAACGTGCTGCTGACGGTTTTCTCTTCAAGCATCGCAATCACCTGTGCCAGATCGGCGCGCTCCACCGGCCCACCCAGGTCATGAACGTCGACATCGCGAAGCTCTTCGAGAATGCTCACGAATGCCGTCGAATCGCGGGTACCGGGCTCGATGACCGCCAGGTAAAACCGCTCGCGAAGGATGTTGCCCGCTTCGTTCCCTTTGCTGATCGCAGCCGCCATGGCCAATGACAACGGATAACAGCGCCCGGCGATCCGGTCACCGGCGCCCTGGAGCAACAAGTCTTGTGGCACCAGTTTGAAAGTGCCGTGATTGAAGCTTTCGAGCACATCGGTCATACGCTCGCCAATCCGGTCACGGAACTCGAGTTTTGCGACCTGCTGAATACGGGCGACCTGGCGCCCCCATTGCAGCAAGGTCAGAGACTGCTCCAGCGCCTGTTTCTTCAACTCGATGCTGGTCTCGGACAACGCTACGAAGGGTGTCGAGGCGCTGGCCAAACCGGCAACGAAAGCAGGGTGATTTTCTTTGAACAGCTCCCGCTCAATGGCCCCGTAACGATGGGATACGCCCAACTCGGACACGTTGTTGGCGAGGTTTTCCAGCCGTGCACTGACGAGATCAAAGTTGCGTTTATCCATTGCCCGCGCGCCCAGCAACGAACCGATCAACAACCGCTGCCGGGGGTCAAGCTGTTCAACCTGCAAAGTGTCCCGGCCAATTCGATGAAGCAATTCGTCCAGAGGCAAATCCCCGGCCGCCGGCTCACCGACCAACGACGGCGGTAGCGCGATTTCCTGTGCGAGGA
Source organism: Pseudomonas sp. BGI-2 (assembly GCF_004310295.1). Taxonomy (GTDB): domain Bacteria; phylum Pseudomonadota; class Gammaproteobacteria; order Pseudomonadales; family Pseudomonadaceae; genus Aquipseudomonas. The sequence continues at coordinate 199,550 of NZ_SISB01000002.1, read as the reverse complement.
TGGATTGACGCTCGTCAAAGCCCAGTTGCAACGGCTTGTCGAAAGTCTCCTCACCGGTGGTCCGCTGACTCATCGCTCGCAAAAAGGGTTCGCCAAAGTGTTGCGCCAGGGATTGCAGCAGTTCGGTCGACAACACATGTCGACCTTCAATGACAGGCCAGCCATGGTCGAAATGGATCGTCCGGCTCTTAAGCAACTGATCCACTTTCCCCACGTAACGCGCCTTGAATTGCCCGGTCTCCCAACGTTGTTTTTCGTTTTTGAGCCAGTCGACGGTGTCACTTTCGTTTTCTTTCCAGGAGTGGTCCTGCTCCTCCTCGGTGTCCCGGTTCACCGCTGCGGCGGGGTCAATAGCCACATCGTTTCGCCAGACGCCCGCGGCACGAGGGGTGAAGTGCATTTTTGCGTAATCCGCGAGCGCATCGCGCACCGCAGCAGGCCCGGTCAAATAGATGGTCACTTCGCTTTGGGGGCGAATGCCGTCGCTGTAGTAAAAGGTTGCAGCCTTGGCCAGAAAATACAGCGCGAGTTCTACATCCGCCGGCAGAGCATGCAAAAGGCCGAACTGTTCTTCGACGACCTCCAGCGCAATACGACTGATGGCCTCAGCGTCGATAGCGGCGACCTGGTTCTCCATGGCCAAACGGGCCGTAGCATCAACGATCTCATAATTGAGTTTGAAACGATCGATCACGGCGCTCAACATGACCGATCCGGGATGAGCCATTAGAAACGCATTACTGAGGCTGCCCCCCTCGGTAACCGCTCGCATTCCGTTCGGACGAACGAGACGTTCTTTGGGGGCGCGAAAAACACTGGTCAACTGCGGGCGACTTTTAGCGAAATTTTCCAGCGCCGGTCGATGCTCTTCAGGAATGTACTTAACGTAGCTTTTGTACTGACTCCTCGATGCTTCGCGACCAGGCATCCATTGCGGGTTTTGATCGAGCAACAACTGCATTACGCCCAGGCGTGCATCGCTGCTGAATTGACTGATGTCCACATCGCCCAGCCTCTCCACAAGAGATGGCAGGTTATCGACATCCGCATAATTTCCACCTTCAGCCATCAAGGCCTCAATGCGTACCACATCGGAGGCCGCTGCAAAATTTCCTCGCAGACTGATTTCCCGTTGGTAAATGTCCTGCAAGTGAAGCGGTGTTACATTCGCCGCAAGATCACGAAGTTCCACGCCGGCCTCGCCCAGTGCCGAAATACTCTGGCCATTTTTGTCACGCAAGGCCTTCAGGCTTGCTTCATTCTGGCCGTATCCACGAACCAGAAGATCAATACGTGCGTCATCCGGGTTAACACCGCGCCCTACCGCTTTATTGATATGGGCGAACATTTGTTGTTTGAGAACAATGGCCCGTTCCTCATATTTATCACCAAGATCATTATTGGATTCAGTGCTATGCCCACCATTAATCATCGCATCGGCCTTCGCGGCTTCGACAATGATCCGGTTGGTTTCATAGGCCAGTAATGCATCGCTGTCGTACCAGAGCTTCACGGCATAGCCCTGCCCGGCCAACACCTTGTTCCAGACATTAATGTAGTCACGCTGGATAGGTCCGAGGCCACCTCCAAGCCAGACGAAGTGCAGATTTTTCGGCACTTCGAAAGCCGCGACACTCAGCTGTTCAATGCTGTCGGACAGGCGCACCTGAAAGTCTTCGATTCTGTCGCGGATTTCAGTCAGGCCCGGAGCGGCAGCGCCCTGCTGTGCAGCTGGCGGTTCCATCCCCGCCGCACGTCGACGCCGGCGCTTGGGTTCAACAAAAGACCCGAGCGCCTCGCGCAGCAACCCAAGTGGGGCAAGCATTCTCGGAAAATCGAGCACGGCGATACAAGCGAAGTAATACCGAAACACCGCGTCGTATTCGTCTGTCCCTTTATGCTCCTGTAACGCCTGTTCAAGATCAGACAGTTTAAACAGATCAATAAAATTGACGTAGCCGTTCACACGACGAACAGTTTGCTCACCCATAAAGATACTTCCCTGTATGTAAGAGCGGCCTCAGGACGAGGCCGCCGACACTCACGAAGATTTCTTCTTCGTACTAACGAGGGCAGACACCCACTTGTCACCCCCTGTTTGTTTAGACCGAGTTCAACTTCTCGACGAGCGCCTTCAATTCAAGACTGCTTTCCTCCTGATCGAACAGGGTTTGCCACAGTTCATGGACGTTGACCTCAAGCGTACCGCCAAGGACTTTCACACTCAGTTTCAGCGACTGGGCCAATGCCCAGTCCTCGGATTGCGCCGAACGAAAAACAAGGCTGCTGCCGTTGTCGGGGTCAGTGAACACCAGGTGTTTGTCCGCCCGGGCGACACGCCAGTTGTCCTGCGCTCCGGTGGCCAGAATCAGCTGCGTGGGCACAGCATCAACACCCGGCCAGGCAGTGCAATCGACCACAATGCAGTCGAAGTGCTGCCAGTCGGTTTCCGACACGTGATAAGTCGACCCCGTTTCAGCGCAGCCCAAAATCAATGTGCTGACACCGTCGGGCACCAGGGCCAGAAGATCTTTTACCTCTCCCGAAACTTCCAGCGTCATGACTTCACCCTCCCGGCTGGCCTTGTTCGCCGCGACCCACAGAACCTCACTGCTATTGCGGTTGAAAATCAAGCCGTCCACCGGATCAAACAACAGCGCAACGCGCCCTCGTTTCGTACCGAGGAAGTTCGCCCATTGCCCGTCAGCCCTACCGGAAATATCAAATACACGATTGAGTTCGGGTACGTAATAGGCGTAACGGTTGGTCGAATTCCCGATCGGCAGGTAAGGCGCATGTGCCTGACCGGACACTAAATCTTTCAGGCGACCCGCCAGTGCTTCAGTCGACTCCATGTAACGATAGGTCCAGGCGTACTCGACACTGATGATCCTTGCCGGTTCGTCTTCAATCAGTTCAAGATTGACCCCGTCACGGGTACGGCCACGCAAACCGGTGCCGTCGGGCAGCACTTCAGAAAACGACCATGGGCTCCACACTTTTTCTGGTTGAGGGAGCGCCTCGGCATTGACCAGATGCAAGCCGTTGCCGAACGCGCGGCTCAACTGCTCAGGCTCGATAAACGCCTGACGAAAGAGCTGTCCAGCGGAAACATCCAACAGCCAGGCCGCCCGACCATCAGGTGTGGTTGCCACTAACCGCACTACCGATGCTGGCCCAAAATCTGCAATCAACCACTGACGGCCGGTATACCAGGCGCGCAACTTTCTATCCCTTGTACTGTTCTCTAAACCAAGAATGGCAACGCTCGACGCTAGATGGTCGTTGGCAACGGCTTCAACCGCTGTCCACCATTCAAAATCAAAGTCTATTGGCCCCTTGGCCTCATTCAGCCAGTCTGCGGTTATCGCAGCCAACTGCGATTGCCCTTGGTCATCGATATCGAAATAAAACCCCTCGAGGGTCAACGCGAGATAGCGACGCTCATTGGGCACGACCTCTATCACATTGTAGGGTTCGATAATCTCGGCCCGCACATTCACGGCGGTAGTGGCCGGGTCGATCTTCCGGCGATAAAGGGTACGATTGCGCTTGTCGAAAAACAGGAAGACATCACCCGCACGTGTAGCGGGTGTCAGCAATGACGGACTCACCGCCCCCCCCGGCCCTTCTGTCTGCGGCACATCGGGCCCGATCAAAAGGCCATCTGCACCACGCACCCAAGTACTGACCGGATCCTTTTTACCCTCAAACAACGGGGTGATCGAGACAAACTCCGCCGGCTTGTAGTCCACGACCTTCACTTGGGTCAAAGGCCAAAGTTTCGAATCCGTGACCAATAACTCGTAATCCCAAAAGAAGTTTGACCACCCTTTCATCTCCTTCTTGAGCAACAGGCTTTGCTGACGCTCGGTCAGATGGCCGGCGATTGCCATCAACTTGACGTCCTCCTCACCTAACAGGTAGATCACCTCGGCTTCACGCCCTGTGCGCTGTGTCACCTGCTGAACGATGCGAATGACCCCGTGCCCTAGATCTTGAAACACCGAAATGTTCGAGCCGGGCACCGGATCCATCAGACGATAGAATCGATTGACCTGCCCCGTGACCACATCAGAACGCCAGACAAGCGCTTCGCGGGGACAAAAGAAATACGCCTGTCCTCCTATCACCTCGCCCAGGCTGACTTGATCCGCCAGCGCCGATGGCAGGTCTCGAGAGTAGATAAAGCGATCACGGGCCTGCTCATAAAAAGCCGTTGTGAGTTGTGGTTCTTGTGGGTCTGCGAACGGAACCGGGAAATTCTCTACCGCTGTGAACGGGCTGGCCAGACGATGGGTGCGGGCCAACTCCCTGACTCGGACCTGGACAGTCGCGATATCGACAGTCAGATCAGTCTCCAGCCGTTCGATCAACAACTTCCGATCCGTCCAGTCAACCCGATATGAATGATGCGAGGTCTGGATAACCAATTCAGGCGTATCCGTAACCTGGACGTTTATAGCCCCCAGCTTCAGCTGCCCCTCATCAACAACGACATCTGCTTCGTTTAACCAGAGCGCGCGCAAGGTCCAGGCCATGGGACGAGATTTTTGAACCTGGGACAGAGTCACCGATTGCACGCCCGGGTCAAGTGTCAACGCACAATAGCCACCCTCTCCTTCAATACTGTAAGACAACTTTCCGTGCAATGTTTTGGGCAGTTCGGGTACCAGCAACGAACGTGGCGCCTCATCGAGCAAGACCCTGATCGTTGTGTCGACCTCCACCGGATACAAGTTATGCAAAATGTATTCGGAGGGAAATTTGTAAAAGGTAAACCAGAACTGACGATTGCCTGCTGCGTCGTGTTCCAGTTTCAGGGCGGTTTCAAAATGCTCGGATCGCGTGGTCGATAACGGCAGCGCCGAGTAATCAAAGCCGAACCAGGTCTTGGCTACGCAGGGCAGGACGATGGTTTGAAAGGTCGACGGATCGGTGACCGTGGCATGCTCCGGCAACCCGAGACTTGTCCGGATATTAATGGCATTTGAACGATCAGGGTTCTGATCCGGCACATGCAACGTGGTGGTGGTGGCCGACAAAATCTCCTGGCTATCGAAGGTCATTCGCTTCCTGCGCAAATCGATCTCGCGAATGTCTGCGTATGGATTCGGATAAAACACACCCTCCCTGACCGAGTGCCCCCCCGTGCGATAGGCTTTGTCGACGCGGTTCAGGTACTGACCTACCCGCCGCCCTCGCTCCAACGTACCGTTGAACCCTTCTACCAGCGCGCCCACGCCAATGGCCAATCCGCCCAGAATCACTCCGGCGCCACCAAGAAATGCAGCCGTCGTAGTCGCACCGGCAAGTCCGGCGCCCACCCCGGCCACCGAAAGCCCCAGCCCTAGCGAATCGAACGCCAGTTGGGTAGCGTATTGAGCCCGTTGCAGATCGTCCCTGGCATTGGCCAGCAGATAGATATCGAAGCCCACCGTGGCGAGTTGCAACACGGTGGCCAGACCATCTCTGGCAATGTGTCCCAGCGCGTTGACCACCACCGAGGAGGTGGTCCGGGCCACCAGCTGTGCATCGCTCAACGCCACCTGGAACAATTTGACCAGCTCTACGACGTCGAGCAAATTACCGTGGACCAGTTGCGCGTAACTGAGGTAGCCATGCATTCGCACGGCAGTCGTCAGGCTCCGGTCTTCATTGATGTCGCCGACCTGCTCATGGGTTTTGAGCGCCAACAGCAACGCCTGAACTGTAAAGGCCGCATTCAAGGTATGCACGGCACTGACGTCAGTCGGGTCAACCTTGCCCGGAACGGACGGCTTTACTGAAAGGGTCTGGAAGGTTTCTGTCAGATAGGAACGGATTCGCGACAAAACGCCATCAGCGCTGGAGACCCGGACCGTGCGCGCAGGGTCCTTGATATTGACCAGGCTGATATCATATCGACCGCCTGGCACCTCTCGGACGCTGTCGAACACCGGAACGTATTCTTTCCCAAGGTTGCTTTCCGTGCGAAGACGATCAGTGCTCTGCTGAATTTGCTGCGCCCAGTGGCGGGTATCCAGCTCGTTCAAACCGCGCCCCAATCGGGCATTTTCCGACAACGAACGGGCCCTCAATGCGGCTTGATGTTCCCATGGCGTCACGGTCACACCGGCACTGATCGGGTCATGGCTCAGCAAGCCCGACACATTATTGCGCGACGGTAGCCGCTGATCGGCAATGAGCGGGCCATTGAGGTCAACGACGTTGAAAGCAGCGTCCTTCAGTTGACCGATGTCATACAGTCTGGCGAGCTCGGGATTGCCAAGAAACTGCTCTAGACCCAGTCGCAGGTTCTGAACCTGTTCAAACCCGAAGACACCGAAGTTCGGATCATAAAAGCGGTAGCCCATCGACGCCCCATCAACCACTTTTGCGACCAGCAGGGAATGGCTTTCGGTGTTAAGCATCAGTGTGCTGGTGGAAGTCCTGGCTTCCAGTGTTTGCAGGATCTGGTCCAGCCGGGACGCACCCAACAAAGTGCCGGAGCGCGCCATCGGTACCGTGCGCAGCTCATCGAGGGTTGTGAGAAATGCATGGGTTTCATTGGCGTCGGGCGAGAGGTTGGCATTGGCCAGTCTGCCGCTCAAAGCGTCCACGGCAGAGGTGCCCTTTTCGAGGGCCGCTGCCATGGCCAACACCAGTGGATAACAACGCCTTCCGGGATCGCCTTCACCCCTGATCAGCAATCCCTGAGGCATTAACCTCCCGCTGGAAGCGCCCTGTGCAATGAAGGTTTCCAGCACCGTGGCACTGCGCTCGAAAATAACGTGACGCAGCTCGTATTGGGCCTGGAGCTGGATCCCGGCAATGTGCTCACCCCATTGACGTATGCTCAATGGTTCAGCGAAGGCCAGACCTTTGAGCACCGCAGACTTTTCCGTGGTTCGCGTGTCAGGCACGGGTGTATTGAAGCCAGCCTCAAATGCCGCGCTGTTCTGCTCACGAAGGGTCTGCTCAATCTGTTCGTAGCGCGCACCGAGTCCACGATCCTGGGTGTTGCCGGCGAGGGAACGGGTTGCCTCCCAGGCATCAGCGAAGCCCTCGATGTCCAGAGTTGTCGCGCCAAACAGTCCACCGAACACCAAGCGGTGCAGGGGGCTCAATTGCTCAACAGGCAACTTGTTGCCGGCGATCCGTGTCAGCGCTTCATTCAGATTACCGAACAGCTCGGCGCCTACCGATGGCGGCAGCTCAAGGGCGGGCTGCGCCAGGATCATCTGACGCTGTTCGAAGCTGAGGGCGATACGTCTACCGACGGGGATGTCGCCACTCAATTTGTCATTCATCGCACGGATGAACGGCGCGCCCAAATCATCGAGCAATTGTTGCAGAACCGACGTCAACAATACCTGTTTGCCCTCAATGACCGGCCAGCCTTGTTTGAAGGTGAGCGTTTGCTCTTTCAGCAACTCCGTCACATTGCCGATGTAACGAGATTTGAGTTTGCCTGTCTTCCATTTTTCATTTTCTTTTGCCAGCCACTCGTCCTCAGAACCATTGACCGTCCAGCCAGAAACCATTTCTTCTTCGGTGTAGACGTTATAACCCTCGGTCAATTTCAGCCGTGTACGAACCGTCTCCAGATGATCGGGCTCAAGGTGCTTCAACATATAATTAAGCAACCCGCTCGAAGCGGCGCCAGGCCCGGTCAGGGTAATAGTGCCTCTAGCGCCTATGCGAATCCCGTCCTGGTAATACGTGCCAATAGCTTCGACAAGTTTGCTCGTAGAGAAGTTAATTGATTCCGGAAACTTCCCTTCGGCCTGTTTTTTATCAACGACACTCAGAATGACGTCATATAACCGATCTTTATCATCCGGGGTTATACCTTCCTTGCTGAGTTGGCGTTCAACCTCGTGCAGGCAGTCATAATTCAACCGAATCATTTGCATGATGGCTTGTGTCATTCCGCTGCCCGGATGAGCCAGAAAATGAGCGTTCATCTCACCCGCACTGGGTGACCCGAATGCAGTGCCCATGCGAAACCCGTCCCGCGGCACCAAACTTTCCTTCGGGGCAGTAAAGACTTCGCCAATATTAGGTTTGCTGCGGGCGAACGTAAGCAGTGCTTCTTTATGCTCGGCGGGAATTCTGCCAGTTCTATCAGCATAGCGTTGTTGATCGCGACCAGGCATCAAAGCGTCGTTATGATTTAGCAGAAGTTGCAGCACGCCGATTCGTGCTTGCTCGTCAAATCCACTGATATCAACTCCACCCGGCTTTTCGATCAAGGGTGGCAAATAGTCCATGTCACTGTAACGACCCCCTTCCAGATACTCGGCCTGTAAACGGACAACATCGCTGGCCGCGGCAAAGTTGCCGCGCATGGCGACCTCACGCTGATAGACATCCCGTAGAAAGTGACCGGCAAATTCATGGCGAACATCGCGCAACCGCAGATCAGGCCCGATCATGGACGTATGACTGTCAAGACACCGCTGGCGGAAAGCCTCAAGAATCGCTCGATCCTTGCCATAGGCTTGAACCATCAGGTCAATTCGCGCCTCATCTGCCCGGCCAGCCCATTGTGCTTGATTGAGATGATCCGCCATCTGCAGCTTCAGCACCCGCGCACGATCTTCAATCATTTGCGACAGATTGGCGGGCCTCGTCACCCGATCCCCTCCTGACGCCATCGCATGAACTCTGGCACTGTCAAGAATCACCCGATTCATTTCAAAGGCCAATAATGCGTCGCTGTCGTACCAAAGATTGAATTTGTAATTCTGCGCCGCCAGCATTTCTCGCCAGATATTCATGTAGTCCCGCTGAATAGCGCCGACCTCACTGCCACCTACCCATACAAAGTGCATGATCCTGGGCACGGGATCAGCCACTGTTGAAAGCATGGCCACAGTATTTGCGAGTCTGGATGTATATCGTGTTAGCCCGGCATATGCCTGTTCGAGCAAAGGCAAAGGTTTCGACTTTTGACGAAGCAACGATTCAAATGTGCTTTGGAACAACTTAACCGGCATCAGCTTTTCATTGGGATCATTAATTTCAACGGCGGCCTGATAATACCTCTCTAACGCTTCATACTCTGCGCTCTCAAAAAACTCGCTGAAGCCGCCTTTAATTTTCGAAAACTCTGCGACCGAGGGGAAACCATGACCATGCGCAGCGCTTGTCCCATTCATTACATTCACATCCTTGCTCCAGTATTGGCAGAACTGCCATTCAAGCACGCGAACTCGCTCGCGCATTCAACATTGGCAAGCGCCGTAATCAAATAGAACCTCAGCTGGCTTATGACTCATCACCGTGAAGACGAGCCACTGGTCAACATTCTAAATACCACGCAACGCGCACAACTTGAGAGCAAGCTATTGCAAAAGAGACAGCCATTCAAACTCAACAAACTTCAAATAATGTCATATGAAACATCAAATAACATTCAACTACAGCATCCCGACGATGCTGTACCTATAAATCGTTAAAAAACGACCTATAAAAAAGGCCGTGAACTAGAGAGTCCACGACCTTCTGTAACGACACGACTTGAATGCAGTTCAGGTTCTCCACCTGTAAAACACTCGATCGTTAGACCGCATAGTCATCAGGACGGCGGCTTTGTACCGTACCACCGCGGGGTGTACACCCATTCGCCGCCTTCGGCGCGAGGGAAGGTGCAGGTAGTGGACGAGCCGATCAGCACCATGGTGCGCATGTCCACCTGATCCGCGGTCAACTGCCCCAAAGTGATAACGCGCAGGGTCTGGCCCGGACGACCGACATCTCGCCCCAACACCACCGGTGTTTCGCCATTGCGGTGCTGCGCGACAATCTCTAGTGCTCGCCCTAATTGCCAAGGTCGCGAACGCGAGATCGGGTTGTAGAACGCCAGCGCCAGGTCGGCTTGAGACGCCAAATCCAGACGTTTCTCGATGATCGACCATGGCTTGAGGTTGTCCGACAGCGACATCACGCAGAAGTCATGTCCCAGTGGCGCGCCGGCCTGGGCCGCCGTTGCCAGGGACGCAGAGACGCCCGGTAAAATCTCCAGATCAACGCTGTGCCAGCTCGGATCGCTCGACTCGTGCAATGCTTCGAGCACCGCCGCCGCCATGGCGAATACGCCCGGATCCCCCGACGAAACCACCACCACCGAACGCCCCTGAGCCGCCAGTTCAAAGGCGTGGCGAGCGCGCTGCATTTCCTCGCGGTTGTCAGTGCAATGCAGCACTTGATCATCGCGGAACGGCCCGGCCATGCGCACGTAGGTTTCATAACCCAGCACGTCATTGGCCCGCGCCAGTTCTGCCTTGACCGCCGGCACCATCAGTTCAGCGGCGCCAGGGCCCAGGCCGATCACGGCCAAACGACCGCGCGCGCGACCGATCTGTGCAAGCTCCAGCGGCTGACTGGTCACCGCGATGGCGATGCCGGTATCTGCCGACAGGACGGTAGCGTTCGGCACTGTGCGGGCCAGCTCACTGACGCCGCCGCTGACCGAGGCAAACCGCAGCGGCACGCCCAGTTCAAGCGCGGCTTCGCGCAACGCAGGACTGGCCATGAGCAGATCGCTGGCCAGCAGGCAGGCCAGCGACTGCGCAGCGATGTTCGCCTGATGCAGCGCTGCGCGAATCGCATTCGGCAAATCCGCCACTTCGGCGTTCACCGCCACCAGCACGCTACGCGGGTAGATCAACAATTCATTGGCCGACGGTGTGCGTTCGGCACTGCCGACGTGGATCGACAACTGCGCCTGCGGGTCTTCCGGTAACTGCGCTTGCGCAAGCCACGGCGCGGCGCCTTCGATGCGCACACTTTGGCCGGCGAGCAAATCCGAGACGAAGCGCTTGCCCAGTTCCAGATCACCGAGGGCGTAACCGCTGGGTGGATTGAGCAGGCAGGTGCCGAAGCGCAATTCACCGCTGGTGGTGATCGCCGCAGCGACCTCGAGACTGGCTGCAATCTCCCGCGCCATGACGTTCACGCCACCGAGGCCGCCGAGCAGCGGCACCACGGCGCTACCGTCTTCGGCTACGGCCAGCACCGGTGGCTCCGCGCCCTTCTCCAGCAGCAACGGCGCCAACGTGCGGATCACGATGCCCGCTGCGCACAAGGCAATAATGGGAGTGTCTTGCTGATAAAGCTCGCGCAAGGTCGCGCCGAACTCGTGATAGACACGATCCGCGCCTTCAACCCGTTCGGCCAGGCCGTGGATCAAGGCGCCGGGGTAGACCTGCTGGATCTTGCGCGCGGTCGCGAGGCTGCCATTGCCAAGAATGACAATCGCCGGAACTGGACGGGCCATCAGCCTTGCCACCGTTCGCCTGGAACAATGATCAACGAGAAGTACGGCGAGGACATCGGCTCGACCTGATCCAGCGCAACGATCTTCTGATTGGCCATGGTCGCGCGCTCGACGTACAGCGCACGCTCTGCCAGACCGAGTTCTTCGAGCACCTGACGGACCTTGGGAAAATTGCGCCCCAGCTTCATGATCACCGCCGCATCGGCATCGGCCAGCCGACGTTTGAGGTCCTCGTGAGGCAGCACGCCGGACAGCACCGACAGGCTCTGATTGCGATACACCAACGGCGCGCCCAGTACCGAAGCGCCGCCGAGCATCGAGCAAACACCTGGTACGACTTCGGCTTCGTAGCGTTCGGCCAGTCGATCGTGCAGGTACATGTAGGAACCATAGAAGAACGGATCGCCTTCGCAGATCACGGCCACGTCACGACCGGCATCCAGATGCGCGGCGAGTTCTTCGCCCGCCGCATCGTAGAAATCGCTGATCACTTGCTCGTACGACAGCGGGGACGGCAGCGCTTCGGTGGTCACCGGGTACACCAGCGGCAACAGCGTTTGCGCGTCCTGCAAATGCGCTTCGATGATGCCGAAGGCGTTGCCCTTTTTTCCCTTGGCGACGAAGTACGCCACCACGGGCGATTCGCGCAGCAGGCGCAGGGCTTTGACGGTAATCAGTTCCGGATCACCGGGGCCGACGCCCAGGCCGATCAAGCGTCCAGGTGACTGCATCATTCGATCTCCGTGGCGAGGGCGTTGACGGCGGCGGCGGCCATGGCGCTACCGCCCAGCCGGCCTTGCATGATGACAAACGGCACGCCGCGACTGTCTGCCGCCAGCGCTGCCTTGGATTCGGCGGCGCCGACGAAGCCGACCGGGAAGCCGAGGATCAACGCCGGTTTCGGTGCGCCGGCATCGAGCATTTCCAAAAGATAGAACAGAGCGGTCGGTGCGTTGCCGATCACCACCACGCTGCCTTCCAGATGCGGGCGCCACAGTTCCAGCGCGGCGGCGGAACGGGTGTTGCCCAACTCACGTGCGAGTTCTGGAACGCTTTCATCGCGCAGGGTGCAGATCACCTGGTTGTTGGCCGGCAAACGCGTGCGGGTCACGCCTTCGCTGACCATTCGCGCATCGCACAGAATCGGCGCGCCGGCGGCCAGCGCCTCACGCCCGGCCTTGCCCGCGCCTGCGGAAAATTGCAGCCCGTCGATGGCATCGACCATGCCGCAGGCGTGGATCACCCGCACCGCGAGTTTTTCCAGATCGGCCGGGATTCGCTCGAGGTTGGCCTCGGCACGAATGATCGCGAAGGAGTTGCGATAGATCTCCTGACCGTCGCGGATGTAATCAAGCATCAAGGGGGCTCCGTGAGCGGGCGTCGAGCAAGGCCGCGACCGCTTCAATAGTAAGATTGCGTGCGTGCAGCGCGCCGAAACCCGGCTGCGCTGCATCGCGAAAATAGAGGTCGTAGTGACCGAGAGAAACCGCCAGCAAAGTGACCGGTGCGATGTGCGCGGCCGCGCAGGAACGCTGGCAGCCGGACAGGTGTACGTTCAGCGCCTGGCCGTGGCGTTGCAGCAGCGCCGCCAGTTGTCGGGCATCGACCTTGGTGTCGGCCAGGCCTTTGCCGCAGCCGGTCGAGCCGGTGCAGGCGATGAGGTGCGCCAGGGCATCATCGGTCGAACAACGCAGGCCGAGGTGTTCGAGGCTGTGGATAACGTGAGGCGCATCGTCGCCAAAGACACCGGGCAATAACAGGCTCTGCCAAGGCGTGAAACGCAACGTGCCGTCGCCCTGTTCGCGCGCCAGTTGTGCGGCGCCCCTGAGCATCGCCGGATTCAGGCGGCCCAGCGGAGGCACAGCACCGATGTAGACACGCCCGGCGTCACGCTGTGGATGGGTGCCGATGTGCAGGGCGCCTGGAGTTGCCTCGCGCTGCCAAGCCTTGATGGACATCAACGGCACACGCTCGGCGAGGCGTGCGAGAAACGTGTCGAGCGAACACTCGGCGAGCAGGTGCCGCATGCGGGTCTGCTCGGGGCGTGCCAATTCCAGGAACAACTCCAGCACCGCGACCACCAATGCATGGCCCTGCTCCAGCAACACCGCGCCTACGGGCGCGTCGACAAGGCAACCCGCCAGACCGAATGCAAACACCCGCGTACCGTCTCGTTCAGCTGCGGACAACCAAAGATCATGGGGATGCTCGAGCATCACCAGACGTTCGCCGCCATCCAGTTGCACGGCGAACTTGGCGCTGAGGTCGTGGAAGCGTTCATCGCTTTGCAGCGTCGTGAGGATCTGCTCAGCCAGCGGGCGCGTATCGACCAGCATCTGTTGATCAATGCCGGCGCCGGGGCTGAGCATCAGATTGCGCACATCGTCGCCCGCCACGCTGCTCGGGCCGAGACCCGCCAACATCAAACTGTCGATCAACGCGCCGTGCTCACGGCCTATCCCGCGGATTTGCAGGTTGGCGCGGTTGGTTGCCTCGATCACCCCGCCAGCGAATCGCTCGGCGGCATCGGCCACTGCTTCGGCCTGAGCCACGCTGATCGAACCGCCATTCAACTTGATTCGGCAGATGCCGCCATCCAGCGCCTGGACAATACGCAGCAATCCCGGGCAGGCCGAGGGGCGTAAGGCTGAGGACATCGGGCGTTCGTTCAAGGGGGCGACCGGCAATGGGGAAAGACGCTTCGCGGGCGAAGGCGCGGTATTATGCCTGCTTTGTTCGACGGCATGAAAAGCCTGCCCGTCGGAACAGCTCGTTTGAGACTATTTTTGAGGGCTACAGATGTCACCCTGGCTGACAGTAGTGGGAATCGGTGAAGACGGCTTCAAGGGCCTGGGCAAAAACGCCCGGCATGGCCTGTTGCGCGCTTCGCGGATCGTTGGCAGTCAGCGACAACTGGATTTGCTGCCGGCCTGCATCCGTGGCGAGCGGCAGTTGTGGCCCAGTCCGTTTTCCCTCGACCCTTTGCTCGCGCTTCGCGGCGAACCCGTCTGCGTGCTGGCCAGTGGTGATCCAATGTTCTTTGGCGTCGGTGCCAGCCTTGCGCGGCAAATGCCCAACGATGAAATGCTGATCCTGCCCGCGCCCTCCTCCTGCTCGCTTGCAGCGGCACGAATGGGCTGGCCGTTGCAGGAGGTGGTGACACTTTCGGTGGTTGCGCGGCCCATCACCGCACTGAACGCGCAGTTGTTCAGCGGCGTGCGTTTGCTGGTGCTGAGCAACGATGGCCAAAGCCCGGCCGCCATTGCGGCACTGCTGCGTGAAAGCGGTTTCGGTCCGAGCCGTCTCAGCGTGCTGGAGCATCTGGGCGGCACAGCCGAACGACGCATCGATGGTGTGGCCAATGACTGGAACGCTCCATCGGTCGCCGATCTGAACCTGATCGCCATCGAGTGCATCGCCGAGCCGAACGCACCACGCCTCTCGCGACTGGCCGGCCTGCCAGACTCGGCCTTCAAGCACGACGGTCAACTGACCAAACGCGACGTCCGTGCGATCACGCTTGCGCGCCTCGCCCCGGTCCCCGGCGAACTGCTGTGGGATGTCGGCGCCGGCAGCGGCTCGATCGGCATCGAATGGATGCGCGCTCACCCCAGTTGCCGAACGATGGCGATCGAAGCCGATGACGGTCGGCAACAGCTGATCGAACACAACCGCGATGCCCTCGGCGTGCCCGGTTTACAGCTGATTCGCGGCAGTGCACCACAGGCCCTGGCCGGGCTCGAACGTCCGGATGCGATTTTTATCGGCGGCGGGGTCACCCGTGACGGGGTGCTCGACACCTGTTGGGCTCAGCTCAAACCCGGCGGCCGACTGATCGCCAACGCCGTCACGCTGCAAAGCGAAGTAACCCTGATGGCCTGGCGCGAACGCCACGGTGGTGAGCTGACCCGCATTCACGTCGCCCAAGCCCAGCCCCTCGGAGAGTTCGACACTTGGCGTCAGGCGTTGCCGATTACCTTGCTGGACGTGACGAAGCCCTTCGATGCGTGACGAAACCGCCGAACAACCCGCCCCGCTGCGCAGCGGCCTGACCACGGGCAGCTGCGCCACCGCGACCAGTCTGGCGGCGGCGCGTTTGTTGTTGAGCGGGATGAGCGCGGACGCCGTGGAAATCGTTCTGCCCAAGGGTAAACAGGTACAGATGCGCCTGGAGTTCTGCCGATTGATCGACGACGGCGCCGAAGCCGGGACGATCAAGGATGCCGGGGATGACCCGGACGTGACCCATGGCGCCCTGTTGTATTCCCAAGTGCGACTGAGCCACGAGCCGGGCATCCGTTTCAGCGCCGGCCGTGGCGTCGGCACGGTCACCCGGCCAGGCCTGGTACTGGGTGTCGGCGAGCCGGCGATCAACCCGGTGCCGCGCAAAATGATCACTCAGCATCTGACGTTGCTGGCCGAAGAGCTCGGCTTCAGCGGCGGCTTTGAGGTCACGGTCAACGTCGAGGACGGCGAAGCGTTAGCCTTGAAAACCATGAACCCGCGACTCGGCATTCTTGGCGGGCTGTCGATCCTCGGCACCAGCGGCATCGTCCGGCCGTTTTCCTGCGCGGCCTACATCGCCTCGATTCACCAGGGCATCGATGTCGCCAAAACCAACGGTTACCTGCACATCGCCGCGTGTACCGGCAACGCCAGCGAAGACACCATGCGCCGCGTCTACGACCTGCCGGAAATCGCCCTGATCGAAATGGGCGACTTCGTCGGCGCCGTGCTCAAACACTTGCGCAAAGTGCCTGTGGATAAGCTCAGCCTGTGCGGCGGCTTCGGCAAGATCAGCAAACTGGCGGCCGGGCATATGGATTTACACAGCCGGCATTCCAGCATCGACCTGCCGCAACTGGCCGAATGGGCCGCCGCGATGGGTGCCGATGAGGCGTTGCAGCAAAGCATTCGCGAAGCCAATACCAGTCAGCAAGCCTTGGCGATGGCCAGCGCGGCGGGCATCGCCCTTGGTGACGCGGTCTGCCAGCACGCGTTGGATTTTGCCCGCAGTGTGGTGCCGGCACAGGTGCAAGTCGAGGTGTTTGCCATTGATCGCCAGGGCGGGATTGTCGGCCATGCGGGAGCTTTTCAATGAAACGAATCTTGCTGCTCGGCGGCGTGACGGAAGCCCTGGCCATCGCCCGCACGCTGGGGCCAGAACACATTTACAGCCTGGCCGGTGTCGGTCGAGTGCCGACGGACCTGACCTGTGAGGTTCGCGTCGGCGGCTACGGCGGTGCCGAAGGCCTGGCACAGTTCATTCGCGATGAAGGGATCGATCTGCTGCTGGACGCGACCCATCCCTACGCCGCACAAATCAGTCACAACGCCACGACTGCCGCGCAGCTGAGCGGCATTGCATGCTGGGCGTTGCGCCGCCCGGCCTGGCAGCCACAGACCGGGGATGACTGGCGGGACATCAGCGACTGGGCCGAACTGATCGAAGCCCTGAAACCCTTCCACCGACCGCTGTTCACCCTCGGCCGCGAACCGTTGCAGCACCTGCACGAAATCCCGCCGGAGCAATTCTGGACCTTGCGTGCACTGGACGTTTACCCCGGCAACGAACGTTGCGAAGTGATTGGCGCACGCGGGCCGTTTCTGATCGAGGATGAACGGGAGCTGTTTGAACGTCGGCAGATTGATGTGTTGATCAGCAAGAACAGCGGCAGCACGGCGACCGAACCGAAGCTGGAAGTGGCACGAGAGCGTGGGGTGCCGGTGATTGTGTTGCAGCGGCCGATGTTGCCGGGGGTGGATCGGGAGCTACTGACGCTTCAAGAAACACTTGATGCGTTGGCCACCTTTGTTCAATAAGGCAGGATCGCTGGCTTGCATGACAAGTAACTTATTTGTTACCTTCAGGGCCGTCTGTGATCACACTCGAAGAATATTTGCAGGAAAACGAAACAAGCCCCTTTGGACGTTGGTTTTCCACCTTAAATAAGCGGGCAGCGTTTAAGGTATCTACTGCCTTGGTCCGACTGGAGCTGGGCAATACTTCCAATATCAAGTGGCTTGAAGGTCTCGGCGAATACCGAATAAATTGGGACCCAGGCTACAGAATCTATCTTATTCAAGAGGGAAAACGCCTGATCATCCTTTTTGGTGGCGGCGATAAGTCCACCCAAAAGGCCGACATCAAACAGGCAAAAACACTGATAGCTGAATTTAGAACCCGTAAGAAAGCTGAACGAACCCGGAGATAAAGTCATGGCGCTCACCCGAAGCTACAAACACACCATCGCCGAGCGTGCCCAGCGTGATCCCGAGTTCGCTCAGGCATTGTTGGATGAGGCTGCTACTCTGTTTCTTAATGGTGAACCTGAAATGGCCAGGATCATTTTGCGCGATCTCGTCAACGCCACCGTTGGTTTTGAAGAGCTGGCGAAGGAAACAGCAAAACCAAGCAAAAGTCTCCATCGAATGTTGTCTGCCAAGGGCAACCCGAGCATGGATAACCTGGCTGCGATATTTGCCGTAATTCGCGCTACGCTTGGGGTAGATATGCAAGTGCATGCGGTACGTGCGCACTGATGGAACGAAAAAAAAACTGTTTTTCCTGCGACACCACACCGCACGCTGCTTTTTTACTTATCGGCCCTGATCAGGCTAAATAGCCGCGCCTGATCGCCCACCCAACGGATTTTGTCCCATGTCCCGACAACGGCTCGCAATTGCCTGGATCGCCTGCTTCGCAGTGCTGTTCAATATGCTCGCCATGCCGATGACCGGAGCCATGGCGCAGTCGGCGAAATCACCCGCCGAGCAATTGTTGTGGGGCAGTTTTTGTACGTCCAGCGGCACGAAGATGGTGGCGATTTCTCTGGGCGACCTTGAGCAGAAAACTCCGCAGAACGACGATCATTCCAACATGCAGCATTGCTGGTGCTGCTCCGGTTCCGCACCGCTGGTGGCGTTACCCGGGCATGTGCCGCAGCTGTATTTCGCCCGTTTCGATGCCAATCGAAGCGTGCCTGCAACCTCTCTCGAAACACCCACCCCGCGCCAGCAATGGCCGAGCCTCAACCCCCGCGCGTCCCCTCTGGTGTGATTCTTTCTCGCAATTGACCTGCGTCTTGAATCGCTCTGGAGAACTGCCATGTTGAATAAACTCATCGTTCTGGCTGCGTTGCTGCTGCCTGCCTGCTTTGCCAATGCCCATGAATACAAGGCGGGCGAACTGGAGATCGCTCACCCGTGGTCGCAGGAGTTGCCGCCGAACGCGCCAACCGTAGCGGCCTATTTTGTCATTCAGAACCCAGGCAAAACCGCTGACCGCCTGCTCAGCGTCGACTCGCCGATTGCAGGTATTGCTCAATTGCATGAGCACATCATGCAAAACGATCTGATGAAAATGCAGCAAGTGCCGAACGTCGATGTTCCTGCCGGTGGCAATGTCACGTTTGCGCCGATGGCCTACCACGTGATGTTGCTGGAGTTGAAAGACCGCAGCCTGCTGAGCGACGGCAAACGCTTCCCGCTGACCCTGCACTTCGAAAAATCCGGTGACGTGACGGTCGAAGTCTCGGTGCAGAAGAAGCCGCCGGAAGACATGAAAATGCACGCCCACGCCCAGTAACCGACTGAGCAGAAAACGCCATGCGCCCGCTTAGCGCTAGGTCATCCGCACACCGTCGTCAGTCGTCAAGCCTGACGCACGGCAGTTGGATCAGCCTGTTCGCCATGCTGATGATCTTTATCGGCCCGCTGATTTCTCAGTCGATGCCGATGGATCAACGCGCCTCGTCGATGTCGATGAGCCTGTCGATGGACATGAGCATGGACATGTCGGCCATGGAGCACGCCGACCACGGCGCGCAACCCGCCGCCGAACACTGCCCGCCCAAAGCCTCGCACCATGTGCTCTGGGAAAAATGCGGTTATTGCAGCCTGTTGTTCAATTGTCCGGCGCTCACTGGCGGCCAGACTTTCGCCGCATTTGACACGCCGACAGCCACCACCTTCACCACCCCTTCCCCTCGCCTGGGCCATGCCCGGCAAACCTTCTTCCCTGGCGCCCGAACCCGCGCGCCACCCATCGTCACGTAAACACGCACCTCCGATTTCACACGGTTTCGAAGACAGCCACAGGCTGCCGGCCGTGTCGTTTACGACTGTTCGATGGAAATTGTCATGTCCAGGTTTACTGCTGACACACGCTTGCGCCCTGCCCAAGCTTCTTCTGCCCCGAACGAATCGAGTATTCGTTTCAGGCACGCTACTGCCGTCCTTTGCGGCGCATTGCTGACACCCACGGTGCTGGCCAACGAACACGCGGGCCACAGTGAAGATCTGAGCCCGACGGTGATCACCGCCATCGCGCCGAGTTCGCCGCTGACCATCGTCACCAACCCCAAGGACCCGCGCCAACCCGTTCCGGCCAGCGACGGTGGCGACTACCTGAAAACCATTCCCGGCTTCGCCCTGGTACGCAACGGCGGCACCAATGGTGATCCGGTGCTGCGCGGCATGTTCGGTTCGCGGCTGAACATCCTCACCAACGGCGGCCAATTGCTCGGCGCCTGCCCCGGCCGGATGGATGCGCCCACCTCCTACATCTCGCCGGAAACCTACGACAAACTCACCGTTATCAAAGGCCCGCAAACCGTGCTGTGGGGACCGGGAGCATCGGCCGGCACGATCCTCTTCGACCGTGAGCCGGAAAGCTTCGGCGAACTCGGTACGCGAGTGAACGCCAGTGTATTGGCCGGCTCCAACGGCCGCTTTGACAAAGTGGTGGACGCCGCTGCCGGCGGGCCGTTGGGTTACGTGCGCGTGATCGGCAACACCGCGCACGCCGATGACTACAAGGACGGCAACAACGACACCGTGCCGTCGCGCTATGACAAATGGAACGGCGATGTGGCAGTTGGCTGGACCCCGGACGCTGACACCCTGCTGGAACTGACCGCCGGCAAGGGCGATGGCGAAGCCCGTTACGCCGGGCGCGGCATGGACGGCTCGCAGTTCAAGCGTGAAAGCCTGGGCCTGCGGTTCGAGAAGTCCAACATCGGCGACGTGCTGGACAAGGTCGAAGGGCAGATCTACTACAACTACGCCGACCACGTGATGGACAACTACACCCTGCGCACGCCGTCCGGCACCGGGATGATGGCCGGCCCGATGGCCTCCAACGTCGACCGCCGGACCCTCGGCGCGCGGGTCAAGGCCACTTGGCGCTGGGC
The DNA here is from genome assembly GCF_004310295.1 of Pseudomonas sp. BGI-2. Classification (GTDB taxonomy): domain Bacteria; phylum Pseudomonadota; class Gammaproteobacteria; order Pseudomonadales; family Pseudomonadaceae; genus Aquipseudomonas. The sequence continues at coordinate 179,090 of NZ_SISB01000002.1, read as the reverse complement.
CGATGTGCAATTGATCAGCGGCATCGACGCGCAGACCAACGAACATCGCCAACGCGGCAGCATGGGCATCGATACCTACAAGGATCTGCCGTACACCAAGGATGCCGACTTCCATAACTACGGCGTGTTCAGCGAACTGACCTGGTACGCCGCCGACCGTGACCGGCTGATCACTGGCGCCCGCCTGGACCGCGCCTCGGCCAAGGATTATCGGCAGACCACCGGTTCCGGGATGATGACCCGCCCCAACCCGACCGCCGACGACACCCGCGCCGACACCTTGCCGAGCGGCTTCATCCGCTACGAGCACGACCTGGCCGACAGCCCGACCACGCTGTATGCGGGCCTCGGTCACAGCCAGCGTTTCCCGGATTACTGGGAACTGTTTTCACCCAAGTCCGGGCCTGCAGGATCGGTGAATGCCTTCGATTCGATCAAGCCTGAAAAAACCACCCAGCTCGATTTCGGCCTGCAATACAAGACCGAAGACCTCGAAGCCTGGGCCTCGGGCTACGTCGGCCAGGTGCGCGATTACATCCTGTTCAACTACACCCCGACCATGATGGGCACCACCTCTCAGTCTCAGAACATTGACGCGCGAATCATGGGCGGCGAACTGGGAGCGGCTTACCAGTTGACCTCCAACTGGAAAGCCGACGCGACCCTGGCCTACGCCTGGGGCAAGAACAGCAGCGATGGCAACGCATTGCCGCAAATGCCGCCGCTGGATGCGCGTTTCGGCCTGACCTACAGCGAAGACAACTGGAGCGCCGGGGCCTTGTGGCGCGTGGTCGCGGCGCAAAACCGCATCGACCGGAACAAGGGCAACGTGGTGGGCAAGGACTTCGACAAGACCTCGGGTTTTGGCGTGTTCTCGCTCAATGGTGCCTATCGCATCAACAAGAACTGGAAGGTCAGCAGTGGCGTCGACAACCTGTTCGGCAAGGCGTACGCCGAGCATTTGAACCTGGCCGGCAACGCCGGTTTTGGCTACCCGGCCAATGACCCGCAGGCCATTAAAGAACCGGGGCGAACGCTCTGGACCAAGGTGGACATGAGCTTCTAAAAGCATCGCGGGCAAGTCGGATCGCCGCACCGCTCGCTCCTACAGGAACACCTCAATCTGTAGGAGCGAGGCTTGCCCGCGAATGACTGCGCAGCAGTCACCAGACAACAACAAAAGAACCAAGCCAAGCGGAGCACAACCGATGAAACAGCCCAAAGTGAATTTCTACAACCTGGCCTGGCGCTGGCATTTCTATGCCGGTCTGTTCGTCGCGCCTTTCATGGTGATGCTGGCCCTGACCGGTGTCATCTACCTGTTCAAGCCGCAACTCGATCCGTTGATGTACGGCAGCCTGATGAACGTCCCGGCCGGGCATCACAGCGTCCCGGCCGACGACCTGCTCAAGCGGGTGAAACAGGCGTACCCACAAGCCACGATCAAACAGTACCTGCCGCCGGTCAACGCCGAGCGCAGCGCGCAGTTTGTGGTGATCAATGGCGGTAACGAGCTTAACGTGTTCGTCGACCCCTACCAGGGCGACATCCTCGGTGAGCAAGACGCCAAGAAGAATCTGCAAGCGGTGGCGCGAGCAATTCACGGCGAATTGATGATCGGCACCGTCGGTGATCGTTTGGTCGAACTGGCCGCCGGTTGGGCCGTGGTGCTGGTGGTTTCCGGCGTATTTCTGTGGTGGCCCCGTGGCCAGGCCGCGGGTATTTTGTGGCCGCGCCTGACCAGTCGCGGTCGGGTGTTGTGGCGCGATTTGCATGCCGTCACCGGTTTCTGGGGCGCCGCGTTTTTGCTGGTGATGCTGCTTAGCGGCATGACCTGGACCGGGTTCTGGGGCCAGAAATACGCGCAGGTGTGGAACGTGTTCCCGGCGGCGATGTGGGACAACGTGCCCAAGTCCGACGTCGAGGCCCGCAGCCTCAACACCGCCACTCGCCAGACCGTGCCCTGGGCCATGGAAAACACGCCGATGCCGATGTCCGGCGCCCACGCCGAACACATGGCCCACGACGGCGCAAAAGCCGGCCCTGCCGCGCCGACCATCAGCCTGCAAGACGTGCAGAACATCGCCGTGCAGCGCAAGGTCGAGCCGGGTTACAGCATCACCTTCCCAACCACTGCAACGGGCGTGTTCACCATCGCCGTGTTTGCCGACGACCCGCGCAACGACGCCACGCTGCATGTCGATCAGTACACCGGCGATGTCCTCGCCGACGTGCGCTACGAGCAATACGGCACCGTCGCCCGCGCCACGGAAATCGGCGTGATGTTGCACGAAGGCAAGATGTTCGGCGTGCTCAACCAGATCATCGTGTTGCTGATCTGCCTGATGATTCTGCTCAGCGCGGTCAGCGGCGTGGTGATCTGGTGGAAGCGTCGTCCGCAAGGCAAGATCGGTGTGCCGCCGTTGCGCCACGACCTGCCGAAATGGAAAACCGCGATGGTGATCATGTTCGCCCTGGCCGTGGCGTTTCCGCTGGTGGGTGCTTCGTTGGTGGTGGTGTGGCTGCTGGATCGCGTGCTGTTTTCGCGCTTCACCCGGCAAACTGAATCGGCCTCATCTTCATCATGAAACAGGCGAGATGCGTGGCTTAGAGGGATCTGTAGACTTTCCGCGCTTATCTCCCGGTAAATTTTAGTGTTACTGTATAACGCCAAATGCACCGCCTGACCCGCAGCCCTGGCTGCGGGTTTTCTTTTGAAGAAGTGATTCACAGGAAGGCGTTGCGTAATACGACGCTGGGGTTTCAGGTGAACAATCTGTTTTGACCGGCAGTATGCGCAAAGCCAATACAATGAGGGGCAGCAGTGGCCCCTTGGTGAGCCGCGGTCGTTCTTTGTCACCGCGGATTATATGTTTTAAGCATCCGGCCTCTTCGCGGGCAAGTCGGATCGCCGCCCGCACGCTCCTACAGAGTTGTGTCGTACGTAATATGTGTGACCGACACAAACCCTGTAGGAGCGTGCGGGCGGCGATCCGACTTGCCCGCGAAGAGGTCATGAGCAACACCGAATAATTCAGAGCAAATGCATGACCTCGCTGAACCTCACACACCTCGCCTGGACGCCCTTGGGCCACGGCCATTGTCATCACCAGTTCCAGCTGCGTGATGCCTCCTTGCACGTGGCCGCCGGTGAGTTCGTCGGGTTGATCGGCCCCAACGGCAGCGGCAAGACCAGCCTGCTGCGTTGCGCTTATCGCTTCAGCAAACCGGAGAGCGGCGAGGTCCGGCTCGACCACCACAATGTCTGGAAGCAATCCTCACGCTGGTGCGCACAACGCATCGCCGTGGTATTGCAGGAGTTCCCCGACGCCTTCGGCCTGACCGTCGACGAGGTGGTCGCCATGGGCCGCACGCCGCACAAGGGTCTGTTCGACGGCGACACCCTCGAAGACCGCAATCTCGCGACCCAGTCCCTCGAATCAGTCGGCCTCAAAGGCTTCGAAGACCACGCCTTCGCCACCCTCTCCGGCGGAGAAAAACAACGTGTGATTCTTGCCCGCGCCTTGGCTCAACAACCGCAATTGCTGGTTCTCGACGAGCCGACCAACCACCTCGACCCACGCTATCAGCTCGAACTGCTGCAACTGGTCAAACGCCTGAAAATCGGCACGTTAGCCAGCATCCACGACCTCAATCTGGCCGCCGCTTTCTGCGATCGTTTGTACGTGATCAATCACGGTCGCATTGTTGCCAGCGGCACACCGAAAGAAGTCCTGACCGCCCCGCTGCTGCGCGAAGTATTTGGCGTCGAAGCGCTGATCGATCAACACCCCTTGCACGGCTACCCTCGAATCACCTGGATAACCCAACCATGACTTTGCGTTCCCTGCTTTGCGTCGTTCTGCTGCTGGGCAGTGCCCAAGCGTTGGCCGAGACCACGAAATATCCATTGACGATCCAGAGCTGCAACCGCGAAGTGACGTTCAAGCAAGGGCCGAAACACGCGGTCAGCCACGACATCAACATGACCCAGATGATGCTCGCCCTCGGTCTAAAACCGAGCATGGCCGGCTACAGCGGCGTGACGGGCTGGAAGTCGGTCACGCCCCAGATGCAGACTATCCTCGACGGTCTGCCGGAGCTGGCAGCCAAATACCCGTCGGTGGAAACCCTGCTCAACGCCAACGTCGATTTCTTCTTCGCCGGCTGGGATTACGGCATGCGCGTGGGCGGCGACCTCACGCCGCAAACGCTCCAGCCATTGGGCATCAATGTCTATGAGCTGACCGAGTCCTGCGCCTTCGTCATGAAGCGCCCACCGGCCAGTCTGGAAGACACCTACAACGACCTGCGCAACCTCGGCAAAATCTTTGACGTGCAGGATCGCGCCAATGCCCTGATCGCCGACATGCAGGCGCAAGTCGCCGAGGTGCGCAAGGAGCTGCCCGCCGATAAACCGCGCGTGTTCCTCTACGACAGCGGCGAAGACCGCGCCATGACCTCCGGCCGCCTCGGCATGCCGCAGGCACTGATCGACGCAGCGGGCGGGCGCAACATTCTGGACGACGTCGAGGCGAGCTGGACGCGCGTGAACTGGGAAAACGTGGTCGAGCGCAATCCGCAGGTGATCGTGATCGTCGACTATGGCGAAGTCACCGCCGAGCAGAAGGAGCAATTTCTGCTCAATAACAAAGCGCTGCAATCGGTGGACGCGATCAAGAACCAGCGTTTCATCGTGATTCCGTATGTGCAGGCCACGCCGGGCATCGACAACGTGCTGGCGGTTGAAACCCTGGCCAAAGGGTTCCACGGCGAATGATTGATCGTCGCTATGCCTTGCTGCTGGTGATGCTCGGTGCGCTGTTGCTGGTGTCGTGCGTGGTGTCGCTGGGCTTCGGTCCGGCGCGGGTTCCGGTGGAGGTGGTGTGGCGGATATTGCTGCACAAGATGTTTGGTTTCGGCGTTCCGGACTGGGCCGCAGGACAGGAACATATCGTCTGGTTGATCCGTGTACCGCGCATGCTGTTGGGCGCGCTGGTGGGTGCCGGGTTGGCGCTGATCGGCGCGGTGTTGCAAGCGGTGACGCGCAATCCATTGGCCGACCCGCATCTGCTCGGGGTCACTTCCGGCGCGACCCTTGGCGCGGTGATTGTGGTGCTGCATGTCGGTGAAATCGTCGGCCTGCTGACCTTGCCGATTGCAGCGTTTATCGGCGCGCTGCTGAGCATGTTGATCGTACTGATGATCGCCAATCGCAACGGTCGGCTGGACAGTGACCGGCTTCTGCTGTGCGGCGTGGCGGTGTCGTTCGTGATGATGGCGATTGCCAATTTGCTGCTGTTTCTCGGTGACCATCGGGCGAGTTCCGCGGTGATGTTCTGGATGCTGGGCGGGCTCGGGCTGGCGCGTTGGGAGTTGCTTGCGGTGCCGGCCGCCAGTGTGTTGCTGGGACTGGTTTTGCTGCTGGGCATGGCCCGACCGCTGAACGCTTTGATGGCTGGTGAACAGACGGCAGTGACCCTTGGGTTCAACGCCCGCACCGTACGCCTGCGCGTGTTTTTGATTGCGTCGTTGATGACCGGAGTACTGGTGTCGATCAGTGGTTCCATCGGGTTTGTCGGGCTGATGGTGCCGCACATTGCCCGTCGACTGGTCGGGGCCGAACACCGACGATTGCTGCCGGTGTGTGTATTGCTGGGCAGTATTTTCCTCGTCTGGGTCGATGTGGCCGCCCGCACCCTGATCGCCCCGGAAGACCTGCCGATTGGCGTGGCCACGGCGGCGATTGGCGGGTTGTTTTTCATCGGCCTCATGCGCCGCCGCTGATCCACAAGCACACCACGGAACCTGTGGGAGCTAGCCTGCTGGCGATGACGGCGGCATATTCAGCATCACTTTGCCTGACACTCCGCTATCGCGAGCAGGCTCACTCCTACAGGGGTTTATCGTCGTTCACAGGTTCCGTGTTCGACACAAATCCACCGTGGGAGCGGGCTTGCTCGCGAAGGCGGCGGCACGTCCAGCATCAACGAGACAGACATACCGCTTTCGCGAGCAAGCCCGCTCCCACAGGGGGATTGTGATTCTGGGGTTGTTTAGATGTGTTTATACGAATGCAAAAATGGCGGACGTTTCCCACGCTTTTTTCAGGTTGTTCGTCGGACGTGGGCTGTCTAGTCTGGGGCTGTCACTGAAGACTCAGTGATCGGGTGTGAGAACCTGGTAGACCTGTTAATCCAACATCAGTACCACCATAATTGCCGCCAGCTTATTCGCTGCCTGTAATGCACTATGGCGGCTGTGTGCGGGCGGACCTCGGTCCGGCCGGATTTGGGGTCACCGGTTTCTCACTCCGCACATAGCTGCCACCTCTTCGTCGCGTGAGAAACGACAAGGAGTGGCTCAAATTGAGTTGACTCCCCAAATGACTAAGAAAATCGTACCCGATCCACCCATCGACACCACCACTCCCGATCCCGAAACATCGCGCGACGACGAACTGCTCAGAGACCGCGAAGCCATAAAACGCGCCCTCGACTACTACCTCGATCCCCCGGCCCACTACGCCGAAAAACCCCGCCACCCCAGCACCATGTTCATGATTGCCCCGGACAACGACACCGAAAGCCTGTTGGTCAATGCCTGTGAATCCTTGGCATCCGCCAGCGTGATGGCCAGCGATTTCGCCGCCGACCTGATCGGCCCGCAACGCCATAAGGCGATGGCAATCCAGCAAATCATCATGCTCGCGGAACTGGCCGTGAACCGCGCGGTGGACAACGTCGCTCCCACCTAGAAACACAGCAACAAAACTGTGGGAGCGAGCCTGCTCGCTCCCACAGGAGATTACCGTTGCTCGCCCCAATGTGGCGCACCTCCTCGCACCAACGTGCCAGACGCGATCCTTCATGGTGCGTTGCCCAACCGGCGCAACCGCTCTAATACGACATTTCCCTGCCTTTTACCGACCGGGCACAGCCTTTGCACAACAGCCTTCAGTAGTCCGCATCTGCCAACCAAGAAAACTCATAAGTTCATGGAGATCGCACAATGAAGCGTCGCAGCTTGATCAAGGCTTTCACACTCACGGCAAGTATTGCCGCGATGGGCATGACCTGGACCGTCCAGGCCGCCGAGACCATCAAGGTCGGTATTCTGCATTCGTTGTCCGGGACCATGGCGATCTCCGAAACCTCGCTCAAAGACATGGCGTTGATGACCATCGACGAGATCAACGCCAAGGGCGGCGTGAACGGCAAGATGCTGGAACCGGTGGTGGTCGACCCCGCGTCGAACTGGCCACTGTTCGCGGAAAAGGGTCGTCAGCTGCTGACTCAGGACAAGGTTGCCGTGGTGTTCGGTTGCTGGACGTCGGTGTCGCGCAAATCGGTGTTGCCGGTGTTCGAAGAACTCAATGGCTTGCTGTTCTATCCGGTGCAATACGAAGGCGAAGAGATGTCGCCGAACGTGTTCTACACCGGCGCGGCGCCGAACCAGCAGGCCATCCCGGCGGTGGAATACCTGATGAGCGAAGAAGGCGGCAGCGCCAAGCGTTACTTCCTGCTGGGCACTGACTACGTTTACCCGCGCACCACCAACAAGATTCTGCGCTCGTTCCTGCATTCCAAAGGCGTGGCGGACAAGGACATCGAAGAGGTCTACACCCCGTTCGGTCACAGCGACTATCAAACCATCGTGGCCAACATCAAGAAATTCTCGGCCGCCGGCAAGACAGCGGTCATCTCCACCGTCAACGGCGACTCCAACGTGCCGTTCTATAAAGAGCTGGCCAACCAGGGCCTGAAAGCCACCGACGTTCCAGTCGTGGCGTTCTCGGTCGGCGAAGAAGAACTGCGCGGCATCGACACCAAACCGCTGGTGGGCAACCTCGCGGCATGGAACTACTTCGAGTCGGTCGAGAACCCGGCGAACAAGAAATTCGTCGCCGACTGGAAAGCCTACGCCAAGAAACACAACCTGCCGGGCGCCGACAAAGCGGTGACCAACGACCCGATGGAAGCCACGTACGTGGGCATCCACATGTGGGCGCAAGCGGCTGAAAAAGCCAAGTCCACCGACGTCGACAAAGTCCGCGAAGCCCTCGCCGGCCAGACCTTTGCCGCGCCGTCGGGTTACACGCTGACCATGGACAAGACCAACCACCATTTGCACAAGCCTGTGATGATCGGCGAGATTCAGGCGGACGGTCAGTTCAACGTGGTGTGGCAGACTGAAGGGCCAATCCGTGCAGAGCCTTGGAGCCCGTATATCTCGGGTAACGACAAGAAGCCGGATTATGCGGTGAAGAGCAACTAAGCCACTGGGTGTCGGGCTTGAGTTCAAATCTCAGGGCCGACACAACTCCCTGTGGGAGCGGCGGTGCGACGATTCGACTTGCTCGCGAATGCGGACTCACATTCAACATCTGAGTCGCCTGACACACCGCATTCGCGAGCAAGCCCGCTCCCACATTTAGTCCGTGCAAGGCGACTTTCTATGCCCACCGCCCTTTACCGCTTGATCCTCGCGCTCGCGCTGCTGTTACCGATGGCCGCGCATTCTGGCGACGCCGAAGACTTCGTCGCCGCCAATCCCGTGCAGCAAGCCAAGCTTCTCGAATCGTGGGCCGCGCAGCCCGATCCGGCCCGTGTCGAATTGATCAACGCCTTGCAACAAGGCGAGTTGACCATCGACGGCCAACCGAAAACCCTGCGCCTGAACAATCGCCTGCGGGGCCTGATCGACACCGCGCTGGCCAGCCACCAATTGCTCGCCACCGACGCCAAAATCCGTCTGGCCGCCGCCCAGCAATTGCAGAAAAGCGCCAAACCGGCACAGCTGAAATTTCTCGACCAGCAACTGGCAGGCGAACAAGACGAAACCGTTCACGCCGCCCTGAGCCTGGCCCTGGCCAACCTGCAACTGGTCGACATCGCCCCGGCCGTGCGCCTCGCGGCGGTGCGTCTGCTTGGCGAAACCGGCGATCCACTGGCGCGCACTCGCCTCGAAAGCCTGCTGGAGCCGGGCATCGAAGCCGACGCCAACGTGCGCACCGCCGCCGAAACCAGCCTGGCGCAAGTCAAACGCAAACTGCTGATCGGCGAGATCCTCGGTCAGGCGTTCAGCGGCATGTCGCTGGGTTCGATTCTGCTGCTCGCGGCATTGGGTCTGGCGATCACCTTCGGCCTGCTCGGCGTGATTAATATGGCCCACGGCGAGATGCTGATGCTCGGCGCCTACTCGACCTACGTGGTGCAGCTGATGTTCCAGCGCTTCGCCCCGCAAGCCATCGAGTTCTACCCGCTGATCGCGTTGCCGGTGGCGTTTTTCGTCACCGCCGCGATCGGCATGGCGCTGGAACGCACGGTGATTCGTCACCTCTACGGCCGCCCGCTGGAAACCCTGCTGGCGACCTGGGGCATCAGTCTCATGCTGATTCAGCTTGTCCGGTTGCTGTTCGGCGCGCAGAACGTTGAAGTGGCCAACCCGGCGTGGCTCTCGGGCGGAATTCAAGTGCTGCCCAACCTCGTGCTGCCGTACAACCGCATCGTAATCATCGCCTTCGCCTTGTTTGTGGTGGTGCTGACCTGGCTGCTGTTGAACAAGACGCGCCTCGGTTTGAACGTGCGCGCCGTCACCCAGAACCGCAACATGGCCGCCTGCTGCGGCGTGCCCACCGGGCGGGTCGACATGCTCGCCTTCGGCCTCGGGTCAGGCATTGCCGGCCTCGGCGGTGTGGCGCTCAGCCAGATCGGCAACGTCGGCCCGGACCTCGGCCAGAGCTACATCATCGACTCGTTCCTGGTGGTGGTGCTCGGTGGTGTCGGTCAGTTGGCCGGTGCCGTCCTGGCCGCGTTCGGCCTGGGCATCGCCAACAAAATTCTCGAACCGCAGATCGGCGCCGTACTCGGCAAGATTCTGATCCTCGCGCTGATCATTCTGTTCATCCAGAAGCGTCCGCAAGGCCTCTTCGCACTGAAAGGACGGGTGATCGACTGATGAACCAGCCTCTGATGCTCACGGCCACGCAAAAGGCCGGCCCCAAAGTCACGATCGCTGTCGGTGCGGTGATCCTCGTTTTGCTGTTGGCGTTACCGCTGTTGTCGTTGCTATCACCCGACAGCGTGTTTCACGTCTCGGCCTACACCCTGACGCTGGTGGGCAAGATTCTGTGCTACGCCATCGTCGCCCTGGCGCTGGATCTGGTCTGGGGTTACGCCGGTCTGCTGTCCCTCGGCCACGGCCTGTTCTTCGCCCTCGGCGGTTATGCGATGGGCATGTACCTGATGCGCCAGGCGTCGGGCGATGGCTTGCCGGCGTTCATGACCTTCCTGTCGTGGACCGAATTGCCGTGGTACTGGACCGGCACCAGCAGCTTTCTGTGGTCAATGTGCCTGGTGGTGTTGGCGCCGGGTTTGCTGGCGTTGGTCTTCGGTTTTTTCGCCTTCCGTTCGCGGATCAAGGGCGTGTATTTCTCGATCATGACCCAGGCCCTGACCTTCGCCGGGATGCTGCTGTTTTTCCGCAACGAAACCGGATTTGGCGGCAACAACGGCTTCACCAACTTCCGCACCATTCTCGGGTTTGGCATCACCGAGCCGGGCACCCGTGCGGTGCTGTTTTTCGCCACGGTGGTGTTGCTGGTAGCAAGCCTGTTTATCGGCTGGCGCCTGGCGCAAAGCAAGTTTGGCCGGGTGTTGACCGCGCTGCGCGATGCGGAAAACCGCCTGATGTTCTGCGGCTACGACCCGCGGGGTTTCAAGCTGTTTGTCTGGGTGTTGAGCGCGGTGCTGTGTGGCTTGGCCGGTGCGTTGTACGTGCCACAGGTCGGGATCATCAACCCGAGTGAAATGTCGCCGACCAACTCCATTGAGGCCGCCGTCTGGGTGGCGCTAGGCGGTCGCGGCACACTAATCGGTCCGCTGCTCGGCGCGGGGGTGGTCAACGGGATGAAGAGCTGGTTCACCGTGGCGTTCCCCGAATACTGGCTGTTCTTCCTCGGCGCATTGTTCATTGTCGTGACCTTGTATATGCCCAAAGGCGTGATCGGTCTGCTGAAAAAGAGAGGTGAATGATGAGAGTCACTGCGACAGCTGAATTCATGCTCGAACCGGCGTTTTTCCCAGTGGAACCCAACAAGGACGCCGGCAGCAGCCGCGATGCCATCGGCCTCGGGCAACGTGTCGGCCCCGGCCTGAATACGCGCCACGGCACGATCCTGACGCTTGAAGACATCAGCGTCAGCTTCGATGGCTTCAAGGCCCTCAACGATCTGAACCTGTACATCGGCGTCGGCGAACTGCGCTGCATCATCGGCCCCAACGGCGCCGGCAAAACCACGCTGATGGACGTGATTACCGGCAAGACTCGCCCCAGTCACGGCAAGGCCTGGTTCGGTGAAACCCTGGACCTGACGTCGATGAGCGAAGTGCAAATCGCCCAGGCCGGCATCGGTCGCAAGTTCCAGAAGCCAACAGTGTTCGAAGCCTTGAGCGTTTTCGAGAACCTGGAACTGGCGCAGAAAACCGACAAGTCGGTGTGGGCCAGCCTGCGGGCTCGCCTCAGTGGCGAACAGAAAGACCGCATCAGCGAGTTGCTGGAAACCATTCGCCTGACGGCCTCGGTCAATCGCCCGGCGGGGTTGTTGTCTCACGGTCAGAAGCAGTTTCTGGAAATCGGCATGCTGCTCATGCAAGACCCGCAATTGCTGCTGCTCGACGAGCCGGTGGCGGGCATGACCGACGCCGAGACCGAGTTCACCGCCGAGCTGTTCAAAAGCCTGGCCGGCAAGCATTCGTTGATGGTGGTGGAACACGACATGGGCTTCGTCGGCTCCATCGCCGACCACGTCACCGTGTTGCACCAGGGCAGCGTGCTGGCCGAAGGCTCGCTGGAGCAGGTGCAGGAAAACGAGCGCGTGATCGAGGTCTACCTCGGCCGCTAGACCTGCAAACACCTATCCAATGTGGGAGCGGGCTTGCTCGCGAAAGCGGTGGGTCAGCATGCATCAATGTTGGATGACCCACCGCATTCGCGAGCAAGCCCGCTCCCACAGGGGATATGAGGAGAATTCGAACATGCTGCAAGTCGACAAGCTGCACCAGTATTACGGCGGTAGCCACATCCTGCGGGGCCTGACGTTTGAGGTGAAGGTCGGTGAAGTCACCTGCCTGCTCGGGCGCAATGGGGTGGGCAAGACCACGCTGCTCAAATGCCTGATGGGTTTGCTGCCGGCCAAAGAAGGCGCGGTGAATTGGGAAGGCAAACCGATCACCACGTTCAAGCCACACCAGCGGGTGCATGCCGGGATCGCTTATGTGCCTCAGGGTCGGGAAATTTTCGGCCGGCTGACCGTGGAAGAAAACCTGCTGATGGGCCTGTCGCGATTTCCCGGCAGCGAGGCCAAGGAAGTCCCGGCGTTCATCTACGAGCTGTTCCCGGTGCTGCTGCAAATGAAGCAACGACGCGGCGGCGACTTGTCCGGTGGCCAACAGCAGCAATTGGCGATTGGTCGCGCACTGGCGAGCCGTCCACGGTTGCTGATTCTCGATGAGCCCACCGAAGGCATCCAGCCGTCGGTGATCAAGGAGATCGGCGTGGTGATCAAGAAGCTTGCGGCCCAGGGTGACATGGCGATTCTGTTGGTGGAGCAATTCTACGATTTCGCCGCCGAACTGGCCGATCAATACCTGGTGATGTCCCGGGGCGAGATCGTGCAGCAAGGTCTCGGCGAAAACATGGAAGCCGAGGGTGTACGCGGTCTGGTTACGATCTAGTCTGTAACGTCCTGACGATAATTAGAAAATATGAATTTACCTGTACCCACTGTCCTGTTCACCCCCAGCTGGCACGCCGAGCTGGAACTGGGCTACGCCCGTTTCGGCGACAGCACACGCCCGGTCCTGCGCCGACACAAAGGTCCATTGCGGGTGCAAAAGCATTTGTATGCCGAAGGCCCCGAGGTGTGCCAACACATCATCGTCCATCCGCCCGGGGGTATTGCGGGCGGGGATCGACTGGATATCTCGGCCAGCGTCGGCACGCACGCCTGGGCGCAAATCACCAGCCCGGGTGCCGCCAAGTGGTATCGCGCGGCGGGGCCCGCCTATCAGCGGCTGACATTGAAAGTGGCGCCCGGTGCGACACTGGAATGGCTGCCACAAGAGACGATTATCTTCAGCGGCGCTCAGGCCGAGCTCAGCACCTCCATTGATCTGGAGGGCGACGCACGGTTGTTTTACTGGGACGTTGTGGCACTGGGCCGCCCGGCCAGTGGCGAGCGCTTCGACCTCGGTCACTTTCAGGCGCAACTGGATATCCGCCGCGACGGCCAGTTGCTCTGGCACGAACGCCAGCGCATTGTCGGGGATGACAGTCTGCTCGACTCGCCGATTGGCCTGGATGGGCAACCGGTGTTTGCGACGTTGCTGGTGACGGGGGAGATTGATCGCGAGCTGCTGGAAACCTGTCGCTCGCTGCCCAATGACGTGCGCGGGGATTTGACGCAATTGCCGGGGCTTTTGGTGGCGCGGTGTCTGGCCAGTGAAGCGTTGTTGGCGCGGGGCTGGTTGATTGATTTGTGGCGTTTGCTCAGGCCTGCGTTGCTCGGCCGCGAAGCCTTGCCCCCAAGAATATGGAGCACCTGAAATACGATTCCTGTAGGAGCGAGGCTTGCCCGCGAAGAACGATAACGCGGTCTCCCTGTTAAACCGAGGCGCACCCTTCGCGGGCAAGCCTCGCTCCTACAGAAAGCTTTTTTAACTGCCGATTATGGATTCCAAACGATGGACCTGACCCCACGCGAAAAAGACAAGCTGCTGATCTTCACCGCCGGCCTCGTGGCCGAGCGGCGTTTGGCGCGCGGCGTGAAACTCAATTACCCGGAAGCCATGGCCTACATATCCGCAGCGCTGCTCGAAGGTGCGCGTGACGGCCAGACCGTGGCCGACCTGATGCACTACGGCACCACCCTGCTCAGCCGCGAACAAGTGATGGAAGGCATCTCGGAAATGATTCCGGAGATCCAGGTTGAAGCGACCTTTCCCGACGGCACCAAACTGGTCACCGTTCACCAACCGATCGCTTGAGGCCGCGCCATGAATTACTCCATTCGCAATGCAGCGCATGCCGACTTGCCGGCGATCCGCGACATCTACAACGACGCCGTGCTCAACACCACGGCCATCTGGAACGAACAGGCCGTGGACCTGGGCAACCGCCAGGCCTGGTTCAGCGCACGGCAAGCCCAGGGTTATCCGATCCTGGTGATTGTCGACGGCGATAACAGCGTGCTGGGCTACGCTTCATTTGGCGACTGGCGGCCGTTCGACGGTTTCCGCCACACCGTCGAGCACTCGGTCTACGTACGCGGTGATCAGCGTGGCAACGGTCTCGGCCCGCAATTGATGACGGCGCTGATCGAGCGCGCCAAAGGCTGCGGTAAACATGTAATGGTCGCAGCCATCGAAAGCGGCAACGCTGCTTCCATTCGTTTGCATGAACGGGCCGGTTTCGTGATCACCGGTGAGATGCCGCAAGTGGGCACCAAATTCGGCCGCTGGCTGGACCTGACTTTCATGCAACTGACCCTCAATCCTGGCGCGGAGCCGCCACCCGCCAACAAGGAGTAACTCCCGATGAACGCCGCTCAACTGCGCCGCGTCAATGTTGAAAGCTTTGCGCACTATCGTCAGGGTTTGATTGACCTGCTGCTCGACGCCGTCGGCTATGGCGCCAGTGTCGGGTTCATGGCCAATCTGGACGCCGCTGCGGCCCGCGCCCATTTCGATGACGTTCAGGACAACCTGAACAAGGGCAACGTGCTGCTGTGGGTGGTGGTCAAGGACGAGCAAGTGCAGGCCAGTGTGCAATTGACCCTGTGCCAGAAGGCCAATGGCCTGAACCGTGCCGAAGTGCAGAAGCTGCTGGTGCGTGAACATGCGCGCCGTCGGGGTCTGGGCCAACAGTTGATGAGCGCGCTGGAACAGGCCGCGCTCCAGCACAAGCGCGGCATGCTTTACCTCGACACCGAGGCCGGCTCCCCCGCTGAAGATTTCTACAAAGCCCTGGGTTACACCAAAGCCGGTGAAATCCCCGACTATGCCTGCGACCCGACCGGCCAGTACAAACCGACCGCCCTCTACTACAAGATTCTCCAGGGGGCCCACTGATGATTCCCGGTGAATACCAGATCCAGCCCGGCGACATCGAACTCAATGTGGGCCGCCGCACTGTCAGCCTGAAAGTGGCCAACAGCGGCGACCGGCCGATCCAGGTCGGCTCGCATTACCACTTCTTCGAAACCAACGACGCCCTGACCTTCGACCGCGCGGCCAGTCGCGGCATGCGCCTGAACATCCCCGCCGGCACCGCCGTGCGCTTCGAGCCGGGGCAGAGTCGTGAGGTTGAGTTGGTGGACCTGGCCGGGCATCGCCGGGTGTTCGGGTTTGCCGGACGGATCATGGGTGACCTCTAACAAAAGTGGTGTCTGTTCTGGCCCCTTCGCGGGCAAGCCTCGCTCCTACAATTGATCGCCTACCCCTGTAGGAGCGAGGCTTGCCCGCGATAGCGAGCTATGCGAGCGGTCTCAAATCCAATTGAATCTCAAGGCATGCCCATGAAAATCTCAAGACAAGCCTACGCCGACATGTTCGGCCCCACCGTCGGTGACAAGGTCCGCCTGGCCGATACCGAGCTGTGGATCGAGGTGGAAAAAGACTTCACCACCTACGGCGAAGAAGTGAAATTCGGCGGCGGCAAAGTCATCCGCGACGGCCAGGGCCAAAGCCAACTCCTGGCCGCCGAAGTCGTCGACACCCTGATCACCAACGCGCTGATCATCGACCACTGGGGCATCGTCAAAGCCGATGTCGGCCTCAAGGACGGTCGCATTACCGGCATTGGCAAGGCCGGCAACCCGGACATCCAGCCGAACGTGACCATCGCGGTCGGCGCCAGCACCGAAGTCATTGCCGGTGAAGGCATGATCCTCACCGCTGGCGGTATCGACACGCACATCCACTTCATCTGCCCGCAACAGATCGAAGAAGCGCTGATGAGCGGCGTCACCACCATGATCGGCGGCGGCACCGGCCCTGCCACCGGCACCAACGCAACTACCTGCACGTCCGGTCCGTGGCATCTGGCGCGAATGCTTCAAGCGGCGGATGCGTTCCCGATGAACATCGGCCTCACCGGCAAGGGCAACGCCAGCCTGCCGGAGCCGTTGATCGAACAGGTCAAGGCCGGCGCCATC
The DNA here is from genome assembly GCF_004310295.1 of Pseudomonas sp. BGI-2. GTDB lineage: Bacteria > Pseudomonadota > Gammaproteobacteria > Pseudomonadales > Pseudomonadaceae > Aquipseudomonas. Next base: position 162,874 of record NZ_SISB01000002.1, on the reverse strand, counting down.
GGACTCAAGCTGCACGAAGACTGGGGCACCACCCCGGCGAGTATCGACAACTGCCTGACCGTCGCCGACCAATACGACGTGCAGGTCGCGATCCACACCGACACCCTCAACGAATCGGGCTTCGTCGAAACCACCCTCGCTGCCTTCAAGGGTCGCACCATCCACACCTATCACACCGAAGGCGCGGGGGGCGGTCATGCCCCGGACATTATCAAGGCCTGCGGCTTCGCCAACGTGCTGCCGAGTTCGACCAACCCGACCCGGCCGTTCACCCACAACACCATCGACGAACACCTCGACATGCTGATGGTCTGCCACCACCTGGACCCGAGCATTGCCGAAGACGTGGCCTTCGCCGAAAGCCGCATCCGCCGTGAAACCATTGCCGCCGAAGACATCCTGCACGACCTCGGCGCGTTCTCGATGATCAGCTCCGACAGCCAGGCCATGGGCCGCGTCGGTGAAGTGATTACGCGCACCTGGCAGACCGCCGACAAGATGAAAAAGCAGCGCGGCCCGCTTCCCGGTGATGGCGAGAGCAACGACAACTTCCGCGCCAAACGCTACATCGCCAAGTACACGATCAACCCGGCGATCACCCATGGCATCAGCCATGAAGTGGGCTCGGTCGAAGTGGGAAAATGGGCGGATCTGGTGCTGTGGCGTCCGGCGTTTTTTGGCGTCAAACCGACCTTGATCCTCAAGGGCGGCGCCATCGCGGCCAGCCTGATGGGCGATGCCAATGCGTCAATTCCGACACCGCAACCGGTGCATTACCGTCCTATGTTTGCCAGCTACGGCGGCTCGTTGCACGCCACCAGCCTGACCTTTATCAGTCAGGCAGCGCAGGCGGCCGGGTTGCCTGAAGCCCTGGGTTTGAAGAAGAAAATCGCGGTGGTCAAAGGTTGCCGCGACGTGCAGAAAACCGACCTGATTCATAACGACTACCTGCCGAACATTGATGTCGACCCGCAGACTTATCAGGTCAAGGCTGATGGGGTTTTGTTGTGGTGTGAGCCAGCGGAGGTGCTGCCGATGGCTCAGCGTTACTTCCTGTTTTGATCATTCGAGGGGCCTGACACGCCAGGCCCCTGCGGAAAACAACCGCGATCAGGTGTTCGGCTGCACGGCAAAAGGGATTTCTTCCCGTTGCAGTTTTGCCCGGTCGATCGCCTGCTGCGTGAGGGTTTTGACCAATGCCTTTTTGTCTTCATCGATGACATTCAACTCAGCGGCATATTCCGCTTCGGTCATGACCCGTCCCGGCGCAAACGCGCTTTCCGGCTTGTTCAATTCAGCGCCGAGCACCCGGAGTTCTTCCTTCAACCGAGCCTTTTGCTCAAGGGAAAGCGTGGTGTCGGTCGCGCGTTCGTCCAACGCCATGTAGAACTCTGTCGTGGCATCGATCCGGCGCCTGATGCCTTTGAAAGCACTTCGGTTGGAACCCTCGACGTAGGAAGACCAGAACGGCTGCTCGATGAGCAAATCACCGAGCAGCTCACCTTCCTCAAGGTCCAGCACACGGCGGTACGCAGACTCGATCATCGCGGGCGTGACGCCGGCGATCTTTCTGAACTGCATTTTCCGAGACTGCCAGGGCAGATCCAGCTGATCGGCAAGATCCGTCATGAATGCCAGGTGAACTTCAACCTCATCAATCGTGCCCGTCACCTCGCCCGTCGCATCAAGGCGCCTGAACTGCTCGCCCTGCGCCTCGCGCTCGGCAATCGTTTTGCGGGCGATCCTGCTCAATTCATCCAGACGTGACTTGCCCCGCGCCAGCGACACCAGCTCACCCTCGACCAACGCGGGATTTGCCAGTTCATAGGCCTCATGAATCAGCACCTCCATCCCCATGGCGTTGAACAGCTGCGCGCCGGCATCGACGCACGCCGTGGGCACGGTGGACATCGTGAAGAGTTTTTGGCGCAGCTCGGTATTTTTGGCCATGGCCTCGAGCATTCGCCAGACCTTGGCAGTTACATCGACACGGAACCCAGGGTCGCGCTTGAAATGCCCCGACTCGGTGAGTTTACGAATTTCATTGAAAAACCCGACCGAGCCGATCTCATCCTCGACGCTGTTCCAGACCTTTTGTTTCGCCACCCACTCCGGCCGGGTCAAGCCGGCCTCCCAGTCGAGACTGTCGCGCACGCCACGAGGCGGATACGGACGGTCCGGGTCCATACCGACGGATTCGATGTACTCCCTGAGCAACTGCAGATTGGACTCCGCCAACCACTGCGGTTCCCGGTTCAACACCGTGCGGGCCAGCAGTTCTGCCTGGACGGACCCTCGGGGCACCGTCGGGATCTGCGTGATTTCGTTACCCTGCAAATCCAGGTAAAAATGCCGAAACCGCGGTTGTGCGAACAACCCATCCGGCCAGGTAGGAATGCCCGTGTCCGCCAGGATCAGCGTATGTAGCATCATCATGCTGCCAATATCCGGGACTTGCCCCAGAGGATTGCCGAGCAAATCCAGGCTCTCGAGCCGTATCAGGTTGCGCAGGTCAGCTATCCCTCGCGCATCCAGAACGATACGGTTTCCTCGCAGGGACAACTCTGTCAGTTTGCGCATCCAACTGACGGGACGAGGAAACCGGGTGAGCGCATTGCCGTTGACGTTGAGCGAACGCAAACGGGGGAAATGATCGAGGAAGGAAACATGCGCATCGGTCAGTTGAGTCCGGTTCAGATTGAGGCGGGTGACGTGATCGAAATTACCCTCCAGTGCGGGCAGGGTGCCCAGATGACGCCCCAGCGGAAAGTTTTCCAGGTCGAGCACAGCGCCTTGCAAATCGCCGAACGAATCCACATCGCGCAACCCGGTGTGCTGCCAGCACTCCCTGACCGCTTTGTATAACGCGTTTCTGGACTGCCATTCGGCGATGCCCGCAGGCGTGAAGCGAAACGCTGCGGTCGGCGAGTTCAGCCAGCGTTGAAAATTGGCGTTGAGCCGATCGAACTCCGCTTCGAGTGCGCTCGCCCTCTGCTCCAGACTGACGTCGCTTCCACCCGCCTGCAAATAAGCCAAGGCCTCGTCCTCCGTCCATCCGGGACGCACGACACGGACTCGCTCTTGCGGCGTCATTGCCCCGGTGACTTGACGCACCCCCTGCGAAACCCCGCGCATGCCGCCACGTAGACGCATCGTGGCAGGGTCGTACGTCGGCTTGCGTATAGGGTTATCCGCGAGAAGGGCACTGAACGTGTCTCGTGGCAACGGCGCTTTTTGAATGGCGTGCTTGAGCGTGGCGCCTTGATTGATGTGATACCCCAGCGCGTTTCGTTCGGCATCAGGCAGGGCATGCAACACCGAGGCGTAAAGATTATCGGCGCCGTGCAAATGAAGATCATCGGCATCGCGTGCCTGGTACTGACCGTCCTCGCTGACCAGGATTCTGCGCTGGGCAGCATCTGCCGGGCCGACGCTGTTGCGCAACGGTCCGTCGAATGAGTATTCGCGGATTTCGATCCGAACGTTTTCGGGCCAGTGGGGCAATGCTTGCAACGAGTGCAACGCCAGCCGTTCGGTGTCCACTCCGTACACCGAATCGAGGAACAGCCCTTCATAAGCGCGCGCGGTTCGTATCGCCTGTAAGGTGACTCTCACACGTTCCTTGAGCTGCAAAGGGATGCGTGACGGTTCGGTGATGTTCGCCAGGTCTTGCGGTTCGATGTCGGCCAGCAACTCCCGGGCAATCGCCGTGGGGAGTCCGCTGAACGCGTCCTGGAGCACCAGCACTTGCGGGTTGTTGGTCTGTTGCAGACGACGATTTAGCGCGTCAAACAGAGGCCCGCGCCGGATACCTGCCCGCCCGGCAAGCTGGTTTTTCAAGGCATCGATGCGGATTTTCGCGTCAGTTGAAATGCCCTGCCCGAGCATCGCGTGGATGTCGGTCTCGTTCGCAAACTTCACGGCAAGCTCTGGCAGTTTTCCTGCACGGACCTCGGCACGGCTTACCTTCAGCGTGTTGGCCGGCAACGCATCGATGTTGCCAAACTTTATTGAGCTTCCCCCGTGCCCGGCGCCATCAACGAGTTCGATACTTTTTTGCTCGGGCCATCTCGGTAGTTCAACCAGCAACCGGGGCACCTGCTCGATGAACGCTTCCGGCACCTCATTGAGCCTTATCTGCCCGGGCAGCTTTTGCACATCAGCCCAGATCCTGAAGCGCTCGATGGTGTCGTTCAGCAACGCTGGCGGCGGATCGCCGACGACATGCAACCTGCGCAATTCGTCCTCCTCCAGTCCACTGACCAGACGAATCTGCTCCAGCGTGTTATCGGGAAAACCCTCGACCGTCGGCCCCATGCGCCGCATGAGTGTGGTTTTGTCCCACTCGAGGGGGCGGTCGAGTTCTGTCTTCCACACGCCGGCACCGCTGTGCTCCAGTTTCGGTTGATAAGCCTGCGGCCGGTTCGGATGACGCAAACGTGGCTGGCCAGTGCCTGGATCACTTATGACTTCGAAGTGTTTGTCTTCATGCTTGAGGATGTCTTTTTCGCTGTGCCGGAACAGCCCCAGCTCGTTCGGCTTCGCCTCATTGGGCAACGCCACGTCGTGCGCGTAGGGCGAAAGGTCCGGGTTCCACAGACGCGTCTTGCCGTCAGGCCGCTCAACCTTTTTCAACTGGTCGATAAAAGCCGATGGTTTGACAGACGCAGCCGCACCGGAGGGCAAGACATGCCCGGCCGCCATGATTGCCAACTGCGCGAAATTGACCATGACACCGGTAAGGTGGGCCGCCGCTTCTTCCTTGTCGCCCTTGCTCCAGTCTTCGATGCCTTCCATGGTTTCGAAGAGCATCTGCCCGACCATAATGGCCAGCATCGCTTCGCCCAGGTAGGGAACCAACATGGCGCCAAAGTTGAACACGTTCCAGCCGATGTTCAGGTAACTGTTCAGGCGATTCCAGCGGGTGGTGGCGTCTTCATCGCCGGTCGGCACGGCGATTTGCCGCGCATCTGCAATCGCTTTCGCCCTGCGCCACTGGCCCATTTGCAGCCAAAGATCGCCGGGGATGATATTAGTGACAGGCTCTGGATCGGGGTTCTCGACCGCGGCTTCTCGCCACCACGGCCCCATGTCCAGGGGTACACGCTGTTGCCAGGTGTACGTCGAGAGGCGCTCGCGAACCCGGGCAAAAAATCTGCCCTTGTCTTTTTGCGCCACAAAACGGCTGAAAAACTCTTGATAGCTGGGTGAGCGCAACTGGCCCGTCAGTTCTTTCATGAAATCAGTGAAGGACGCGTACTCTTTGAAGGGATGCTCAGGATCATCGGGGACATACACAATCAACGTCCCGTCGAGACGACTTTGTTGATAAACATCATTCTTTTGCAACATGGCGTCGACGAGACCACTGGGGCCATTGGCGAAAAACGCCTCGAGCAACTTGAACTGTTCAAACTCCTGTCCCGGGAGCAGGGTCAGACGGCGCGACCAATCCAGCATTGTTCGTTGATGCTGTGGAATGAGATCGTCGTAAATTCTTTTGATTTTAGAAGGGTCTGCTACAGCGCTGAACAACACAATTCCGGCCAGCCTGAAACCCATGATCGAAAGCCGATGGCATTGCAAGGGACGGCGCCCCATCAAAATGCCTGGTTCATTGTCACGAATCTGCCGAAGTTTCCCGTAGCCATGGGAAGTGATGTCTTTTTTCAGATAAGCGATAAGCGCCGACTCATTGAAAGCGGCTTTTTCACTGACCGTACATTGCCGCACAACTGTCGCTTTGCCTGCGGCCTCTTCGGGTTCCAGTAATGCCTTGATGTGCTGCTGATATTGCGCACCGATATCGAGCGCCCGACACAGGGCAGCAAATCTTCCAACCGTCAGCGCATGTCGCTGAAGTTCATTTTCGTTACCCCTGATGAAGATGCCTGAACCCTCGCGAAACGCGCCCTCCTGCGTTTCGGGCTGTTCAAAATTATGCAATGCAGCTTCCAGTAATGAGGACTGTCTGAGTCGACTGGCATTGGTATCGATGCCAATAGCCAGTTTGGCCGGGATGTACAGTCGAATCAGCGTCGCGTTGACGTCCAGTTCCAGATTCAATTGCTCTTTCAATGCCTGAACAAGCAAGGGCTCGGCAAAGGCATGAATGTTTTGCTGCACATTCTCCAGCGTATCGTCCAATGAACCCTGGACGCGCCAGTGCTCGTCAATCAACGCCTTGAGGTACTGGCGATCAATGGCGCTTGAATTCAAATACCATTCAGGAAATTCCGGTTTCGAATGGGCCAATGCGACAAGGCGCGAGGCGGGTGCGTCTTTTATCGGCGTGGGCAGTTTGCTCAGAAGATAATCACGATAAACATCGCGCGCGCCCTCTGCTCCTACATACCCGGTAATTATCTGTAACGCCGGAGTATCCGAATGCTCGTTCATTTCGCAAATCCTTATGCGATGAAAGGAGCGACCAGATTATTGATTGGCTGCAAAAACAAAAGATCAAAAAACAGTGCTGAAATCAGGAATACATCGAGAACGCATTCGATTTCAGAATCTGAAAAACAGGTAAATACCACCCGAACGCAGCCAAAAGAGCCCCACCGCGCAATGGTAGTTTTTAGCGGGCAGCAAAGGGGCTAAGATGCGCCAGACTTCCCATCAGGAAACCGGCCATGCGCCTACCCGAATTCATCAGGCAACACGTGGACCGTATCGTCGATGAATGGGAGCAGTTCGCCAGCACCATCACCCCGGCGGCCGAGCACATGGACAGGGTCGCCTTGCGCGATCACGCCAAGGCCATTTTGCTGGCCGCGGCGCGAGACATGACCACCGCGCAAACCTCCAGCGAACAGATGGCCAAGGCCAAGGGCGAAGGCCCGGAAAAAACCCCGAGCCTGGACGAGGCCGCCGCCAGTCATGGCGAGTTGCGGCATACCGCGGGGTTTGATCTGGTGCAGATGACGTCGGAGTTCCGTCATTTGCGCGCGTGTGTCATCCGTTTGTGGGTCGCCAGCCTGGAATCACCGGACCTGGCCTATTTCCAGGACATGATCCGTTTCAACGAAGCCATTGACGAAGCACTCGCCGAATCCACTGCGGCCTACGCCGAGCAGGTCAATCGTTCGCGGGATATCTTTCTGGCAATACTCGGGCATGACCTGCGGGCACCGTTGCAAGCGGTGAGCATGTCCACCGAATTGCTGATGCGCAAAGTAACGCTTGAAGGCGATGCACTGGCCTGCGCGATCAATATCAAGCAGGGCGCGCGGCACATGGCGGTGATGGTCAGCGATTTGCTGGAGCTGGTGCGCAGTCGCCTGGGTAAAAGCCTGCCGATCGAACCGGCGCCCATGGACCTGGCCGATGCCGCCCATGCGGCGATTGCCGAAGCCTGTGCCGGTAACCCGGAATGCGATCCGACCGTCAACGTAGTGGGAGATACCCGAGGTAACTGGGATGCCGGGCGGGTAGGTCAACTGTTGCAGAACTTGATCGGCAACGCGTTGCAGCATGGATTGAACAAACGTGACGTAACGGTGACCCTTACAGGCGAGCCAGACACGGTTCGCCTCACGGTGCATAACTACGGCGTTCCGATTTCCGAAGACGCGATTGGCACGATTTTCGATCCGATGGTGCGCAGCGTTGACGAAGAGCTCGGCCAGCCATCCACCAGCCTTGGCCTGGGGTTGTTTATCGTCAAGGAAGTGGTGGATGCGCACGGTGGGACGATTGAGGTCAGCTCCAGTGAGGCTGATGGCACGATGTTTACCGTGGTGTTGCCCCGGAAGGTATGACGGCTTGAGACCGCGTCATCGTTCTTCGTCGGAACGCCGCCCGGAGCAAGCCCGCTCCCACAATTAACCGAGTTCCTTCAGATGGAATACGGTCGAATGTGGGAGCGGGCTTGCTCGCGAAGGGGCCATATCAGGCAACGCAAAACCATCAGGTCAGCTACTCAACCACCAACCGCCCCAACCGCTGCTTGAGCATGCGATTCTCGGCCCGCAGTTGCTGGACCTCCTCAAGCAGGTCCAGCGCCAGGGCGACGCCTTCCCACTCCAGTTCCAGTTCGCGACGCAGCTTCGCGGCGCGCTTGGCCAGTGCCAGCTCATAATCGTTGAAACGCCAATCCTTGGGCTGCGTGCCCTGAGGTTCGAGGATGCCGTGCTCGACGATTTCGATCACGTAGACGTCCGACAGGTCGGTCGCCTCACAGAATTCTGCCATGTCCAGTTGAACGATCAGGGGGTTGCTCATGATCGGCTACTCCGTCTCTTGGATCAGAAATTTTCTCTCGGGTCGAAAGCGGCTTTTTTCGCCAGTTCCTGCCACAGCGCCTTGACCTCGTCGCTCGAGGTCTTGGGCATGACCGCCTTCAATTGCACGAACAGGTAGCCACGCTCGCCCGCCTTGTTCAGCAGACCGTGCCCCTTGGCGCGCATACGCTGGCCATTCTGGCTGCCGGCCGGCACCTTGAGGTTGATCTTGCCTGTCAGTGTAGGCACTGCCACTTCGGTACCCAGCGCCAACTCCCATGGAGCCAGCGGCAAGGTAATGATCAGGTTCTCGCCTTCGACGTCAAACTTGGGGTGCGGCGCAAAGCGAATGATCAGGAACAAGTCACCATTAGCGCCGCCACCGACACCCGGCGCACCCTGGCCCTTGAGGCGGATGCGCTCGCCGTCGGTCACGCCGGCGGGGATTTTAACGTTCAGGCTTTTGCTGGTGTTGCTGACGTGTTGGCCGGCAGCGTTGTACTGCGGCACCTGGAAGGTGACCTTCTTCGACTCGTTCGAGAGAGTTTCTTCCAGAAAAACCGCTAATTCCATTTCCACGTCTTGCCCTCGACGTCCGGCGCTGCGTCCCGACTGTCCACCACCAAAGCCCGGGCCACGGTTGCCGAAGATCGAACTGAAAAAGTCCGAAAAATCGCCCGTGTCCTGACCGCCACCACCAAAACCACCGCCACCACGACCCTGCCAACCCGGCGGCCCCTGGAACGGTTGGCCGTGCTGGCCGTATTTGCGCAAGTCGTCGTATTCGGCGCGCTTGTCGGCGCTTTTCAGCGCTTCATAGGCTTCCGAGGCGTCCTTGAACTTGGACTCGGCGTCCTTTTCCTTGCTGACGTCCGGGTGGTATTTGCGCGCCAGCTTGCGATAGGCGGCCTTGATCGCCTTATCGTCAGCCGTCGGCTCCACACCGAGAATCTTGTAATAGTCTTTGAAGTCCATCGAGGGAATCACCATCCGTTATCGATATCGCGCCGCCACCGGCAGTCTGCGCTCATTGCCAGCCGCCAGGTTGACCGATCTCAAGTTGTTGACCGGGCAGCGCATCAGAAGTTTATCGGCAGCGGCGGGCGGTTCTTGCGACCGTCCTGTGGCTGCCAGGCCCAATGCAGACAAGTTTGGGGCAAAGGATAGTCTTTCAAGGCGTTAATAGCTGAGATTTAGCGGATAGTCGGCCTTCGAATATTCGCCGCACTGACATACACTGCGCGGCCGTTTTTTAACCGGAATTCGAAAGACATGAAAAACGCATCTCCAGCCCGTGCCTGTGGTATCGACTTCGGCACGTCCAACTCCACCGTCGGCTGGTTGCGCCCCGGCATGGAAACGCTGATCGCGCTGGAGGACGACAAGATCACTCTGCCCTCGGTGGTCTTCTTCAATATGGAAGAACGCCGCCCGGTGTACGGCCGGCTGGCGCTGCACGAGTACCTGGAAGGCTATGAAGGCCGGTTGATGCGCTCGCTCAAGAGCCTGCTGGGTTCCAAGCTGATCAAGCACGACACCAGCGTCCTCGGCACGGCAATGCCGTTCAAGGACCTGCTCGGTCTGTTTATCGGTCAGCTGAAAAAGCGTGCCGAGACCGCCGCCGGTCGGGAGTTCGATGAAGTGGTGCTGGGTCGTCCGGTGTTCTTCGTCGATGACGACGAAATGGCCGACCAGGAAGCCGAGAACACCTTGGTGGACGTGGCGCGAGCCATCGGCTTCAAGGATGTGTCGTTCCAGTACGAGCCGATTGCAGCGGCATTCGACTACGAGTCGACCATCGAAAAGGAAGAGCTGGTACTGATTGTCGACATCGGCGGTGGTACGTCCGACTTCTCGTTGGTGCGCCTGTCTCCCGAGCGTCGCACCCACGACAACCGTCACGATGACATCCTCGCCACCGGCGGCGTGCACATCGGTGGGACCGACTTTGACAAGCAGCTGAGCCTGCAAGGCCTGATGCCGCTGTTCGGTTACGGCAGCCGCATGAAGAGCGGCGCCTACATGCCGACCAGCCACCACATGAACCTGGCGACCTGGCACACCATCAACTCGGTGTACTCGCAGAAGTCGACCCTGGCCCTGGGCAGCATGCGTTACGACATCGAAGACACGGGTGGCATCGATCGTCTGTTCAAGCTGATCGACCAGCGCGCCGGCCACTGGCTGGCCATGGAAGTGGAAGAAACCAAGATCCAGCTAACCCACGCCGACAGCCGCCACGTGCCGCTGGACCGCATCGAGCCGGGTTTGAGCGTAGAGCTGAGCCGGGCGCTGTTCGAATCGGCCATCGACAACCTGCTGGAGCGCGTGCGCAACAGTGTCACGCAATTGCTGAACGACGCCAACGTGCGCGTCGATCAGGTCGACACGGTGTTCTTCACCGGCGGCTCCAGCGGGATTCCGGCGCTGCGCAACAGTGTGTCGGCGATGTTGCCGAATGCGCGGCATGTGGAAGGGAACATCTTTGGCAGCATCGGCAGCGGATTGGCGATCGAGGCGATGAAGCGTTACGGCACGATGGACTGATCCAAAAGTCCGCGGCGCCTGCTTCGCGAGCAAGCCCGCTCCCACATTTGACCGAGTTCCTCCAGATGGAATGCGGTCGAATGTGGGAGCGGGCTTGCTCGCGAAGAGGCCCTATCAGGCACTACAAATGCAGGATCAAACCATCCCCACCTGCTTCAACTCGCTCTTCAGATACGCGTAATAAATCGGCCCTGCCACCACTCCCGGCAGGCCGAACGCGGCCTCGAACACCAGCATCGCCAGCAGCAACTCCCACGACTTGGCACTGATCTGCCCGCCGACAATGCGCGCGTTGAGGAAGTATTCAAGCTTGTGGATGACAATCAAATAGCCCAGCGCCGCCACGGCCACCCAGATCGACAGCGACAGGCCGACGATGGTGATCAGGGTGTTCGATATCAGGTTGCCGATCACCGGCAGCAGCCCTAACAGGAACGTCAGCACGATCAGGGTTTTGGTCAGCGGCAGCTTGATCCCGAACATCGGCAGGACCACCGCCAGGAAAATCCCGGTGAAGAAGGTGTTGAGCAGGGAAATCTTGATCTGGGCGAACACGATGTTGCGAAACGCCTGGACCAGCAGGTGCAAGCGGTCGAACAGCGCGGCGGCCAATGGCTTGCGCTTGGTCAAGTCCGGCACGCGCTGCAAGGCAATGATCGCCCCCAGCACCATGCCGATCAGCAGCGTCACAAACATGTGCGCCGCGTCCTTGCCGACCAGTTGCAAGTCGCTCAGGTGCTTGCTCATCCACTCGCCAATCGCCACGCGGAACTCGGCGGCGCTGGCGGGCAGATAGACGTCGATGAACGGCGGCAATTGCCCGCGCGCACGGTCGACCACAACCATGAATTTGTCGAGAGATGCGCCGGGGTTTTCCGCTTCGTGCAGCAAAAAGCTGATGGCACCGGCAAAGATCAGCGTCAACACACTGACCACTAGCGTCCCCAATAACGCCACCGCCAGCCAGCGCGCCCGCCGACCTTCGATCAGCCGCTGCAATTGCGGGGTGAGCATGTTGACCAATTCGAACACCAGCAACCCGGCCAGCAGGCTGGGCAGCAGCCGCAGCGGGATCACCAGCAGCAAACCACCAAAAATGATGACCCAACTGATCAGCAGCAAAACGTGGCGTTGAGAAAACGTTGGCATACAGCCTCAAAACGAACGACGTAAAAGGATTGGCAGTCTGCCAGCGTTCGGAGGCCAGCACTAGGGATTGTGTAGGTCGACCTTAGTGGGCATTGGCGACTTCTTGCAGCGTCCATGCCGCCCCCTTCGCGAGCAAGCCCGCTCTCATCCTCAGTCTAAATCCTGCGCAAGACACAAGCGGGCTTGCTCGCGAAGAGGCCTTCACAATCGCCACAAATTTCCCGGCCCCAACAAAGACCGCTCGGTTTACTTTTTCTTCAGGCAATCACTCATGAAGGCTTTACGCGCATCGCCTTTCAAAGCCTGGGTAGCCGCGGTGGCGTTGCAGGTTTTCATCTTCTCTTGCTGCGGGGTTAGGGCTTTGGCGTCATTGGCGGCCGGCGCCGCTTTGAGGCAGGTGCTCATGAAAGTTTTGCGCTCATCGCCCTTGAGGCTTTTTGCGGTAGCGTCAGCGTTGCAAGTGGTCATCTTGTTCTGTTGCTCAGTGGCGGCGAAGCCCTGGGCACAAAGCAGCAAACCGATCATCAACAAAGGGACACGCAACATCTTCATGGAGTTTTCTCCTTGTTGCCGCACCGAGGGGTGCGGCCTCATTCTGGAGTGTAGACAACCCCTGTTACACCTTCATCAACCGAAGCCTCATATGACCCTCAATCGGCATCCGCTTGCGCGTCCAGGATGTCCTTGAAAGCGTCCAGGTATCGATTGTAAGCATCAACCCGGTTTTCAATGACCGACGCGGGCATCCGTTCGAACGAAACCGGTGTGCCACCCTCGACAGCATAGGTTTGCCCAAGCTCACCCAATGACGTCCATTGGGCGTATGCCGCCGCTCCCTTCTTATACAGCTTGTCGATTTTTATCTGCCGGTACGTGTTCGCCTCGGAAACCGCAGGCAATGTCGCCGGGCCTGGCGGTACTTCATTGATAAAGTTGTAATCGGCCACGGCGGGGCCGGGTGGCAGTGTCATCAATGGCGTTCTGTCAAACTGGAAGTAGCCATTGCTGGCCAGGTGCGCAGCGGGGAATTCCGGCCAGGAGTCAGCAACGACCAGTCCATTGAGATTGTTAAAGTCATCACCAATCACCACATATTGATGATCAAAATCGGAGACTTTGACGATATGAATGCTGGACGTCCGGGGTTGGCTGGCGAGGATCGAAAACGTTACCTTCGAGTTCTCCGAGCAGTTGCCGCCCTTGATTTCGATGGCTTTGCGAGCGGCTTCGGCAGTGGTCAGTTTTGCGGTGAACCCGCCGTCCTCCAGGTCCAGCCCTCTGAGACCTTTTATTTTCGCGATTGCCGAACCGCCGTTTTCCCAGATGCTCGGCAACTGATTGCCCGACAAGGGCAAGAGTTCCTTGGCTCGATAGATCGCTTCCTGTGCCATTTTCAAGTTGGCCATGGTTTGAGCCGAAACCTGAATCGGCTGTTCGTTCGTGGCTACGGCTTGGGACAACCACTCTCCATAGCTACTGAAATCGGCTAGCTCCGGACTTGGCGTTACAGCGTTCTCCCGGACTGAGCGAAACAGCGCCTGGTATTCATTTGCGCGCCCGGTCTGTTCCAGATTCCGCGCATTCATGCCCAGGTTTCGTTCCGACTCCGTGAGCGGCACCAGGCCTTCTTCGGTAAATAGACGCCCGGTTAAAGAGTTGAACTGTTCAGGCAGCATCAGCTTCTGCAAATCAGGCAACGCCTCAATACTTTGAACGATTTCCAGGCCCGGCCCGGCCTCGCCGGTAGCATTGGCTGCGTTCAGTGCATCCCCCAGATCGTAGAAGTAATCCTGCGCAAAGCGCTCGTGCATCAGTTTCAGGCCACGCAGGTAATCGAACCGTTTGAACGTTGAAATGGAAGGGTGAAACGCAAGGTCAATCAGCTCCCCGTATAGATTGCCAATCTCTTCCAAGGCAACACGCTCGCCGCCAGCGTTCGGCACACCACCGCGCAGGCGCATGAATCGAGGATCGTAAGTGATGCGGTCAAGAACCGGGAGATCGTCCAGCACCTTCAGCAACTGATAGGGCCTCAACGCATTGTCCCGCAAGGCCAGCTTCAATTTTGGCCCTTGGCCGATATGGATCTTCAGCGCATTACGCTCGGCATCCGGCAACGCCTGCAAAATGGAGGAAAACAAATCCATGCCTGAATGCAGAGCGTTGCCGTCTTCGTCATACGCAACGAACGTCGAATCCTGAAGCTCGACGAGCGTGCGCTGAATCCCCGCGTCGCTCTTGCCGATACTGTCGAGCAGGCTACCACCGTACTCGAACCGCCGGACTTCAATGCGGACATCGGGATTCCATCCGCGAAGATTCTCAAGCGAGTGCAGCGCCAGTCTGTCCATGTCGGAACTGTCGACCGAGTCCAGGTAAAAACCCTCATAAGCGCGACTGATCCGCACATCTCGAAGGCCCCAACGTGCGAGGTTTTCGAGTCTCGCGGGCAACTGCCCGCGCTCAATCGCCTTAACTTCTGAACGTGTGGCGATTGACAGCAACTCGCGGGCGACAGTGCCAGGCAGGCCCGGCACTTTGGTCTGGATCGTTTTTGCGTTGCCACTCGTGGCGACCTCGATACGACGATAACGCGCGTCGAACAGGGATGTGCGCTTGCTCTTGGCCAGCTTTACCAATTCTGCTCGCAGATTTTTGGCGTTCGTTTCGGGTGTGCTGACTTCAATGCGAAATTCGACGTTCAACAAGGTGTTCAGTTGCGCATCATCAAGGTGCGATAACAGCGTCTTGACCAGATCGACGCCGGACAGACGATTGCTGTTTATCCGGATACGTGACCCGCCCGCGCGACCAATGACTCTAAGTACTTCACCACTGGCGTCTACCAGTTCAATCGCCTTGCCGGGCCACACGCCGTCGAGCAGCTGAAATTGCATGTCGGGATCGGCGCATGAATAGTCTTGCGCCTGTTCGCTGCCCAACTGCTCGATGAAGGTTTGAATGTCGCGGTCGATACGGAACCGGGTCACGGTATCGCTGAGTAGAGGCAGGGGCCGTTCATTGTCGGCATACATTCGGCGGATCGCATTGGCATCGGTCTGACTGACCACGCGGATGTCCCCGTAGGATTGGGCTAGTTCACCCATGTCCGGAGAGAGTCGCGCCATCAAGGTCGTGTCATCCCAGGTGTGAGGCTGCTCGCCTTCAATCACGAATGCACCTTCGCCGTTGCTGTTCAACTCGGGCTGATAGGCGTCTGGACGGTTCGGATGTTTAACCCTGTGTTTGCCGGTCTGCCGATCTTTCGTGAGCTCGAAGTGCTTGCTGTCCAGTTTGAGAATCGGCTTGCCTTCATGCTGGTGCAGCCAGGTTTCATCAGGCTTCGAATCCGCAGCGAGGGTCAGGTTATGTTTCTGATAGGGTTCGAGGTCCTGGCTCCACAGGCGTTTTGCACCGCTGGGAAGCGTGACCGGTTTTGTCGACTCGATGAACGATGACAGTTTGGGCAATACCACCTCCCCTCCGATTTTCATGCCGGCGGCGAATGCCACTAACTGGATGACGCTTTCGACAAAACCAATGATGTGCTCGGCCCCTTCCAGGTACAGACCTTCAGCCAGATCCACGATGCCTTCGACGACCTCATTGACCAACTGATAAACCATGTAACCCATCATTATCTCGCCCACACCGGGTATGAACGGACCCACAACCATCAACGCAACATTGAAGATATCGGAGAGCATTTTTTCCAGATTGTCGAACCACGCCCAGCGCTCCATGCGGTCTGCATCTTGCGTCGAGATGACCATCTCCCGGGCATCGTTGAGGATTTTGTTTTGCTGTTGCTGATAGAGATATAGCCAAGGGTCGCCAGTAAATATTGTATCGATGTCGTACTCGAACCGAACGTGGTCGAAGTACAGGCGCGGATTCTCCACGGGCGTTTCGCGCCATACTGGCTGATCGACGCCCCGGACTTTGTCGTGCTGGGTTATTTCTACCAGCGCGGCGTTGAGTGCTGCAAAAAAGTGGCCCCGTTGCTGATGGTCGACAAAACGGCTGAAGAACTGCTGATAGCTGGTAGTGGAATCCGCTGGGTCCTTTGCAGTGTCACGTAACTGGCGAGTGAGCTCGCGGGCGAATTCGGCTTTTGAAGCGTACTCTTTCAGTGGATGTTCCGGATCGTGCGGCACATAGGCAATGACTCGCCGGGCAGCGTCGTTGTTAATATAAAGATCGGGCGCGATCAGCACGATCCCTCTTAACTGAACATCGAGCATTTTCAGCTGATAGTAACGAACGGGAAGCCCCCCCAACTTCGACTCTTTAATATCCTTGAGCAGGCTTTTTACAGCCAGATAGCCCTCAAACGAGATATCTTTTTTCAGCATAGCCAGAGACAAGGCTGCGTTCAGGGCAGCTTTTTGGCTTCTGATAACTTTGCGTTGCAACATGCCACGCGCCACCCCATCGGCGGGACGCACATAGCTTTCAAGAAAAGCCTTATATTGGGCACCGATGTCCAGGCTGCGACAAAGCGCCTTGTACTGTTCAATACTCATTTTGTTGCGGACATCGGTTATGTCGAATTGATTCGATTTGTCGGGCCGAGTAATGAATTGCGAGTCGGAAGTTAATACTTCCTTATCGGAAAAATTATGCAATGCCGCATCAAGCAGCGACACAACACGGGACGCTACCCCGTTATTGAAGTTGTTGGCCCAAGGAGATAAATGGACTGGCGAAAACACCTGTAAAAAAGTTTCTTTGACATTGACGTCAACGCCATATTGATTTTTCAGTGCCTGACGGAGCAGAGGTTCGGCAAAGGCGTGCACATCTTGCGCTTCGCGCAGTATGTGGTCGACATCATTTTGCGCACGCCAACTTTCCTCGATGGCACTTTTGAGAAGTCCATGCTCGATCGATGAGGCCGTTTTAGTCCATTCCGGAAGTGGGGCAATGGCGCCTTTTAATGCGCTTATTCTGTGTGGCGAAGCCTGGTTGATCCACTCTGGAATAGCATTTTTCATAAACTCGTGATGAACGCTTTTTTCTTGCGGCGCGGACATCAGCACTTCACGGATCGGAATAACAGTGGTCACATTCACACTCTGCACAAGTAAGTTAAACAGGAACAGCTTATGCAAACAGCGTACAACGTTAATCCTGCGACCCAATGAAGTGCTTTTCTGATTAATCTGTAAGAAACGTCTCCGCCACAACTTTTAAAACTGTTCTTACGAACTAACTCAGATAACTCGTTGTCGCCGATACTGCTCCGGCGTACACCCGGCCTGACGTTGAAACATCGCGATAAATGCCGAGCCCGTGCTGTAACCCATGTCGAAGGCAATGTTCTGAATGCTGCGCTGACTGTCCAGCGCTTCGATCGCCGCGAGAAATCGCAATCGTTGCCGCCATTCGCCGAAACTCATGCCCAACTCGCGGACAAACTGCCGGGCCAATGTGCGTTCGCTGACATGGATCTGCGCGGCCCAATGCGCCAATGGCCGATTGTCCCCAGGCTCGGCTTGCAGGGCCTCAAGTATCCCAAGCAATCCCGAACTGCTGGCGTATGGCAAATAACACTCGTGGACGGGCGCCTGTTGCAGTTGGTCCACCAGCACTTGCGCCAGACGTGTGTCCGCTTCCTGCTCGGGAATTTTCACGTCGCGGGCGGCGAAGTCCTTGAGGATCGCCTTGAGAATGTCGCTGATTGCCAGCGTGCAGGCTTCCTGGGGCAACGTGCGGCACAACCTCGGCACCAGGCAGACCGCGCGATAGTTGATCGGTTGATTGCTGTAGAAACTGTGCTCGGTCTCGGGCGGCACCCACACGGCGTATTGCGGCGGCGACATAAAGCGGCGGCTGCCGATTTCCATGTGCAGCACACCATTGGCCGAATACTCGAGGGTGCCCCACGGGTGACGATGGGTCGAAGCATATTCGTGGGTATCGAAGTCGGCATAACGGAAGTACACCGGGGACGGCAGTTCCGCGAAGTCGAGCAGGTCGATGTGTTTACTGTTCATGCTGTCCGTCATCAAGGGCAGGTTGTCTGGATCGAAGTATAGGCTTGTATCCAGACACGCGGATAATTGCCCCCTCACTTACGTTTCTGGTTTTTTCTGATGCAATACGCTTATCCCCTGCTGGCCATTTTCATTTGGGCTGGCAACACCGTGATTAACAAACTGGCGGTCGGCGCGATCTTCCCTGCGGAAATCGGCTTCTACCGCTGGCTGCTGGCCGGGATTCTGTTCACGCCGTTCATGCTCAAACCGGTAATCGCTCATTGGCCGCTGATTCGCCCGAACCTGGGCAAGATTTTCATCCTTGGCGTGCTCGGCATGGCGGTTTATCAGAGCCTGGCGTACTTCGCCGCGACGCTGACGTCGGCCACCAACATGGGGATCATTTTGTCGCTGATGCCATTGATGTCGCTGGCCATGGCGATTGTCAGCCTCGGCCAGCGTTTGACGGCAGGCGCACTGGCCGGCGCGGTGCTGTCGTTTGCCGGGGTGTTGGTGGTGGTGTCGTCCGGCAGCCTAGGCGCGCTGTTGGAGCATGGCGTGAACCTGGGTGATGCGATGATGCTGATCGCCACGCTGGCCTATGCGATTTACAGCACCCTGCTGAAGAAATGGCAGCTGCGCTTGCCGCCGCTGGTGTTGTTGTATTTGCAGGTGCTGGTGGCGGTGGTGGTGCTGTTTGCGCTGTTTGTCGCTTCACCGAAGGTTGGCCCGACCTTGCAGAATATTCCGCTGGTGCTTTATGCCTGCTTGCTGGCTTCGATGCTGGCGCCGTTGGCGTGGATGCAGGCCGTGGTGCGTCTGGGGCCGAGCCGGACCACGCTGTTTTTCAATTTGCTGCCGTTGATTACTGCGCTGATTGCGGCGGTGGTGCTGCATGAACAACTGGCGATGTACCACTTGGTGGGCGGGGTATTGACGTTGGGTGGGGTGGTGCTTTCGGAGCGGTGGACCACGGTGCTTGGCCGTAAGGTCAGTGTTGCCTGACCCGACGTCTTCGCGGGCAAGTCTCGCTCCTACAGGGTTGGCGTCGTGCCGATTACCGGCGACCGACACAAAACCTGTAGGAGCGAGGCTTGCCCGCGAAGAACGATGACTCGGTCTGACTGACGTTTACACGCCTGCCGCTTTCAACCGCGCCGCATGCTCGACAAACAAGCGCACCGGATCAGCCCCCTTCCCCACCAGCCCCAGCGACTGATTGACGATGTCGAAGTGATCCATCGGATACTCATCGCCAATCACCGTCCCAAGGTGCGAGCTGTAACGCCCGACCATCCCGTCGCAATGCCCGGTTTCGCGCACAAAGGTTCTGGCAAACAGCCGGCAACTGCGATTCGTCCCGTCGAACAGGTTGCCCCCGCGATCCGTCTTGCCCGGCTGCAACGTCCCGGACCAGGAGTAATAGCGCACGCCGTTGACCTCTTCAGGCCCGTGACCGCCCCAGGTTTCAGGCAGGCCCTGTGGATAACGCTGATTGAACAGCGCCACGCCTTGAGTCGTCAGCGAATGGTGCGAAGCCGGGATATCCACAGGCAATTTCGGCCCGCGATAGCCGGTTTCGAGCAGGCTCATCAATGCGCCGATCCAGCGCAGCAACACGCTGAGAACCCGCCCTTTAAACGTGTCGGCCGGGTAGTGTTTTTCCAGATAATCCGCCAGCTCAGAGCCATGATTCGGCCCTGCGACTGAAGTCACGGACGCCACGCGATCCGGGCGTTTGGCCGCCGCGTATCGGGCCGTGAGCGAACCCTGACTGTGGCCGATCAGGTTGACCTTCTCGGCCCCGGTTTCCCGCAGGATTTCTTCGATCCGCGCCAGCAACTGCTCGCCGCGCACTTCGCTGGAATTGAGCGGCGAGACCTGCACCGCAATCACTGTCGCCCCACCCCGGCGCAACGCTGAAATGATCCCGTACCAGTACGGATACAACACCAGACGGATAAACCCGAGCATTCCCGGGACAAGCACCAACGGGTAGCGCGTAGCGGAACCTTGCGACATGGGCGAACATCCTTGTGATCGGTGAGATGAAGCAAGGCGCGATGCAAGACATCAGCCAAGCATCGTCACCCAAGATGACAACTCGACGACCAGTCTATGACATCCACCCTACTTCAGCCCCACCACGCCCGCCACGATCAGCCCCACTGACACCAGTTTGATCGCCGTCAGGCTTTCACCCAGCAGCGCAAAGCCGAGAAACACCGTGCCCAATGAACCGATGGCAGTCCAGATCGGGTAGGCGATGCTCACCGGCAACTCGCGCATGGCCAGGGTCAGGAAGTAAATCCCGCCGACAGCGGCCACCACCGTGATCAGCGATGGCCAAAGCCGGGTGAAGCCTTCGGCGTACTTCATGCCCATGGCGAAGGTGACTTCGAACCCGGCGGCGATCAGCAGAAACAACCAGGCCATCTAGAACTCCCGGGCAAGCGTCAGCAAACGCTGCTCGGCCTCGGCCGCCGAAATCTCGAAAGTACGCGCGGCGGACTCTTCGCCTTCGGCGGCAACCACGGTGATGTCGGTGATACCGATGAATCCCAGCGCGGTGCGCAGCAACGGATCGGCATGGTTCATCGCCTCCAGCTCACCGCCCGGCCCGAAACCGAAGCCGCCGCGACTGGTGACGATCAGGGCTTTTTTGCCTCGCACCAGCGGCTCGTACTGGGCCACGCCATTGTCCAGCGTGTGATTGAACGTCAGCCCGAGCCGCACAATCTGATCGATCCAGGCCTTGAGGCCGCTGGGCACGCTGAAGTTGTGCATCGGCGTGGAAATCACCAGCAGATCGTGGCCGAGCAACTCGCCGACCAGTTCATCGCTGAACGCCAGGTCGGCCTGCATCGACAAGGGTCGCGCGTTAGGTTCGGGGTAAAACGCCGCGACCACAAAGGCTTCGTTGACCGGCGGTATCAAAGCCCGACCGACTTCCCGGCGAGTCAGCTGCAACTGCGGATGCCGCGCCTGCCAGGCAGACAGAAACACTTCGGCCAAACGCCGGGAGTGCGAACGCTCGCCGCGCGGGCTGGCGTGAACTGCAAGAATCTTACTCATCTGAATCTCCTTCAGGGCTAAACTCAAACTGCTTGTGGCTTGCAGCTTGAAGCGCGTAGCCGCCCATCTTCAACTGAGTAGAAATCAGTCTGGATGAATCCATTTCATCCATGGAGTGTTTGAATGTTTGCCTCGTTGCCGCTGACCGCCCTGCGCGCTTTCGAATCCGCCTCGCGCCTGCTGAGTTTCAAGGCTGCCGCCGAAGAACTCTCAGTGACGCCGACGGCGGTGTCCCATCAGATTCGCTCCCTGGAGAATTGGCTCGGCGTGCCGTTGTTCGAGCGGCTACCACGGCAAGTTCGCCTGACTGACTGCGGCGAACGGCTGTTCCGCAGCCTGCACGGCGCGTTGCTGGAGGTGGCACAGAGTGTCGACACCCTGCGCCCGCAACGCAGCGGCGCAAGCCTGACGATTTCCACCACGGCAGCCTTCGCGGCGCTGTGGCTGGTGCCGCGGCTGGGCCGGTTCTACGCCCGTCATCCGAACATCAGCCTGCGCCTGGATACTCATTGCGAGGTCATCGATCTGCATCAGGACGCCAGCGTCGATCTGGTGGTGCGCTACAGCCTGGGTGACTACCCGAACCTTTATGGGCTGTGCCTGTTCGACGAATCGTTCGGCGTCTATGGCTCGCCCGGGCAAGTGGCTCTGGCAGTTGATCGGGTGCCCACGCTGATCAGCGTGCGCTGGCACAACTCCAAACTGTACGCCCACGGCTGGGCGGCCTGGTGCGCGCAGTCCGGCGAGGCCTGGCTGACGGGACAACCGGCGGTCCGTGAGTACGATGAAGAGCATTACGCCCTGCAAGCGGCGATCGCCGGGCAAGGCCTGGTGCTGGCGAGCAACATTCTGGTGTCGGAAAGCGTGGCCAGCGGTTTGCTGGTGGCTTATCGGGGCGAGATTCAGGTGGATGGCGCCGGCTACAGCGCGCTTTGCGTGCCTGGACGCGAGCGACATCCGCCGGTGCGGGCGTTCTTTGCGTGGTTACGCGAGGAGGCGTTGCTGTCCGGGCATGCGCTGGCGTGATCGGCTCGGCCACTGTGGTCTGCGTGTTGCGCTACAAGCGTCACTACTTTATGGGCAGCGGCTTGAAAGCCAACGTCGCGGCCGATGAATTCCTCGAACACGCGACTCAAGAGGCGGAGCACGCCGACCGACTGGCCGAGCGTATCGTGCAGTTGAGCGGCGAACCGGAGTTCAACCCTGACCTGCTGTCGAAAAACTCCCACGCGCAATATGTGGCGGGCAATTCACTCAAGGAAATGGTCTACGAAGACCTGGTTGCCGAACGAATCGCCATCGACAGCTACCGCGAGATCATTCAGTACATTGGCGAGAAAGACCCGACGACGCGGCGCATCTTTGAAGACATCCTGGCTCAGGAAGAAGAGCATGCGGATGACATGGCTGACATTCTGAAAGACCTGTAGCGCCTATTAATCAGCCTTCGCGGGCAAGCCTCGCTCCTACGGGCTACATCGTCCCTGTAGGAGCGAGGCTTGCCCGCGAAGGCGTCTTCACAGACGCTGCAAATCACTTCGTGGGTTTGACGGTCACTGGCGCCTTGCCCGCCTTCATCTGCTCCAGCAACGGCGCACACTGATTCGGCTCGCCCCCGCTCGGTGCCACCAACGCCAGCAACCCCGCCGCAGGCGCCGCAATCAGACCCAACGCAACCATCCCCGCTCCACGCAAAATCAGCGGCACAGCCTTCACGCCCGCATCAGGCTTGATGAACTTGCCCCGCACATACAGCGGCGACCGTAGCGAAATCAACCGCCAGCCCTTGGATTCCGGAGTAATCGTCAGGTCCAGCTGCTCCGTCGCCATGTTCGCCGTGCCATCGACATAGATGATCGCGTTCTCGGTATCGAAGACAAACAATCGCGTGGTGGCCAAACCGGTCTTGATGTCGAAGTCCGCCGCCGCGCAATTGATCTTCACTTCCTTGTCGCCAAAGATCTTGCCCACCACGTAGTTGCCGACGTTGAGCCCGGCCAGTTCCATCAACTCGCGGCTGATGGCACCGTCGTTGATCAGCATTTTCAGATTGCCATTGGCGCTGCCCAACAGCTTGGCGACCGAGTTGCCACGGCCGGTGATGTCGGCGTCGCCATTGAGCTCGCCGAAACTGGTTTTCATCGGCTCAAAGGTCGGGAACAGCTGCTTGAGCTTGAACTTGCGCGCGGTAAGTTTGGCCCGGCCTTCCAAGGGTTCGGTACGGCCATTAAGGCGTATCTGCGCATCCAGGGTGCCGCCCGCCACGCCGAAACGCAGGGGCTCGAGGCTGAGGACACCGTCGGTCAGCACCAGGTGCGTGTAAAGATCCTTGAACGGCAGTTTTTCGCTGTGGACGATGCGCTTGCCGGTGAATTCGACATCGGCGTCCATGTCGCGCCAGCGTTCGGTCTTGAACTCCTCGACTGGCAACACCTTGTCCGTCGGCTGCTTGCTTTCACCACCCCGGGCCTTTTGCTTGGCGTTGGAATCGGCGCCGATCAGCGGGGCGAGGTCGGCGAACAGCAGTTGATTGGAAACCAGCGACCCAGTGAGTTTCGGCCGAGGCTGGCTGGCGACATAGGCCAGGCTGCCGTGGATGTCGCTCTCGCCGATCTTGCCGTTGAACGCTTCATAGCGGAACACCGCGCCGCCAGACTCATGCAGTTTGGCGATCAAATGCCCGTCGGTCGCGTACGGCGGTGTATCCGGCAGCGTCACACCGGTCAGCGGATAGAGATTGCCCAGGCTGGTGCCGGCCAGTTTCAGGCGCAAGTCCAGAGCGCCGAGGTTCAGCGGATCGGTCAGCGTGCCGGCCAGCTCGACACTGGTGTCGGCGATTTTCACTTGCGCCTGAAGCGGGAACGGCCTGGTCGCATCCTGGAACGCCAACAACCCGCCGATCTTGCCTTCGCCCGCGAGTTTCTGATTGTGGTATTGGCCTTTGAACTTCAGCGCGAACGCGTAATCCTGCGGGGCTGCGCCTTTCTCCTGCGCGGTTTTCGCTGCTTTGTCGCCGACGATATCGCTGAACGGAATCGGTTTGCCCAGCGGATCAATCAGTACATCGAGCTGAGTCTTGAGGTTCTGGTCGTCGAGAGTGACGTGGCCCCTGTCGAAGCCGATGGCACCGATGTCCACCACCCAGCTTGAAGGCTCGGCATTCGGATCTTTGGGGTCGAATTTGAACGTCCAGTTGGCGCGGCCGTCGGCCAAGCGCTGCAAATCTGCATTCGGCTCAGACAGGTCAATGCGCGGGATAACCACCCGCTGCGCCAGCAAAGCCAAGGGTGAAATGCGCAGCTCGACCCGCTTGAGGGTGACCATCTGCGGTTTCTTCGACCAGTCCGGGTTACCCAGGCTCAGGTCTTCGGCCACTACGTGCGGCCACGGCACCCACGCCCGCCAACCGCCTTCGTCGGGCTCGCGCTGCCAGACCACCGCCAGGTTGCCATTGATGGCGAACGGACGATGCAGCTCTTCAGAGACCTTGGCATTAAGGGGCGGTTTGATCCGGTTCCAATCGAAGAACACGATGATCAGAACCAATACCGCCAGCAAGACAATCAGGCTGGCGAAGGTCCAGGTAACAATTTTACGAGTGCGCGTCATTGCACAGGGCTCCTGATACGACTGAGCGCCCTGACTGCGACGCACGTGTGAAACGTTAGGCCAGAACCGGCCTGCCATGGAATTTAGGACTTGGAAATGGCGCTCAGGTTTAACCGAATAGCCTTTTAACGTTCAAATAATCGGTCGGGGGCACATTGCCCCCGAATCCGGCGTTACCGGCCCCGCACTTTTGTGCGGCACGAGTGGGTTGAAAATACCCACCGCAGGGCAAAAACGTTCGCCGGAAACGCCCGTTCTAGAGCGCCGCGGCAGAACAATCAATTCCGTTGATTATTACCATTGCGTTTATGAACTTTTATATCGACTTATCGAGAGTAGCATTGCCCTCGTACCCACTTTATCGCCCCCCAAGGAGCAACCCATCATGAAACGCCAATTACTGCTTAGCCTTACCCTCTCAATGCTGGCCAGCACCGCTTTTGCTCTGCCCGCTGCTGACCAAGCCACTCCGCAAGTCAAAACCAACTACTCGGTGTTTAGCCAAACCGTCGCTGCCGATGGTTCCGACCGCACTCCACAAGGCCAGACCCTTGCCGAAGGTGGTAATGATCGCCTGAAAGAAAAAGGCTTGATCACCCAGGATGGCTCAGATCGTACCCCACAAGGCCAAACCCTTGCCGCTGATGGCTCCGATCGCACCCCACAAGGTCAAACCCTGGCTGCCGACGGTTCCGATCGCACTCCACAAGGCCAAACCCTTGCCGAAGGTGGTGGTGACCGTGTAATCGAACGCAACAGCTCTGTGAGCTGAGCCCATGGTGGCCCTGAAAAAAAGCCCAATCCCCGGATTGGGCTTTTGACTTTATAGGGTTTGACCGTTTTGAAGCTGCACATCCCCGCTTGATCTCCCGATAGTCGTTCGACGCCAGCGAAGCCGATTTGATAGAGTGCGCCGCTGTCCCTGTCCAGAAAACACCCTTGCGATGCTGCCCCGCGCCGAACAGAAACAACAAACCCGCAACGCCCTGATGGACGCTGCCCGTCACCTGATGGAATGTGGCCGAGGATTCGGCAGCCTGAGCCTGCGCGAAGTCGCAAAAACCGCCGGGATCGTGCCCACCGGTTTCTACCGGCATTTCGCCGACATGGATGAACTGGGCCTGGTGCTGGTAAGCGAGGTCGGCCAGACCTTTCGCGAAACCATTCGCCTGGTGCGCCATAACGAGTTCGTCATGGGCGGCATCATCGACGCTTCGGTACGGATCTTTCTCGACGTGGTCTCGGCCAATCGTTCGCAGTTCCTGTTCCTGGCCCGCGAGCAGTACGGCGGATCGCTACCGGTGCGTCAGGCTATCGGACGTTTGCGTGAAGACATCAGCTCGGACCTGGCAGCTGACTTATCCTTAATGCCGAAACTGCAGCACCTGGATATCGCCGGTTTGAGCGTGATGGCTGATCTGATCGTCAAAAGCGTGTTCGCGACCTTGCCGGACATCATCGACCCGCCGGCCGAGGCTCTACCCGAGCACCTGACGCCCCAGGCAAAAATCACTCAGCAGCTGCGCTTCATCTTCATCGGGCTCAAGCATTGGCAAGGTCTGGGCAGCACCGAATAACCCCTGTAGGAGAGAGCCTGCTCGCGATGCGGCGTGTCAGAGAACTATGTGTTGGCTGACACTCCTTCATCGCGAGCAGGCTCACTCCCACAAAAACCACTCAAGGCATCAATTTGGTGCCACTGAAATATCCTCGCACCATTCCAGCTCAAAATTCTGCAACATCCTGAAACACCCGCTACGCTCCGACAGGTATTTCCTACGTATCGCCCGATTGGCAAGCCCCTTGCTCTAGCCTGAGCATTGTCCATTGCTGGAAGCCTCCCGATGCTGGTGATTCATCGCAGAATCGACCCTCAACCCGTCTGGGCCGCCGAGTTGCACCTGACTTTCGAAGCCCGGAGCAAAAGCCGTTTGCGCTGTTTCAGTGCCGAAGGCGAGGACGTCGGGTTGTTTTTGGAGCGCGGTCAGCCGCCGCTGCATGACGGCGAATGCCTGCAAGCCGAGGACGGACGCATCGTCCGTGTCTACGCCCGACCAGAGCAACTGCTGCACGTCACGTGCGCCAATGCTTTCGAACTGACTCGCGCGGCGTATCACCTTGGCAACCGCCACGTCGCCCTGCAAGTCGGCGATGGCTGGTTGCGCCTGCTCGACGATTACGTGCTCAAGGCCATGCTCGAACAGTTGGATGCCCGTGTCGAAAACATCGAAGCCCCGTTCCAGCCGGAACACGGCGCCTATGGCGGCGGCCACCACCATTCGCGCCACGGTGATGAAGACTTCAACTACCCGCCGAAACTGCACCAGTTCGGCGTCCGTTTATGAACCCGGCCTGGGCGCTGCTGCGCCTGGCCAGCCCACAACTGCCAATTGGCGGCTACAGCTATTCGCAAGGCCTGGAAATGGCAGTGGATAACGACCGGGTGAAGGATGCAGACAGCGCGCGACGCTGGATCAGTGATCAGTTACTGCTCAATCTGGCACGTTTCGAAGCGCCGCTGCTGCTCGCCCATTGCATCGCAGCCGCCGAAGAAAACTGGGCTGAGTTGCTGCAACGCTGCGAAGAACACCGCGCCAGTCGGGAAACCCGCGAGCTGCATCAGGAAAGCCGGCAGATGGGCTATTCGTTGCAGCAACTGCTCAATGGCTTGCCGGAATTCGATGCGCCGGCCCGCGCCTTTCTAGAACAGCGCCCGGAACCGCACCTGGCCCTCGGCTGGGCGCTGGCCGCTCGCGCCTGGAAAATCAGCCCGCAAGATGCGCTGGCGGCGTGGCTCTGGAGCTGGCTGGAAAATCAATTGGCGGTGCTGATGAAAACCTTGCCGCTCGGCCAGCAAGCGGCTCAACGCCTGACCAGCGAACTGCTGCCGTTACTGCAACAAGCCCAGCAGGACGCCACCCGAATCAACCCCGAACACTATGGCAGCGCCGCGTTCGGCCTGTCCCTGGCATGCATGGCCCATGAGCGCCAGTACAGCCGTCTGTTCCGTTCCTAGGGCCTTTAAATTTGGAGAATCACATGAACACACAACCCCTGCGTGTCGGTATTGGTGGCCCGGTCGGTTCCGGCAAAACCGCTCTGACATTGGCGCTTTGCCTGGCCCTGCGCGACCGCTACAACCTGGCCGTCGTTACCAACGACATCTACACCCGCGAAGACGCCGATTTCCTGGTGCGCAACGAAGCCCTGGCGCCCGAGCGCATCATCGGTGTGGAAACCGGCGGCTGCCCACACACGGCGATCCGCGAAGACGCCTCGATCAACCTCGAAGCGGTGGATCAACTGAACCGCCGCTTTCCGGGGTTGGATCTGATTCTGGTGGAGTCCGGCGGCGATAACCTCTCGGCGACCTTCAGCCCGGAACTGTCCGACCTGACCATCTATGTGATCGACGTCTCGGCCGGCGACAAGCTGCCGCGCAAGGGCGGGCCGGGAATCTGCAAATCCGACCTGCTGGTGATCAACAAGGTCGACCTCGCGCCACTGGTGGGCGCGTCGCTGGAGATGATGGACTGCGACACCCAACGCATGCGCAACGGCAAGCCGTTTGTCTTCAGCAACCAGAAAACCGGTTTGGGCCTGGAAGAAATCATCGCCTTCATCGAACGCCAGGGCTTGCTGACCGCAGCCTGATCACGACTTATCAACAAGGAAGCTTATCAATGACACTTAAACGCATTCTGGGCGCCATGGCCCTGCTGCTGACCCCGGCCATCGCCTTCGCCCACCCGGGCCATGGCGACAACGGTTTGCTCGCCGGCATCAGCCACCCGATTGGCGGCCTCGATCACTTGCTGGCGATGATTGCAGTCGGTCTGTGGGCAGCGCAACAGAAAGGCGCCGCGCGCTGGGCGCTGCCGTGCACGTTCGTTGGCACCATGCTGATCGGCGGGCTGTTGGGTTTTGAAGGTCTGAACCTGCCGGCACTGGAAAGCGGAATTGCGGCATCGGTGCTGGCGTTGGGCTTGGCGGTCGCCTTGGCGGTGCGTCCGCCGTTGAGCGTGGCGGTGGGCGCGACTGCTTTGTTCGCGCTGTTCCATGGTGTGGCGCATGGGCTGGAGTTGCCGGACATGTCGAGCCCTTGGGCTTATGCGGCAGGGTTTGTGGCGGCGACGGCGGCGTTACATGCCGCGGGTTATGGTGTGGTGCGCGTATTGCCGCAAGCGGCGGCGCCGTTGGTTCGATTGGCTGGGGCGGCTTCGGCGGCGACCGGGGCCTGGTTGTTGGCGGGCTGATTTTTTATCGCCTGTCATGGCCTCTTCGCGGGCAAGTCGGAACGCCGAACCGCTCGCTCCTACAGGGTCATATGTCCTTCTGTAGGAGCGAGGCTTGCCCGCGAAGACGGCCTGACAGACACCGCATCTCTCAGGCCTGCTAACATGTCGCGCAATCAACCTGCCGTGACGACGCCAGCCAATGCCGCTTGTTTCCCGCTCCGCCTCCCAGCCTGAATTGACCGCCCTGTTCGCCTCGGTGCAACAGCATTTCCAGGACGTGATCGTGCCGCTCTGGCAAGGTCCCGGCTGGAATGCCGACATGGCGTTGCCTTATGAAGCGCTGGACGCCGGGCATCAGCCGTTGCCACCCCAGCGCTACCGGGCGATGGCCTGCGCGCGGCAGCTGTATCTGTTTTCCAGCCTGATCGGCCAGGTGCCAGCCGCCGAGGAGCGTGCAGCGGCGCTGTTCCGTTCCTTGCAACAGCATTTCCACGACGCCGAACACGGCGGCTGGTTCTACAGCATCGACCCGCAAGGCGCGCCACTGGATCAGCGCAAAGACCTCTACACCCATGCCTTCATCCTGTTCGCGTGCGCCCATTATTGGGGCAAGGTTCGCGAACCGTTGGTGGAATCGGTCCTCAATGCCACGCTCGAAGTGCTGGCGCGGCGCTTTGCCACGGGCGACGGCCTGTATGAAGCCAGCCTCGACCGTGACTGGTCCTCGCTCAACTCCGGCCCGCTGCAAAATCCCCTGATGCACCTGGCCGAAGCCTTCCTCGCGACCCTGTCAGTGCGCGAAGACATCGCCGTGCAGCGCGCGCTTGTCGAGTTATGCACAGCCATGCAGAAGCGTTTTATCGACCCGCAACACAGCGTGTTGATGGAGAAACCGCTGGGGGCTGTGGATAACTGGTTTGAACCGGGGCATCAGTTTGAGTGGTATTTCCTGCTGGAGTCTTCGCCGTTACTGCGCGGTTCAAAACTGCATACTTCGCTTGAGCGTGCATTTGCGCTCACCGAGCAACTGGGCGTCGATCCGCAAACCGCTGCGGTGCGGGCGTCGCTCGATCTGGACGGCCACCCCAAGGACGCCACCCAACGCATCTGGGCCCAGGCTGAATACCTGCGCGCCCTGACCTTGCGTCCGGACAGCGAAGCATCGGTGCATCGCCAATTGCAGGCGCTGCAGCAACGCTTTCTGCATGTGGATGGATGGTATGAATGTCGCGATGAGCAGGGCGAAGTCAGCCGCAAGGACATGCCTTCGACGACGCCTTATCACTTGGCGACCTGCTATCGCGGGTTGGTCGATTATCTCGGATGACTGGTCGACCGCCTTCGCGGGCAAGCCTCGCTCCTACAGGTTTAACGTGAATCGCAAAGTGGCGTACGACACAAAACCCGTAGGAGCGAGGCTTGCCCGCGAATGGCCATTACTCGGCCTTAAGCATTGCCACCATTGCGCTCAATGGAAAACCCGGCCCACGTCTGGCTCACCGGCATCAGCTCAAGGCTGTTGATGTTGATGTGCGCCGGCGCATTGAGCACCCAGAAAATGGTCTCGGCGATGTCCTGCGGCTGGATCGGCTCGGCACCGGCGTAGGTCGCGTTGTAACGCTCCTGGTCACCCGCAAAACGCACCAGCGAGAACTCACTCTCGCACAGGCCCGGCTCAATATTGCTGACGCGCACACCAGTGCCTTGCAGGTCGCAGCGCAGGTTCAGCGAGAACTGTCTAACGAAAGCCTTGCTCGCGCCATACACGTGGCTGCCCGGGTACGGGTAGTTGCCGGCGATGGAGCCGAGGTTGACGATACCGGCACCGCGACCGTGGGCGATCAGGCGTGGCAACAGCAGGCGAGTGCTGTATATCAGGCCTTTGATGTTGGTGTCGACCATGGTGTCCCAATCGTCGAGGTCGCACTTCGGCGCCGGGTCAACGCCCAGCGCCAGACCGGCGTTGTTGATCAGCCCGCGCAACTTGGCAAAGGACGGCGGCAGGTTGGCGATCGCCTCCTCCATGGCCTTGCGATCACGCACGTCGAGCACCAGGCCATGAACCTCGGTCTGCTTCGACAACTCGGCGCACAGGGCGTTGAGGCGCTCTTCACGACGGCCAGTCAGCACCAGTTTCCAGCCGGCATCGGCAAAACGACGGGCACAGGCTTCACCAAAACCGGAGGTCGCTCCGGTAATAAAGAGGGTGTTGGACATCGTGTTCTCCTTGCTTCGGCCGATCGACAGCCATTGGAATAGAAAGTCAGCAGGCAGCATGCCCGGCCTTGCCCACAGCGGCAACCACCGTAAAAGTTGTACGAAAAACGATCAACTCCACCAACACCATAGCCGCCGTGGCTTGTAGGCATGTACACGCACCTTATCCACAGACCGCTCCACAGTTTCCGGGGGCAAGTGATAAAGCTGGAAGCCGCTATCCACAAGGCTTTGCGGGCAGATTACAAAGTTTTTCGCTTGACCCTCGGGTGCCAGCTGTGTAGCTCAAAGCATTTTGCACGATAGGTCGATCAAACCGACGATGGCGCCAAGCCAGTAACTACGGCCCTCAACCGAGTCTTTCCAGAGTTTAACCACAGACTTATCCACAGGCTTGCCCTTCTCATTTCGAGTCAGTTTGGTCGCCAACAAAAAGGTTGACAAAGCCTGTTCAGGGTCCAGCAAAAACGCCCGATCAAAAAACAACCACATCGCTGCAAGCCACGGAATCAAAGGCTCTCAGACAGCTACTCCCACGTTATTCACAGCCAGTTCCACAGCAAACGGGGACAAGTCAAAACCGTGACAAAACAACTATTTGCAGCGGCTTTATGTCGCGCTTTGAGAGCTTGTGAATATTGTTTTCCACAATTTCCAGAAAGCCTATGCGGCCCTGTGGGGGTGAGCCTGCTCGCGATAGCGGTGGATCAGTAAAAAGCTTGTCGACTGACACTCGGCTATCGTGAGCAGGCTCGCTCCCACAGGGAGGTTAGGGATGTATTGATGGCGTAAAAAAACCCCGGCGATTGCTCGCCGGGGCTGTGGATATTTCGGCAGCGTGTCAGTGCCCGCCGAGATAAGCGTTACGCACTTCCTCGTTGACCAGGAGCTCCTTGCCGGTGCCAGTGAGGCGAATCTCACCGTTGACCATCACGTACGCCCGGTCCGACAATTTGAGGGCATGGTTGGCGTTCTGCTCGACCAGGAAGATGGTCATGCCGGTACTCGCCAGTTCCCGAAGGGTCGCGAAGATCTGCTTCACCACGATCGGCGCCAGCCCCAGGCTTGGTTCATCGAGCAACAACAGCTTGGGCCGACTCATCAGCGCACGGGCGATGGCGAGCATCTGCTGCTCGCCGCCGGACATGGTCATGGCCCGCTGGGTACGCCGTTCTTCGAGCCGCGGAAACAGCTCGAACATGCGCTGCATGTCTTCCTTGGCGTACTTGTCACCAATAGGGATGGTGCCCATCAGCAGGTTTTCCTCGACGGTCATGTCGGGGAACACGCGCCGGCCTTCAGGCGACTGAGCAATGCCGTTGGACGCGATGTAGTGCGACGACTTGTGGGTGATGTCCACGCCCTGATAGATGATCTGCCCGTCAGCCGCTCGCGGCTGGCCGAAGATCGACATCAGCAGGGTCGATTTACCGGCGCCGTTGGAGCCGATCAGGCTGACGGTTTCACCTTCGTTGATATGCAGCGAGACTTTTTTCAGGGCCTGAATCGGCCCGTAAAACACATCCAGATCCTTGAGTTCGAGGATGGGTTGGCTCATAGCACCACTTCCTCTTCATCAGCGCCCAGGTAGGCCGCAATCACTTTCGGGTCGTTACGAATCGCTTCAGGTCCACCCTCGGCGATGACGATGCCGTGGTCCAGCACCACGATGTGGTCGGAAATGCTCATTACCATGCCCATGTCGTGTTCGATCAGCACCACGGTCAGATCGTGCTCGTCGCGCAGCAGACGGATCATCGCGCTCAGCGCTTCGGTTTCCTGAGGGTTGAGGCCCGCAGCCGGTTCGTCGAGGCAGATGATCTGCGGCCGGGTGCACATCGCCCGGGCGATTTCCAGACGGCGCTGTTGGCCGTAGGACAACTCACCGGCCAGACGGTTGGCGCAGTCCACCAGGTCCACGACTTCCAGCCAGTAGAAGGCATGGTCCAGCGCATCGCTTTCGGCCTTGCGGTAGCCCTTGGTGTTTAGGATGCCGGCCAACATGTTGCGATTGACCCACATGTGCTGGGCCACCAGCAGGTTTTCCAGCACCGACATTTCCTTGAACAGGCGAATGTTCTGGAATGTCCGCGCCAGGCCGGCGCGGTTCACCAGGTGGGTGCCGCCGAACATCTTGTAGCGGAGCCGGGTGATGAAGCTTTTCGGCGAAACGAAATCGGTAGCTTTGAACGATTCACCCAGCAGCTGGATGACATCGGTGCGCTGGCCACGTGTATTGAGTTCGATCTTACCGCCGGACGCCTTGTAGAACCCGGTCAGGCAGTTGAACACGGTGGTCTTACCGGCGCCGTTGGGGCCGATCAGGGCGAAGATCGAGTTGCGATGCACCTTGAGGCTGACATCACTCAACGCCTTGATGCCGCCGAAGTGCATCATCAGCTTCTCGACCGAGAGTACGACTTCGCTCATGGCGCTACTCCTTTACGCGGGGTCACACCGGTACGGCTGATCCGAATCAGGCCGCGCGGTCGCCAGATCATCATCAACACCATCAGGATGCCGAACAGCAGCACGCGGTATTCCGCGAAGCCACGCAG
Organism: Pseudomonas sp. BGI-2; assembly: GCF_004310295.1. Lineage (GTDB taxonomy): Bacteria > Pseudomonadota > Gammaproteobacteria > Pseudomonadales > Pseudomonadaceae > Aquipseudomonas. The sequence goes on along the minus strand of NZ_SISB01000002.1, from coordinate 129,275 downwards.
CAGTTCCGGTGCCACGGTCAGCACGAACGCTGCAATCACTACACCGATGGTCGAGCCCATGCCGCCAAGTACCACGATGGCAAGGATCAGTGCCGACTCGAAGAACGTGAACGAGGTCGGGTTGACGAAGCCTTGATAGGTGGCGAAGAACACCCCGGCCAGGCCGGCCGTCGATGCACCGATGGTGAACGCCGAGAGCTTGACCAGTACGTGGTTCAGGCCCATGGAGCGACAGGCGATTTCGTCTTCACGCAAGGCTTCCCACGCGCGACCGACCGGCATCTTGACCAGACGATGCTTGATGTACAGCACGGCCAGCACCACCAGAAACAACACCGCGTAAATGAAGTAATACTTCACGTCCGGGTTATAGGCGATGCCGAAGAACTCATGGAACGGGACACCGCCCTCCTTCGCACGCTTGCCGAACTCGAGGCCGAAGAAGGTCGGCAACGGAGCCGCCATGCCATTCGGGCCACCGGTCAGGGACAGCCAGTTGTTAAGGATCAAGCGAATGATTTCGCCGAAACCCAGGGTCACGATCGCCAGGTAGTCACCGTGCAGCCGCAACACCGGAAACCCTAGGATGCAACCGGCAAGGCCCGCGGTAATGGCCGCCAGCGGCAACACCGTCCAGAAACCCAGTCCGAGGTATTGATAACCCAGCGCCAGTCCGTAGGCACCGATGGCGTAGAACGCTACATAACCCAAGTCGAGCAGGCCGGCCAGACCAACCACGATATTCAGGCCCAGGCCCAGCAATACGTAGATCAGCCCCAGGATAACCACGCCCAGCAGGTAGGAGTTGGAGAAAAACGGGAACACCACGGCAACGACGATCACCAGCGGGATGATCCAGCGTAACCGGGATTTGTAATCTGGCGGCAGTACATGAACCCCGGAGCCGGTGCTTTCAAAGCCTTCAAGAATTTTCAGGCCCTTGGGGGTTTGCAGAAACAGGCTCAGAGCAAATCGGCCAGCCATGACGATGGCGACAATCCATGCCACCCGGGTCGTTTCCAGATTGAAGCCGTAGCCGTCGAGGACCACGCCGACAATCGGGCCGAACACAATCAGGGCGACAAGGCCGGCAAGAATCGCGTCAACCAGGCTTCTTTTGAGATCAATGGTTTTTTTAGTGGTTGAAGACATCGCTTACACCTTCGACACAAGAGGACGGCCGAGCAGGCCTTGGGGCCGAAAGACCAGAACGATAACGAGCAGCGAGAAGCTGAAAACGTCTTTGTAGTCCGAGTTGACCAAACCTGAGAACAGCGACTCGGAGATCCCGAGAATGATCCCGCCAAGCATCGCGCCAGGCAGCGAGCCAATACCGCCGAGCACTGCGGCGGTGAACGCCTTGATGCCGATGATGAAGCCGGCATAGAAGTCGAACGTGCCGTAGTTCATGGTAATCAGCACGCCGGCCAGGGCCGCCATCGCTGCACCGATGATGAACACGTAGGAAATCACGCGGTCGGTGTTGATCCCCAGAATCGAGGCCATCTTGCGGTCTTGCTGGGTGGCACGGCACATGCGACCGAGCTTGGTGTACTTGATGATGTAGGTCAGCAGGGCCATACCGGCGAATGCGGCAATCAGGATAAACACCTTGGTGTAGGTCAACTGCACGAAGCCGGTGCCGATTTCGACGCGCCAGGCTCCCGTCAGCAAGGTCGGAACACCTTGTTGCTTGGCGCCTTGGGCGATCTGGGCATAGTTTTGCAAGATCAGCGAAATCCCGATGGCGCTGATCAGCGGTGCCAGTCGGGTGGAGTTGCGCAGGGGTTTGTAGGCGACACGCTCGATGACCCAGCCATACACCGCCGTAACCACGATGGTGAAGATCAAGGTGCCGAGCATCAGCAGCGGGAAGGATTCAATACCGAAGTATGCCAGCAGAGCCAGACTGATTGCCGCGAGGTAAGCGGAAATCATATAAACCTCGCCGTGGGCGAAGTTGATCATGCCGATGATGCCATAGACCATTGTGTAGCCGATGGCGATCAGGCCATAGACCGACCCGAGGGTCAGGCCGTTGACCAGTTGCTGCAGGAAAATACCATCCATAACGCAATCTCACGCATTTGAGAGACTGCACAGAAGCCGGGTGCAACGGACCGGGGTTCAGCCGCCGGCGCAACTCGGTTGTGTGCAGCTCTACGAGAAAAGACAGGTACTGCACGGACATGTTCTTTGATCTGCCCGGCGCACAAGGCACCGGGCAAATCAGCAGTTCATATCACTTCTGTTTTTCCAGCTGGTGGTATTTGCCGTCCTTGTCCCACTGGTAAACCACGTAGTCGGAGACTTTCAGGTCGCCCTTGGCGTCCCAAGTCTTCTCGCCCATCACGGTTTTGACCGGATTTTTCTTCAGCCACTCGGCGGCTTTCTCGCCACTGTTGGACTTGGCGCCGTTGAAGGCTGCGGCCAGAGTCTGGACCGAAGCGTACGCGTAGAGGGTGTAGCCTTCAGGCTCGGTACCGGCCTTGCGGAACGCGTCTACCACGGTTTTGCTGTCTGGCAGCATGCGTGGGTCGGCGCCGAAGGTCATCAGCACGCCGTCCACGAATTGCGGGCCGCCAGCGGTGGTCACCAGTTCGTCGGTCACGATGCCGTCATCGGACATGAACTTGACGTCTTTGAGACCTTGCTCACGCAGTTGACGAACCAGGGGACCGGCTTCCGGGTGCAGACCGCCGAAGTAGACGACATCGGCGCCAGCGCCGCGGATTTTGGTGACGATGGTGCTGAAGTCTTTCTCGCCACGGGTCAGGCCTTCATACAGCACCGGCTTCACGCCGCGTTTTTCCAGCTGGGCCTTGGTTGCATCCGCCAGGCCCTGACCGTAGGTGTCCTTGTCGTGCAGGACGACAACTTTTTTGCCCTTGAGCACGTCGACGATGTAGTCACCGGCCACGATGCCTTGCTGATCGTCACGCCCGCACATACGGAACATGGCGCTCAGGCCGCGTTCGGTAACCGCCGGGTTGGTGGAACCAGGGGTGATTGCAATGATGCCCGCTTCGTCGTAGATCTCGGAGGCCGGGATGGTCGACGAGGAGCAGAAGTGACCGACCACGCCGGCGACTTTCTGGTTGGTCAGGTCCTTGGCGACCGTCACAGCCTGTTTCGGTTCGCAGGCGTCATCGCCCTTCACCAGTACGATTTTTTCCCCGTTGACGCCGCCCGCAGCGTTGATCGCGTCGGCTGCAGCCTGTGCACCCTTCATGTACTGCTCGCCAAATGCCGCGTTGGCACCTGTCATCGGACCCGCCACACCGATTTTCACATCAGCCTGTGCAAACGCAGAAACACCCAAAGCAGTTGCCACTGCGAGGGCCAGAAAGCCTTTCTTGTAAAACGTCTGGGACATGAGGTGGTGCTCCAAGGTTTTTTTTTAGTTGGCACTGCGACTTCTCTAAATGCTCAGAGCAAGGGCCGTGCCATCGGTTTTTTATTCTGAAAAAAGTCGCTGCTTTATTGTTATTTCGACTGTTTCGATCCCATTTTCATTGGGCGTGCAACCGTCTAAACCGCGGAAGGTGAAACCATTTATTTTTAAAGGCGCAACCCGCACGCGCCATCATTGCAACCGCGGCGCCAAACGACGTGCAACCAGCCTGTAACAACGTGCGTCACCGAAGTGCACACTGCTGGTGCGGTACTGCTACAACCCGCACCTTTTACAGGCTAGTCGCTGCGCGAAAAAGCGCCGCTTCCAGCAACAAATTTCAACAATCAAATAACGATCCGCAAGCACTGGCCTGCGTGATACAGCGAGAAACCTGCCTCGTACAGACAACTGCGCAAACCCACCCCCGCCAGTGGCTGCATAGGGGCGAAGGGTATCGGCAGCGCCTGAGGATTTCCGTTACACAGATAATCGGCAAAGGCTTTACCGACCACCGTCCCCGTCGTCACGCCCCGACCGTTATAACCTGTGACTGCCACTAAACCGGGCGCCGGTTCGAACAAACGCATCAAGTGGTCAGGGGTAAACGCAATGCAACCGGTCCAGGTGCATTCCCATTCCACGGGTTTGAGATAGGGAAAATAGTGCTGCTGAACCCGATCCGCCCAGGCCTTGAGAAACCAGGCCGGTTTCTGATTGCCATTGCCGAGACTGCCGAGTAACAGGCGACCGTCCTTATCGCGACGAATACTGCTGAGTACCTGGCGAGTGTCCCAGGAACCCTGGCCGCCGGGCAGGATTTGCTGCGCGGCGTCTTCGGTCAGCGGGACCGAAGCCACCTGATAGTAATAACCGGGGAAGAAATTGCGCCGCAGCTCGGTCCAGTCGCCTTCGGTGTAAGCGTTGGAGGCGATGACCACTTGCTCGGCGAGCACCGAGCCCTGAGCGGTTTGTACCGACCAGCGTTGGCCCTGACGTTCGAGTCGGGAGACCGCAGAATGATCGAACAGTTGACCGCCGAGGCTGATGGCCGCGATGGCCAGCCCCGTGGTGTAAGCCATCGGGTTGATCGTGCCGGCACGCTTGTCGAGCAACGCGGCAGCGATCTTTTTGGTGCCCGTCGCTTGCTCGCAAGCTTGTCCGGTCAGCAGTTCGACCGGCGCCCCGCGACGTTTCCATTGTTCTTCACGACTGCGCAGATCGGCTTCGCCACGGGCGTTGTGCGCCATGTGCAGCGTGCCCTCGCGGCGCAACTGGCAATCGATGTTGTATTTGTCCACAAGGCTGAACACCAGGGACGGCGCCGCACCCAGCATGCGATTGAGCTGACTGCCGACCACTTCGCCGAACCCGGCTTCGATCTCGTCCGGTGGAATCCACATCCCGGCGTTGACCAGCCCGACGTTGCGTCCCGAACCGCCATGACCAGCGCGATGGGCTTCCAGCACGCAGACCGTTTTACCTTTTTCCAGCAGATGCACCGCCGCCGACAGACCGGTGAAGCCGGCGCCGATGACGCAGACATCGACCTTCACTTCGCCTTTGAGCGCCGCGTTGTCAGGCCTTTGCGGCGTCAGTTTTTCCCACAGACACTCTTCGCGTAACGGCATTGCCAGACTCCAACAGAAACCTAACAAACAACAAAGCAAAAGCTTCGCGGGCAAGCCTCGCTCCTACAGATTCGGTGTCATACCGCACCGTCACTGTAGGAGCGAGGCTTGCCCGCGAAGGGGCCTATCAGTCGAACGTAATGCCCTGAGCCAACGGCAACTCCAGCGAATAGTTCACGGTGTTGGTCTGACGGCGCATGTAGCCGCGCCATGCATCGGAACCGGACTCACGACCACCGCCCGTTTCTTTCTCACCCCCAAACGCGCCGCCAATTTCCGCGCCGCTCGGGCCAATGTTGACGTTGGCGATGCCGCAGTCACTGCCCACAGCCGACATGAACTGCTCGGCTTCACGCACGTCGGTGGTGAAGATGCACGAGGACAGGCCTTGTGGCACCGAGTTGTTCAGGCGCAGGGCTTCGTCGAAGTCCTTGTAACTGACTACGTACAGGATCGGCGCGAAGGTTTCGTTGCAGACCACATCGCTCTGCTCCGGCATTTCAACGATGGCCGGCGAGACGTAGTAAGCGTTAGGAAATTTGTCTTCCAGCTGACGCTTGCCGCCAAACACCCGGCCGCCTTCGCTCAAGGCTTGTCCCAGCGCGTCCTGCATGTTGTCGAAGCTGTGTTTGTCGATCAGCGGACCGATCAGGTTGCCCTCAAGCGGATTGCCGATGCGCACTTTGGAGTAGGCAGCCTTGAGGCGGGTGACGATTTCTTCCTTCACCGACTCATGGGCAATCAGACGACGCAGGGTGGTGCAACGCTGACCGGCGGTGCCGACAGCGCTGAACAGGATGGCGCGAACGGCCATGTCGAGGTCGGCGCTTGGGGCGAGGATCATGGCATTGTTGCCGCCCAGCTCCAGAATGCTGCGGGCGAAACGTGCGGCAATTTTCGGCGCTACTTCACGGCCCATGCGGGTGCTGCCGGTGGCGCTGATCAGCGCGACACGCGGGTCATCGACCAGGGCCTCACCGGCATCGCGGCCGCCAATGATCACCTGGCTCAGGTGTGGAGGGGCGTCGCTGAAGTTCTTCAGTACGCGGTCGAACAGCGCCTGGCAGGCCAGTGCGGTCAGCGGGGTTTTCTCCGACGGTTTCCAGATCACCGGGTTGCCGCAGACCAGCGCCAGCGTGGTGTTCCAGGCCCAGACCGCGACCGGGAAGTTGAACGCACTGATCACACCGACGATGCCCAGCGGGTGCCAGGTTTCGCGCATGTGGTGGCCAGGACGCTCGGAAGCGATGGTCAAACCGTACAGTTGACGGGACAGGCCGACGGCGAAATCGCAGATGTCGATCATTTCCTGAACTTCACCCAGGCCTTCCTGAGTGATCTTGCCCGCTTCCCAGGACACCAGCTCGCCGAGGTCGGCCTTGTATTCGCGCAGGATGTCACCCAGCTGGCGCACCAGTTCGCCACGGCGCGGGGCCGGGACCTTGCGCCACAATTCGAACGCATGATCTGCACGACTGATGTGCTGCTCGACTTCAGCGGCGCCTTCCCAGTTCACGGCGGCGATCCGGCTGCCATCGATCGGCGAATGCACCGGCACTTTGCCGTTCTGGTACAGGGCCGGGTTCACACCAAGACGATCAAGCAATGCGGCAACCATGGGTCACTCCTCAAGCAAAAAACAGAAAACGTACAGCCGGATATTCACGGCTGATCAGACCTGTAGTTTTAGCTCCCCGGAGGTTACCCAACAAACGACCTTTAAGAGAGATATCATTCCGTTTATTCATGCTTTGAATTGCTGGCAGTAAAAGAAACAAGAAAAAGGACCGTCCATGCTGAATAAACGCTACTTGCCATCGATCACCGCACTGCAGTGTTTCGAGGCCGTCACCCGGCATTTGAGCTTCACCCGGGCCGCCGAAGAGCTGAACCTGACCCAGAGCGCCGTCAGCAAACAGGTCGCGCAACTTGAAGAGTTGCTGCAGCACCTGTTGTTTCGCCGGGTGCGCCGACGCCTGCAAATGACTCCGGCCGGTGATTTGTACCTGGTGGAGGTACGAAAAATCCTCACACAGGTCGAGATGTCGACCCATTACCTGCGTTCCTACGGCGGCGAGACCGAAGTCTTGCGCGTTTCAACGCCTCCGACCTTCGGCGCACGCTGGCTGGTGCCACGCTTGAAAGGTTGGCGTCTGCGCCATCCCTCAATCCATCTGGACCTGTGCAGCGAGCAGGAAGCCGATGACTTGCTGCAAGGTCGCAGCGACCTGGCGTTCTACTTCGGCCAGGGCTCGCGGCCCGGCACCGAATGCCTGAAGCTGTTTGGCGAGGAGCTGGTGCCGGTCTGCGCCCCCGGCAGTCTGCCGGACACGCCGTTCACCGATCCTACACAACTCACCGACCTGGTCCTGCTGCAAAACGCCTCGCGGCCCCAGGCCTGGCACGACTGGTTCGACAGTCAGGGCTACCACACCGAACACAGCTACCACGGCCCACGCTTCGAAACCTTTTACATGTGCATCCGCGCAGCCCAGGTCGGCTGCGGCGTGGCGTTGTTGCCGCGCTTCCTGGTGGAAGAGGAATTGGCCGACGGCAAACTGGTCATACCCTGGCAGCACGCAATGCCCAGCACCGATGCCTATTACCTGGCATATCCCGAGCATTCGGCGGAAGTGCCAAAAGTGCGGGATTTTGTGAAGTGGATGCTGGAGCAGATTGATAGCCCGGACACGCCACCCATTTGAAGCTTCACACAACTCCCTGTGGGAGCGGGCTTGCTCGCGAAGGCGCCAGTACATTCAACATCAATGTTGGCTGGCATTACGCTTTCGCGAGCAAGCCCGCTCCCACAGGAATGTGCACTGTCCAAAAAATCGCTGGCAATAACTCGACAGCTACAAAAGCCGATTTGCAGGATTGCGCAGCGTTCCCAAACAACATCCGTCACGCAATAACAAACAGCCCATGGACAACCATGGCTTGAGCGAGTCGTGCACGCAGGTCTTCATCGATAGCCGGGTCATTAACGTCATACAGACGCACCCGTCGATAGGCATCGCTCCGGTTGATTTCCTGCCCCAGATACTCCCAAACAACTCTCGAGCATGCGGGGGCTCGATGATCTGCGGCCGAAACGCCCATCTTCAGGCCATTAAGCCGTGTGATGCAGCTTTTGAAGCTCGGTATGAGAATGGTTTGGCTGATTTCGTTTGAGGTCAGTGACTCGTAATCGATGAGAAACAGGCGATCTCGCAGATAATAAGCAGTGCCGACGTATCGATACCGCTCAAATTCGCCTTCCACCCCGGCAATCTGCAAGCGCTCGTTTCGCTCGTAGACCACGTCCGGTCCGTCTACACGGACATGCACCAACGAGCACAAGATGGAGCCGGGCTCCGTCATTGCGTGATAGTACTCATAGTAATAACCGATGTGGGCCTTGAGTTCTGGAGAGGATTTTCGACGCAGGTGTTCGAGCATTTTCTGTGATTCCGTGCCCTCACCAGAGTGGCTGGTCTTCCTCGATTTCACACCAATCAACGTGATGAATTGCTCGGTTGGAAGTGTTATTTCAAACGCCTCAACCCCAAAGAAATCACAGATACGTTTCAGATTAAAAGGTGTAGGAACGCTATTCCCACAAAGGTACTTATTAAATTGACCACGATTAATTCGAATCTTCCTACAGACTTCTGCGACAGATCTGTAGTGACTACACAGAAGCTTTAAGTTGGCAGGAAGAAACTCCCCCATAAATATCCTTGAAACAGGTTGAGAAGGCGCAACCATAGCAGCAACTCGCATCACTTTTAAGCAACTAGCGAAATTGCGCTCAGGGAAATATGGCTGGATATTACGGGTCCCGAAAGGCTTCGGGATTTGGCTATGCCAACAACTCGCCAGCACTTAGCAAGGAGCTTTGAATGCTAGACGTCATCAACGACTTTCTCTCGGGAAAGGTTTTGATTCCTGTAGTCCTCGGACTGGGTAGCTACTTCACCATACGATCAAGATTCGTCCAGTTCAGATACTTCCTGCATGCGTTCTCTGTCCTGCAGGGCAGTTGGCGCACCGGTGGCCATCATTTGAGCGCGTTTCAGGCATTGACCCTCAGTCTTGCCGGGCGGGTGGGTACCGGCAATATCGTCGGGGTCGGGATTGCCGTGAGCATGGGCGGGCCCGGCGCGGTGTTCTGGATGTGGATGACAGCCTTGCTAGGCATGTCGAGCAGCTTCTTCGAATGTACGCTGGGCCAGCTCTACAAACGCAGCGATGGAAATGGCCTGTATCGAGGTGGACCCTCCTGGTACATCCAGCACGGGCTAAACAAACGCGGGCTCGGAATCATTGCAGCGCTTCTACTGTTGGTGACGTTTGGATTTGCAATCAATGGTCTTGAATCTCATGCAGTATCGCACTCCCTCAAAGACGCTTTCGGCTTGGCGCCCATGTGGTCGGGGCTCGCGTTGTCGTTGCTGCTCGGAGCAGTTTTTATTGGAGGGATAAAGCGAATAGCTTCGGTGGCCGACTTGTTAGTCCCCCTGAAGGTGCTCGCTTACATCGGAGTGACGGGGTACGTGATCGTGCTGCAGTTTGATCAGGTTCCCGCAATGCTGATGACTATCATAAGAAGCGCATTCGGTCTGGATCAGGTTTTTGGTGGATTGCTCGGGAGCGCAATCATCATGGGTGTAAGGCGTGGTGTGTTTTCCAACGAGGCGGGACTAGGTAGCGCTCCCAATGTTGCTTCGGTGGCGAAAATCGACCATCCGGCAGCACAAGGTGTGGTGCAAGCATTCAGCGTGTTCGTCGACACATTCGTGATCTGCACCTGCACTGCATTACTCATTTTGCTTTCAGGTTTCTACTCACCGGGATTTGAAGGCGACGGAGTCGCGCTGGCACAAAATTCGTTGGCTGCAGTGGTCGGTGAATGGGGGCGCATGTTCATCAGCGTGGTGCTGGCATTGTTCGTATTCACGGCAATGCTTTACAACTATTACCTGGGGGAGAACAGCCTCCGGTTTATGTTTGGCACCCCTCGAAAAACATTGTTGTTATATCGCTCGATGGTGTTGGTCTTGGTGTTCTGGGGATCGGTCGAAGATCTTTCGACCGTACTCGCTTTCGCCGACATCACCATGACTTTGCTGGCGCTGGTCAATCTTGTAGCCATGGCGCTGCTGTTTAAAATTTGCATGCGAATCTTGCGAGATTACGACAATCAGCGTCGCGCCGGGATAAAGACGCCGATCTTCGATTCCAGCAAGTTTCTTGATCTGGACCTCGATCCTCTGGCGTGGCCCCCGCAGTCAGGAGCTCCACACATGGCAAATCGCAGTGCAACGCCGGTTTCCAGCGGAGCAAGCACGCAATCTGCTTGAGTTAGCCGACTGCTGAGCCATTCGTTTCAGTAATGGCTCAGCAACTTAGTAAATGCCCCCTATCAACTCTTATTGAAGAACAAACCGTTCTTTGATTTATGACGTCAAAAAAATCTTGAGGATGTCTCGACATGAATCGCTATTTCCCACTTAAAACCAATGCGACCGATACACCCACTTACTTCATAGACTCACATGCCGCACCCAACCAGTTATTCGAAGATGCCTTTTTCAGAATTCGCGCGGCTGTCGGCCTTCTGGACACGTTGACGTCCGTAACCATCAAGCACACCAACGACTCGGATCTGTATCGCTGATACTTCCCGTTTATGTGTTACTTCAGGATGGAGTGGACGCAATGGAGCAAATCACCTTCAAGGGGAAGTTCACCCATGCCTGAAACAGCAACTTATGAAATGCTCAGGGCAGCAATGATCAAAGCGGTTGAAACAAACCTCGTTCCTCGCCATTCCCTGCTCGCAGAGTATTGAACAGCTGGGAGCGTCTTGAGGCCGTCATTCAAGCCGCGCTTGATGGGTATACCGAAACGGACGAGGCTTCTGGCAGCAAAGCATAGATGGCGTCAGAGGCAAGAGCCGGCGCAAAACAAAAAATCGCTGGCAATCTTCACGTGGGATATGCGCCACTAGCGCCATTGATTGATACCGCGCAACGCGCGGCCCGTCTGGAGAACCGCGTTATGAGCGAGAGCGTGTTTGGCGATCGCATCGTGCAGAACCTGCTCGACACCGACTTCTACAAACTGACGATGATGCAGGCGGTGCTGCACAACTACCCGAACGTGGACGTCGAATGGGAGTTTCGTTGCCGCAACAGTGAGGATCTGCGTCCGTATCTGGCGGAGATCCGCTTCCAGATCGAGCGGCTGGCCGAGTTGAGCCTGAGCGCCGACCAGTTGAGTTTCATGGAGCGCATCAGCTTCATGAAGCCGGACTTCTTGCGTTTTCTCGGGCTGTTCCGCTTCAACCTGCGCTACGTTCACACCGGGATTGAAAACGGCGAGCTGTTCATCCGTCTGCGCGGGCCATGGCTGCATGTGATCCTGTTTGAAGTGCCGCTGCTGTCCATCGTCAGCGAAGTGCGCAACCGCTATCGCTACCGCGAAATCGTTCTGGAACAGGCCCGCGAGCAGCTCTACCGCAAGTTCGACTGGCTCACCGCCAACGCCAGTGCGGACGAATTATCCGAATTGCAGGTAGCCGATTTCGGCACCCGTCGGCGCTTTTCGTACCGCGTGCAGGAAGAAGTGGTGAACGTGCTCAAGCATGATTTCCCCGGGCGTTTCGTCGGCACCAGCAACGTGCATCTGTCACGGGAGCTGGACATGAAGCCTTTGGGCACCATGGCCCACGAATGGATCATGGCGCACCAGCAACTCGGCCCTCGGCTGATCGACAGCCAGATTGCCGCCCTCGATTGCTGGGTCCGCGAGTACCGCGGCCTGCTGGGGATCGCCCTCACCGACTGCATTACCACGGATGCTTTCCTCAACGATTTCGACCTGTATTTCGCCAAGCTTTTTGACGGTTTGCGCCACGATTCCGGCGACCCGGTGATCTGGGCGGAAAAGGCCATCGCTCACTACCACAAGCTCGGCATCGACCCGATGAGCAAGACGCTGGTGTTCTCCGACAGCCTGACACTGCCCAAATCTCTGGAAATATTCCGGGCGTTGCGCGGGCGGATCAATGTCAGTTTCGGTATCGGGACTAACCTGACGTGCGATATTCCGGGTGTCGAACCGATGAGCATCGTGCTTAAAATGGCGGCCTGCAACGGCCAGCCCGTGGCAAAGATTTCCGATGAGCCTGGCAAGACTCACTGCAAAGACCCGAATTTCGTCGCCTATTTGCGACACGTTTTCAAAGTACCTGCCGCCCTTTCCAGCACATTTGGCACAACTAGCAAGGAGTGAATTCATGCAAGCCGTACAGCGTGAGATTGCTGAGCAGCTTAACGTTCAACCGCCGTTCGCCGACCATGCCGCCCTCGAGGCCGAAGTCGCCCGGCGTATCAGCTTCATTCAGGATTGCCTGGTCAATTCCGGGCTCAAGACCCTGGTCCTCGGCATCAGCGGCGGCGTCGACTCCCTGACCGCCGGCCTGCTGGCCCAACGCGCCATGCGTGAACTGCGCGAGCAAACCAGCGACAAAAGCTACAAATTCATCGCCGTGCGTCTGCCGTACGAAACCCAGTTCGACGAACACGACGCCCAGGCCTCGGTGGATTTCATCGCCCCGGACGAACGTCACACCGTGAACATCGGCCCGGCAGTGAAATACCTGGCCAATGAAGTGGCGGCCTTCGAAGGCAAGCACGCGGTCTCGGTGGATTTCGTACTCGGCAACACCAAGGCGCGGATGCGCATGGTCGCCCAGTACACCATCGCCGGCGCGGCACAGGGCCTGGTGATCGGAACCGACCACGCGGCGGAAGCGGTGATGGGTTTCTTCACCAAGTTCGGTGATGGTGCCTGCGACCTGGCCCCGTTGAGCGGTCTGGTGAAAAACCAGGTTCGAGACATCGCCCGCAGTTTCGGCGCGCCGGAATCGCTAGTGGAAAAAATCCCGACGGCCGACCTTGAAGACCTTTCACCGGGCAAACCGGACGAAGCGTCCCACGGCGTGACCTACGCCGAGATCGACGCATTCCTGCACGGCCAGCCGGTGCGGGAGGAAGCGTTCAAGATTATTTGTGATACGTATAAAAAGACGCATCACAAGCGGGTGATGCCGTTCGCGCCATAAGGGCGGTGGCGTCTGTACCGACGCCTTCGCGGGCAAGCCTCGCTCCTACAGGTACAGCGCTGTCCTTGTAGGAGCGAGGCTTGCCCGCGAAGAACAATGACACGGTCAAATATCAGGCACAAAAAAAGCGTCCCGATCGGGACGCTTTTTTATGAGCTCGAATCGATTATTTCAGGGTAACCGTACCTTTCATCATCGAGATGTGGCCCGGGAATGAGCAGAAGAAGCCGTACTTCTCGTTGGCATCGAGCTTCGACACGTCGAAGGTCACCGAATCGGTTTCCTTGGCACCAATGATTTTGGTGTGGGCGATGATGCGAGCATCACCTTCCGGCAAGTATTGCTTGTCGATGCCAGCGGCCAGGCCCGCGGTGGCGATCGGCTGCATATCAGCTTCTTTGCTCAGCACCCAGTTATGGCCCATGACGTTCTTCGGCAAGCTGCCGGAGTGAGTCAGTTCAACGGTGAACGTCTTGCAGCTTTTGTCGATTTCGATGGCCTTGGTGTTGAAGGACATCTGATCGGTGGAGTCGACAGTGACCTTGCATTCGGCAGCCATCAGTTGGCTGCTGGCCAGTGTCAGCAGGGATACCGCAACAAGTTTGGCAAACATGGTGAATCTCCAAGGCAGGGTTAACAAAAGTGCGAATGGACAGAAGACTGCCTGAAAACTTCGCAAGTTCCTATGACCTGAATCAAAAATTGTATACAACTTTCGGGCTATGACACCTATCGAAACAATCTACCAGCCAGACGTCTGGCCCGGCCCTATCATCAGGGCGTCATCCCTCATCTGGAGCGCCTGTCATGTCCTTTAATAGTCTGTTGCGCAGTTTGCTCGCCGCTTATGCCTGTGGCGCCAGCGGCACCTGTGAAACACCTGAACGCGAAGTTTAGACCTTGGAGCGCCGCGCGCCTGCCTTTACTCTGTGGCCATCCTGACCATGGAGTAAGGCATGTCTTTAGCGTCCGTTTGTGTATTTTGCGGTGCCAGCACCGGCACCAACCCGGCTTATCGTGAAGCGGCTGTCGCCCTGGGGCGAGCACTGGCTGAACGCAAGCTGACACTGGTCTATGGCGGCGGCGCCGTCGGGCTGATGGGCATCGTCGCCGATGCGGCACTGGCGGCCGGCGGTGAAGTGATCGGGATCATCCCGCAAAGCCTCAAAGACAAGGAAATCGGCCACAGTGGCCTGACTCGCCTGGAAGTGGTCGACGGCATGCATGCGCGCAAGGCGCGGATGGCCGAGCTCAGCGACGCATTCATCGCGCTGCCCGGCGGCCTGGGCACACTGGAAGAACTGTTCGAAGTCTGGACCTGGGGCCAGCTCGGCTACCACGGCAAACCGCTCGGTCTGCTGGAAGTGAACGGTTTCTACAGTAAATTGACCGGTTTTCTTGATCATATCGTCGGCGAAGGCTTCGTTCGCGATGCGCACCGTGACATGCTGCAAGTGAGCGAATCGCCGCAAACCCTGCTCGATGCCCTCGACGCTTGGCAGCCGACAGTGGTGCCGAAGTGGACAGAGCAAAAACCCAGCTAACGGCTCGGCACCGATACAGGGCAGAATATGCGCCGCTCAACCTCACCTTCGACCCCAGAGGATCGCCCATGGCTAAACCTAATTATTCCTTCGCCAAACGTCAGAGAGACTTGGCCAAGGAGCAGAAGAAAGAGGAAAAGCTTCAGCGCAAGAAAGCTACAGCTGAAGAAGAAGCAGCAGCACTGAACCCGGATGCCGAAGGCGAAGTGGCTACAGAAGAAACTGAAGCACCGAAAGATCAGGCGCCCGACGCCTGAGACCCTCAGGGCCCGATGATCTGATCAGGCCCACCGGATCTGTGTCCAGGGTCAGCAGTTCCTTGCTGACCCTCACAGTCCCCTCTGAAATACCCCTCCAGAATTTATACCAAATCCCCTGTGGGAGCGGGCTTGCTCGCGAAAGCAGTGTGTCATTCAATATTAATATCGCCTGTCACACCGCTTTCGCGAGCACGCCCGCTCTCACATGGGTTCTGTATTACTTACTCCAATGGCATCACGGTGACGCGGACCTCGGGGTCGTGATTGCCGCCCCCCAGAATCACCCCACGCAACGGCGAAACATCGGAGAAATCCCGGCCCCAAGCCAGGGTGATGTGTTCCAGCGCCGGTTGCACATTGTTGGTCGGATCGAAATCGACCCAGCCCAGTACCGGGCAAAACACTGAAACCCAGGCATGCGACGCATCGGCGCCGATCAGTCGCGGCTGGCCGGGTGGTGGCTGGGTCAGCAGATAGCCGCTGATGTAACGCGCCGCCAGTCCACGGGAGCGCACGCAAGCGAGCATCAGATGGGCAAAGTCCTGACAAACCCCGCGCCGACGTTCCAGCACCTCCACCAGCGGCGTTGCCACTTGGGTCGCTTCTGCGTCGAAGGTGAATTCGCTGAAAATTTTCTCCATCAATGCCTGGACGCCCACCAACAAAGGTCGCCCCGATGGAAAACAGCTTTCCGAGAATTCGACAAAGTTGCGTTTCAAATGCACGTAGGGCGATTCGAACCGGTAACGGCACGCTTCCAGCAACTCAGGGGAAAGCGGCTGGCTGCTGTAGGTCAGCGCGTTGCGGGTTTCTTCCCACGCGGGGGATTGATTGAAATTCAGCGTTGGCCGGGCCAGCACCTCGACGGTGAGCCGGGCGTTGACCAGCAATTCTACGTGCGGCCGCTCAAACGCCAACCGGGTGAGCGGATTGCCAAACACATCCAGCTCATCCCGGCGCGAGGTCGGGTCGGGACTGATCTGTAATTGCTGCTCGGTGCAGCGCTGCCAGGCGCATGCCCGTGGCCACAGGTGCGCGAGTTGCTGGGCCAGGGACACCGGGCTGTCGTAGTGATAATGGGTGTCGTGGAGAATCTGGTAATGGGCACTCATCAGACAGACACCGTGCGCTGGCTGACATCATCGACATGGGCGAAATGGCGCAAGGCCAGACGATCCGACACTTGCCCGCTGGCATCGGCGATTTCTTGCAGCAAATCCGCCAGACCGTTGATGGCCGCGCGAACGCTGGCTTCGCCGAACAGCGAATTCTCCAGGCACCCCAGATCGAAGCGCGCCAAGCGCTCCACCAGTTGTGGCAGACCCGCTTCGCGAGGCGCACCAAAATCGTCGTTCAAGCGTTTCAGGGTGCGGGTCACCAGTTTCAACTGGAACAGCACCGCGTGAGGGTTCTGCTCGTCGAGCAGCAAAAGATCAAGCACCGGAATCAACTGCGCCACTGCCAAGTACCGCGAACGATAGGTGATGCTGCTGTTACCCAGTTCCAGCAGCCATTCCAGTCCGGCCTGATCGAAAGCGCCAGCACCGCGCAGAAACGCCGCCAGGCTGGCGCTGAGAAATTGCAATCGCTCGATCCGCCGGCCAATCATCAGGAAACGCCAGCCTTCATCCCGGGTCATGTCGTCCAAGGCAAAACCGGACAGCGCCGCCAGGGACATCACCAGCCGGTTGAGGAAATCCAGCAACTCGCCGAAATCCGGCTCTTCGGTTTCCAGCTCCATGGCTTCGCGCTGCAACTCCACCAGCGCCTGCCAGTTTTCCCGCGAGAGCTTGCCGCGCACTTGCGAGGCCGCCCACTGCAAACGCTGCAGGTTGGAGCGCAGGCTGAAGGGCCAATCATCGCCCAGTAGCGCGGCCAACAACCGCTCGGGCAACTCGCCTTCGTCTGGCAACAGATTCAGCCGCTCCCCTAGATCGACCGCCGCTTCCAGGGCCTGCGGATCATCGCCATCGACGTAGCGCGCCAGCATGATCCGCAGCAGTCGCGCGCTGTCATCACAACGCTCGCAATAACGGCCAAACCAGAACAGGTTCTCGACCACCCGCGACGGCAGGTACGGATCCCGTCGAACCAGGTCATGCACACCGATCGTGCGCTGGGTTTTCCATTGCTCGCCGCTGGGAGGACGATCCCCCAATACCCAGGTGTCCTTGCTCGCACCGCCGCGCTGCATCGACACCACTTCGGCGTCTGCTTCGGCGGCAACCCGCGTCAAACCGCCGGGCAGCACTCGATAGCCGTCGCGACTGGCTACCGCATAAACACGCATTCCGATGGCCCGTGGTTGCAGTTGACCGTCCTCGGCCTGCCAGATCGGTGCCTGGGACAACTGCGCCAATTCTTGCGCAACATACGCGTAAGGCCGTGCTTGCATGCGCTCGGCCAAGGCCCGACGCTGTTTTTCACTCAGATCGCGGCCAAATACAGGTGCGAAGCTCTGTGACGGAAACGCAGGTTTGATCAGCAATTCCGGCAGTTTTTCCAATGCCTGGGCCAGCACCGGCGCTTCGCCACACCACCACGTCGCAATGGACGGAAGGATCAGTTCTTCGCCGAACAGGAATTGATTGATCTTCGGCAGAAAGCCCAGCAGCCCCGGCGACTCCAACACACCGCTACCGAGGGCATTGGCCACCAACACCCGCCCCTGCCGCACAGCTTCGAGCAAGCCCGGTACGCCAAGGGCCGAGTCGGTCCGCAGCTCCAGCGGATCGCAGAAGTCGTCATCGAGCCGACGCATGATCGCGTGAACCCGGCGCAAGCCACTGAGGGTTTTCAGGTACACCGTGGCATCGCGCACCGTGAGATCGCCGCCTTCCACCAGTGGATAACCGAGCTGGCGCGCCAGATAAAGATGTTCGAAATAGCTTTCGTTGAAACGCCCCGGCGTCAGCAGCACGATCAGCGGCACGTCATCATCGCCTGGCGCCTGACGAGCGAGGGTTTCCTGAAGCGTGCGGAAGAACCCGGCCAGATGCTGCACCTTCAGGTCGCGGTACAACTCGGGAAAGGCCCGAGACACGATGGTGCGGTTTTCCAGCGCATATCCTGCACCGGATGGCGCTTGAGTCCGATCCGCCGTCACCCACCAGCGGCCGTCCGGTGTGCGCGCCAGATCGACGGCATACAAATGCAGAAAGGCCCCGTCCGGCGGCGAAATGCCCTGACAGGGCCAGAGGAAATTGTTGTGACCGAACACCAGTTCCACCGGCAGCAGTCCTTCGGCAATCAACCGCTGAGGGCCGTAAAGGTCAGCCAACACGGCGTTCAACAACCGAGCTCGCTGAGCGATCCCGGCCGATAAATGCTGCCATTCATCCGCAGCAATCACATGCGGCAGCAGGTCCAGTTCCCACGGCCGATCGGCGCCCTTGGGGTCGGCGTAGACGTTGTAGGTCACGCCGTTTTCCTGGATCTGCCGGGTCAACAGGGCCTGACGCTGCACCAATTGCGCTGGCGTGCTGCGTTGCAATTGGTCGAACAACCGACGCCAGTGCGGGCGCACGGCGCCGCTGTCGTCGAGCAGTTCGTGATAAGTGCCCGCCGTCAGCGGGTAGCGGTCAAGCAGGTCAGGCATGGAAAGCTCGGCAGACAGCAAAGAACGGTCAGACTAACGCAGGCTCATGACGCCCGGATATACGAAAAATCCGAGCGTCGCGTACGGTTTAGAAACGTCGCAAATCGAGCGTCATCGGCAGTTCGTCGTTAATTTCTAGAATCGGTACAGGCAGTTTCCCCGGGCTGTGTCCGATGCGGAAGAAACGCGCCATACGCCGACTCTCGGCCTCATTGGCATTCACCGGCAAACTGTCGTAGTTGCGCCCGCCAGGATGGGCGACGTGGTACTGACAGCCACCCAGCGAGCGCTGCATCCAGGTGTCGAGCAGGTCGAACACCAACGGTGCATGGACCGGGATGGTCGGTTGCAGGCAGTTGGCCGGTTGCCAGGCGCGGAAGCGCACACCAGCGACGTACTCGCCGACGCGTCCGGTCGGCTGCAAAGGCACTGGGACGCCGTTGCACGTCAGCAAATAACGCTGCGGCGCCAGGCCGTTGAGTTTCACTTGCAAGCGCTCCAGGGACGAATCCACGTAGCGCACCGTGCCGCCGACCGCACCCTCCTCGCCCAGCACATGCCAAGGCTCCAGCGCCTGACGCACTTCCAGTTCGACGCCACTGACGGCGTAATCGCCGACCTTGGGAAAGCGAAATTCCAGGTGCGCGGCAAACCACTCCGCCCGCACGGGATAGCCGGCGGCATTGAGATCGACGATCACATCCGCGAAGTCCTGCTCGATAAAGTGCGGCAGCAGGAATCGGTCATGCAGCTCTGTGCCCCAGCGCGCCAGTTTCGGCGGCGCGTAAGGCTCGCGCCAGAACCTCGCCACCAGTGCCCGCAGCAGCAACTGCTGCGCCAGACTCATGCGTGCATGCGGCGGCATTTCAAAGGCTCGCAACTCGAGCAGTCCAAGACGCCCCGTCGCGCCATCGGGTGAATAAAGTTTGTCGATGCAGAACTCGGCGCGGTGCGTGTTGCCGGTCACGTCGGTCAGCAAGTTGCGCAGCAACCGGTCGACCAGCCATGGCGTGCACTCCTCGCCCGGTTCCGGCATTTGGGCGAAGGCGATTTCCAACTCGTACAACGCATCGTTGCGCGCTTCATCAACACGCGGCGCCTGAGATGTCGGGCCGATGAACAATCCGGAAAACAGGTAGGACAAGGACGGATGGTTATGCCAGTAGCTGATCAGGCTGCGCAGCAGATCGGGACGTCGCAGAAATGGTGAGTCAGCCGGCGTCGCGCCACCCAGTACGAAATGGTTACCGCCGCCGGTGCCGGTGTGCCGGCCGTCGATCATGAATTTCTCGGTGGTCAGCCGCGTCTGGCGTGCTTCTTCGTACAAAAACTCGGTGCGCTCGACCAGCTCATCCCACGTGGCGGACGGCTGAACGTTGACCTCGATCACGCCTGGATCGGGGGTGATGCGGAAGTTGCTCAGGCGAGGATCGCTCGGCGGCTCGTAGCCTTCCAGCAACACCGGGCAATGCAGTTCCTGCGCCGTGGCCTCGATCGCGGTGACCAGTTCCAAATAGTCCTCGACCCGTTCCAGCGGCGGCATGAACAGGTACAGCCGGCCCTCCCGAGCCTCGGCGCAGAACGCGGTGCGGGTCAGCCAATCGGCGGATTCATCGACCTCCAGATCCCGCTCGACCGCTTCGGCCGGCGCGCCCGGACTGTTCAACTGCTGAGTGTCTGGAAGCGCGGGGAATTCCTGATTCGGGTCGTTCGGGTAGATGAACGGATACTCGGCCGCCTTCACCCAAGGCTGCGAGCCCAGCGGCAAGCGATAACCCAGCGGCGAATCCCCCGGCACCAATCGACAATGCTCGTCACGCAGATACCAGCGACCGCTTTGCCATTGATCACCCTTGGCGGTGCGCGCAAGCGGCAGGACCTGGCCGATCACCTTGTCCAGGCCCTGGCTGAAGACTTTACGCAGGCGCGCCCGCTCCAACGGTTCTTCAAGACGTGAGTCTTCGGCGCTGACGTTCTGCGGCAACGTGCCTTCGCGCCAGAGGTAATAGAAATTGTCTTCGTAGGCAGAGAAAACAAAACGTATCGGAATGTTCAGGCGTTCGGCGACACTCGCCAGAAAACGCCCGGCCAGCTCGCCATCGGCGCCGTAGTCTTCCTGCTCATCGGCGATCAGCGCGCTGTTGTGCCAGATCGGCACGCCATCGCGGCGCCAGTAGCAATTGAGCGACCAGCGTGGCAGTTGCTCGCCGGGGTACCACTTGCCCTGACCGAAATGCACCAGGCCTTTGGGCGCGTAGCGTTTGCGCATGCGCTGGAACAGCTCAGCGGATAACCGACGCTTGTCCGGCCCGAGCGCGGCGGTGTTCCACTCGTCACCGTCCGGGTCATCGATGGAAACGAAGGTCGGCTCGCCGCCCATGGTCAGGCGCACGTCGCCTTCCAGCAGGTCGGCATCGATTTGCCGGCCCAGCGCCTGGATCGCCAGCCACTGATCTTCGGTGTAGGGCTTGGTGACCCGTGGTGCTTCCCAAATCCGCTCCACATACATTTCGTGGGTGAATTCGCACTCGCACGGTTCCACCAGACCACTGATCGGTGCCGCAGAGCCCGGATCGGGACTGCACGCCAACGGAATGTGTCCTTCACCGGCAAACAGCCCCGAGGTCGCATCCAGGCCGATCCAGCCGGCGCCGGGCAAATAGACCTCGCACCACGCGTGCAGGTCGGTGAAGTCCACTTCCGTGCCCGAGGGGCCGTCGAGGCTTTTGACGTCGGCGGTCAATTGGATCAGGTAGCCGGAGACGAAACGCGCCGCCAGCCCGAGGTTGCGCAGCAGCTGCACCAGCAACCAAGCTGAATCGCGGCAGGAACCGGAAGCCTGTTCAAGGGTGTGCTCGGGCGTTTGCACCCCCGGCTCCATGCGGATCAGGTAGCCGATGTCTTCGCTCAGGCGCTGATTGAGTGCCACCAGGAAATCCACGCTCGGCAGCGGCGTGCGGTCGATGCCGTCCAGATAGGCCTTGAACTTCGGCGTCAGGGGCAAGGTTTCCAGGTACGGCGCCAGTTCCTTGCGCTCGTCCGCGGCGTAGGCGAAAGGGATCTTTTCCGCGTAGGGCTCAAGGAAAAAGTCGAACGGATTGAAGACCGCCATCTCCGCCAGCAAATCGACCTCGATCCGCAGCTCATCGGTTTTCTCCGGGAACACCAACCGCGCCAGGTAATTGCCCTGGGGGTCTTGCTGCCAGTTGATGAAATGCTGCTCGGGGGAAACTTTCAGCGCATAGGACAGAATCCGCGTGCGACTGTGGGCGGCCGGGCGCAGGCGAACGATCTGCGGACCGAGCTCGACGGCGCGGTCGTAGCGGTAATGCGTGACGTGGTGCAATGCGACATGAATCGACACGGCGTGCCTCCTGCGAGCCCTAAGCGTATTGGAAAGCGCGCAAGACTTATGCCATCCAGCGGCGCTGGCGCTTTCTTCGGTTGCTTGAGGCAGTACAGCACCAAAATCGGGCGATGCGGGAAATTGGTTGGGAGGAGTTGCACGGAAATGTTGCGAGGCGACCCAGGATCGTTTGATCGTTCCCACGCTCTGCGTGGGAATGCAGTCCGTGACGCTCCGCGTCACTGGACGCGGAGCGTCCCTTGAGGCGTTCCCACGCAGAGCGTGGGAACGATCACGCCAACCCGAAGGTTGGCGTTCTGTTCAGCTCAAACGTGGCTTAGCGCGGCACTACCGGCTTACGCGCAGGCTTTGGCCCTTTGCCTTTGGCCGCATCCTTGCGCTCCTTGGCCGCCTGCTGGTTGCGGGCAAACGCCGCAGCCTTGGCCTGTTCACGCTTGTCCCAGGGGTTGCCGCCATCGCTGGCGCGCGGTGGCAAGCCAGTGTGCTGGGTCAGGATCTTGGTGGTCTTCTCGCCTGCCACTTTATGGCTGCCAGCCGGCGTCGAGTTCTTGCGACGGGCGCTCTGGTAGCTGTCGGTCGCCGGCTGGTGCAGCGGGATCAACTGGTTCTTGCCCGGCCCGATCAGGTCGGCGCGGCCCATGCGGGTCAGCGCTTCACGCAGCATCGGCCAGCCTTTCGGGTCGTGATATCGCAAGAACGCCTTGTGCAGGCGACGCTGCTCTTCGCTCTTGACGATGGTCACGGCGTCGCTCTTGTAAGTGACCTTACGCAGCGGGTTCTTGCCCGAGTGGTACATCGCGGTGGCGGTGGCCATTGGCGACGGGTAGAACGCCTGCACCTGGTCGGCACGGAAGCCGTTGCCCTTGAGCCACAAGGCCAGGTTCATCATGTCTTCGTCGGTGGTGCCCGGGTGCGCGGCGATGAAGTACGGAATCAGGTACTGCTCTTTCCCGGCTTCCTTGGAGTACTTCTCGAACATGCGCTTGAACTTGTCATAGCTGCCAATGCCCGGCTTCATCATCTGGTTGAGCGGACCTTCCTCGGTATGTTCCGGGGCGATCTTCAGGTAACCACCGACGTGGTGAGTCACCAGTTCCTTAACGTATTCCGGCGACTCGACCGCGAGGTCGTAACGCAGGCCGGACGCGATCAGGATCTTCTTCACACCCGGCAACGCACGGGCGCTGCGATACAGCTGGATCAGCGACGAGTGGTCGGTATTCAGGTTCGGGCAAATGCCAGGGAATACGCACGAAGGCTTGCGGCACGCGGATTCGATTTCCGGGGTCTTGCAGGCGATGCGGTACATGTTCGCGGTCGGACCGCCGAGGTCGGAAATGACGCCGGTAAAGCCTGGAACCTTGTCGCGGATCTCTTCGATTTCGCGAATGATCGACTCTTCGGAACGGTTCTGGATGATCCGGCCTTCGTGCTCAGTGATCGAGCAGAACGTGCAGCCACCGAAGCAGCCACGCATGATGTTCACCGAGAAACGGATCATGTCGTAGGCAGGGATCTTTTCCTTGCCGTACGCCGGGTGCGGAATGCGCGCATAGGGCATGCCAAACACGTAGTCCATTTCTTCGGTGGTCATCGGAATCGGAGGCGGGTTGAACCATACATCGACTTCGCCGTGCTTCTGAACCAATGCACGGGCGTTGCCCGGGTTGGTTTCCAGGTGAAGCACGCGGTTGGCGTGAGCATAAAGCACCGCGTCGCCACGGACTTTCTCAACCGACGGCAGACGAATGACGGTCTTGTCGCGGGTCATCCGTGGGCTGGCCAGGATCTGCACGACCTTGGCTTCGCTCGGGTCTTCAACCGGACCCTTCTCCTGCTCGATGGCGCAGGCCTGGGTGTCTTGAGTATTCACGTACGGGTTGATGATCTTGTCGACCTTGCCCGGACGGTCGATACGCGTGGAATCGACTTCGTACCAGTCTTTCGGCGTATCGCGACGGATGAACGCGGTGCCACGCACATCGGTGATGTCTTCGATCTTGTGACCGTAGGACAGACGCTGGGCGACTTCGACGATCGCACGCTCGGCGTTGCCGTAGAGCAGGATGTCGGCGCAGGCGTCGATCAGGATCGAGTTGCGAACCCGGTCCTGCCAGTAATCGTAGTGGGCGATGCGGCGCAGGGAAGCTTCGATGCCACCGAGCACGATCGGCACGTCCTTGTAGGCTTCCTTGCAGCGCTGGCTGTAAACCAGGCTCGCGCGGTCCGGACGTTTGCCCGCCATGCCACCGGGGGTGTAGGCGTCGTCGGAACGGATTTTCTTGTCGGCGGTGTAGCGGTTGATCATCGAATCCATGTTGCCGGCCGCGACGCCGAAAAACAGGTTCGGCTCGCCGAGCTTCATGAAGTCGTCTTTGGACTGCCAGTTTGGCTGGGCAATGATCCCGACGCGGAAGCCTTGCGACTCTAGCAGCCGGCCAATGATTGCCATACCGAAAGACGGGTGGTCGACGTACGCATCACCGGTGACGATGATGATGTCGCAGGAATCCCAGCCAAGCTGATCCATCTCCTCCCTGCTCATCGGCAGGAATGGCGCTGGACCGAAACATTCGGCCCAGTACTTGGGATAGTCAAATAACGGCTTGGCTGTTTGCATGACGATGACCGGTGTTGAGATGAAAAATCGCGGGCGCGGAATATAGCACAAAAAACAACCAATTCCGACGGCTATGGTCGGAAATTGGTGTCGACCCCATTCGCGGGCAAGCCTCGCTCCTACAGGTTCTACGCAACCTGTAGGAGCGAGGCTTGCCCGCGAAGAGGCCCGACCAGACACCAACTAACTATTCGTCGTCGAAGTTGTAGCTGCCCGGCGCGAGGTTTTCGAAGCGGGTGTACTTACCGATGAACGCCAGCCGCGACGTGCCGATCGGGCCGTTCCGCTGTTTGCCGATGATGATCTCGGCGATGCCTTTGTGCTCGGTTTCCGGGTGGTACACCTCGTCCCGGTACACGAACATGATCACGTCAGCATCTTGCTCGATCGCTCCGGATTCCCGGAGGTCGGAGTTGATCGGGCGTTTGTTCGGTCGTTGCTCCAGGGAGCGGTTGAGCTGAGACAGCGCCACCACCGGGCAGTTGAATTCCTTGGCCAGGGCTTTCAAGGAACGGGAGATCTCGGAAATCTCGTTGGTCCGATTGTCGCCGCCCGAACCCGGGATCTGCATCAACTGCAGGTAGTCGATCATGATCAGGCCGACATCGCCGTGCTCACGAACCAGACGCCGGGTCCGCGCGCGCATTTCCGAAGGGCTGATGCCCGCCGTATCGTCGATGAACAGCTTGCGATCGTTGAGCAGGTTGACCGCCGAGGTCAGGCGCGGCCAATCGTCGTCTTCCAGGCGACCGGCACGGACCTTGGTCTGGTCGATACGGCCCAGCGACGACAACATACGCATGATCAGCGATTCGCCTGGCATCTCCAGCGAGTAGACCAGTACGCACTTGTCGCTGCGCAACACGGCGTTTTCCACCAGGTTCATCGCAAAAGTGGTTTTACCCATCGAAGGACGACCGGCGACGATGATCAGGTCGGACGGCTGCAGGCCGCTGGTCATCCCGTCGAGGTCGGTGTAGCCGGTGGACAGGCCAGTGATGGCGTTGTCGGTGTTGAACAAGGTGTCGATGCGGTCGATGGCCTTGGTCAGCAGGTCATTCACGCTCACCGGGCCGCCGGTTTTTGGCCGGGCCTCGGCGATCTGGAAGATCTGCCGTTCGGCTTCGTCGAGAATCTCTTCAGCCGTGCGGCCTTCCGGGTTGAAAGCACTATCGGCAATTTCGGTGGCGATACCGATCAGCTGCCGCAGCGTTGCCCGTGCACGGACGATCTGCGCATAGGCCTTGATGTTGGCGACGGACGGCGTATTTTTCGCCAGCTCACCAAGGTAACCAAGGCCGCCGACCTGCGAGGTCTGACCTTCCTTGTCCAATTGCTCGGCAAGGGTCACGACGTCGATGGGGGAGTTCTGGTCGGCGAGCTTGGCGATCGCGCGGAAGATCAAACGGTGGTCATGTCGATAGAAATCGCCGTCCGACACTTGATCCAGCACGCGTTCCCAGGCGTTGTTGTCCAGCATCAGACCACCGAGCACGGCCTGTTCGGCCTCGATGGAATGCGGAGGCACCTTCAGGGAAGCGGTTTGCAGATCGTATTGCTCGGGAGCGGAGATATCGTTCATGGCCACTTGGTTATATTAGAAAAGCAGGGTGTGAAAAACAGGAACTGCAGAAAGACAAAGAGCACGACCTGTAAACAGGATCGTGCCCGATGTTACCGGCAAGCACCCAAGGGTGCCAGCCGATCAAGTGCTGCTTAAGCTGCTACCACGACAACGCGTACGGTGGCTTCAACTTCGGCGTGCAGGTGCACGGCTACGTCGAATTCGCCTACGTTGCGGATGGTGCCGTTCGGCAGACGAACTTCGCTTTTTGCAACTTCAACGCCAGAGGCGGTCAGTGCATCAGCGATGTCGTGAGTACCGATCGAACCGAACAGCTTGCCTTCGTCACCAGCGGTGGCAGTGATAGTCACTTCCAGCTCAGCCAGTTGGGCGGCACGGCTTTCAGCCGAAGTTTTACGGTCTGCTGCGGCTTTTTCCAGCTCAGCGCGACGCTCTTCGAACGCAGCCAGGTTGGCAGCGGTCGCAGCGGTAGCTTTACCGTAAGGCAGCAGGTAGTTACGACCGTAACCAGCCTTAACGTTTACTTTGTCACCCAGGTTGCCCAGGTTGGTGACTTTTTCCAGAAGGATCAGTTGCATGTGAAAATCCTCTTAACTTTTAACCTTCACCGTTCGCGCTATCGGCGTCTTTCGGCGCCGAACGACCGCGAAAATCAATCAGGCTGTCGACGATGGCCAAGACCACCAGCAACGGATAGATCAGCTGCATGAACAGCAACAGCGTGACGTACAACCCCACCAGCCAGAATCTGGCCAGTCGCTTTTGCGCCACTAGCCCGTGAATCAGGGCCAGCCCGGCGAACACCAGCGGCACGCTGCACAACGGCGTCAACATGGCCATCTGTGGACCGATGTTCGGCCCCAGAAGCATGAACGCCAGCAGCAACATCGCTGGTAAAAGCGGGAATCGGATGGCGCGAAACTCGCGACCAAAACCACCCGGGTTGTACAACAACGCCTGCCAGTAGCGCCCGACAATCAGGCTCAGCACACTGACGATTTGCAACAAGGCCGCAATCAGGCCGGTCAGGACCGGTGCAATCAGGGACGCAAAATGCGCTTGCTCGTCTACCGACAACTTCTGGTAGACATCACCGAGTAGCGACGGCATGACCTTTATCAAGGCCTGCGCCAGCATCTCGATTTGGGGAGCAAAAACTGTCCCCAGCACCACTGCAAACACCACTCCCATCGCTATGCTGACCAGCAGCACGCGGTTCCAGGACTCACTTGCGCGCAAAACCAACGCAAGGCTCCAAGACCCCAGCAGCACCAGAAGTGCGCGTGGGTCATCGGAGTAAAACCACCAGATCAACGCTGGCAGCAGTCCGAGAGCAAGTACGCCAATGGCGTCCTTCAATCCGCGCCGCAGGAGCACAAAGCATCCAGCGGCAGCACCCAACCAATACAACAACGGCAATGCAGCGCATCCAGCCACTACCAGAGTGGCCTGCATACGGCCGCGCATGATGAACTCAGCTATGGCTCGCATGCATTCAATCCTTTGCTACGTGTCGACTGCCCGGTCTCAGCGGCCGTGGCTGTCGGTGTAGGCCAGCAGGGCCAGGAAGCGGGCGCGCTTGATAGCGGTGGCCAGCTGACGCTGATAACGTGCTTTGGTACCGGTGATACGGCTTGGAACGATTTTGCCGGTCTCGGATACATAAGCTTTCAGAGTGTTGAGATCTTTGTAATCGATCTCTTTCACGTCTTCAGCGGTGAAGCGGCAGAATTTACGACGACGGAAGAAACGTGCCATTTGATAGGCTCCTTAAAAGGTCCGTGGATTACTCGTCAGCGTTATCGCTGTTGTCGCTGTCATCACTATCAGCGCTTTCAGCGCCTTCGTGCTCAGGACGGTCGCGACGCTCACGGCGCTCACTGCGGTTTTCTTCAGCCTTGAGCATCTCGGATTGGCCGGTAACGGCTTCTTCGCGACGGATGACCAGGTTACGGATCACTGCATCGTTGTAGCGGAAGTTGTCTTCCAGCTCGGCCAGGGCCTTGCCAGTGCACTCAACGTTCAGCATCACGTAGTGAGCCTTGTGAACATTGTTGATTGCATAGGCCAGTTGACGACGGCCCCAATCTTCCAGACGGTGGATTTTGCCGCCGTCTTCTTCGATCAGCTTGGTGTAACGCTCTACCATGCCGCCGACTTGCTCGCTTTGATCCGGGTGGACCAAAAAGATGATTTCGTAATGACGCATGAATGCTCCTTACGGGTTGTAGCCTGCCGCTCAAAAGCGGTCAGACAAGGAGTGAATGACACTTATGGACTTGCTTGCGATAGACACATGCGTGCCTGCCGTCACAGCAAGGGGCGCAATTGTAGAGAAGGGACAGGAGAGGTGCAAGGCAATTGGTGATTATTTGAACAACCACCGCATCATCCCTGTAGGAGCGAGGCTTGCCCGCGATCGGAGCTCCGCGATCTTTCAGGAATACCGCCTTATCGTTCTTCGCGGGCGAGCCTCGCTCCTACAGAAGCAAGGCTGCCGCGATGATTCAGGACTTCTTGGCGGTTCCGGCGGCTTTGACGCTGCGCTGGCGCTGGGCCTCAAACAGGCAGACGCCGGTCGCCACTGAGACGTTGAGACTGCTGACGCTGCCGGTCATCGGCAGGTGCACCAGGTAGTCGCAAAGATCGCGGGTCAGGCGACGCATGCCGCTGCCTTCCGCGCCCATGATCAGGATGGTCGGGCCGGTCATGTCCTGCTGATACAGACTCTGTTCAGCCTCGCCCGCCGTACCGACGACCCACAAGCCACGCTGCTTGAGTTTTTCCAGGGTGCGCGCCAGGTTGGTCACGGCGACCAACGGAATCACTTCCGCCGCGCCACAAGCGACCTTTCGTACCGTCGGGGTCAGGGTGGCTGACTTGTCCTTCGGCACGATCACCGCCAGCGCGCCGGCCGCATCGGCCGAACGCAGGCAAGCGCCAAGGTTGTGCGGATCGGTCACGCCGTCGAGCACCAGCAGCAACGGTGCGCCTTCGGTGCGATCGAGCAGTTCGTCGAGCATTGCCTCGCCCCAGACCTGGCTCGGACTCACTTCCGCCACCACGCCCTGGTGCACGCCCTCAACCCAGGCATCCAGCTCACGACGCTCTGCCTGGCCGACGGCTACGCGATTTTCCGCCGCCAGCGCGATCAGCGTCTGAACGCGCGGATCACTGCGGCCTTCAGCCAGCCAGATCTGCTTGACGCGTTTCGGGTGGTGACGCAGCAACGCTTCTACCGCGTGCACGCCGTAGATCTTTTCCAACTGACTCATGACTTGGCCTTAGGTTTACGCGCCCCGCCGCTTTTGGCTGGAGCCGAACCCGCTTTCGGCGGGCCTTTACGGTGTTTGCTTGGCTTGCTGCCGGGAGCCTTGTCAGGCGCCGACCGTCCGGCCTTTCCCCCAGACGCCGCTTTACCGCCGCTTTTCGCTTCAGACAGCAACGCCTGTTTCAATTCACGGCTTTTACGCAGTTCGGCATTTTTCGCCGCGGCATCGCTTGGGCGATAGGCTTCGACAGCCTTTTCCTTGGCAGGACGACGACCGGTTTTCGCCGGTGCCGGCTCGGCAGCGGTTTTCGCAGCAGTCTTGGCGGCTGGTTCAGCCTTTTCAGTGCCGCGCTTCTTGCGACCGATCGGTGCGCTGATGGTTTTTTCCGCCATCTCGAAGTCGATCTTGCGTTCGTCGAGGTCAACGCGCATCACGCGCACTTCAACGGTGTCACCAAGACGGAAGCTGCGACCTGTACGCTCACCGGCGAGGCGGTGGTGCACTGGATCGAAGTGGTAGTAATCGCCTGGCAGCGCGGTGACGTGCACCAGGCCTTCGACGTAGATATCGGTCAGCTCGACGAACAGGCCAAAACCGGTCACGGCGGTGATCACACCCGGGAACGATTCGCCCACGCGGTCTTTCATGAACTCGCACTTGAGCCAGTTCACCACGTCGCGGGTCGCTTCGTCGGCACGGCGCTCGCTCATCGAGCATTGCTCGCCGAGCTGTTCCAGCGCCGCTTCGTCGTACGGATAGATGCGCGCTTTCGGAATGGTCATCGCGCCGGCACGGCGAACGTGCGGCGTGTCCTGCTTGGAATGGATGACACTGCGGATCGCCCGGTGCGTGAGCAAGTCCGGGTAGCGGCGGATCGGCGAGGTGAAGTGGGTATAGGCTTCGTAATTCAGGCCGAAGTGGCCCTGGTTATCGGCGCTGTACACCGCCTGGCTCAACGAGCGCAGCATGACGGTCTGGATCAGATGGAAATCCGGACGGTCCTTGATGCTGGCCAGCAATGCCTGGTAATCCTTCGGCGACGGGCCGTCCTTGCCTTTGTGCAGGGACAGGCCGAGCTCGCCGAGGAAGGCGCGCAGTTTTTCCAGACGCTCCGGTGGCGGGCCGTTGTGAACGCGATACAAAGCGGGTATTTCGTGTTTCTTCAGGAATTCAGCGGTGGCCACGTTGGCCGCCAGCATGCATTCCTCGATTAGTTTGTGCGCATCGTTACGAACAGTCGGACGGATTTCGGCAATCTTGCGCTCGGTGCCGAAGATGATCCGGGTTTCCTGAGTTTCGAAATCGATCGCGCCACGCACGTGACGAGCGCCCAGCAGCACTTTGTACAGTGCGTAAAGCTGCTTCAGGTGCGGCAGAACATCGTTGTACTCGCCGCGAAGCTGACGCGCCTCGGTGAGTTTCGGCGTCTCCAGCATCGAGCTGACCTTGTTGTAGGTCAGGCGCGCGTGGGAGTGGATCACCGCTTCGTAGAAGCAGTAATCAGTCATCTCGCCGGTTTTCGAGATGGTCATCTCGCAGACCATGGCCAGGCGATCGACGTGCGGGTTCAACGAGCACAGTCCGTTGGACAGCTGCTCCGGCAGCATCGGCACTACGCGCTCAGGGAAGTACACCGAGTTGCCGCGAACCTGGGATTCGTTGTCCAGGGCCGAACCGATTTTCACGTAGCTGGAGACGTCGGCGATCGCCACGTACAACTTCCAGCCACCGGAGAACAGGCGCAGCTTGCCCGGTTTGGCTTCACAGTAAACGGCGTCATCGAAGTCACGCGCGTCTTCACCGTCAATGGTTACGAACGGCAGGTGACGCAGGTCAATGCGCTTCTCTTTGTCTTTCTCTTCGACTTCAGGCTTGAGCTTGGCGGCTTCTTTCAAGACCGCTTCAGGCCAGACGTGTGGGATATCGTACGCGCGCAGGGCGACATCGATTTCCATGCCCGGCGCCATGTAGTTGCCCACGACTTCGACCACGTCGCCTTGCGGCTGGAAGCGTGGCGTCGGCCAGTGAGTGATCTTCACTTCGACGAACTGACCGACCTTGGCATTGGCGTTGCGACCCGGGGTGACCAGCACTTCTTGCTGGATCTTCGGATTGTCCGCAACCACGAAGCCGATACCGCCTTCTTCAAAGTAGCGGCCGACGATGGTCTCGTGGGCACGGGAGACCACTTCGACGATCATGCCTTCGCGGCGACCACGACGGTCGAGGCCGGAAACACGGGCCAAGGCACGGTCGCCATCGAACACCAGACGCATTTGCGCCGGGCTCATGAACAGGTCGTCACTGCCGTCGTCCGGGACCAGGAAGCCGAAGCCGTCACGGTGACCGCTGATGCGGCCGAGGATCAGGTCGAGCTTGTCCACCGGCGCATACGTGCCGCGACGAGTGTAAATCAGCTGAGCATCGCGCTCCATGGCGCGCAGACGGCGGCGCAGGGCTTCGATCTGGTCTTCTGTGGTCAGACCAAACTCTTCGACCAGTTGCTCGCGGTTAGCAGGCGAACCCCGATCAGCAAGATGCTGAAGGATCAGTTCGCGGCTAGGAATAGGGTTTTCATATTTTTCCGCTTCACGAGCGGCCTCGGGATCGAGGGACTGCCAATCGGCCATTAGAGAGTTTTCACCTTGTCTATATGCGGGTTAGTTTGGCATAGGCGTAATGAAACGGGAAATTTCAAGCTGTGACAGCCCATCTAAAGCCTTATATCGACAGCGCAAAGCTGATTTAAATGCCGCTGGTGAAATTTTCCAGGTTTTTTTGATGCTGGGGGTTTACAGTTAAAAAAACGCTCCGTATAGTGCGCGCCATCGACGACGCGCTAGCGTTGCCGATACTGCCCAGATGGTGAAATTGGTAGACACGCCAGCTTCAGGTGCTGGTGACCGCAAGGTCGTGGAAGTTCGAGTCTTCTTCTGGGCACCAATTTAGAGCTTGAGATTAGATCAATTTCAAGGCTCAAACAAAAACCTGCGAAAGCGGGTTTTTTGCATTCCAGGGTCCTGATTTATTAAAACCAAATCAGGGGTTTACAGATCAAAATGCTCTCCGTATAGTGCGCCACATCAACAGCGGCAACGCTGATGATTATGCCCAGATGGTGAAATTGGTAGACACGCCAGCTTCAGGTGCTGGTGACCGCAAGGTCGTGGAAGTTCGAGTCTTCTTCTGGGCACCAATTCAAATTCAAGGTCACGATCTTGAATTTCACAAAAACCCGCGAAAGCGGGTTTTTGCGTTTCTGCCTTCCTGAAAGACAACCCCCCTTTGCAAAAGGGTTCTTGTGGCGAGGGGATTTATCCCCGTTCGGCTGCGCAGCAGTCGTAAACCAGTGCATGTGTGTGTTGTGTCCTGTCACATTGGCGGTGCAGGTTTCGGGGCTGCTTCGCAACCCAACGGGGATAAATCCCCTCGCCACGGAGATCGCCACCAGCCCTCCAGCAAAACCCTCTCCGCCTCGCAAGGCGCACTTGAGAAACAATATCGTTTATTATTGTTTCAAGTTTTTGCAATGCGACAGTGAGGAACCCTGCGAATGATGTTTAGAAATACCCTGCGCCGCGGCTTGACCTTCACCCTGCTCGGCCTGGCACTCGCCACCCCCCTCACCCAGGCTGCTGACCCAGTTTCCCTGACTCTCTACAACGGCCAACACAAGGAAGTCGGCGACGCCATCGCCAAAGCCTTCGAAGCCAAGACCGGCATTCACGTCAACGTGCGCAAAGGCAGCAGCAACCAGCTCGCCAGCCAGGTCGTTGAAGAAGGTGATCGCTCCCCTGCCGATGTGATCTACACCGAAGAGTCGCCACCGCTGAACAAACTCGGCGAACAAGGCCTGTTGGCGCTTACCGATACCGCCACCCTTTCCGTTCTGCCGAAAGACTACGTCGCCGGCAATGGCACCTGGATCGGCATCACCGCTCGAGTCCGCGTAGTCGCCTACAACCCGAAACTGATCGATGAGAAAAACCTGCCCAAGTCGGTCATGGAATTCTCCGATCCGAAATGGCAAGGCAAGGTCGGCTTCGTGCCTACCAGCGGCGCGTTCCAGGAGCAGGCCGTGGCAATCATCAAAGTGCACGGCACGGACGCGGCCGAAGAATGGCTGACCGGCCTGCGCGCGTTCGGCAAGACTTACAGCAACAACATGGTTGCGCTGAAGGCCGTTGAAAACGGCGAAGTCGCCACCGTGCTGGTCAACAACTACTACTGGTTCGCCTTGCAGCGTGAAAAAGGCCAGCTCGATTCGAAACTGCATTACTTCACTGGCGGTGACGTTGGCGGATTGATCACCGTTTCCAGCGCCGCCGTGCTGAAATCCAGCAGGCATCCGAAAGAAGCCCAACAATTCCTCGCCTACATGGCGAGCGAAGAAGGTCAGCGCGTGATCACCCAGACCACCGCCGAATACCCGCTGCACAAAGGCATGCAATCCGATCGCGGGCTCAAGCCGTTCAGCGAACTCGAGGCACCGAAAGTCACCCCGGCTGACCTCGGCAACGCCGAAGAAGCCCTGGACCTGGAACGTGACGTTGGCTTGAACTGATGAGCGCATCGTTATCCGCCCCCGCCTCGCGCGGGGGTTACGTGCCCCGGCGCAGGCGGCCGTCAATCTGGCTGCTGCTGCCGGTTTTGCTGTTGGTGGTGCTCAGCCTTTTGCCGCTGGTGTATGTCGGGCTCAAGACCTGGCAGGCCGGCTGGGCCGAGGCGCTGCATCTGCTGTGGCGGCCTTATGTGTTCGGGCTGCTGCGCAATACGCTGGCGCTGATGGTCGGCGTGACAGTCGCTTGCGGCGTGATCGGCTTGTCCCTTGCCTGGCTGCTGGAACGCAGCAATCTGCCGGGACGACGTTTGTGGGGTGTGATCCTGTGCTTGCCGTTCGCCGTGCCGGCGTTCGTCAGCAGTTTTACCTGGGTGTCCCTGAGCGCGCATTTCGAAGGTTTGGGTGGGGCGATCCTGGTGATGACCCTGTCGAAGTACCCACTGATATTTCTCCCAGTCGCAGCGACCCTGCGCAATCTCGACCCTTCTCTTGAGGAGTCCGCACGGACCCTTGGGCAGAATCGCTGGGGCGTGTTTTTCAGAATCACCCTGCCGCTGCTCTGGCCGTCATTGCTGGCCGGCTCGCTGCTGATCGCGCTGCACATGCTTGTGGAGTTTGGCGCCCTGTCGATCATCGGCCTGCAAACTTTCACCACCGCAATCTATCAGCAGTTCGAACTGGAGTTCAGCAACGCCAACGCGGCGATGCTGTCGGCGGTGCTTCTGGCGCTTTGCCTGGTGCTGTTGTGGCTGGAGCTGCGCGTCCGCGGCAAAGGTCGGCACGTGCGTACCGGACAGGGCGCAGCACGGCAGGCAGAACAGGTTCGACTGGGGCCGTGGACGATTGCCGGACAGGTTTACTGCCTGGCACTGGCGATTATCGGCAGCGGCATTCCGCTGGGGATGCTTGCGTATTGGCTGGCGGTAGGTTCGTCGGCGGCATTCCCGGTGGCGGCGATCAGCGAGGCGCTGCTGTCTTCCTTGGCGCTGTCCCTGGGCGGCGCTGCGCTGTGCCTGGTGCTGGCGGTGCCGGTGGGACTGCTGGTGGTGCGTCATAAAGGCCGATTGGCGATCTGGGCCGAGCGCTTGCCCTATCTGCTGCACGCGCTGCCAGGCTTGGTAATTGCGCTGACGCTGGTGTATTTCGCCCTGCATTACGTGCCGGTGCTGTACCAGACTTCGGCACTGTTGCTGATCGCTTATGCTCTGCTGTTTTTGCCACTGGCTCAGGCACCGATTCGCACGGCGCTGAACAAGGCCGCGCCGCAACTGGAAGAGGCGGCACGCACGCTGGGGGCGTCGTCTTTCAGTGCGTTTTGTCGGGTGACGCTGCCGATCATCTTCCCGGCGCTGGGCGCGGCGTTCGCGCTGGTGTTTCTGGATGCGATGAAGGAACTGACGGCGACGCTGTTGTTGAGTCCGACCGGGCTCAATACGTTGGCGACTGAGGTGTGGGCGCATACCGCGAATGTGGAGTTTGCGGCGGCGGCGCCTTATGCGGCGTTATTGATTTTGGTGTCGGGGTTACCCGTGTACCTGTTAACAACCCGGATGTATTTGAGCCGCTGAAAAGCTTCGCGGGCAAGCCTCGCTCCTACAGGGAATGCGCGATCCCTTGTAGGAGCGAGCGGTGCGGCGATCCGACTTGCCCGCGAAGGCGTCAGACCAGGCAATACAAATCCTACGCCCTGAACTGCCCCAGGCTAGCCTTCAGTTGCGCCGCCAATCCATCCAGCACTTTGCCACTGGCCGTGGTTTCCACCACCGCCTGAGCCGCTTTCTCAGCCTGTGCATGAATGGTCTCAACCCGACCCCGCACCGCTTGCGCGCCTTGCGCCTGATGGGCTGCCGCCTGAGTCGCCAGACCAATCGCCGCATGCACCTGCTCGACCGACGCCTGCACCGACTGCTGCAACCGCGCACTGTCACGCAACA
This sequence comes from Pseudomonas sp. BGI-2, assembly GCF_004310295.1. GTDB lineage: Bacteria > Pseudomonadota > Gammaproteobacteria > Pseudomonadales > Pseudomonadaceae > Aquipseudomonas. The sequence continues at coordinate 93,396 of NZ_SISB01000002.1, read as the reverse complement.
CCAGCAAACCTTCATTGGCCTGACGCCCGGCCTGGCCAATCGCTGCCACCGCCTCACGCGCACCTTGCTGCAAGGCGACGATGTGCGCCTGGATGTCGCCGGTAGAGCTCTGGGTCTTGCTTGCCAGCGCCCGGACTTCGTCCGCCACCACCGCAAAGCCGCGACCAGTCTCACCGGCACGCGCCGCTTCGATGGCGGCGTTCAGCGCCAGCAGGTTGGTCTGTTCGGCGATCCCGTGAATCACCGTCAGCACCACCTCAATCTGCTCGCTCTGCTGCGCCAGCCGCTCGATGACTTTCGACCCGGTATCGACCTGCCCGGCCAACGCCTCGATCAGGCTGCCGACTTTTGCCGAGGTCCGGGTGTTTTCATCGGTGGCCGAACGAATGTCCACCACCTGCTGCAACGCTGCCTGCATGGCGTGGCTTTCTGACTGCGCTTCATCCGCCATCTGCGACAACGCGCGCAAGCTCTCGGCCACTTCATCGCGCTGCATGCCCGCCGCCCTGTCGGCTCCAGCATTGCGCAGGGTCATGGCGCCGATTTCCACGCCGGTGCGCTGAGCCACATCGCCCGCCTCGCGCACGATCGGCTGCAACTTATCCACAAAACGGTTGACCGCCGCGGCCATGTCGCCGATTTCGTCTTTGCTGTTGATCTGCACACGCTTAGTCAGGTCGCCCTCGCCCGCCGCCAGGTCATCCATCGCGGCGATGAGCATTTTCAAGCGATTGACCACTCGACGGCCCAGCACAACAGCGAGCAACAGCAGCACACCGCAACCGACCAGCGCCAGGAACATCCCGATGCGCCAGCGCAACGTCGCCGCCGCTTCCTGCACGGTGCTGGTGGTGTTGGCTTTCATTTCCGACGCCGTGGCCTGCGCGGACGTCAGACGCGCACGCATCGCAGTGGCGCTGTCCGCAGCTGCGCCTTTGAGACTGTCGCCGACCAGCTGATCACCACTGGCGATCAGCGCTGCAAAACGTTTATCCAGGGCGGCCAGATCGGTTTCCACCGAAGCGGTAGAGACGCCCATCAAGACCTTACCGATTTCCACGCCGTTGGGGTTGATCGAGGCTTCGAGGTAGTAGACCGACGGATCGTTCTTCGCCGCATCCAGCACCTTGTCCAGCGCACGCTCGCCCTGGCCTTTCTCCAGCAATGCCTTGTTGATCGGGTTTTCGCGGTTGAGGTAACGCGTCAGGTGCTGACCCGTCGCATCGTCATACACCACGAACAACACGTTGGGATTGCGCTGGGCCCGGCGGGCGAATTCGGACAGGGTTGGTACGTCGCTGTCCCACATGGCGCGAGGCGCGACGGAGGCCAGCAGTTGCGCCATGTCGTTGGCCGAATCTTTCAGATCCTTCTCCAACGTTGCACGCAGTTGCATCTGCTCGTCTTTCAATCGCGTAGACAGGCCGGCGGTGAGTCGCTGACGGGTACTGGTGGATAGACTGTCCAGGCTCGACGTGACTTCACGCCCGGCCTGCTCAAGTTCGCCAGACAGTTTTTGACTGTCGGCACCCAGGCGCACGCCGAGATCGGCCTCAAGCGCAGTCACTGTGCTCCGAGTCAGGGCGACAGCCACCAGCACCTGCACCAAAAGGGCGATACCAAGGGTAACGAACACAGGCCGCAATAAACGGCTTTGTAACAATGAGAGAACGGCCGACACTTGGAATCCCTCTGCTTTGGCGCCATTAGATTGATGGCGCGCTGGAAGCGATGCTTTTATTCAACATCACAGCAAAGGTCATGCCGTCCGGCAGGCAGAAACGACAAAGGGTCCAATTAAGGACCCTTTGCTTTTTACATCAACGACTTATTAAGCGAACGGGTGACGCAAAACGATGGTTTCGTTGCGGTCCGGGCCCGTCGAAATAATGTCAATCGGCGCACCGACCAACTCTTCGACGCGCTTGATGTAGTTGCGAGCAGCTTGCGGCAGCGCTTCCAGGGTCTTGGCACCGACGGTGGATTCGGTCCAGCCTGGCATCTCTTCGTACACCGGCTCCAGGCCGATGTAGCTGTCGGCGTCAGTCGGTGCGTCGATCACTGCACCATCCTGGTTCTTGTAGCCAACGCAGATGTTGATGGTTTCCAGACCGTCCAACACGTCCAGCTTGGTCAGGCACAGGCCCGAGATGCTGTTGACGTCGATAGCGCGACGCAGGATGACGGCATCGAACCAGCCGCAACGACGGGCGCGGCCGGTGGTCGCGCCGAACTCGTGGCCACGCTTGGCCAGGAAGGCGCCAACGTCGTCGAACAGCTCAGTCGGGAACGGACCCGAACCGACGCGAGTGGTGTAAGCCTTGGTGATGCCGAGGATGTAATCCAGGTACATCGGGCCAAAACCCGAACCGGTGGCAATGCCGCCCGCGGTGGTGTTGGAACTGGTGACGTACGGGTAGGTACCGTGGTCGATGTCCAGCAAGGAGCCTTGGGCGCCTTCGAACATGATGTCTTTGCCAGCGCGACGCAGTTCGTGCAGCTCGGCGGTGACGTCGAGCATCATCGGCTTCAACAGCTCGGCGTATTCCATGCACTCGTCCAGAGTCTTCTGGAAGTCGATTGCCGGCTCTTTGTAGTAATTGACCAGAACGAAGTTGTGGTAATCCAGCAACTCGCCCAGCTTGGCGGCGAAACGCTCACGGTGGAACAGGTCACCGATACGCAGGCCGCGACGAGCAACCTTGTCTTCGTAAGCCGGGCCGATGCCGCGACCGGTTGTACCGATCTTCAGCTCGCCACGGGCCTTTTCACGCGCCTGGTCCAGCGCTACGTGGTAGGACAGGATCAGCGGGCAGGACGGGCTGATACGCAGGCGCTCGCGCACCGGTACGCCTTTCTCTTCCAGCTTGATGATTTCCCGCAGCAGAGCGTCGGGTGCAACCACCACGCCGTTGCCGATCAGGCACTGTACGCCTTCGCGCAGCACGCCCGACGGGATCAGGTGCAAGACGGTTTTTTCGCCATCGATCACCAAGGTGTGACCAGCGTTGTGGCCACCCTGGTAGCGCACTACGGCGGCAGCATGTTCGGTCAGCAGATCAACGATCTTGCCTTTGCCCTCATCACCCCATTGGGTGCCCAGGACTACGACATTCTTACCCATAACACTTGTCCTCATTCGCGCAAACTTGGTGCCGGCCGCAGCCGGCGGGAAAACTCAAGAAGCCAGTGGCGATACTTGCCAAAGCCCGTTCTGCTGAATCAATTGCCGGTCGCAGTCCGCTTCACGGGCGGCGGCCAAAGGTTGTCCAGGCAATGCCTGAACGACACGCTGACCCTCACTGCGCAACTGACAAACCTGCTGCCAGAGTGCCGCATCCGTACTGTCAGGCATCCAGATACCGCCAGACGGTAGCTCGATCTCAGCACGCCCCAGGGTCACCAGGGTTTTCAAATCGGTAGAGAAGCCGGTTGCCGGACGTGCGCGACCGAAGTCGGCGCCGATGTCGTCGTAACGACCGCCCTGAGCAATGGACTGGCCCACGCCCGGTACGAACACCGCGAACACTACACCAGTGTGGTAGTGGTAGCCGCGCAACTCGCCCAGATCGAAGTAAAGCGGTAATTGCGGAAAACGCGTGGACAGACGCTCGGCAATCGCCAGCAAATCGTCCAGCGCCGCCAGAACAGGCGCCGGCGCTTTCGCCAGACGCTCGCGGGCAGCGTCCAATACTTCACGACCGCCACACAAATCGACCAACGCTCGCAGCATGCCCGACAGATCGGCAGGCAAGCCTTCGGTCAAGGTAATGACCTCGTCGATCGCCTTGCGTTGCAACGCATCGAACAACTGCTGTTCAACTTCACCGGACAAACCGGCCGCACGGGCCAGGCCGCGGTAGATGCCGACATGACCGAGGTCCATGTGCACATCCGGCACATCGGCCAGTTGCAGCATGGCCAGCATCAGGCTGATGACTTCCACGTCGCTGCTCGGGCTGGCATCGCCGTACAACTCGGCGCCCAGCTGGATCGGGCTGCGCGAGGACGACAAGGCACGTGGCTGGGCATGCAGCACGCTGCCGGCATAGCACAGACGGCTCGGACCTTCGCGACGCAGGGTGTGCGCATCGATGCGCGCCACTTGCGGCGTGATGTCGGCACGAAAGCCCATCTGCCGGCCCGATTGCGGGTCGATGACCTTGAAGGTACGCAGATCGAGGTCCGAGCCCGCGCCGGTCAGCAGGGACTCCAGGTACTCGATATGGGGAGTCACGACAAACTCGTAACCCCAGCTCTGGAACAGATCCAACACCTGACGACGCGCGACTTCAATGCGCGCCGCCTCTGGTGGCAGTACTTCTTCGATGCCATCTGGCAGCAGCCAGCGGTCTACCGTTGCCATTACGCCATTCCCCTATGATCCGGGCGGCCAGCCGTTGGGCGAGCCTTGAGTGAAGCAGAAAATGATCGGCTCATGTGCAAACCACGCGCATAAACAACGTGGCGAAAAGCCTGAAACCGGCTTCGCCAACCACTTTCCTCGAAAAACCTGTCGAGTCATTCAACTCGGGCGCCCGCTTAAAAACCGCAATCAAACGTGCAGACGCAAAAAAGCCGGGAATTTCCCGGCTGCCGCATCATACACACGTTTTCCCAAAGGATCACCCCGCCCGAGGCTTTAGCCGCCAGGCGGGGGATGATTCAGGTCAACGTCGTATCAAGGCTTGGCTTTTTCCAGGTAACGGAAGAAGTCACTGCTTGGGTCCAGGACCATGACGTCGGATTTGTTCGCGAAGCTTTCACGGTAGGCGCGCAGGCTACGGTAGAAACCGTAGAACTCCTGATCCTGGCCGTAGGCCTTGGAGTAGATCGCAGCGGCCTGAGCATCACCGTCACCGCGAACCTCTTCAGATTCACGATAGGCTTCAGCCAGCAGCACGCGGCGTTGACGATCGGCGTCGGCACGGATGCCTTCTGCCAGCTCGTTACCCTTGGCGCGGTGCTCGCGAGCTTCACGCTCACGTTCGGAGCTCATACGCTCGAACACACTGCGGTTCACTTCTTTCGGCAGATCGATGGCCTTGACCCGAACATCGACCACTTCGATGCCCAGCTCTTTTTCCGCCATCTTGTTCAGCGAAGCGGTGATATCGGTCATCAGCGCATCGCGCTCACCGGACACCACTTCGTGCAGCGTGCGCTTACCGAACTGGTCACGCAGGCCCGATTCCAGACGACGGGAAAGACGCTCGTCGGCTATCTGCTTGAGGCCGGAAGTCGCGGTGTAGTAACGCTCAGCGTCCTTCACGCGCCACTTGGCGTAGGCATCGACCATCACGGCTTTCTTTTCCAGCGTCAGGAAGCGTTGTGTCGGTGCATCCAGCGTCATCAGGCGTGCGTCGAATTTACGCACCTGGTTAACGTAAGGCACTTTCACATGCAGGCCTGGCTGGACATCAGCCTGAACCACGCGACCGAACTGCAGCAGCACCGCACGCTCGGTCTGAGCCACGATGTAGAAGCAGTTCCAGGCAGCGATGGCCACGACGACGCCGACAATAAGGGCGATCAGCGATTTATTGCTCATCAGCGACTCTCCCTGGTACGTGCTGGCTGTTGCTGCAGATCAGCTGCCGCACGCGCGCTCGCTTCATTGCTGGTGGCTGCCGCGCCGGTCACAGAAGTGCCGGTGCTACGGCCACTCTCGACCATTTTGTCCAGCGGCAAGTACAGCAGATTGCTCTGGCCATTCTTGTTGCCGGTCACGAGAACCTTGCTGGTGTTGCTGAAGACTTCCTGCATGGTGTCCAGGTACAGACGCTCGCGGGTGACTTCAGGTGCCTTGCGGTACTCGGCGACCAGCTTGGTGAAGCGATCAGCCTCACCCTTGGCGCGCGAGACGGTTTCGTCACGGTAACCATTGGCATCTTCAATGATGCGCTGGGCCTGACCACGGGCTTCCGGCACGACGCCGTTGGCATAGGTTTCAGCCTGGTTGCGCGAACGCTGCTCGTCTTCACGGGCGCGGATCACATCATCGAAGGCTTCCTGTACTTCACGCGGTGCCGCTGCGCTCTGTACGTTGACCTGAGTGACGGTGATACCGGTGCGATAGGTATCCATGAAGCGTTGCAGACGCTCCTTGATTTCGCTGGCCATCAATTCACGACCTTCGGTCAGCACCTGATCCATCGCGGTGGAACCCACCACATGGCGCAAGGCACTTTCGGTCGCGTGCTGCAGGCTGATTTCCGGCTGGTCGACGCTCAGCACGAAGTCCTGCAGGTTGCTGATCTTGTACTGCACGGTCAGCGGCACTTCGACGATGTTCTCGTCTTCAGTCAGCATTTGACCCTGCTTGGTATAGGCACGCTCACGCGTGACGTTTTCCAGGTACTTGCGATCAAGCGGCGGAAAATAGATGTTCAGGCCCGGGCCGACGGTTTCGTAGTACTTGCCGAAGCGCAGCACAACGGCTTGCTCCTGCTCGTCGACTACGTAGACCGCGCTGTACAGCCAAACAGCGGCCAGCACGACAAGGCCGATGCCAAGAATGCCGCCGAAGCCGCCACTCTTGCCCGAACCACCGCCGTCATCACCACGTTTCTTACCACCACCGAACAACCCGTTCAGGCTTTCCTGCAGCTTTCGGAAGGCCTCGTCGAGATCCGGTGGTCCCTTGCGGTCGCCGTTATTGCGGCGCTTGCCACCCCAAGGATCCTGATTATTCGAGTTGCCACCCGGCTCATTCCAAGCCATAGCGCTCTCCATCTGATAAAGCAAAGACGCACCCACGGCGCGCCGACCAATGCTACAGAATGCCTGTCACCGCGGCACAACCGCTTTCTCAGGCTTTTATTGCAAAGTGTGTTGCTCGATAAACTCCGTCGGCACAACGCCTTCACGGCTGACCAGTCGATTGAGCTCCGAGCGCGGCAATCTAACGGCCAGCAAGCTGACACCTTCTTCGTCGTGTTCTTCTTTCTGTACCACGCCCAGTTCGAAAAACTGTGCACGCAGTCGCGCAAAACGCTGAGGCAAGCGCAAGGTACCGATAAACAAATCACCGCCCAGCAACTCGGCAATGACTTGCTCAAGCAATTCCAGACCGCTGCCATCACGCGCCGACAACCAGACCCGCTGAGGCTTGCCGTTTTCATCGCGCTGAATTTGTGGCTCCACGCCTTCAAGCAAATCGAGTTTGTTATAGACCTCGAGGATCGGCAAGTCCTGGGCACCGATCTCGCCCAGCACCACCATTACCTGCTCGATCTGCAACATGCGATCCGGTTCGGCCGCGTCAATCACGTGCAACAGCAGGTCGGAGTTGCTCGACTCTTCGAGCGTAGACCGAAATGCCTCGACCAGCTTGTGGGGCAAGTGGCGTATGAAACCCACAGTGTCAGCCAGGACAATCGGCCCCAGGTCGTCCAGTTCCAGACGGCGCAAGGTCGGGTCCAGCGTGGCAAACAACTGGTCAGCGGCGTACACGTCTGATTTCGTCACGTTATTGAAGAGCGTGGATTTACCGGCGTTGGTATACCCCACCAAAGACACGGTAGGGATATCCGCACGCGAACGGCCACGTCGCGACTGTTCGCGCTGGCTGCGCACTTTTTCCAACCGGCCCTTGATCTGTCGCAGGCGAACCCGCAGCAAACGGCGGTCGGTTTCCAGTTGGGTTTCACCCGGGCCACGCATGCCGATACCGCCACCTTGACGCTCAAGGTGAGTCCAGCCACGAACCAGCCGGGTGCTCATGTGGTCAAGCTGGGCCAGTTCGACCTGGAGCTTGCCTTCATGGGTACGGGCACGTTGGGCGAAAATATCGAGAATCAGACCGGTGCGGTCGATCACGCGACACTCGAAAACACGTTCGAGGTTACGTTCCTGACTGGGCGTGAGGATGTGATTGAAGATCACCAGATCGGCCTTTTCGGCATGGACCAGGTCGCGCAGTTCCTCGACCTTGCCGCTGCCAATCAGGAATTTGGCGGTTGGCCGATGACGCGGCACGTTAAAAAACGCAACGGTCTCGGCGCCGGCCGAATTAGCCAACTCCTGAAACTCCTGCGGATCTTCGCGCGCCTCAGGGTCCTGTCCATCCAAGTGAACGAGGATTACTCGCTCACCACCACCGTGGCGCTCAAAGAACAAAGGAGACTCCTATCAGGCGTTACCTGGCTCAGCGTCACCTGCTTCGGATTCGGTTGCGCTAGGCAGACGAATTGGACGCACCGGCACCACTGTAGAGATAGCGTGTTTGTAAACCATCTGGCTGACGGTGTTCTTCAGCAGGATAACGAACTGGTCGAAAGACTCGATCGTACCTTGCAGTTTGATCCCGTTGACCAGGTAGATGGACACCCCAACTTTCTCTTTACGTAAAGTATTCAAGTAAGGGTCTTGTAGCGAATGCCCTTTTGACATGTGCCGCACTCCTTTAAGGATTCAATATAAAAAATAGGTAAACAGATGGCTTGTGGCCGTCACACCCCCAAGGATAGACGGCAATTGCAAGGACTCAGCTCAATATGGAGATGGTCCCCAGGTATTTCAAGGCGCGCGGCAGATTGTCGCAATCCAGGCTGTCCAGCCAGTGTAAATCAGCCCAACTGCGCAGCCAGGTGAACTGACGCTTTGCCAATTGGCGCGTGGCAATGATTCCACGCTCCTGCATCTCGGCTTGTGTCAGCTTGCCACCCAGGTAGTCCCAGACTTGTCGGTAGCCTACCGCACGTATAGACGGCAACCCTGAATGCAGGTCACTCCGTCTACGCAGGGCTACGACCTCGTCAATGAATCCCTGTTCCAACATAACTGTGAATCTTTGTTTAATTCGCTCGTGCAGTACCTGGCGATTTGCCGGAGCAATGGCCAAGTTCGCGACAGTATAGGGCAATTGTTGCCGTCCCGAAGCGGCTGCTTCAGTACTTTGCGCACTTTGTCTCAGTCGCAGCTCGGTCATGCTCTGACCGCTGACGCGATAAACTTCCAGCGCTCGACTGAGTCGTTGCGGATCGTTCGGATGAATCCGCGCCGCAGAAACCGGATCGATGACCGCCAACTGTTCGTGCAGGGCTTGCCAACCAAGGCGTGCAGCCTCTTCTTCAATCTGCGCGCGAACCTCGGGATCGGCCGCCGGCATTTCTGCCAGCCCTTCGACCAAAGCCTTGTAGTAGAGCATCGTGCCGCCTACAAGCAGCGGAATTTTGCCTCGCGAAGTGATCTCGGCCATGGCTTCCAGCGCATCGCGACGGAAATCGGCGGCCGAATAGCTCTCGGCCGGGTCGAGAATATCGATCAAGCGGTGCGGAAACTCGGCCAGAATCTCTTTCGAGGGTTTGGCGGTGCCGATGTCCATGCCACGATAGACCAGCGCCGAATCAACGCTGATCAGCTCGCAAGGCAGGACCTTGGTCAGCTCGATGGCCAAGTCGGTCTTGCCCGCTGCAGTCGGGCCCATCAGGAAAATCGCAGGAGGGAGCTGGCTCATCAGCGACCGCGCAAGAACAGTTTGTCCAGATCGTCCAGGCCCAGCTGGGTCCAGGTCGGTCGGCCATGGTTGCATTGACCGCTGCGCTCGGTGTTTTCCATGTCCCGCAGCAGACCGTTCATTTCCGGCAGCGCCAGACGCCGATTCGCCCGAATCGCACCGTGACAGGCCATGGTGCCGAGCAATTCGTTCAGGTGTGCCTGAATGCGGTCGCTGGTGCCATATTCCATCAGATCGGCCAGAACATCACTGACCAAGCGGTTGGCTTCTGCCTGCTTGAGCAAGGCCGGAATTTGCCGAATCGCCAGCGTTTCCGGGCCCAGACGCTGTAATTCAAAGCCCAGGCGCTGGAACCATGCGACGTTCTCTTCGGCGCAATCGCCTTCGCGCTCGCTCACCGCCAACGATTCCGGCACCAACAGCGGCTGGCCGCTCAGGCCTTCGCTGGCCATGGCGATCTTCAAGCGTTCGTACATGATCCGCTCGTGGGCGGCGTGCATGTCGACCAGCACCAGGCCCTGGGCGTTTTCCGAAAGAATGTAGATGCCTTTGAGTTGCGCCAAAGCGTAACCCAGCGGTGGAATATCGTCCTGCCCGGCTGGAAGTGCAGCAGCGTTAGCTTCTGGCAGCGGCGCAAAAAACTCCTTGTACGCAGCCTGAGCCTCAGCCGCAGGCACGCCGGACTGAGGACGCGGCGTGTACTGATACTGATAACCAGCGCCTGCGCCCGAGCCCGAGCCCGCCGCGGTGTTGAACGAAGGTTGGGCCTGCGGCTGCTCCAGCAACGCATTGGCCGCCAGGCGCATTTCGCCCTGCGGACCGAACTCGCCGGCATCGATACCGGACGGGCGAACAATCGCCGTCGCCACCGGCGCCGCCAAATGATCATCCGGTCGAACATCGCCCAAGGCCCGGTGCAAGGTGCCGTAGAGGAAATCGTGAACCATGCGCCCGTCACGGAAGCGCACTTCGTGCTTGGTCGGGTGCACGTTGACGTCGACACCGGCCGGATCGACTTCGAAAAACAGCACGAACGTCGGGTGCCGACCGTTGAACAGCACGTCGCGATACGCCTGGCGCACCGCGTGAGCCACCAGTTTGTCGCGCACGGCACGGCCGTTCACAAAGAAATACTGCAAATCCGCCTGGCTACGGTTGAAGGTCGGCAACCCGACCCAACCCCACAAGTGCAGGCCGTTGCGCTCGATTTCGATCGGCAGCGCCTGCTCGAGGAAACCCGAACCGCAGATGGCCGCCACTCGCCGCGCGCGGGCCGCATCGTCATGGGCTTCGTGCAGGCTGAGAATGGTTTTGCCGTTGTGACGCAAATGGAACGCCACGTCGAAACGCGCCAACGCCAGACGCTTGATCACTTCTTGCAGGTGATCGAATTCGGTTTTTTCGGTCTTGAGGAATTTGCGCCGTGCCGGGGTGTTGAAGAACAGGTCGCGCACTTCAACCGAAGTGCCCACCGGATGGGCTGCGGGTTGAACCCGAGGCGCCATGTCCCGGCCTTCGGTCTCGACCTGCCAGGCCTGATCGGCATCCTTGGTGCGGGATGTCAGGGTCAGGCGCGCCACGGAGCTGATCGAGGCAAGGGCTTCACCGCGAAACCCGAGGCTCATGACCTGTTCGAGGTCTTCGAGGTTGCGGATCTTGCTGGTAGCGTGTCGCGCCAGGGCCAGCGGCAGGTCATCGGCAGAAATGCCGCTGCCGTCATCGCGCACCCGCAGCAGCTTGACGCCGCCCTGTTCCACATCGACATCGATACGCCTGGCGCCGGAATCGAGGCTGTTTTCCAGCAACTCCTTGATCACCGAAGCCGGGCGTTCGACCACCTCACCGGCGGCAATCTGGTTCGCCAGTCGCGGGCTGAGCAGCTCGATGCGAGCCGCATTGGTCAACACCTGGTTCATTCTTTGGACGCCAGTTCGGTGCCGGGAATGGTCAGGGTCTGACCGATTTTCAGCTCGTCGCTTTTCAGGTTATTGGCGCTGCGCAAGGTGGCCGGAGACACTTGATATCGCACGGCAATCATCGCCAGCGTTTCACCCGGGTTTACCCGGTGGTCGCGTGGGCCCTGGGCGATTTTGCCGGAATCACGCAACCAGGCGATGTAGGTGCCTGGCGGAGGGTTCTGCTGGAAGAACTGGCGCACGCCGCTGCTGATCGAACGCGCCAGCGCCTGCTGGTGGTTTGCTGCGGCCAGCTTGGACGCTTCGTTGGCGTTGGAGATGAACCCGGTTTCCACCAGGATTGATGGAATGTCCGGCGACTTCAGCACCATGAACCCGGCCTGCTCCACGCGCTGTTTGTGCAGCGGCGTGACGCGACCGATGTTGCTCAAGACTTTTTGGCCGACGTTCAGGCTGGACGTCAGGGAGGCGGTCATCGACAAATCGAGGAGCACGCCCGCGAGCATGCGGTCCTTGTCGTCGAGGCTGACGTTGCCGGCACCGCCGATCAAGTCGGAACGGTTTTCGCTGTCGGCCAGCCAACGGGCCGTCTCCGAAGTGGCGCCGCGATCAGACAAGGCGAACACCGACGCACCGAAAGCAGCGGCCGAAGGCGCGGCATCGGCGTGGATCGACACGAACAGGTCAGCGCCTTTTTTGCGGGCGATTTCAGTACGGCCGCGTAACGGAATGAAGTAGTCGCCGGTACGCGTAAGTTCGGCGCGGAAACCTTTCATGCCGTTGACCTGGCGCTGCAATTCGCGGGCGATGGCCAGCACCACGTCTTTTTCACGCTGACCGCGAGAGCCCGAGGCACCCGGGTCTTCGCCGCCGTGGCCGGCGTCGATGACCACGATGATGTCGCGCTTACCCGCAGGCGCAGGCGGCAGTTTCACCGCTGGTTCCACCGGAGTGACCGGCACCGGGGCCACCGTCGCGACGTTGGTCGGCGCCGGTATTGGCGCGGCATCGGCGGCGTTATCGAACAAATCGACCACCAGCCGATTGCCGTACTGGGCGTTTGGCGCCAGGGTAAAACTTTTTGGCGTGACGGCTTTTTTCAGGTCGATGACCACCCGCAGATCGGTCGGCGTGCGTTGAGCCGAGCGCATGGCAGTGATCGGGCTATTGGCGCTGTTGACGTTCAACGGCGCGCCAAGGGTGGCGCCATTGATGTCGATCACCAGCCGATCCGGGGAGGTCAGGGTGAACACGCTGTGTTGCACCGGCCCGGTCAAGTCGAACACCAGCCGTGTGTTGTCCGGCGCCCGCCACAGGCGAACGCTGTTGACCTTAGTCTCGGCCACAGCGTCGACGGTCACCGCCAAAAACAACATCCCTACGGCAGCTACCATCGCGCGAAAGCGCATACCTGACCCCATCATTTAATTGGTTTCCAATGCCAAAGCGGCACACCAGGACTCGCCGCGCGAGCCTTGGAACAAAATTTTCAGCGAACGCCCGCTGTCTTGCGGGCTAATGGTAATGGTCAGGTCGGGCTTTGGCAAAAAGCCTGCACCCTTGCGGGGCCATTCGATCAGGCATAACGCGTCGTCTTCGAAGTAGTCGCGGATGCCGAGGTACTCCAGCTCTTCAGGATCGACCAGTCGATACAGGTCGAAATGGAAAGCCCGAATGTCGCCGATCTCGTAAGGTTCGACCAGGGTAAACGTCGGGCTCTTTACCGCCCCGACATGCCCCAGGCCACGGATGATGCCCCGTGACAGCGTGGTTTTCCCCGCTCCCAGATCACCTTCAAGAAAAATCAGACCGTGCCCTTGGGTGGTTTGTGCGATACGTGCGCCAAATGCGGTCATCGCCTCTTCATCGGCCAGGTACAGGGTTACTTCAGACACGGTGCTTGCTCCTCCAACAACTGACGAATGGCTGGGATCAGATCACTGGCCGCCAGCCCACGGCCCGATTTACCTTCTTGCGCGCCAGCATTGGCGTGCAGCCAGACCGCCAGGCAGGCCGCGTCGAACGCGTCCATGCCCTGGGCCAGCAACGCGCCGATCAGGCCGGCCAACACATCACCCAAACCGGCGGTGGCCATGGCCGGATGGCCCTGATGACACAACGAGAGGCGCCCATCGGGGCTGGCGATGAGACTGCCGGCGCCCTTGAGAATCACAATAGCTGTATATTTTTTGCTCAATGCGTGAGCGGCGGCCGGACGGTCAGCCTGAACTTCGGCAGTGCTTATCCCCAGCAACCGCGCCGCTTCACCCGGATGCGGCGTGATCACGCAGTCCTTGGGCAAGCTCACGTGCCTTGAAGCCAGCAAATTCAGCGCATCGGCGTCCCACACTTGTGGCAGCGGCGCATTGGCCGCCGCCGACAACAGACTGCGACCCCAGGAAGCCTGACCCAGGCCCGGGCCGACCACCAGTACGGAAACCTTTTGAAGCAGTTCCATCAGTTGATTGGCCGACGAAGTCCCCAACACCATCGCTTCAGGAATTCTCGCCAACGCCGCCGGAACATGTTCACTGCGCGTGGCCACCGATACCATGCCCGCACCACTGCGCAGGGCACTTTGAGCACTCAGCAGAATGGCACCGCCAAACCCCCGATCACCGCCAATCAGCAATACATGGCCGAATTTGCCTTTATGGGCGGTTGGCGCTCGACCCGCCAGACGCGGCAAATTGCCGGCCGTCAGGCGACGTACATCAACGGCGACCCCGTTAAACGACTCGGCGCTGGCTTGCAGATCGTTGAACACCAGCTCGCCGACCACATCCGCAGCGTCGCCCGTGAACAATCCCACCTTCAAGCCAATGAAAGTCACTGTCAGATCAGCGCGAACAGCCGTGCCGAGCAAGCGCCCCGTATCGGCGCACAAACCCGAAGGGATATCCACCGCCGCCACCGGCAGGCCACTGGCATTGATCGCGGTGATCACGCTGGCGTAGGGCTCTCGTACCTCCCCCGTCAAACCGGTGCCGAGCAGGGCGTCCAGTACGATACCGCGCAACTCTGACTGCATCGTGAAGGTTTGAACCGCGACGCCTTCGGACACCGCCTCGGCATGGGCCAGTGCCGCATCCCCCCGCAAATGCAGGGGATCACCGGCCGCCAGCACCCGCACATGCCAACCGGCACGCCGGGCCAGCACCGCCACCAGATAACCGTCGCCAGCGTTATTGCCGTGACCGGCCACCACGCTCAATTCATTCGCCGACGGCCACTGACGGACCAGCGCACGCCAGGTCGCCCGCGCTGCGCGCTGCATCAATTCGAAGCCCGGCGTACCGGCCGCGATCAGGTTCGCATCGAGGGCTCGCACGTGCGCGGCGCTGTACAGCGCGTCGGGTAAATCATCTTTAGTGTGCGTCATGCGTCTTCGGGCTCCGATGTCTGGCAGAATTATACGCACCTCAGCTCCGGTTTCTCTCGCCTCATGCCCGCTATTACCACAGACCTGCCCGCCCTCGCCCAATCCATCAAGGACTGGGGCCGCGAGCTGGGCTTTCAGCAAGTCGGCATCAGCGGCCTGGACCTGGCCGAGCATGAGCAGCACCTGGAGCGCTGGCTGGCGGCCGGCTACCACGGCGAAATGGACTACATGGGCACCCACGGCAGCAAACGCTCACACCCGGAAGAACTCGTCCCCGGTACCTTGCGCGTGGTTTCCCTGCGCATGGACTACCTGCCCGGCGATACCCAAATGGCGCAGTTGCTGGCCCAACCGGAAAAAGCCTACGTATCGCGTTATGCCTTGGGCCGCGATTACCACAAATTGATCCGTAAACGTGTGCAACACCTGGCAGAAAAAATTCAGGCGGTCATCGGGCCGTTCGGTTACCGCGCCTTCGTCGACAGCGCACCGGTGCTGGAAAAGGCCATTGCGGAAAAGGCCGGCCTGGGCTGGATCGGCAAAAACACCCTGGTCTTGAATCGCAAGGCCGGCAGTTACTTCTTCCTCAGCGAACTCTTTGTTGATCTGCCGCTGCCCGTAGACCCGCCGCATAGCACCGAACATTGCGGCCGCTGCACCGCGTGCCTCGACATCTGTCCGACCAACGCCTTCGTCGGCCCGTATGTACTGGACGCCCGGCGCTGCATTTCTTACCTGACCATCGAACTGAAAAGCGCGATCCCCGAAGACTTGCGCCCGCTGATCGGCAATCGGGTGTTCGGCTGCGATGACTGCCAGATTGTCTGCCCATGGAATCGCTTCGCCCGCCCGTCCGGCGAAAGCGACTTCAAGCCCCGGCACAACCTGGACAACGCCGAACTGGCTGAATTGTTCATGTGGGATGAGGACAAGTTCCTCAGCAGCACCGAAGGTTCACCGCTGCGTCGCGCGGGGTACGAACGCTGGCTGAGAAACCTGGCGGTAGGCCTGGGCAATGCGCCGTCGAGCATTCCTGTGCTGGAAGCGTTGAAGGCGCGCCGCGACTATCCGTCAGAGCTGGTTCGCGAACACGTCGAGTGGGCCCTGAAACAACACGGACTTCTGTAGCAGCTGCCGAAGGCTGCGTTCGAGGCCGCAGGACTCGCTTTGCAGGATTACGACTGCTGCGCAGCCGAACGCCGCCTCGCGCTGCTCGGCAACTGCTACAGGGACCGTGTATCGATCAGGCTTCGTCGTTATAGACGAACTTCGGCATTTCCCAATGGAAACGAATTGCCAGCAACCGCAGCAGAAAACCGCCAAACAGCGTGATCAAAATCGCCTGTTCACCGGGTAATTGCAGGTAAATGCAAAGCATGTAGCACCACGCCGCTGCGAACGAGACGCTGGCGTAGAGCTCGCGACGGAAGATCAGCGGGATGTCGTTGCAGAAGATGTCGCGCAGGATGCCGCCGAAAACCCCGGTGATCACGCCGCTGACCGACGCCACCAACATGCCGTGGCCCATTTCCAGGGCGGTCATGCAGCCGATCAGGGTGAATGCCACCAGACCCACGGCGTCGAGCACCAGAAACAGCGAGCGCAGGTGGCGCATCCAGCGTGCAGCGAAGACGGTGAACATCGCCGCGATCGAAGTCAGCACCAGGTATTCCGGGTGTTTGACCCAAGTCAGCGGATAGTGACCGAGCAGCACGTCACGCACCGAACCACCGCCGAGCGCCGTAATGCACGCGATCAGCACCACACCAAACCAGTCCATCCCGCGACGGCCGGCGGACAGGGCACCGGTCATGGCTTCGGCGGTGATGGCGATCAGGTAAAGCATCAGCAACATGGTGGCGGTCCTTGCAGGAAGGCGCGCAGTCTAGCCACTTCGGTGCGGCACCAAAAGAGGGCGTTCAAGCAGATAGACCGCATCGCGCCCTTCGCGGGCAAGCCTCGCTCCTACGGGTACTCGACTAACTGTAGGAGCGAGGCTTGCCCGCGAAGGGGCCAGAGCAGGCACCACGGAATCAGAACTTGATGAAATTCTTGCGGTAGTGCTGTAGCTCGGCGATCGATTCGCGGATATCGTCCAGGGCCAGGTGCGTGCTGCCCTTTTTGAAGCTGTCGCGCACATCGGGCGCCCAGCGTGCGGCCAACTCTTTCAGCGTCGAGACGTCGAGATTGCGGTAGTGGAAGAAGCTTTCCAGGGATTTCATGTGGGTATAAAGGAAGCGACGGTCCTGGCAGATGCTGTTGCCACAGATCGGCGACTTGCCCTTCGGCACCCACTTTTCCAGGAAGGCGATGGTTTCGGCTTCGGCTTCAGCCATGCTGATACGGCTGTCGCGCACCCGTTGGGTCAGCCCGGAGCCGCCGTGTTGACGGGTGTTCCACTCGTCCATGCCGGCGAGGATCTCGTCGCTGTGGTGGATAGCGATCACCGGACCTTCGGCCAAGGTGTTCAGGTCACTGTCGGTGACGATGGTGGCCATCTCGATGATGACGTCGGTATCAGGGTTCAGACCGGTCATTTCCAGGTCGATCCAGATCAGATTCTGCGGGTTTTGCATGAGTCGGCTCCTAGGCAATGCTGCGCAGTTTAGCCTAGGCCGGTGGCCGGGCGTGCTAAACTCGCGGCCGTTTTACCTAATCGCTGCATTCTTGATACGGAACACCCATGGCCAAACGCCAACTCAATCGTCGTCAAAACTGGCGCATCGAAAAGATTCAGGGCGAGCGCGCTGCCCGCGCCGCCAAACGCGAGTCCTCGGCTGTCGAGGCACTTGAGGGGGGCGACCTGGGTCCGGAACAGACCGGCCTGGTGATCGCGCACTTCGGTGTGCAGGTCGAAGTCGAAGCCCTTGAGGGCGAACTGGCCGGCGAAGTGTTCCGTTGTCACTTGCGCGCGAACCTGCCTGCGCTGGTGACCGGCGATCAGGTGGTCTGGCGTGCCGGCAACCAGGGCATCGGTGTGATCGTGGCGCAACTGCCGCGTAAAACCGAACTCTGCCGTCCGGACAGCCGTGGCCAGCTCAAGCCTGTAGCGGCCAACGTCGACATGATCGTCATCGTTTTCGCCCCGTTGCCTGAACCTCACGCGAACCTGATCGACCGTTATCTGGTTGCTGCAGAGCACGCCGGCATCCGGCCGCTGCTACTGCTCAACAAGTTCGACCTGATCGACGAGCAGAACGCCCCGGCGCTGAATGCCTTGCTGGCGGTTTACCGCACGCTGGGTTACCCGGTGCTGGAAGTCTCGGCGCACCACGGCAACGGCATGGAGCAACTGCAGAAGCAGCTGGACGGACGCATCAGCGTATTCGTCGGCCAGTCCGGCGTCGGCAAGTCCTCGCTGGTCAACAGCCTGCTGCCGGAAGTCGAAGCGCGGGTCGGTCCGTTATCCGAGTTGTCCGGCCAGGGCACTCACACCACCACCACCGCGCGGTTGTTCCACTTCCCCGGTGGCGGTGAGTTGATCGACTCCCCGGGTATCCGCGAATTCGGTCTGGGCCACGTCAGCCGTGCCGACGTCGAAGCCGGCTTCATCGAGTTCAACGACCTGATCGGCACCTGCCGCTTCCGCGACTGCAAGCACGACCGCGAGCCGGGTTGCGCCCTGCTCAAGGCCCTGGAAGAAGGTCGCGTACAGCAGCAACGGATGAACAGCTACCGCTCGATCATCGCCAGCCTGCCGGAAACCAGCTACTAAACAGATGCGCCAGCCGCTCCGATGCAGACGGGGCGGCTGGTTGTTCGTTGCGCCCTGCAAATCCCCCGCCGATTAAACGTCAGACATCTCTGTAGGGCATGTGCGCGGCTGCTTGAAGGATCCGTCTCTTTAACCGCGTAGCCCTTGTTGCGGCCATCCAAGTGCATACATTCAAGCCCTCTTCGCACTCCGGCGATACCGAGGGACATCCATGCAAACCTATCATTTATTCATCAGCCACTCGTGGAACTACTCCGATGCCCACGACAATCTGGTGAAGCTGCTGACCGCGCACCCAACGTTCACCTTCAAGAATTTCTCCGTACCGCCGCATAACCCGATCATCGGTGCCCAGACCGACAAACAGTTGGAGGAAGCCATCGAAAACAAGATCAGGCCTTGCTCGGCGGTACTGATCATGGCGGGGATGTATTCGACCTACAGCAAGTGGATCAACAAGGAAATCGAGATCGCCAAACGAATGGGCAAGGTGATCATTGCGGTCAAACCATTTGGTGCGGAGCGGATTTCTGCTGTAGTACGCCAGGCCGCACATGCCGAATGCGCCTGGAACACCAACAGCATCATCAGTGCCATTCGCACTCACGCGGCGGGTTGAACCATGCGCAAGGGATTGTTCATCGGGATCAACAACTACAACCATGTTTCCCAATTGAGTGGCTGCAACAACGATGCAATGGCCATGGCCTCGGTGCTGAAAACCGACGCCGACGGCGACCCGAATTTCAAGAATATCGTGCTGACCTCAGCCGAAGGTTACCTGGGCCGCGAGGTACTCGAAGGCCACATACAGGATTTGTTTTCCGGGGACTGTGATGTGGCCCTGTTGTATTTCGCCGGCCACGGCAATTTCGACACCGATACCGACGAAGGCATGCTGCTGCCCCAGGACTACAAGTCGGCCAAGGACGGGATCCGGCTCAGTGACATTCTGAACTGGGCCACCAAAGCGACGAAAATCAAAAACAAAGTCATCATTCTCGATTGCTGTCAGGGCGGCGCTGCCGGGGAAATGCGGGCCTTGCGTAGCGAAAGCAGTGTAATCGGCGAGGGCATGACCATTCTCACGGCCTGTAAAAAAGAACAAGCGGCAATGGAAGGTTCAGGTCACGGCGTCTTCACCGGGCTGCTGCTTCAGGCATTGCACGGTGGCGCCGCCAATATTCTGGGGAAAATCACTCCCGGCAGTCTCTATTCCTTTGTCGACAACGCGCTCGATGCCTGGGAACAGCGGCCGGTATTCAAGACCAATGTGTCGCAGTTCATTTCATTGCGTGAGGTCTCGCCACTGATCCCCAAGGAAATACTGCGCAAACTCCCCGACTGGTTCGCCGAGGCAGAATCGGTGTTTGCGCTCGACCCCAGCTACGAACCCACCGAAAAATCGTTCGACCCGGACCACGGCGAAGTCTTCGCCCAGCTGCAAAAGTGCAACAGACACAGCCTGATCGAACCGGTGGACGCCGAGCACATGTATTACGCCGCCCTGAACTCCACCGGTTGCCGCCTCACCGCCCTCGGCGCCTATTACCGCGAACTCGCGATCAAGGGACATTTCTAATGCCGGTATTTATCAGTTACCGCCACACCGACCGCGCCCAGGCAGTGGTCATCAATGCGCGCCTGAAACAGGCGAACATCAAAACCTATCTCGATGTGCTGGACACCGAATCCCAGCAAACCGACGACATTACTACCGTCATCACCCGCAACATTACCGAATGCACGCACTTGCTGGCGGTGGTCTCGCAGGAGACTGCCATGTCCTGGTGGGTGCCGTTCGAAATCGGTGAAGCGACCATTAGTGATCGAAGGATCTGCTCCTACAAGATCGGGGCCAGCGCGCTGCCGCTGTACCTCGATAAATGGCCGAAACTGAGCAACGATGTCGACCTCAGCTTTTTCATCGATGCCTACCGCAAGGAGTCCATGTCCAAACGTTCAATAGGAATGGAGTCCTTCAGCGAATCCGTCCGCGGCACCTACAAGAGTGATGCCGATCTATTCCACGACCAGCTCAAAAACCGCATCCGTCGCGGCTTCTGACAGGCACAAAAAAGCCGCGATCATCTCGCGGCTTTTTTGTGGATCACTGCTTCGGCGCTTCCGCCGGTTTCGGTGCCGGGTCTTCGAAGATATTCAGTCGCTCGCGAAGCTCATGGGCCGGCAGCGGTTGTTTATCCGCCGGCAATGCATTCGGATCGACTGGCGTGGCCGGCACTTCGCCCGGACCACCCTGCCCTTGCGTTGGCGCAGGTGTAGGACCCGGTTCAGCACCTTGCGAACCTTCGATGGCGCGCTGGGCCTTCTTGGTCAGCACCACAATGTCGATCCGGCGGTTGACCGGGTTGAACGGGTTCTCGCGGTCGAACAGCGCCGACGAGGCGTAACCGACCACCCGCGCCACTTGCTGATCCGGATAACTGCCAGCGACCAGCGCACGGCGGGCGGCGTTGGCACGGTTGGCCGAGAGTTCCCAGTTGCCGAAATCACCGGTGCCCGAATACGGCTTGGCATCGGTATGACCGCTGATGCTGATCTTGTTCGGCACCGCTTTGATGGTGTCGGCCATGGCCAGCAAGATGTCTTCGAAATACGGTTTCAGACGCGCTGAGCCTGAGTCGAACATCGGCCGGTTTTCCGCGTCCATGATCTGGATGCGCAAGCCGTCCTGAGTGATCTCGAACAGGATCTGGTCCTTGAATTTTTGCAGCTGCGGGTTCTCATCGACCTTGTTCTGCAATTCTTGCAGCAACAGTTCCAGGCGTTCTTTCTCGACCTGTTCGGCCATGCCTTCAACCTGCTCGGTGTCGATAGTCACCTTGTCTGGCTGCGGCTGAGATTTCACCTCGGGGTTGAGGGTGTTCTCCGGCGCCAGGGTCGGCGAGCCGCCCAAGTCAATGATGTACGGCGTGCCGCTTTCGGTAAAGCCGACCGGGTCCTTGAAGTAACCGGCGATGGCGATCTTCTGTTCCGGTGTTGCGGTGGACAGCAGCCACAGCACCAGGAAGAACGCCATCATCGCCGTCGCGAAGTCCGCGAAGGCGATTTTCCAGGCGCCCCCGTGATGCCCGCCGGCGATGCGCTTGACGCGCTTGATGATTATCGGCTGGTTATTTTCCATGACTTAGCGACCGCGAACCGCTTGTTCCAGCTCAGCAAAGCTAGGACGGTGCGCCGGGTACAGCACCTTGCGGCCGAACTCTACCGCCAGCGACGGCGGCATGCCGGAAGCGGAAGCGACCAGCGAGGCCTTGATGGCTTCGTAGACGTTCAGTTCTTCCTTGGCATCGTGGGCCAGGGAAGTGGCCAATGGGCCGAAGAAGCCGTATGCCGCGAGAATACCGAAGAAGGTACCGACGAGTGCCGCGCCCACGTGCAGACCGATGGAGGCCTGGTCGCCCTCACCCAGGGAAGCCATGGTCACCACGATACCGAGTACCGCCGCGACGATACCGAAACCGGGCATGGCGTCGGCAATACCATTCACCGCGTGGGACGGATGCTCGAGGTCTTCCTTGAGGCTGTACAGCTCCATGTCGAACAGGCCTTCAAGCTCATGGGGAGCCATGTTGCCGGAGGACATGATGCGCAGGTAATCGCAGATGAACGCGGTCATGCGTTCATCTTTGAGCACGACCGGGTACTTGGCAAAAATCGGGCTCGCAGCGGCATCTTCGATGTCGCCTTCGATGGCCATCATGCCTTCGCGGCGGCTCTTGTTGAGGATCTCGTAGACCAGGCCCAGCACTTCCAGATAGAACGTGTGGCTGAAGCGCGAACTGAACATGCCCAAGGATTTCTTGAGCACGTGCATCGTCATGTAACCGGGGTTGGCCTGCAGGAATGCGCCAAGGGCCGCGCCACCGATAATCATCACCTCAAAAGGCTGGATGAGGGCGGCAATTTTGCCGTGGGAAAGCACGTATCCGCCGAGCACGCTCGCGAATACGACGATGATGCCGATAATTTTAGCCATAGGTAGGAGAGCACTTACTGAGTCGGGTTCAAGGTCATATTCGGAAGTTAAAAAATCTCTTCTTCTACTTATCGGCAAAACTGCGCCAGACTATAGCCAGTTCAGGCGAAAAGCCAATTTGGCCCGCTCCGGGCATAGGTAATGCAGACGATGATCGCGTCCAACCATGGCTAACGAAACGAACGTTCCAATTCCAAAACCGACCACTCTCGAAGGCTGGGTCAAGCTGCTCGATGGCGTGCGCCTGCCCGTTCCGCAAGCCAGTCACGACCGTGTCTGCAAGGCCCTCGCCGATAACCGCAGTTCACTTCGCGACATTGCCGAACTGTTGCAAGACAGCCCGGCCCTGGCCTTGAGCGTGATTCGCGAAGCCAATCGCCACACCCACGGCAGCATGACCGAACCGGCTGAAAACCTTGAGGTGGCCATCAATCGCCTCGGGTTGAAACGCACCGAAGAATTGCTCGCCCGGTTGCCAGCCGAACCCCAATCACACATACCAGTGGCGTTGCGTCAGTTGCAGTTGATCAGCCAGCATGCGACCCAACAGGCCAACGGCTTTTTCGCCGGTCGCCTGGCGCGGCTCTGGCAGGACATCCACTGGGGCAGCCTGCTGTTTCTCTCGCCGCTGTGGCCGATGGCGTTGACTCATCCGCAGTTGCTCGAAGAGTGGGAGCTGCGGGTCATTTATAAAGGCGAGTCAGCGCGCAAAGTCGAAAAGCAATTGTTCGGCGTTCGCCTGCTGGACATCTGTCAGGCACTGGTGGACATCTGGCGTCTGCCGATCTGGGTGCAGCAAGGTTATCGACTGCTACTCAACGAGCAGCGAGAACTGGTCAAAGTCCTGCGCATCGCCCGCGACAGCGAGCACCCTTTGCGCCAGCAAAACCGTCTCGATGACGATCCGACCCTGCGTCGCTGGCTCAATCAGCCGGCCAATACCGTGCTGCTGGCCAATGGTCTGGCCCTGTCGGCGCAACAAGCCTGGGACAGTCCGCACAGCGAGCGCTGGCAATACCTGACCAGCCTTTACCTGCAAATGCCGATGAACGACGTGCAGCAGCAATTGCATCAACAGGCCGTCAACAGCGCGCACCAGCACGCCATGCCGGACCTCTGGCACCCCGCTATATCGCTGATCTGGCCATCGGGCGTGAATCGCATTCACGCAGGTTTGCTGCCGGCGCCAGCGCCGACCACCGAAGACCTGACGGCGTGGCGTAAACAATGTGCCGAATTGCTGGTCGAGCCGAGCCGCTTCACCAATGCGATGCACTTGACCACCTCTGCCCGGGACGCGCTGGTCGCGTGCGGCATGCGTCGAGTGATGATTTTGATGGCCGACCGCACCCACGCCAATTTGCGTGCGCATCAAACGGCCGGGCTGGAGAAAGAAGCGGCAGGCCTGAACCTGGCGGTCAGCCAGAGCACCGTGCTGCAGCGTCTGCTCTCGCAACAGGCCCAAGTGCGATTAACCCCGGCCAACAACGCCCAGTTCTCGGCCCTGTTACCTGCCAACCTGCGCGCGCAATTTCGCGGCGAACATTTGCTGCTGCGCTCACTGGTCAATAATGGCCGGGTGATCATGGTCGTTGTAGCGGATCAGGGCGGCGGGCCATTTTCGGAAATCACCGTGCAAGCTTTCGGTAAAACCGCGCAGTGCATTGAAAAGGCACTCCATAGCTTTAGCCAACGCGGTCAATGAATGCTGCGCTACAATCCTCCCCTTTGTGCTCTGGAGACCTCACATGTCTGACTTCTCTGGCTTGGCGCTGGTCATCGAGCCGAGCGACTTGCTCCCGCGTCTCGAGTCCCGCGAACTGATTCTGGTGGACCTGACCAGCAGCGCCCGCTATGCCGAAGGGCATATTCCCGGCGCGCGCTTTGTCGACCCCAAACGAACGCAACTCGGTCAGGCACCTGCGCCGGGGCTGATGCCGCCGCAAGCGGCGCTCGAAGCGTTGTTCGGTGAGCTGGGACACAACCCCGATGCGGTCTACGTGGTGTACGACGACGAAGGTGGCGGTTGGGCCGGGCGCTTTATCTGGCTGCTCGATGTCATCGGCCACCGCAATTACCACTATATAGACGGTGGCCTGACGGCGTGGCTGGCAGAAGGCATGCCCATGTCGATCCAGATCCCGGCCCACGTTGGCGGCCCGGTTGCGCTGACCCTGCACGACGAACCCACCGCCACCCGCGAGTACCTGCAAAGCCGTCTCGGCGCCGCCGACCTGGCGGTATGGGACGCGCGCGGCCCGCTGGAGTATTCCGGCGAGAAGGTCCTGGCAGCCAAGGCCGGGCACATTCCCGGCGCGGTGAATTTCGAATGGACGGCCGGCATGGATAAGTCGCGCAACTTGCGCATCCGCACGGACATGCCGCAGATTCTCGACCAACTCGGCATCACCAAAGACAAAGAAATCATCACCCACTGCCAGACTCACCATCGCTCTGGCTTCACTTATCTGGTGGCCAAATCCCTCGGTTATCCGCGGGTCAAAGGCTACGCCGGCTCCTGGGGCGAATGGGGCAACCACCCCGATACGCCCGTAGAGATTTAAGGTTTTTAAGGACAGTTAATGAATAAGCGTTTGTTTATCCTCAGCCAATACCTGCTGCCTCACCACTTGCTCTCGCGACTGGCCGGCTGCATTGCCGAATGCCGCGTGCGCTGGTTCAAGAACGCCTTTACCGCCTGGTTCGCCAAGCGTTATCAGGTGGACATGTCCCAGGCGCTGGTCGAAGACCTGACAGCTTACGAGCACTTCAACGCATTCTTCACCCGAGCACTGAAAGACGGCGCTCGCCCGCTCGATGAAACTCCGGGCGCGATCCTCAGCCCGGCCGACGGTGCGGTCAGCCAACTCGGCCCGATCGAACACGGTCGCGTGTTCCAGGCCAAGGGGCACAGCTTCAGCGTGCTGGAATTGCTGGGCGGTGATGCCGCGAATGCTGCGCCGTTCATGGGTGGCGATTTCGCGACGATTTACCTGTCGCCGAAAGACTACCACCGCGTGCACATGCCTCTGGCTGGCACCCTGCGCGAGATGGTCTACATCCCGGGCCGGATTTTCTCGGTCAACCAGACCACCGCCGAAAACGTGCCGGAACTGTTTGCCCGCAACGAGCGTGTGGCGTGCATTTTCGACACCGAACGCGGGCCGATGGCCGTGGTGCTGGTGGGCGCGATGATCGTGGCCTCGATTGAAACCGTGTGGGCCGGGCTGGTGACGCCGCCGAAACGCGAGCTGAAAACCTTCCGTTACGACGAAGCCGCCCGTGCGCCGATCCATCTGGAAAAAGGTGCGGAACTGGGTCGCTTCAAGCTGGGTTCGACCGCTGTCGTGCTGTTCGGGCCGGATCAAGTGAAATGGGCTGAAGAGTTGGCGGCCGGTTCTCCGGTACAGATGGGCCAGGGCATGGGCCTGCCAAACGCCTGATTTGGCTGATCCGCCCCGTCGAACGTCTTCGAAGGGGCGGACATTTCGGTAGCGCCGTTACTCTATCTGTCCACGAAAGCCGATCGGCCCCTCGTTGGCGTAGGTATTGGTGCCACTGAGGTTTTTCCCTCCGTCATTGGAGGTGAAGCTCAACGCCACAACGTTCTGATTATCACGGCCGCCGATGACCCACTTGCCACCCGGATGCCATGGAGCGTCGTTGCCGCCCCACTGATTTTCCACGTTGTACTGGTTCTGGCCCGTGCGCTGAGCCTTGAAGCCAATGGGACCTTCACCCGCGTAAGTCATGGTGCCGGTGAAGCTCTTCCCGCCATCGCCCGATTTGATCTCGATCGCGACCACGTTCTGGTTATCCCGCGCGCCTAACACCCAGTCTCCGCCCGGATGCCAGGGTGCCGAACTGCCGCCCCATTGATTTGCCACTACGTATTTAGACATGAACCTCATCTCCTTGAAGTTACAAGAGACCTGCCCTGCGTAGGCAGCAGGCCGTACGACTGTGCGTATCCAGTCGCACGTGTGTCAGATTAGTAGTACACCCGAGCAGCACTCGGCTGACAGACAAACGGTAGACATCCGTAGGTGCTACAGTCAGGTCATTCACGCCCATTTCCCGGTTGGAGTTTTCCACGGCATGAATGAGACCAGTCCCCACCTGCTGCTACGTGCACCGATCCCGACGCAACTGCGCCTGTCGTTCTGTGAACCGACGCCACGCGACCTCAAGCGCTGGATCGCCAACCTGCCCAAAGCCAACATCGGCGAAACCGCCCGCTTGCTCTATCAAGGCTTGAGCGAACTCAACCAACTGCTCACCCCCAGCGACAATCGCCTGCAACTGCTCGAACTGTTGCGCCCCGAGGTGTATTACGTCTGCAAACACCTGGAACGGCATTTCCTGCATCAAGCGATTGTGCTCGACGAGCGTTCGCGCAAGATCGCCAACCTTTGCCAGGCACTGCAAAGTCACCTGGCGATTGGCTACAAACAGATCGTCGTGCGCATCACCCCGCGCTTCAGCAAGGATCGAGCCCCTCTGCTGACCCAGGCGCTGCAGCGGGCGATCCATTGCCTGAACGGCCCGCTGATTCGCTCTACTCAGTTGTATTGCCCGGTGCCGGAAGGCCTGTGGCTGGAGCTGCATCAGCTGTATCGGATCGCCTGCGCACACAAACTCCAGCATCTGAGCCTGCGCGATGAACTGGCCAGCCAGACGAAAACCCTGAGCATCGAACAGACTTACGTGACGGCCCTGCTGCTGGGCGCTTCCCGCTGCAATCAACTGCGCCAGAATCAGATTGCACGGCTCGCCGAGGTGCTGGAGCCCTGGAGCCAATGGATCAAGTTGCAATCCGGCCAACCTGCTGACGGATTGTTTGCCGTCGCGCCGGACCTCGACACCGGTCCGCGCTACCGTTCGAAGTTCAGGGCCGAGCAGCAGGCCGGTTTGCTGGGGATTGATCCGCAGCCACTGGTCGCCGCCATCGAAGCGCATTTGCAAGGCAATATCGGCACTCCGCCGCTGCCGGTACCGACCGGGCTCAGCCTGGATACACTGCAACACCTGCACGCCGCGTGGGGCCAGGCTGCCGAGCGCAGTTTTCAACGCACCGCTGGCCAAGGCACGCTGACCCTGTGCGTGGGCATGAGCGCGCTGCACTTCTATCTGGGCGGGCAACGTTCGTTCAGCGATATTCTGAAAAACCCCGGCACCCGCCTAGCGCAGTTTTCGGCAACGTCCCCGGCAGGCCGGGAGAGCGACCAATGGGGCCAGGCGTTCGACGCCGCTCCCCACGGCAGCGCCGATGCCTTGCTGCCCTACGAAGAGATTGAATACCCGCAACTTCAGAACAACGACGGCCACGAGGCGGCTGATAGCAATCGGCATTTTCCGACATACGCCCTGCCGGTCATCAATCACAGCCCCGGCGGCTATTGCCTTGCATGGCCTGGCGCAGTGCCGGCCGAGCTACAAGCTGGTGAAATGGTCGGAATCGAGGACTCCGCCAATCAGGGCTGGAGTATTGCAGTGGTGCGCTGGATTCGTCAGGTACGTGGCGGTGGTACGCAAATGGGGATCGAACAGGTCGCGCCTTACGCCGAGCCGTGCGGGCTGCAACTGGTGCGAACGCGGGACGACCACAGTCAATATTTGCGTGGCCTGTTGCTGCCGGAAATCAGCGCCATCGACCTGCCCGCTACGTTGCTCGCACCGCGCCTGCCCTTTCAGGAAGGCAGCAAAGTGCTGATCAACACCAACGGCCAGGAGCGCCGCGCCGGGCTGGATCGACGGGTGGCGAGTACCAACAGTTTTAATCAGTTTGCTTATCGCTCGCTGGAGGCGGCCAGAAACGACAACGCCGCAGTGAGCGGCGTTGAGGAGGATTTTGATTCGTTGTGGAAGTTGCTTTGAGGGTGAATCTGTAAGACCGTGGCGCCCCTTTCGCGGGCAAGCCTCGCTCCTACAGGTTCTGCGTCGTTCGCGCGATAGGTGTACGACACCAAACCTGTAGGAGCGAGGCTTGCCCGCGAAGAGGCTAGTTTAGTCAATACAAGACTCAGAGCTGCCCGTCACGATCCCGGAAGCCCAGCAGATACAGCACGCCATCCAGCCCAAGGGTGGAAATCGCCTGTTTGGCCGACTGTTTCACCAGCGGTTTGGCGCGGAACGCCACGCCCAGACCGGCAATCGCCAGCATCGGCAAATCGTTGGCACCGTCGCCGACCGCGATGGTCTGTTCCAGACGCAAGCCTTCCTTATGCGCCAGTTCTTTCAGCAGATCCGCCTTGCGCTGTGCATCAACAATCGGCTCGACCGCCACGCCGGTAACCTTGCCGTCGACCACTTCCAGTTCGTTGGCAAACACGTAGTCGATGCCCAACTTGGCCTGTAGTTGCTTGGCGAAGTAGGTGAAGCCGCCCGACAGGATCGCCGTTTTGTAGCCCAGACGCTTGAGTTCGGCGAACAGGGTTTCGGCGCCTTCGGTCAGACGCAATGAAGCACCGATCGAGTCCAGCACACTGACGTCCAGCCCCTTGAGCAAGGCCAGGCGTTCCTTGAAGCTCGCGCGGAAATCCAGTTCACCGGCCATCGCTCGCTCGGTGATTTCAGACACTTGGTCGCCCACGCCCGCTGCCTTGGCCAGTTCGTCGATGACTTCGGCCTCGATCAGCGTTGAGTCCATGTCAAACACCGCCAGGCGGCGGTTACGGCGGAACAGCGAATCTTCCTGGAAGGCGATGTCGACGTTCAGTTCCTGGGCGACGCTGAGGAACTCGGCCCGCAGCGCCTGCGGATCAGCCGCTTCGCCACGCACGGAAAACTCGATGCAGCCCTTGCCTTTGTCGGCCGGGGTGTCCAGCGGCATACGCCCGGACAAGCGATCGATGTGATCGATGTTCAGGCCATATTTGGCGGTGATCGAACTCACGGCCTGCAATTGCCCGGCGGTCACTTTGCGGGTCAACAGCGTCACGATGTGGCGTTTTTTACCCTGGTTACCGACCCACTGCTGGTAATCCTGTTCGGATACCGGCGTGAAACGCACCTGCTGATCGAGCTCGTAACCCTTGAACAGGATGTCCTTGAGCACCGACTTGCCTTGCTCGGTATCAGGAATTTCAACCAGGATGCCGAACGACAGGGTGTCGTGGATCACCGCCTGACCGATGTCGAGAATGTTCACACCACCCTGGGCCAGAACGCCGGTAATGGCCGCAGTCAGACCCGGACGGTCGACTCCCGTGATGTTTATCAGGACGATTTCGCGCAAGGCGCACCCCCGCAAGTGGAAAAAAACCGCATTCTACCCACTTTCAGTGACCATCGGGCACCGTCAGCGCTTTGCCGGTCTAGGGCCTGTCGCTATACTGCGCGTCAACTTCACGGACAAAAGAGCCGAGCTCAAGTGAACCGGCCCACGCCAGTAAAAACCGATAACTTCTTTCTGCTGATCTTCCGTGCACTGCGCCATCGCCGTGTACCGATTGCATTGCGCATCGCTAGCCATAACGTGATCCTGGTCGCTCTGGCCCTGGTGATCTACGCCTGCGTGATGGGTTTGCAGTTCAAGCAGGCCATGCACGAGCAGGCCGATGCGCTGGGCGAAAGCCTGACCACGCAGACCGCCACCTCCGCCACGGAGCTGTTGGTGTCCAACGACATCCTCAGCCTCAACGTGCTGCTCAACAACCTGACCAAAAACAAGTTGGTGGCCCACGCCGCCATCTATAGCGTGGATAACCGCATCCTCGCCGAAGCCGGTCAGCGTCCCAAGCACAGCCTGTTGGGCGAAGCCGAAGGCATGTACCAGAGCAAAATCACGTTCCAGGACGTGACGGCCGGGCAACTGCGCATCAGCCTGGACATGGATCAGTTCCAGCAGCCGATGACCATCAGCCTGCAAAGCATGGGCATTTTGAGTGCGATTCTGCTGGCCCTGTCCCTGGCCTTGAGCCTGCGCCTGGGTCGGCATATCTCCACGCCGCTGCTGCAACTGCGCGTGTGGCTGCGCAATATCGACGAATACACTCCGGCCACCGAGCGCCAGGATGAGATCGGCGACCTGGCCCGCCAGCTGCACGCCAATTTCGCGCCGGAGCCGGCCGAACCGGAACCTGTGCCCGAGCCGGAATACGACGAAAGCGAATACGAAGACGCCGACGATAAAGAGCCGACCTTCGAAGTGCGCAACCTGCGTGATCCGAGCTTTGACGAAACCAAGCCTGTGGCCGGCCTCAAGCCTGCGCTGCGGCGCAGTGTCAGCACCGTTGAAGACGACGATGACGATGATGCGTTTGCCGATTTGCGTGATGAATCGGCCGACGCTGCGCCTAAACCGGTAGCAAAACAGGTGATCTCGAACGTGCCACAGCACAGCGCGGTGCTGGCCGTGCAACTGGGCGCTCAGGATCAACTGCGTCGTCTGCCCCGAGCGCGCCTGGAAGAACTGCTGAAACGCTATCGCGATTGCCTCGACCAGGCCGCGTCGCTCTATGAGGGCGAACTGCATAGCCTCAACGATGGCAGCACGCTGATGGTGTTCCACACCGAAGACAGCGGCGACGACTACCTGACCAACGCGATCTGCTGTGGTGAGCTGTTGCGTGCGCTGGGCCATCAATTGCAGATCGAAGTCGCGGACAGCGGCATCACCCTGCAATTGCAGTTGGGCCTGACACTGGGGGACGAGTTGTTCGGTATGAGCCAGATCGACCTGCTGCTGACCGAAGCCGCTCAGGACGCCCTGGCCTTGTCGCAACACAGCCGCAACCTGCTGCTGGTGGAGCGCAAGATCAGTGACGACGCGCTGATCCGCCAGCGTGCGCGGATCCGGCCGATTGCCAGCCCTGAGGGTGCTTGCTGTGTTGAGCGGTTGATGGAGCCTTATCCGTCGATGCTTGAGCGGCAACTGGCGCGGATGCATGAGCGTCGGGCCTAAATCTTAGCCCCGCAATAACGAAGCCCGCAGATGAGTGATTGTCTGCGGGCTTTTTGTTGCCTGGCCTGACGCCTTCGCGGGCAAGCCTCGCTCCTACAGGTCCTGCGTCGTTCGCGCGATAGGTGTACGACACAAAACCTGTAGGAGCGAGGCTTGCCCGCGAAGACGTCGGGACAAACAATGGAGATACAACCCGCAGAAACAACAAAGCCCGCATCACTGCGGGCTTTGCTTTGGATCAATCCAGGCTTAGAACCTGAACACTTCCATATCGGTCCGGATCGGCGAAGCCATCGGGATCTTCGGTTGCTTTTCCGCTTCCGCCGCCGGTGCCGCCGGCTTGGCTGCCGGCTTTTTCGGCGCTGCGGCGATCGGTGGTTGATTGGCCAGTGGCTTGAGCGCCGTCGACAGTTGCTCGGCCAGACGCTGCAGCAACACACCCTGAGCCTGAACCTGAGCCGCCGTGCCACCGGCATGCTGCTCTTGCAGGTGAATGATGCGGTTATCGCGAACCTGGCCACGACGGTCGATCAAACGCCATTGCGCATCCAGGATCGCCGGTTGCGATTCGCCCGAGTCCAGGCGAGTAATCGTCATCAGCACCTGGACATCCGGTGTAAAGCCAGTGGTCGCAGGCGCCAGCACAACGCGCTGGCTGTCCAGATGACCCGCTACCTGACGCAGCAATAGCTGATCGATGTCGGAAGACAAGCTACCCGCCCAACGACCGTCCAGCGATGCCAGCAGGCTGCCATCGGGCTGTCGCTGCAACAAGGTTTCGCGTTGCAGGTAATCCGCAACCGTTACCGGGCCCAGCAAAACCGCCATGCCCGCGCTTTGCGCAGGCTGAGCCGGACTTCCGCTGTCCAGCTGGTACAGCGACACCGGTTGGTGAACGCTGCAACCCGCCAGGCCAAGAACGCCGGCGAGCATCAAAATAAAAGGAAGGCGCAGAGCAGTCATCGTCCCATCCAGGTGGTTGCCACAAGGCTAACCACAGTGAAAATACTCAATAAATATGAAGAACGCTCGGCCACGCCGGCGCTTGAAAGGCCATATCATCCGTGAATATGCGTTCCGACTCCAGCGCCAATGCGTCGATCTACGCGTTAAATCGTAGATCGAGGCCTCTAGGGGCGTTATCGACTACTTTCCCCACCGCGTTGTCGCCTTGAAGCGGGCCAGG
This sequence comes from Pseudomonas sp. BGI-2, assembly GCF_004310295.1. Classification (GTDB taxonomy): domain Bacteria; phylum Pseudomonadota; class Gammaproteobacteria; order Pseudomonadales; family Pseudomonadaceae; genus Aquipseudomonas. Next base: position 60,832 of record NZ_SISB01000002.1, on the reverse strand, counting down.
CAAGGCGGAGGCCGCTGGGAATGGTTTTTCCCTTTCCAAGGCCTCCAACGCAGCCTGGCCCGCTTTAAGGCACAACCCGAAGGGCCGGGCCTGCTGTTGTGCAGGGCTGCGTTGCTCGAAGCTTATTTGGAATGACCAAACCTCGCTTCTCACGCCTTGCCCTGTACAACAGCAGACCCGGCGCGGTGGGGAAAGAGCCGATAACGCCCCCTAGCCGCTTAATTGAGGTTTTCGACGAGCAGCGCATCAACCCGCTGGAAGCCACGTGGCAGTTTGTTACCACGACGCCCACGCTCACCTTTGTAGTGTTCGAGGTCGTCCGCTTTCAGCGACAACGTACGTTTTCCGGCCTGCAGCACCAACGTGGCGCCATCCGGCAGTACGGCGATGTCTGTGACATATTCTTCGCGACTGGCCACACGCTCACCGTTGATCCCGATGATCTTGTTGCCTTTGCCCTTACCTAATTGTGGCAGATCACTGATCTTGAAGATCAGCAGGCGACCTTCGGTGGTCACCGAAGCCAGCCAATTGTTCTCGCGGTCCGTTACCGGGCGCGGAAGAATGACCTTCGAGTTGTTCGGCAAGCTCAACAGCGCCTTGCCGGCCTTGTTCTTGGCTTGCAGGTCTTCACCCTTGACCACGAAGCCGTAGCCGGCGTCGGAGGCGATCACGTACAGCGAATCGTCTTCCGGCATCAGCACGCATTCGAAGGTCGCCCCTGGCGGCGGCGTCAGACGGCCGGTCAGCGGTTCGCCTTGGCCACGGGCCGATGGCAGCGTGTGCGAAGGCACCGAATAGCTGCGGCCGGTGGAGTCAATGAACACCGCGAACTGGTTGGAGCGACCCGGCGCCAAGGCCTTGAAACCATCCCCGGCCTTGTAGGAAAGGCCCGTGGCGTCGATCTCGTGGCCTTTGGCAGAACGAACCCAGCCTTTTTCCGACAGTACGACGGTCACTTTCTCGTTCGGCAGCAGATCGTGCTCGGTCAGGGCCTTGGCTTCGGTGCGCTCGACAATCGGGGAGCGACGGTCGTCGCCGTAGGTTTCGGCGTCCTTGATCAGCTCGGTACGCACCAGTTTTTTCAGCTTGGCTTCACTGCCCAGCAGGGCTTGCAGCTTGGCCTGTTCCTTGAGCAGTTCATCCTGCTCGGCGCGCAGCTTCATTTCTTCCAGTCGCGCCAACTGACGCAAACGGGTGTCGAGAATGTAGTCGGCCTGGATTTCGCTCAGGGCAAAACGCGCGATCAGTGCGGCTTTCGGGTGTTCCTCGGTACGGATGATGTGAATCACTTCATCCAGGTTGAGGTAGGCAATCAACAAACCGTCCAACAGGTGCAGGCGACGCTCGACCTTGTCCAGGCGGAATTGCAGACGACGACGCACGGTGTTGACGCGGAACTCCAGCCATTCCACCAGCAACGCACGCAGGTTTTTCAACTGCGGCTTGCCGTCCAGACCGATGATGTTGATGTTGACCCGGTAGCTCGACTCCAGCTCGGTGCTGGCGAACAGGTGTTGCATCAGCGCGTCGTGGTCGAAGTTTTTCCGCGCGCCCGGAATGATCACGATCCGGCACGGGTTTTCGTGGTCGGATTCGTCGCGCAAGTCAGCGATCTGCGGGGCCTTGGACGGCTTGGCCTGCATCATTGCAGCGATCTGCTCCAGCACTTTGGCACCGGAAACCTGATGCGGCAGTGCGGTGACGATGATGTCGCCGTCTTCAATGTGGTACACGGCGCGCATGCGCACCGAACCCTTGCCGGTTTCGTACATTTTCAGCAGATCGGCGCGGGGCGTGATGATTTCTGCTTCGGTCGGGTAATCCGGGCCCTGAATGTGTTCGCAGAGCTGTTCGACCGTGGCTTTGGGCTCATCGAGCAAACGCACGCACGCTGTCGCGACTTCGCGCAGGTTGTGCGGCGGTACGTCGGTGGCCATGCCCACGGCGATGCCGGTGGTGCCGTTGAGCAGGATGTTCGGCAAACGCGCCGGCAACACCAGCGGCTCGTCGAGCGTACCGTCGAAGTTCGGGCCCCAGTCCGCGGTGCCCTGGCCCAGTTCGCTGAGCAGCACTTCGGAATAACGCGACAGCCGCGCCTCGGTGTAACGCATGGCGGCGAAGGACTTGGGATCATCCGGCGCACCCCAGTTACCCTGGCCGTCGACCAGCGTGTAGCGGTAGCTGAACGGCTGGGCCATCAGGACCATGGCTTCGTAGCAGGCCGAATCGCCATGCGGGTGGAATTTACCGAGCACGTCACCGACGGTACGCGCCGATTTCTTGTGCTTGGAATCGGCGTCCAGCCCCAACTCGCTCATCGCATAGATAATGCGCCGCTGTACCGGTTTCAGGCCGTCGCCGATATGCGGCAAGGCACGGTCCATGATCACGTACATGGAGTAGTTGAGGTAGGCATTTTCGGTGAAGTCAGCCAGTGACCGGCGTTCTACACCGTCCAGGCTGAGATCAAGGGAGTCGCTCATGCGGGCCTCATCGGTTCGTTGTCTGGCGCAGCAGCATGGTGCCACCGCGCTGGGTAAATTCAAGTTTGTTCAGCGCGCTCATACCGAGCAGCACTTGCTTGCCATCCAGGCCTGGCACGACGATGGCGCGCACGTCACGCAGCACAATGTCGCCCAGTTGCAGCCGGTCGACGCGGGTTCGATAACCCTCGGTGCGACCGTTGGCGGTGCTCAGGGTCACCCCGAAGCCTTTTTCCAGTTTCAGCCGTTCGGCCATTTGGGCCGGGATCGCCACATCGGTCGCCCCGGTATCCAGCAAGAAATCCACCGGCTGGCCGTTGATCTGGCCGCTGGCGACAAAGTGCCCCTGGGTATTACTGGCCAGTTTCACTTCAATAAAACCTTCGCCCTGCTCCGAGGTGACGGCCACATTGGGATTTTGCTGTCGATCCTCCCACTGGCCGAAAAACCGCGTTGCCAGGAACAGCGCCGCGCACCAGGCCAGCACCATAAACACCCGGCCGGCGCGTTTCCCCGGTGTTTGCTGGCTCACGGCTTGGCACTCCAGCCACCTTCAGGCGCGGCGAAGCGCCAGACAACCGGGCGAGCCTCGCCATCGGCGCGGGCATCGTTGTTGTTGTCGGTGCCGACCCAGGCCCCCTCGGCGTCGACAATCAATGCTTCGGTCAGACCAAACGGATTTTGATAGCGGCGGTGTTCCTGCAAGGCTTCATCGGCAAACGACCAGCAGCGTTCGACCTTGGCCGTCACCGGGTCGCGGCGGCAGATCTGGTAAGCGTTGCGTTCAAGGGTAAACAGCTTGCCGTTGAACAGCGACAGGTCGGCAAAGTCCCGAGTAACGGCTTTGGCCCGTGGAAACTGTGCCGGCTGCATTTCTTTACCCGCTTCGCTCAGCAATACGCAGCCACCGTCGCAATCCCACACCGTCTGTTTGCGCTTGATCAGCAGCAAGCCACGGCTTTGACGCTCGGCGGCGAGCCACAATTGATCGCCCGAAGGGTTGATCGCCAGGCCCTCGAACAGCGCATTGAATTGCAACAGCATGCCACTGGCCCGCGCTTCGCGAACCAGCATCGGCGAGATCTTCAGCCAGGACGAAGGCCCAACAGGCGGCACTTGCAGGATCGCCGCATGGGACTCGCTGACGATGTAGCGATTACCGGCGCTGTCGCAACTGATGCCTTCAAAATCCAGGTCCCCGCCCCGTACAAACGATGCGACCCAGGCCCGCGAACGCAACCCCCAGGGCAAACCGCTGTCAGGCACCGGAGGGACGCCGATGCCAACGGTTTCGGCCTGCCAGACCGTGTCGCGGGTATCGAGGCGGTAGATCTGATCATCGTCGCGGTCGGAGATCGTCCACAGGTCCTTGCCACACTGGGCCAGCCCCGACAGGTTGCCGCCGCGCATGCCGTCGACGGGATGCTCGGACAACAGGCGCAACTCCGGTGCCGGTTCGGCAAACGCCGAAACGGAGGTCAGAAGTAACGCACACGCCAGGGCAAAGCCAACCCGCATCAGCCAAGAACCTCGGCGAGGTTGCCTTTGGATTCCAGCCAGGACTTGCGATCACCGGCGCGTTTCTTCGCCAGCAACATGTCCATCATTTCTGCGGTTGCGTCGTAATCTTCCAGCGTCAGTTGCACCAGACGCCGAGTGTTCGGGTCCATGGTGGTTTCGCGCAGCTGCGGCGGGTTCATTTCACCCAGGCCTTTGAATCGGGTGACCTGCGGCTTGCCGCGTTTTTTCTCGGCCACCAGACGATCCAGAATGCCATCGCGCTCGGCGTCGTCCAGGGCGTAGTAAATCTCTTTGCCAAGGTCGATGCGGTACAGCGGCGGCATCGCGACGTAGACGTGACCGGCATCCACCAACGGGCGGAAATGCTGGACGAACAAGGCGCAGAGCAAGGTGGCGATGTGCAGACCGTCGGAGTCGGCGTCGGCGAGGATGCAGATCTTGCCGTAGCGCAGCTGGGCGATGTCCGCCGAGCCCGGATCGACACCGATCGCCACGGCGATGTTGTGCACTTCCTGGCTGGCCAGCACTTCGCCGCCGTCGACTTCCCAGGTGTTCAGAATTTTGCCGCGCAACGGCAGGATCGCCTGGAACTCTTTGTCCCGCGCTTGTTTGGCCGAACCGCCTGCGGAATCACCTTCCACCAGGAACAGCTCTGAACGCATCGGGTCCTGCCCGGCGCAGTCGGCAAGCTTGCCTGGCAGTGCCGGCCCCGCTGTGATGCGCTTGCGCTCGACCTTCTTGCTGGCCTTGAGACGACGGCCGGCGTTGTTGATCGCCAGTTCCGCCAGCAGCATGCCGGTTTCGGGGTGGGCGTTGAGCCACAGGCTGAACGCATCCTTGACCACGCCAGAAACGAAAGCCGCCGCTTCACGGGACGACAGACGTTCTTTGGTCTGGCCGGAAAATTGCGGCTCCTGCATCTTCATCGACAGCACGAAAGCGATGCGCTCCCAGACGTCTTCCGGTGCCAGCTTCACACCGCGCGGCAGCAGGCTGCGGAATTCGCAGAACTCGCGCATCGCATCGAGCAAGCCCTGACGCAAACCGTTGACGTGCGTACCGCCCTGCGCCGTCGGGATCAGGTTGACGTAGCTTTCCTGCACGCTGTCGCCACCTTCAGGCAACCACAGCAGCGCCCAATCGACCGCTTCCTTGTTACCGGCCAGGCTGCCGCAGAACGGCTCGTCCGGCAGGCGCTCGAAGCCGTTGACCGCGTCGACCAGATAGGAGCGCAGGCCGTCTTCGTAATGCCATTCGACTTTTTCGCCGGTGGCCTTGTCTTCAAAACTGACCAGCAGCCCCGGGCACAGAACAGCCTTGGCCTTGAGCACGTGCTTGAGGCGGCTGATGGAGAATTTCGGTGAATCGAAGTACTTCGGGTCCGGCGCGAAGAACACGCTGGTGCCGGTGTTGCGCTTGCCGACGGTGCCGATCACTTCCAGATCGGTTTTCTTGTACCCGTCGCCAAAGGTCATCTGGTATTCATTGCCGTCGCGCTTGACGCGCACCCGGACTTCGGTCGACAAGGCGTTGACCACCGAAATACCCACCCCGTGCAGACCGCCGGAGAACTGGTAGTTCTTGTTGGAAAACTTGCCACCAGCATGAAGCTTGGTGAGGATCAGCTCGACCCCGGAAACGCCCTCTTCCGGGTGAATGTCCACCGGCATGCCGCGGCCGTCATCGCTGACTTCCAGGGAGTGGTCGGCGTGCAGGATGACCTGCACCGACGTCGCGTGCCCGGCCAAGGCTTCGTCGACGCTGTTGTCGATGACTTCCTGGGCGAGGTGGTTCGGCCGACTGGTGTCGGTGTACATGCCGGGGCGTTTGCGCACCGGGTCGAGGCCCGAGAGGACTTCGATGGCGTCTGCGTTATAAGAGCTAGCGCTGGGAGTGGCCATGGGGTCTCGTCGTCCGCCTGTAAAAAGTGTTCTGTGAAAAAGAGTATTCTGTGAAAAAGAGGCGACGACTCACAGTGCTGTGAAATCGATCGCCTGATACAAATCTGCGCCGATGCCGGCAAAACTCAGCATTGCCGGAAGTTGCGCGGCAAAACCCTGGAAACTATGGTCGCCGCCGGCCTGGATGCGCAAGGCACAGGCGCGGTAATACTGCTGGGCGAGGCGATAGTCCAGCGTTTCGTCGCCGGTCTGCAACCACACCTGATACCGCTGCGGATCCCGGGGCGCCGGCACTTCCAGCTCGGCCAGGGCCGTCACGTGGTCGTGGGTCAATTCCCAGGCCTCATCGGTATACAGGTTTTTCTGCGTCCCCAGGAACCCGTCGAACATCCGGTGCGGACTGACAGCTGGGTTGATCAACAGGGCCTTGAGGCCATGGCGCTCAGCCAAGTGAGTCGCATAGTAGCCGCCGAGTGAGCTGCCGACCAGCAGTGGCCGCCCCAGCTCTTCAATCGCCTGCTCCAGCTGACCGATGGCTTCGCGCGGATGATGATGCAAGGCCGGGACGCGCAATTGATCGCTCAAACCCAGCCGCTCCATCACGTGCACCAGCTGCGTGGCCTTTTTCGACGAAGGCGCGCTGTTGAAACCGTGGATATAAAGGATCGAACCGGACATTTGAACTCCCTGTGCGTCGGGTAAAGAGGCGCAGTTTACAGGGAGTCGGGGGGATCGGGGATAAAGGCAAGAATCAGGTTGCCCAAACGGACGTCATATCGCGAGCAAGCTCACTCCCACAAGTGACCGAGATGTCCAAGCGGACGCGGCCCTATGTGGGAGCGAGTTTGCTCGCGATGAACGATAACGCGGTTTATCTGAAAAAATTATGCTGGATCAACATTATCCAGCGCCCGATTTACCGCCCGTTCGGCCAGCATGACTATCTGTTGAATCGCCATCGCTGTATGCCGGTCCGGCCCATGCAGGCGCGCGGCAAAATCACTGGCCATGACACTCGCCGACGCCAGGGACTCACAGGAATGGGCCAAAAGGCTTTCCGTGTCCATTTCGGGGACGATCATGTACATCATGCTGGGTTTGCGGGCGGGGGGATTGGGGGTTGGTTTGAACATAGTAGTACTCCAGAGGAAGAGTGGAGCCACTTACAAATTACCGCGACGCAATTTGGGTGGCAGCTGTACGCAGGTTCGCGGACCGATCCTCTGGCAACTCGGCATACCCGAAGGTATCCCGCGCACAGCCGCCATGACACGAAACGACAGACAGCCGAAAGCGCTGTCGTTAGGCGGGGGGCGATTATGCCTGAGAAAACGGGCCGCGAAGCCAGAACGCTGAATGTGTCAGCGACAGGCAAAAGGCTAGAGAAGCCGCGTCTGACGGGCAACCTGAAAACTTCGTGGGAAGGTTCTGAAATTTTTACTGACCATTAAACAGCGTCGTCGGCGAAGCCGCCTTCGCGGGCAAGCCTCGCTCCTACAGGGGATAGGGTACATCCACAAACTGCAGGTCGGCTGTCAGGCCGCCATCGCAGGAAAGCCAGCTCCAACAGGGGATGGGGTATATCCGCAAATTGCAGGTCGGCTGTCAGGCCGCCATCGCGTGCAAGTCGGATCGCCGCACCGCTCGCTCCTACAAGGGGTCGACGTACTCGCTTCGCTTCTCACCACTCAACAGGCCGAGCGTTAGCTCGCCTGCAGCTCTTGATCTTGATCCACCCGCCCCTTCGGGAGGCTGAGTGGAGGTGTTCATCCGGGGAGTGGCGCGCAGCGCCGTTCGACGCAGTCGAACACGCTGCATGTAGGTCGTCGCGAAGCAGACCGGAGGGCAGTGTCCCCGGATGGATACCGGAGCGAAGGAACGCCGAGCCTAAGCGAGGGGCCGGACGCTTGGGGCGAGCCTTTTTTTGCTTACTTTTTTTTGGCGTTTGAAAAAAAAGTGAGTTGCCGTAAGGGCGAAACCGCCAGCCGCCGTTACCGCAGGAATGGATATGTACTCGGCCAGCAAGAGCTTGGTCGGCCCGTAGGCCGCCAAGATCGCAACCGTCAGTAACCGTTGGAACCGTAGTCGATCTGAAAGTCGAACCCAGTGACGCGTTCCACACCGGTTTCCAGCTGACCATCAGGCAACAACCGCAACCACCGATACCCAGGCGCCTGCTCCCCAACCTTGAAATCATCACTCCCCGGCTCAAACTGAATGCAAGTCGAAGGCGAAGCAATCAACCGCACCCCATTGCGATCCTGATCAATCTCCTGATGCACATGCCCCCACAACACCGCACGCACCTGCGGAAAGCGATCCAGCACGGCAAACAAGGCCTCAGGATTACGCAACCCGATCGGCTCCATCCACAAGCAGCCGATCGACACCGGATGATGATGAAAGCACACCAGATGATGCCGCTCAGGCGCCTCACTCAGCGAACGCGCCAGCAACTGCAACTGCTCATCCTGCAAATACCCCGGCACCGACCCCGGCACCGCCGAATCCAGCAAAGTGACCCGCCAGTTACCGACATCCACGACCGGCTCCAGCAACGCGCTTTGCACAGCCGCCTCGGCCATGATCTGCGGTTCATCGTGATTGCCCGGAATCCAGCGCGCCGGCGCATCGAGCTGTCGAGTCAAGTCGCGAAACAACTGATAAGACTCCAGCGTCCCGTCCTGAGACAGATCACCGCTGGCAACGATCAGATCAATCTGCGGCTGCTGAAGGCGCACCAACTCAATGACCTTTTGCAGACTGTCCCGGGTATTCATGCCCAGCAACGTCCCGTCCGCTTCGGCAAACAGATGACTGTCGGACAGTTGCACCAGCAACGCCGAATCGGCGGTGGTCAATGTGGATACGCTCGGCAAGGCGTTCTCCCAGGCTGAATCACGGGATTGGATGAGTGCCGCAATTATGCTGGGGGACGATCAAAAGGGGAAACCTGTGAACCTGACGCAGTTCACATCTATCGAACGACGGCGTACTCATGCCCACACGCCAGACAATGGCTCAGCCATTCACCCAGGAACATGTTCAACTGGGCCTTTTCATCCGGCTGATGCATTGAGGCATTCGGGTAAGGATAGACGCCGCGAAAGCGTCGCGCATGTTCGGCGCTGACCACTTCGGCCATGCACGCATCGTGATAGACCTGCACTTCCAGCTGCGGCACCGGCAGCCACGGCAGGCTGTGTTCCTGGCGCACTTGCAGGGTCGTGGTATACGGACAGACCTGCAGCACCTCAAGGGCCAGCACGCCGAGCATCTGATCGCCGTGGGTCACGGCAATGCGCCGTGCCTCCGGTTCGTTGCGCATGTCCGGCAACAGTCGCATCAGGCGCGCGTAGTTGGCCTCGCAAGCGGCTTGCAGCCCGACGAGGTCCACCCGATAGCGATCGCGCAACTTGTTTACGACCATAGCCCCCTCACTTCAGCGCGGTTCAAAGCTAACCATTGCAAGGCAATGATGCTGGCCGCGTTGGCAATTCGTCCGTCGCGTACGGCCTGCAGGGCATCTTCGAACGCCCAGACCGTGACGCGGATATCTTCTGCTTCTTCCTCCAGCCCATGCAGGCCGCCGACTCCGGTGCTGTCGCAACGCCCCAGGTACAAATGTACAAATTCGTTGCTGCCGCCCGGCGATGGAAAGTATTTGGTCATCGGCCAGAGCGCCCCGAACACAAGCCCAGCTTCCTCCTGCGCTTCGCGGTGAGCAACTTCTTCCGGTACTTCATCCTTGTCGATCAGACCGGCGACCAGCTCGATCAGCCACGGATTGTCGGTCTTGCCCATGGCGCCGACGCGAAACTGCTCGATCAGCACCACTTCATCGCGCTGCGGATCGTACGGCAGCACGCACACCGCATCGTGACGGACAAACACTTCACGATTGATCTCGCGACTCATGCCACCGGCAAACAATTCATGACGCAAGTGCACACGATCGAGCTTGTAGAAGCCCTCGTAGCACTTTTCGCGCCGAACGATATCAACGGCGGTCGGAATGGCGTTGGCAAAATCAGTCATGACAATCCTCTTTACTGCAAATCCGTTATGAGGCTCCTTTTTGTTACTTGCAACCTCGACTTCGCGCCATCCTAACGCGCTCGCGGCGTTTGATGCAGCCCCTTTCCCGTCAGCGAGATAGACGGTGAGGGCGAAACCAACTCTAATTAGCTTAGTGGCGAACTGACTGCTTCGTTGAGAGTCGAAGCGGATAACTTTTTGCCTTTCCCAGTTTTATGAAGGACACCCATGTCACTTTTTAAAATCGCCTCCGTGGCCGCAATCGCCCTGACCCTGGGCGCCTGCCAGAGTTTGTTTCAACCCAACTTCCGGGCACCGCTGGAAACCACCCGCGACGCCACCGAAACACTGAAACCGGGTTGCACGACACCTGAATGCCCGCTGGTGAACATCGATACGCTGCGCTTCCCCGCCGAGCCTCAGCTCGACGGCATTATCGAAAAACGCCTGCTGCAAATGACCCGCACCTCGCCCGACGCCCCAGCGGCACCGACGCTGGCGGCCTATCGCGATGAGTTTTTGCGCACCGCCGGTCCGCGCAATAGCAGCTACCTGCAAGCCAAAGTACGTGAGCAGCATGACGGCTTGGTGATCGTCGAGTTTTCCAGCTACCTGGACACCGGCGGCGCGCATGGCACACCGGGCCGCAGCTTCATCAACTATTCGCGCCAGCAGCATAAAGTGCTGACCCTGCCGGACATGTTGGTGCCGGGGCAGGAAGAAGCATTCTGGAAAGCCGCGCAAGTGGCGCACAACAGCTGGCTGATCAGCACCAAGCTCGATCAGGAACCGGAGTTCCTGAAGAACTGGCAGTTCCAGAAAACCCAGAACGTGGCGCTGACCTACGGCGGGGTGATCCTCAAGTACGAAGTGAGCACCATCGCGCCTTACGCGCTGGGTCACGTCGAACTGAAGATCCCTTACCCTCGTTTGAACGGCACTCTCAAGCCCGAGCTGTTTCCTGGCCGTAACTGAAGGCCCGGCCCAGCACCAGCTGGAGCAACCCTGCCAGAATCAACGACGGCAGGGTTGCGCCGATGTCCGGATACAGATTGGCCAGCAAGTGATAAGTGCTCACCCCGCCCAACCAGGCGAGCAACGCCGGCCAGCGCAATGCGGCTGACGCCACCTGGCTACTGCGTTTGCGCAGGATGAAGTGATCCACCAGCACCACGCCGAACAGCGGCGCAAACACCGAACCGATCAACAGCAGAAAGTTTTGATACTGGGCCAACGGCGCCAGGCACGCGATCAGGGTGCAGATCACGCCGATGGCCAGCGCCAGGTGCTCTACTTTCAAGCGCAACAGAATCCCGCTGGAAACCGCCGCCGAGTGAATGTCGGCGAAGGCGTTTTCCGACTCGTCCAACAAAATCAGCAACAGCGGAATCCCCAGACCGGCACCCGCCAATGCCAACAGCAAGGCATTCACTTCACCGCTCGGCGCGAACGCCAGGGTGTACGCCACGCCCAGGCTCATCAGCCAAAAGTTGCCGATAAAGAAGCCAATCGCTGTACCGCCAAAGACGTTTTTCGCACGCTTGCCGAAGCGTGAGTAGTCGGCAATCAGTGGCAGCCACGACAGCGGCATCGCAATCGCAATGTCGAAGCCCACGGCGAACGGCATCGAACCGTCACCGGCCTGCGCCCACAATGCTGCCAGATCCGCTTTGGCGAACAGGTTCCAGGTCAGCCAGATGCACGCGGCCAGCAGCAGCCAGATGCCCCATTTGCGCAGGATCTGCCGCACGAACGTCAACGGACCGCTGACGGCCAGCAAGGTCGCCAATGCACCGAAGAACAAGGTCCAGAGCAGCGGATTCGACAGCAGGCTGCCTTCGCTGAAGGCACGTGTACCGAGCAGGCTGGCCGCGTCGCGCATCACGATGATTTCGAACGAACCCCAACCGATCAGTTGCAGCAGGTTCAGCACGGCCGGCAGGCTCGCGCCGCGTTTGCCGAGGCTCAGTTTTAGCGCGGCCATCGACGACAGGCCGGTGTCGCTGCCAATCACGCCGACAGCGGCCAGCAGCAGAACGCCGACCAGCGTGCCGAGGAAGATGGCCAACAGCGAGCCCGACAGGCCCAGGCCTGGCGCGAGCAATGCACCGGTCTGCAGCACCATCAGGCCGATGCCGAGGGAGAACCACAGGGAAAACAGATCGCGACCGCCGAAGACACGTTTGTCGGTGGGCACCGCGATATCAGGGGAATAAGTGCTGGGTTGGATGCTCAAGGTGTTATCTCAGAGGGACATTATTTTTGTACCCGCCCCCTGTAGGAGCGAGGCTTGCCCGCGAAAGCGGTGTGTTAGACAAAACACCTTCGCGGGCAAGCCTCGCTCCTACAGGGACTTCGCCAGCCTTGAGAGACTGGCGTTGCAGGTCAGATCAAACCTTTTTGTACAGCTGACTGCCCTCCTGCTTGAACCGCTCCGCCTGTTCCGCCAATCCCTGGGCGACTTCGGCATCGACGGTTTCGATGCGTTGGTTGGCCGCGTACTCGCGAACTTCCTGAGTGATTTTCATCGAGCAGAATTTCGGCCCGCACATGGAGCAGAAGTGCGCGACCTTGGCCGAATCCTTCGGCAGGGTTTCATCGTGATACGAACGCGCGGTGTCCGGATCAAGGCCCAGGTTGAACTGGTCTTCCCAACGGAATTCAAAGCGCGCCTTGCTCAAGGCATTGTCGCGAATCTGCGCGCCCGGATGCCCCTTGGCCAGATCGGCGGCATGCGCGGCGATCTTGTACGTGATGATCCCGGTCTTCACGTCATCCTTGTTCGGCAGGCCCAGGTGTTCCTTCGGCGTGACGTAGCAGAGCATGGCGCAACCGAACCAGCCGATCATCGCCGCACCGATACCGGAGGTGATGTGATCGTAGCCCGGCGCGATGTCGGTGGTCAGCGGGCCGAGGGTGTAAAACGGCGCCTCGTCACAGCATTCCAGCTGCTTGTCCATGTTCTCTTTGATCAACTGCATCGGCACGTGGCCCGGGCCTTCGATCATGCATTGCACGTCGTGCTTCCAGGCGATCTTGGTCAGCTCGCCGAGGGTTTCCAGCTCACCGAATTGTGCCGCGTCGTTGGCGTCGGCAATCGAGCCCGGACGCAGACCATCGCCCAGCGAGAAGCTGACGTCGTAGGCCTTCATGATTTCGCAGATGTCTTCGAAATGGGTGTAGAGGAAGTTTTCCTTGTGGTGCGCCAGGCACCACTTGGCCATGATCGAACCGCCACGGGAGACGATGCCGGTCACGCGTTTAGCGGTCAGCGGCACGTAACGCAGCAGCACGCCGGCGTGGATGGTGAAGTAATCGACACCCTGCTCGGCCTGTTCGATCAGCGTGTCGCGGAACAGCTCCCAGGTCAGGTCTTCGGCAGCGCCGCCGACTTTTTCCAGGGCCTGGTAGATCGGCACCGTACCGATCGGCACCGGCGAGTTGCGGATGATCCACTCACGGGTTTCGTGAATGTGTTTGCCGGTGGACAGGTCCATGACCGTGTCCGAACCCCAGCGAATGCCCCAGGTCAGTTTCGCCACTTCTTCTTCGATGGACGAACCCAAAGCACTGTTGCCGATGTTGCCGTTGATCTTCACCAGGAAGTTACGGCCGATGATCATCGGTTCCAGTTCGGTGTGGTTGATGTTGGCCGGAATGATCGCGCGACCACGGGCGATCTCGTCACGGACGAACTCAGGAGTGATGATTTTCGGCACGCTGGCACCGAAGCTGTAACCGGCGTGTTGCTGGTCCAGCAAGCCAGCGGCGCGAGCCACTTCAAGCTTCATGTTCTCGCGGATGGCAACGTATTCCATCTCGGCGGTGATGATGCCTTTGCGGGCGTAGTGCATCTGGCTGACGTTGGCACCGGCCTTGGCCCGGCGCGGGTTGTTCACGTGAGCGAAACGCAGCTTGGTCAGTTCCGCATCAGCGAGGCGTTCCTGGCCGAAGTTGGAACTCAGACCCGGCAGACGCTCAGTGTCGCCACGGGATTCGATCCACGGCGAACGCACATCAGCCAGGCCTTTGCGCACGTCGATGATGACGTTGGGATCGGTGTACGGGCCGGAGGTGTCGTACACAACCACCGGCGCGTTGATCTCACCGCCGAAGTCGGTCGGGGTCACGTCGAGGCTGATTTCGCGCATCGGCACGAGAATGTCCGGACGGGAGCCCTGAACATAGACTTTTTGCGAGCGGGTAAACGGCTGAACCGATTGTTGATCGACTTGGGCCGAGTCACTCAGGTTCGTAGTGTTTTTTAGTTTTATCGTCATCACGGGCTCTCCAGACAGCATCCAGGCAGTGGAATTTTGTCGGAGCGAACCTGTAACGAATGGACGCGACCAATCAGCCATAACGAAGCCGTTGGTGCTGTGCTCAATGCTCGAGGGGTGTTCGATTGTCGAACAACATCCCGGACGAAGCACAAGAGGACTCGCCGGGTGACGAGAAATCTTGTTCCCTACGCAGGCGCTAACCTGATCAGGTTCAACGGGATCCGAAATTATTCGATCTCAGCCTCATAGCAAGGCACCCCGACAAGAACCAGACCAGTCTAGACACAACTGGCAAAGAACGCCAACACTGCGGTAAACACATGATGAATGGCGCAATTACAGGATTGTTGCCGCGCGTGGGCGCCACTACACTCGCCAAGCCATGCTGCGCCTTGACGCTGTATGGGCCGCGCCGTAGCCTTGGCGCTCAAATTATCAGCGTAATTTTTTAGGGATGGCCACATGCTGCGCAAACTCTCACTGGCCCTTGCCGTGTCTTGTGCGTCCAATGGAATGGCCTGGGCAGCAGAAGCGCCCTTATCGACCAAAACCGATCTGGTCAGCGTCTACCAGGAAGCGGTGGACAACAACGCCGACCTGGCGGCTGCCCGCGCTCAATATGGCGCCCAGAAAGAAGTGGTGCCTCAGGCCCGCGCCGGGCTGCTGCCCAATCTCTCGGGCGGCGCTGAGCTGGCCAACGTGCGCACTGCAATCGATCAGCCATCGGCCACCGCCACCCGTAATGCTCACTCCTATCAAGCGACGTTGGCTCAACCCTTGTTCCGTGCCGATCGCTGGTTCCAGTTCCAGGCCGCCAAAGACGTCAACGAGCAGGCCGCACTGCAACTCTCGGCGACCGAGCAAAACCTGATCCTGCAAACCGCCGACAGCTACTTCAACGTCTTGCGTACCCAGGACAACCTGGCCTCGACCAAGGCTGAGGAAGCCGCCTTCAAACGCCAGCTCGATCAGTCCAACGAACGCTTCGACGTCGGCCTCTCGGACAAGACCGACGTGCTGCAGTCGCAAGCCAGTTACGACACCGCACGGGCCAATCGCATCGTCGCGCAGCGCCAGGTGGATGATGCTTTCGAAGCCCTGATCACCCTGACCAACCGTCAGTACAATTCGATCTGGGGCATTTCCCATACCTTGCCGATCCTGCCCCCCGCCCCGAACGACGCCAAGGCCTGGGTCGATACGGCCGCCAGACAGAACCTCAATCTGCTGGCCAGCAACTACGCCGTCAGCGCCGCCGAAGAAACCCTCAAGCAACGCAAGGCCGGCCATGCGCCGACCTTCGATGCCGTGGCGAAGTACGAGAAAGGTGACAACGATGCGCTGGGGTTCAGCAACCCGAACGCGTTCGGTCAACCGTACAAAGGCAACGTCGAGCAGACGACGGTTGGGCTGCAACTGAACATCCCGATCTACAGTGGCGGCCTGATCAACTCCCAGGTGCGGCAATCGTATGCACAACTGGACCAGTCCGAGCAGCAACGTGAATCCCTGCGCCGCCAAATCGTCGAGAGCACGCGCAACCTGCACCGCGCGGTGAACACCGACGTCGAGCAGGTACAGGCGCGCAAGCAATCGATCATCTCCAACCAGAGCGCAGTGGAAGCGACCGAAATCGGTTATCAGGTGGGGACGCGCAATATCGTCGACGTGCTGGATGCGCAGCGCCAGCTGTACACCTCGGTGCGCGACTACAACAACACTCGCTACGACTACATCCTCGACAACCTGCGCTTGAAGCAGGCCGCCGGCACCTTGAACCCGGGGGATTTGCAGGACCTGGCGCGTTATCTCAAGGCTGACTACAACCCGGATAAAGACTTCCTGCCGCCGGATCTGGCCAAGGCTGCGGCGGCGCAGTTGAAGGCGAATCCACCCCAATAAAAAGCAAAAGCTTCGCGAGCAAGCCCGCTCCCACATTTGATCTCCGTCGCGCACAAGTTTTGTGTTCACAGGAGATCAAATGTGGGAGCGGGCTTGCTCGCGAATGCAGACGACGCGATCTAACGATCGATCAACCGCCCCAACCCATCCAGCAACCGCTGCAACGCGCCCTGATTGGTGCGCATCACTTTCAATCCCGCTTCCGCCATCCGTTGCGCATCACGCGGCAATTCGAACAGCCGCTGCACCGCCTGCGCCAGGCCTTCGGCATTTTCCACTTCCTGCAACGCCCCGGCGCTGCGCAATTGCGCGGCGATTTCGAGGAAGTTGAACAGGTGCGGTCCGCTCAGCACCGGTTTGGCCAGCGCCGCCGGTTCCAGCAAGTTATGCCCGCCGTTAGGCACCAGGCTGCCGCCGACAAACGCGCTGTCTGCCAGGGCGTAGAGAAACAGCAACTCACCCATGGTGTCGCCCAGCAACACCGAGGTACTGGCCGTGACCGGCTCGCCGGAGGAACGACGCACCGTGGCGAACCCCTGCTGCTGGCACAACTCGTACACCGAGTTGAAACGCTCAGGATGACGCGGCACCAGAATCAGCAAAGCGTCGGGATGATTCGCCAGCAACTGGCGATGAGCCGCCAGCACCACTTCGTCTTCGCCTTCGTGGGTACTGGCAGCGATCCACACCGGACGTTCCTGAGCCTGCCATTGCGTACGCAACTCGGCGGCACGCTGCAGCAGTTTCGGGTCAATGGTCAGGTCGAATTTTATCGAACCGGTCACTTCCACGGTTTGCGACCGCGCCCCCAAATCGCGGAAGCGCTGGGCCTCGGCCTCGGTCTGAACCGCGAACAGGCTCATCTCCGCGAGCATCGGCTGAGTCAGTTTGCCGAAGCGGCCATAGCCCTTGGCCGAACGTTCGGACAGTCGCGCATTGGCCAGTGCCACGGGAATCCCGCGCCTGGCGCACTGATGGATATGGTTCGGCCAGAGCTCGGTCTCCATGATCACCGCCAGTTTCGGCTGGACCCGATCAAGAAATCGCTTCGCTGCGCAAGGCAAGTCGTAAGGCAAATAGCAGTGCTGGATTCGCGGCTCGTTGGCGAACAACGCCTGGATTCGCTCGGACCCGGTCGGGGTCATGCAGGTCACGGTAATGGGCAACTGTGGATAACGTTGCAGCAAGGCGCGAATCATCGGCGCCGCGGCAATGCTTTCACCCACGGACACCGCGTGCACCCAAATGCCGCCCGGCTTCATCGCCGGCAAGCCAAGGGAAAAACGTTCGCCAATGCGTTTGGCATATGCCGGTGCCTTGCGCGAACGCAGCCACAGCCGAATCGCTACCAATGGCAGCCCCAGGTAAAACAGCGCGGTGTAGAGAGTTCTATTCATGGCGGCGGAGTTTATCGGTTTTTTCGCCGATCGCCTGCAAGTGCACGGCAAAACGTTCTGCCAGCCAGCGAGCCGCCGGGCCGAGGGGCTCGTCGCGGCGCCAGACCAGTTCCACGACCAGCGCCGGCGGGGTCCATTCGCTGTCCAGTTCGACCATCAGATCCTGATACGCCGGGTATTGCACCACGTGTCGCGGCAGCCAGGCCCAACCAAGGCCGCGCACCAGCCATTCAGCCATCACGTAGAAACTGTCGGCACGCCAGACCTGCGGGCTGGCCGGCTCGCTGCCGGGGTAGACGCTGGACTGGGTCGACATCAGCAACTGGCGATGCCGCGCCAGTTGCTGACAATCGACCTGCGCCTGTTTCGCCAGTGGATGATTGACGCCGCACACGGTGACCATTTCGACGCTCCCGAGTACCCGACGCTCCAGCGCTTCGGAAATCTGGTCGTGATAAAACAGCAGCCCCAGATCGGCACGGCGCTCCACCAGTTTGCGCGCCACATCACCTTGGGCAGCACTGGTCAGCTGCACTTCAAGGCTGGGAAATTTTTCGGCCAGGGCTGCAAAGCTTTCGATGATCGGCTGATAAGGCATCGCCTCATCCTGAGCCACCCGCAAACGCGCCTCCTGACCACGCATCATCGCCAGCGCCCGACCGTTCAGGCGTTCGCACTGACGCAAGACTTCGCGCGCTTCTTCCAGCAAGGCATTGCCGGCCTCGGTGAGTTTCGGCTGACGACCGCTGCTGCGGTCGAACAGGCTGACGCCGAGGTCCTCTTCGAGCAGCGCAATCGAACTGCTGACCGCCGACTGCGCCTTGCGCTGATCCCGCGCCACAGCCGAAAACGAACGCTGCTCCGCTACGCTGACAAACAAGCGCAGTTGCTCCAGATTCCATTGCATATTCATGGATCAACCCATCTTAAGAACAGATAGGTAATGACTTTACCGCATCTGGAGAATCTCTAAAATGCCGAACTCAGACAGCAACACTTCACACGAGGATGCACCTATGACCGCTTATTACTACCTGGCCATTGCCATCTGCGCCGAAGTGATCGCGACCGTTTCGATGAAAGCCGTCAAAGGCTTCAGCACCCCGCTGCCGCTGATTCTGGTGATTGTGGGTTACGGCATTGCCTTCTGGATGCTGACCCTGGTGGTGCGCAGCGTTCCCGTGGGCGTGGCTTACGCGGTGTGGGCCGGCATGGGGATCGTGATGGTCAGCATTGCGGCGCTGTTTATCTACGGGCAGAAACTGGATGTGCCGGCAATGCTGGGGATGGCGCTGATTGTGTTGGGAGTGGTGGTGATTCAACTGTTCTCCAAAACCGCCGGCCACTAAGACCTGAAACACGATTCATTGTGGGAGCGGGCTTGCTCGCGAATGCGGTGTGCCAGTCGACACAAAAGTTGCCTGACACACCGCTTTCGCGAGCAAGCCCGCTCCCACAGGGTTTTGCATCCGCCCTATTGATCACCAACAAATCGCCTCTTCTTCGAGTCTGTATACTGCGCCCTCGTCTTGAACACTGAGGTCGCTGCATGCCATCCGTTATTTCCACCGACGTTCTGATTGTCGGCGCTGGTGTCGCCGGCCTCTGGCTGAATGCGCGCCTGCGCCGCCAGGGTTTTTCGACCGTGCTGGTGGAAAGCGCCAGCCTCGGCGGCGGGCAGAGTGTGAAGTCCCAGGGCATCATCCACGGCGGCGCCAAGTACGCGTTGCATGGCGCCCTGACCGGTGCCTCGGAAGCCATCGCCGACATGCCGCGCCGCTGGCGTGAAGCCTTGGCCGGCGACGGCGAGCTGGATCTGTCCGGCGTGCGCCTGCTGTCCGAGGCCCATTACCTCTGGTCCCCTGGCACCCTCGCCGGCAACCTCACCAGCTTCTTCGCCAGCAAAGCGGTGCGCGGCCGTGTCGATCAGGTCAAGGGCGACCAACTGCCGCCGGCCCTGCAAGACAAGCGCTTCAAGGGCAAGGTGTACCGATTGGCGGAACTGGTGATCGACGTGCCGAGCCTGATCCAGCGCCTGGCCGATCTGGCCGGTGATGGCCTGCTCGCCGGTCAGAAGATCGAACCGTTGCTGGAAGGCGGTGTTCTGGTGGGCCTGAAGGTCGACGAGCGCGAGATCCGCGCCCAGCGCATCGTGCTCAGCGCCGGTGCCGGCACAGCGGCGCTGCTTGAAGCACTGGGGCTGAGCCAGCCCGCCATGCAGCGCCGGCCATTGCACATGATCATCGCCAAAGGCCCAAGCCTCAAACCGCTGTATGCCCATTGCCTGGGCGGCGGCACCAAACCGCGCATCACCGTGACCACCCATCCGGCCAGCGATGGCCAATGGGTCTGGTACATGGGCGGCGACATCGCCGAAGCCGAAGGGGTTGCCCGCGAACCTGCCGAGCAAATCGCCACCGCGCAGAAAGAGCTTGGGCAGTTGCTGCCATGGATCGACCTGAGCACCGCGCAATGGGCCACCTTGCGCGTGGATCGGGCCGAACCGCTGCAATCGGGGCTGACTCGCCCTGACAATGCATTCCTTGCCGAAGAAGGCCGACTGCTGGTCGGCTGGCCGACAAAACTGGCGCTGGCACCGGACTTCGCCGACCGGGTCATCACGTCTTTGCAGCGCGATGGCATCCAGCCGAGCCATCCGGCGCCGCTGCCCGACCTGCCAAAACCACCGATTTGCATTCCAGCCTGGGAGCAACTGCTGCCATGAGCCAACCGACCCTGCATGAACTGCATCGCCCCTTGGGCAGCACCGGCCTGCTGGTGTCGCCGCTGGGCCTGGGCACGGTCAAGCTTGGCCGCGATCAAGGGGTGAAATACCCCAACGGTTTCCAGATTCCCGGTGATGACGAAGCGCGCATGTTGCTCAAACTCGCGCACAGCATGGGCATCAACCTGATCGACACCGCCCCGGCCTATGGCCGTAGCGAAGAGCGGCTCGGGCCAATGCTGCGGGGTCAGCGTCAGGAGTGGGTGATCGTGAGCAAGGTCGGCGAAGAGTTTGCCGACGGCCAGTCGAGCCACGATTTCAGCGCCGCCCACACCCGCCGCTCAGTGGAACGCAGCCTGCAACGCCTGGAAACGGATTTTATCGACCTGGTGCTGGTGCACTCCGACGGCAACGACCTGGCGATCCTCAATGACAGCGAGGTCTACGCGACCCTCGCCGCGCTCAAGGCAGAAGGCAAGATTCGCGGCTTCGGTTTTTCCGGCAAAACCGTTGAGGGTGGCTTGAAGGCTCTGGAACAAGGTGATTGCGCCATGGTCACCTACAATCTGAACGAACAGAGCGAGAAGCCAGTCATTGACTATGCTGCTGCTCACGGTAAAGCCATTCTGGTCAAAAAAGCCCTCGCCAGCGGTCACGTCTGCCTGAGTCCGGGCGTGGACCCGGTGCGTGCCAGCTTTGAGTTGTTGTTTGGGCACCCGGGTGTTGCCAGTGCTATTGTCGGGACCATCAATCCGCTGCACCTCGCCCACAACGTCGCGACCGTTGCCCAGGTCCTACGTAGAAACTGATGCCGCCCACGCGGCCTTAAGCAGGAGCCGACATGCCGCGTACGCTCATAAGAAAGAACCCGAGCAACTTCAAGACCCTGCCGTTGTACGTCGAAGCGACTCCCGAAGGCTTGAGCTATCTGAGCGTCGGGATGCCGCTCAATTTCTCCCAGACCCTGCAACGTCGCCGCCCGGTGACGGTACCCGACACCGAGCGGTTCGCTCTGGAACTGGCCAACCTCGGGGTCTCGGTGCGCCTGACCCTGCATTGGCAGAATCGCGATTACTGGGTGTTGGTGCGTCAGCGCCGCCAAGACCGCGGCGATGTGGTGCTCAAGTTGATCTCCGGTTACGTGCCGGCCCATGAGCTGAACCTGCCCCTGCACACGGCGATCCAGGAGATTGCCGAAGAGTGCCTGCTGGAAACCCCGGAAGGCTGGCTCGGTGGGAAGTTCAATGAAACCTGGCTGCCGGCGCCCTACTCTTCCGCGCTGCATTATCGCGAGGCTTTGCCCTTTCGCCTTACGCCGTTTTCCGGCTCGGCTCGGCCAGTGCGCTGCGCCAAAATGCAGTTGATCGAACGTCCACGGGCTTACGTGCACTTGCCGACAGCCTCATTGCAATTGATTTATGACTTGCGCCTGGACGTGCCCAAGGAAGCCAAATCCCTGAGCCTGTTCCATGTCGACGAACGATTGGAAGGCGATCAACTGGTCGCCCGGCTTGATCGCAAGCGCCCCGATTTGTATTTGATGCCCCTGCAGGACGGCCAGCCGATGGCCGAGTTGTATACCTTGAAAAAGGATCAGCTGTACCCGGCGAGTACGCGCGGGTTGTACCTGGCAGAGAGTTTTGCCCGACAGGAAGGCTGGCTGGTGCGCGATGAGCGGATTCGCTGGAAGGACTGGGTGCGGCAGCAGGGGTTGAGCCCGCCAGGGAAGGACTCGGGCCTGGCCCGGTTACGTGGCAAGGCAAAGCAATTACTGAAGAAGATCGTGCCGCGCAAGAAGGTCAGCTCTTAAAAGCAAAAGATCGCAGCCTCGTTTCACTCGACAGTTCCTACATTGAAATGCGATTCCCTGTAGGAGCTGTCGAGTGAAACGAGGCTGCGATCTTTTATGGCTTCACTCGGACTTGCGGATCTTCTCGACAATCGCGGTAGTCGAGCTGTTTGCCACCAGCCCCAAGACTTTCACGGTCCCGCCGTAAGCGGTCACGATGTCCGCGCCGACCACCTGGTCGATCCCGTAATCCCCGCCCTTGACCAACACGTCTGGCTTGACCTCACGCAGCAGGTTTTCCGGGGTGCCTTCAGGGAAGCTGATGACCCAATCCACTGCGCCCAGACCGGCCAATACAGCCATGCGACGGTCGACGCTGTTGATCGGCCGACCCGGCCCTTTCAAGCGGCTGACCGATGCATCGTCGTTGACCGCAACGATCAGACGATCGCCTTGGGCGCGCGCCTGCTCGAGGTAGGTCACGTGGCCGGCGTGCAGGATGTCGAAGCAGCCGTTGGTGAAAACGATCTTCTCTTTGTGCGCACGCGCATCGTCGACCGCCAGCAACAACTGCTCAAGGCCCAGCACACCGCGTTCGGAACCTTCCTCACGCTGGATGGCGCGACGCAGTTCCGGGGCGCTGATCGCCGCCGTACCGAGTTTGCCGACGACGATGCCCGCCGCCAGGTTGGCCAGGGCCACCGCGTGTGGCAGTTCTTCGCCCGCGGCAATCGCGGCCGCCAGCGTGGAAATCACCGTGTCACCGGCACCGGTCACGTCGAATACTTCACGGGCACGGGCAGGCAAGTGCAGCGCCGGATGATCAGGGCGCAGCAAGGTCATGCCGTGCTCACCACGGGTCACCAGCAGCGCACCGAGGTCCAGGTCGTGCATCAGCTGCGCGCCTTTGCTCACCAGCTCATGCTCATCGGCGCAACCGCCGACGATGGTTTCGAATTCGCTGAGGTTCGGCGTGATCAGGCTCGCACCCCGGTAGATCGAGAAATCCTTGCCCTTGGGATCGGCCAGCACCGGAATGCCACGGGCACGGGCGGCCTGGATCAGCACCTGATGGTTTTTCAGTGCGCCTTTGCCGTAGTCGGACAGCACCAGCACCTTGATGCCTTCGAGCAACTCGTCGACTTGCTCGCCAAGCGCCAGGGCGTCGGTGGCGAAGGGTTCTTCGAAGTCGATACGCAGCAGTTGCTGGTGACGGCTCATGACCCGCAGCTTGACGATGGTCGGCTGGTGCGCGATGCGCTGGAACAACGCGCGCACGCCAGCGCCCTTGAGGCTATTGGCCAGGCTGTCGGCCGCTTCGTCATCGCCGGTCACGCCGACCAGCGAGGCCGGTGCGCCGAGGGCGGCAATGTTCAACGCAACGTTGGCGGCACCGCCCGGGCGGTCCTCGATTTGCTCGACCTTGACTACCGGTACCGGCGCCTCAGGGGAAATCCGTGAGGTACCACCATGCCAGTAACGGTCGAGCATGACATCGCCGACCACCAAGACAGGGGCTTGATCGAATCGCGGCATGGACAACTTCATGGAGCAACCCACATACAAAATGAACAGGGGCGCGATATTACCACAGGGTTGGCGCTGGCTTGTGCGACGGCTGCAATGGGATGATTCGACAATCAAAACTGGTCGTTTTTTGAGCAGAAATGCCGACAACTGATACAAATCACCGGGCGCATTGCACGCCCGGTGAACAAGGGTCAGGCGATGTCTTCCGCCGGTGCATCAAGGCCCATGGCATTCAGTCGGGCGTAGTAACCGTTGTGCGCCAGGAGTTCGGCATGGGTACCGCGCTCGACGATCCGGCCCTGATCCATCACCAGAATCAGGTCAGCCTTCTCGATGGTCGACAACCGGTGAGCGATCACCAGGGTGGTCCTGCCTTTCATGACCTGGTCCAGCGCCGCCTGAATATGCCGCTCGGACTCGGTATCGAGGGCCGACGTGGCTTCGTCGAGAATCAGCAACGGAGCGTTCTTCAATAGCGCACGGGCAATCGCCAGACGCTGGCGCTGACCGCCGGACAGCAACACCCCGTTCTCGCCGACCTGGGTGTCCAGGCCTTCGGGCAACTGCGCGATGAAGTCCATCGCATAGGCGTCTCTCGCCGCTTTTTCGATGTCTTCACGGGGCGCCCCCGCCAGATCGCCATAGGCAATGTTGTTGGCCACGGTGTCGCTGAACAGGGTCACGTGCTGGGTCACCTGGGCGATGTGCTTGCGCAGGTTCAGCAGCTTGTACTGCTCCACTTCAACGCCATCGATCAGGATCTCGCCCTTGTCGTGGTGATAGAAGCGTGGGATCAGGTTGGCCAGCGTCGACTTGCCGCTGCCCGAACGCCCGACCAGCGCCACCATTTGCCCCGGCTCTACCGAGAAACTGATGTCGTCGAGTACCTGGCGATCGGTATCGGGGTAGGTGAAGCTGAGGTGGCGCACGTCCAGACGACCGCTGACGGCATCGCGTTCGACGGTGCCCGTATCGATTTCAGGCGCGACGTCCAGTTGCTCGAAAATGCTCTCGGCACCGGCCACGCCTTTCTGGATGGTCGAGCTGACTTCGGACAATTGACGGATCGGCTTGGGCAGCAGGCCGGCCAGGGTGATGTAGGCGACCATGTCACCGGCCGACGCATCGCCGCGCAGGTACAGCACCAGGAACATCAGCACCGCCATGGCGCTGTAGATCACCAGTTGCAGCAACGGCGTGTAGATGGCGCCGGTACGGGTCATGCGCAGTTGCTTGTCGGTGTTGCCTTGACTGGCTTCGTGGAAGCGTTTTTCTTCGTAGATTTCGCCGCCGAAGCTGCGCACCACGCGATAGCCCTGGATGGTTTCCGACGCCACGTGCGTCACGTCACCCATCGCCGCCTGGATCTTCTTGCTCTGCTTGCGGAATTTCTTGCTCGCGGTACTGACCATTACCGCAATCAGCGGCAGGATCGCGACCATGACCAGTGTCAGTTTCCAGTTCATGAACAGCAGCGAGGCAAACAGGAAGATCACCGTCATGCCTTCACGGATTACGACCTTGATCGCATCCGTGGCCGCCCCGGTGACCATCGTCACGTTGAAGGTGATACGCGAAATCAGATGACCCGAGTTATGCTTGTCGAAATACCGATTAGGCAAAACCAGCAGGTTATTAAACAGTTGCACACGTAAATCATGGACCAGCCCGAGGGAAACCTTGGCCAGAAAGTAGTTGCCCAGATAAGATCCCAGCCCCTGCCATGCGGCGATCAGGATGATCAGCAACGGTACCGCCTGCAGCAGTTGCAGGTCGCGCAGGTAAGGCACGGTTGGAAACAGCACCGCCTCGGGGTTGGACAGGCCGTCGACGAAGTATTTGAGGATGTAGCCGAGCATTGGCTGCGTCGAAGCGAAAATCAGAAAACCGACGATGCTGATCAGAAACAGACTGATGTACGGCCGGACATAGCCGAGCAGGCGGAAGTAGATTTTCAAGCTCGATGGGCTTGCGGAGAGACTGGAGTCGGTCATATCACGCGAATGTCGATAAAAAGGACGCTGACTTTAGCACAGCTTCCTCAGTGTTCTGGCAATCGCATAAAGGCTGTTATTGTTAGGCATCAAATTCAGCATCAAATAGCCATCAACCCGAAATGGCCGATCAACTTCAGGATTGAATCTCTCAGCATGCAACTCAGCGGTTTCAATAGCGTGTCCAATCGAGTCTTCGATTTTATCTGCCTCTGGATTCTTCCAGTCGGCTACCTCCTGCTCCTCTGTGCGCTGTTTTTCCTGCCGGGCCGAAGTTTGCATCACAAGCTTTTTTATGGACTGTTCAGCATTCCAGCACTGATTGCCCTTTGCTTGCGGCCTCGCGAATTCAAGGAGTTGCTCCGAGAGCCGATCTTCATTGCGGTGCTGCTGTTTGCCGCCTGGGCGCTGATCAGTTTGTGCTGGGGGCCTGGCAGTGATCGCATCGCCGCCCAGTTCAAACCGCCACTACATACCTTGCTGCTGTTCGCCGGCT
Source organism: Pseudomonas sp. BGI-2 (assembly GCF_004310295.1). Lineage (GTDB taxonomy): Bacteria > Pseudomonadota > Gammaproteobacteria > Pseudomonadales > Pseudomonadaceae > Aquipseudomonas. The sequence goes on along the minus strand of NZ_SISB01000002.1, from coordinate 34,770 downwards.
GCTACTTGCTGGTGCGTTATCGCAGCGAAATCGTCCAGCCTTTGTTGTTCACCGCCGCGATGGTCGGGCTGATCGGAACGGTCTGTAACCTGTTCATATACGCCCGCATCTACGAGCCAGGCTTGCGCCTTATCGGCGGAGGTGCGTTCGATAACCCGCTGCTTGCCTCCCACATGTACGGCTTTTTTTGTGCTTACTGGCTGAGTCTGAGCATGATTTGCAAGCGCCGGCAGATGCTCTGGCTGAGCATCCCTGCGATGGCAATAATGTTCGCCGCAGTAATCTCCACCGGCTCCAGAACCCCTCTGGTTGCTCTGACAATGGCCGCGCTGTGGCTGGCTTTCATCTGCTGGAACCGCCGCTCCGTTGTCTTGCTCGGCGCCCTGTTCGTCAGCGGAGCATCTGTGACCGTATTGTTTTCACAGATGATCATCGAACGCGGCGACTCCTATCGCCTGGAAATCTGGCAGTTGGCCCTGCACAAAATTGCCGATCACCCTTGGATCGGCCATGGTTACAACGCTGACCTGACCCTCGACCCCGGCGTTGGCTACTCCTTGCAGGAGCCCCACAGTTTTGCCCTTGGCGTGCTCTATTACGTGGGTATCTTCGGTTTGTTGCCGTGGTTGTTTTTCCAGGTCTGGGGATTATTGAGCAGTTGGCGTAATCGCCTTCAACCGCTGTTCATCATTGCCTCGACCTGGCTGATATTTGGTATCGGTGCCGGTTTGACCGAAGGTGGCGGAATCATTTCCCGACCGAAAGAACACTGGTTCCTTCTGTGGATTCCTTTGGCGTTCATCGCCGCGCTGAGCATCAATCAGCGCGCCAAACGTTTATTGGCGATACCGGTCAAGTCACTAAAATCGACCGTCATGCACCAAATGTCCGCCAATGCGCAGGTGATAGAAGAGGATGGTCTGGGCCCCAAAGTCCTGCGCCTGGTCGATGGCAGCTTCCTCAAGCTGTTCCGTCGCCGCCGCTGGTACACCTCGGGCAGTTTCAACCCCTATTCCGAGCGTTTCGCCACCAACAGCATTCAACTGCGCAACCTGGGTATTCCAACGCCGCAGATACTTGATCTGTACCGGCACGAAGACGGCAGTAGCGCCGTCCATTATTCGCCGCTGCCGGGCAACACGCTGCGTCAGGTCCTGCAAGGCATTACTGCGCCAGCGGTGCGTCAGGCACTGGTGGAGCGTTTCGGCAAATTCATGGCTCAACTGCATGAGCAAGGTGTCTATTTCCGCTCGCTGCACCTGGGTAACGTGCTGGTGCTGGAGGATGGCGAGTTCGGCCTGATCGATGTGGCCGACATGCGCATCTATCCTTCGTCGCTGAGCCTGTCCCTGCGGCAGCGGAATCTGCGCCATATGCAGCGCTACACGGTGGATAAGCGCTGGTTGTTCGAAGAACACTTCGAAGCGTTGCTCCAGGGATACGCCATGACGGCGTCGAAATCCGCTGTTGATAACCTGCACAGGCAAGTGCTGTCCGGGAGTTCCCCGGTCCGGACTCATTGATGACTGAAACCAACCCACTCATTGCGCTGGCAGCCTATCTGCTGGCCATCGTAACCGCCGCCCTGTTGCTGCGCGCAGTTCCGAAAATCGCCCGCCACCTGAAACATTCGGGCGAAAGCCGGAATGCCAGCATTGATGGGCTACGCGGCTATCTGGCGTTCGGTGTGTTCGTGCACCATTCGGTGATTACCTGGATCTTCCTGCGCACCGGCGTTATTGAGTTCCCGCCGAGCAACTTTTACTTGCAGCTTGGCCAAGGCAGCGTCGCGCTGTTTTTCATGATCACCGGTTTTCTGTTCTGGAACCGATTGCTCACCCAGGGACGTCAACACGACTGGCTGGCCTTCGCAGTCTCTCGGGTATTTCGCCTATACCCGTTGTACTTGCCGCTGATGCTGATTGTATTTCTCACAGTGTTCTACCTGCAGAACTGGGAGCTCAAAGAGCCCGGCATCCGACTCGTAGGGCAGATCCTGGCCTGGCTGACCTTCGACCGACCGGACGTCAATCAGTACCACCAAACCGGCATGCTGATCTCCAATGTCACCTGGACCCTGGGCTACGAGGTATTTTTCTATCTGGCGCTGCCATTGGCCGGCATGGTCTTCATTTATCGTGGTAGCTGGCTGCAAGTGGTGCTGTGCCTGATCGGCATTTATGCCCTGTACCAATTGGTCGGCTGGGAGCACTCACTGAAGAAGCACTTTCTGGCGAGCTTCCTTGGCGGCATTGGTGCGGCGTACTGGATACGCCGGCCACACTTGATGGCCTGGGGTCAGACGCGACTGGCGGGAATTATCGCGTTGCTGGCGCTGGCGATTGCCTTTACGGCATTCAACCGCGCGTTCAACCTGCTGCCGCTGCTGCTGCTTTCCTTGTTTTTTGTGATCGTGGCCTCAGGAAACACCCTGTTCGGCGCTCTCAAACCGCGCAGCATCCGCTGGCTCGGGGAAATCAGTTACAGCACTTATTTGCTGCACGGCTTCGTGCTTTGGGTGATGGTCCAGCGCCTGCCGCTGGTGCTGCACCTGGACGCTCGTGACACCTGGACCTATCTGTCGCTGCTGGCCGTATGCAGTTGCCTGCTGATCGTCATCAGCAGCTTTACGTTCCTGTACGTAGAGAAACCGGGCATGACGGCCGGCAAGAACGTCTTGCAGTGGCTGCGCCAGGGCAAGATGGCTGACAAGAGCCTGGCGGAGAAGATCGCTCGCTGAAGCTTTCAACCCTCCCCTGTCGCAGCTGGCGCAGCCTGCGTCCGGCTCGGGCCGCGTTCGGACGAAGCAGTCGTAAAACCAGAGCACGCGGTGTATCAGGTAGACCGTGCATTCAGGGTTTACGACTGCTTCGCAGCCGGACGCAGGCTGCTACAGAGATCGCGTTACGGCCTTAGTCTTTTTCCAGCGGCGAGAAGTACAGTCGCCCCAGACCGCGCCAGGTCTTCTTGTTCCAGGCCTTGAACGGGATCTGCGCCAGCAGCTCGCGGGCCAGCTTGCGATCTCGGTTGGCGGTCTTGAGGAACATCGAACTGAGGAACTTGTAACGCACCTCGTCGTACAGCGGATGATCGCTGAACAGCGCGTAGGAGCGCAGGATGTTGTCGACCATGAAGCGGTGGTTCTTGTAAGAGTTGGTGGGGTGCTTGCGATAGCGCGCCATCAGCACATTCAGGCCATCGATAAAGTATCCGGCACGGGTCACCTTCAGCTCGATCAGCAAGTCTTCCAGTCGGATGCTCGGATCGAACCCACCCACCTTGTCCAACGCTTCCCGGCGGATCATCAGGGTTGGCGCGGGTGGATAAGGTTTGCGCTCCAGGAACATGTCATCGAAATCCAGACGACGGAACGGCACATCACGGCGTTGACGCTTCTCCGGATAAAGATTGCCGTCGGCGTCGATCAGCTCGATGTTGCCCGCGCAGATACCCACCTCGGGCTTGCCATCCATGTACGCCACCTGCGTCGCGATGCGCTCCGGCAGCATGATGTCGTCAGAACCGAACGGCACGATCAGGCTACCCTTGGAGCGCGCGATAGCGCCATTGAGCGTGTTGGTCAGCCCCTGATTCTGCTGAACCCGGAAATCGAAACCGTGCTGCGCCTGCAAGACCTTGATCCGCTCGACGCTGTCATCCTTTGAACCGTCGTCGACCACCAGGAACTCGATGTTCTTATAGGTCTGGTTGAGGACGCTGAGAATGCTTTCTTCGATGTAGCGAGCGTGGTTATACGACGCGATGATGACGGTTACTAGAGGTTGCGCGTCGCTCATGGTTGTTCCTTGCGGGCCTGATCCAGGCCGGATTCGATCAAGTTCAGGTACTCCTGGCGGAACACCTCGATGTCATGTTCTTGCTGTAGATAACGGTAGGACTGTTCGCCCTTGGCATTGAGCTCGTCATCTGACAGCCCGAGGTAGTTATCCAGCGCCGCGACCAGGCTCGGCACGTCCTTTGGTGTAATCGCCAGCCCTCCTGCGCCTTCGATCAGCGGCAGCATGGCCGGCACGTTGGAGGCGATCACCGGCAGATGCCCGCTCATGCCTTCGAGCAATGCCAGCCCCAGGCCTTCAGCCAGGGATGGCATGGTCCAGACGTCGAACGCGCGAATGTACTGCAAGGCGATTTCCTTGAAGCCCAGCAGGTGCGCACGACCGGTCAGGCCCAGGCTTTCGATTTCGGCTTTCAGGCGCGACTCTTCGCGACCGGCACCGATGATCGCCAATTGGGTGTTCGGGTACTTGTCCTTGAGCGCAGCAAACGCCTGCAACAGATAAGTATGGCCCTTGACCGGCACCAGGCGACCCAGCGCCCCGATCAAGCGCACCGACGGATCGATGCCCAACAATTCGCGGGCACGCTCACGACTGTGCTGCAAGCCTTCAGCCTGCTCGATGTCGATAGCGTTGGTAATGGCGTAGGTATTCTGGTCGGTGAAACCGCAGTCACAGTCCAGCAGGTACTGTTTGACCGCCGGCGACACACCGACGAAGCGCCAGTGACGATCGATCAGGCGCTGGGTCTGGCGGCGTCGGTAAAACCGGTCGTACTCGCCAAAACCGTGGGAAATGCCGATGCACAGGGGGACCTTCAACCAGCGGTTGAGTGTCAGCATCATGTTCACCGGTTTGAAGCGGTTACAGATCACCACGTCGAACTTTTCCGCGCGGCAAAACTTGTACAGCTGCCACATCGCGCGCAGGCGCATGCCCTTGAGGGACTTGTCGGAAAACTCGAAATACACCGAACGGTCGGCCCGGCTCACAGCCTCGCCTGGCCCAGGCTTGCCACGCAGGAATGCCGCAGTGACCTCATAGCGATCACTCGGCAGCGCCTTGACGATCTGCTCCGCGAGGTCGGCAAAATCATGGGCTTTGACGTTGTAGTCAGGCTGCAATTGCAGAACCTTTGACCGTTGACTCATAACTCTCCCCGGTGGAAACCTGTCGCATCGATGACCCAGTCCGGTTCGGCGGCAATACGCCTGACCTCGGCTGGATCGGGTGGAGGCAACCGTGACCACTCGTTGCGTTTCCAGCAAACGAAGTGGAAATACGGAAACCGGCGATCGCCATCGCGATCATTACTCAAACAGCCATTGCGCCAATACCAGCGATGCGGAAAATCATCCGTGCCGTCGTGCCACTTGATGCAGCCACCCGGGGTGCTGAACGCCTCGGTGAACTCACTGCGACGACGCCACGGATTGAACTTGCCCACCAAGGTGAACAAAGGCTCGGGGAAATTCTTGCGCCAGAGGAAGATCCGACTGAATGCGCCCTCGTCCAGCGCGTGATGCGCCTGATCGGTAAAGCGTTTGCGCCAGTCCTTCATCTGCATGAACAACTCACGCTTGCGGGCGTTGTTGCGCATCAGGCAAAGATGCCCTGCGACCCGTCGCTCGTGAGTCGAGAACAGGTCATAACCGGCCAGCCGATCAGGGGTGAAGTAACTTCGCAGGTCACCGTACACCAGATCAATATCGCCGAACGCCCAGAAATCATAGCCTTGCAGGCGGTCGACATGAATATGCCCCAGCGCCGGCTTGATGTCACAGAGCTTGTAAGCCGCCTCCGGTGCAAAGTCGATATCCAACCGTTGCGACACAAGCGCGCAGTAATCACTGAACGTCATGCACTCGACGGTGACGTTGGGTGGCAGGTTCTCGGGCGTGCCGCAGTCGCTGAACAGCAACCAGTCGATATCGGCGTTGCGACGACAACTCTCCAGGAAAAACGGCATCCAGAACGGCCATTGGCCGAAATATGGAATCAGGAAAACAATACGCGGGCGTGGGTTGATCACAGAAAAATCACTGCAGTTGTTTAAGACGCGGCCATGCTAGGCCCCGAAGTGCTTCATTTCTGCTGTCGAGATGTTTCACCATGCTTCAACAGCCATAACAATTCATGACGCCTGACCGCTTTGCGAAAAAATTCGTTCTCGCCATAAAGGGGCGGCACTCTACGGGCCAACAGCCGCTGTATCGACCGACGCAAACGTCGCTTGAACGGCATGCGCGGTTGCAGGTCGTGCATCATGCCCAGCGCCATGGCCTTATCACGCTGAAGGTCCAGCGACAGCGGCAGGCAGCAAGGCTGCATCGGCGTCGCCGGGTCAAAGGCCGGCGGCAGTGCGATGCCATGCCCCGCATCGCCCATCGGCCAGCGATCGTTATCGTGCAGATGATTGGCGTAGCCGAGCAAGGTGGTCGGCTGCCATTCAAGGCCTTTCAAGGCTTCGAGGACCGCTTGCTGGGCGCAGAGATGATCCGGATGCGGATCGAGCGTCGGATGCGGCAGCACGATCACTTCAGGGCGCGCGCGCAACAACAGTTCACGCAGATCGGCCAGCAGGTTGTTCCAGGTCGGCGCGCCGTCGATGTCGCCCGGCAGAGTAAATGGATTCAATTGGCGATAGGCGCGGGTGTCGCTCAACTCGGCTTCACGCGAACCCATCGGCTGCGCCGGTGCGGCCTGCATCGCCGCCAGTTGCAGGCAGAAATACCCCAGTTGCACGCAATGCGCTTCGGGCACACCCGCCCAACGCGGCACAGCGATGCTGTCCCAGGCGCGCAAACGGCCTTTGAGTCGGGCGGCCTCGACCTTGTTCAGGCCGATCTGCTGATAATGTTCGGCTTCGATTTCGCCAGCCGTCAGGGTGACGATCCAGGCTTCATCGGCCTGGCTGTACAAACCATAGGCGGCCAGTTCGGCGTCGTCGGCGTGAGGCGCGATCACCATCACTCGCTGGCGGCGATAATCCGGTTGCTCGAACGCCCACAGCACGGGCTCACCGAGCAGCCGGCAGAAACGCCCGCGCAGCCGCAACTCACCCCGCGACAGCACTTGCGACTGACCACTGAGGTTCAGATAACGCAGGCCGTTTACGCCACGCTCGAACGTTTGCCGGTCGGGATTCTCGCCACCCGCCAACTCGACCACCGGGTCGATAAAGCGACCCAGCCAGGTGCTTTTTACCCGCAGCGCCAACACCAGCGTGGCGTCGTCGACCAGCATGACCCCCTCGTCCAGCCGCAAACGCTCCCCGTCCAGGTGAACCTTGGGCTTTTGGGTGTACGGCGGAAAACTGTATTGGTAATCGTCTTTCGTCGAATAGAACAAATGGTCGGCAAACCATGCCTCGTGGGCAATCCAGCCCAGCACCGCGAGCATCAGCGGCAACCACCAGGCCACCAACACGCCGATGGCAATCAACAGCACCAGCGCGATCAACAGGCCGATCCGTTTGTTGCGCCGATGGCGCTTGAGCAGTTGCTGTTTGCGGCTCATGGGTTCACTCACACGGTGAAGACCGGCACGGGATTGCACCAGCGGTCCTTGTATTCTCGATCGGCGCGACCGAAGGAAAACCGCAAGGGTTTATCCAGGGCTCGCGCATGCTCCCAGGCACTTTGTGTGTTGAGAAAACTCAGCACGCTACCGGGGCTGAACGCGCGCGTTTCAGGATCGACGCCGCCGTTGATGTACTCGACGCTGATCCACTCAGGCGCCTCGACGCGGTACACCAGTTGAATCGCAATAGGTGCATCGTTGAGGAAAATAACTGAGCCGATCAGCAAGTCCCGCAGCAGTTCGATCACCTCGTCCATGCGTTCGGCCCCAGTGGCCGGGAAACCCCAGCGGCGCTGAAAGAGGTCGCAATAGATCGCGGCCAGCTCAGTGCTGGAGAACTCGGCGACCGGCCGCACCACCCCGCCGGCCTCTTCCAGCAGACGCAATTCACGGCGCTGGTTGTAGCGAAACTTCTTCGACAACTCTTCGGGCGTGCGGGCCATGGCCAGTTGTTCGGTCTGCAACTTGATGTCGATGAAACGACCTTCGCTGAGCGCCGACAAATAACGTCCGCGATGGCGCAGTGGTGCTTGTGCATCAGCGGCGGCCGGCAGGATCAACTCGGCATTGCCGAGGTCGAACAAGCCCTTTTTGCCGCGGCGTTTGAGCACGTCCTTGGACAGTGCCAGGTCGCGTCCCCAGGTCGGAATAGCGGCTTTCACTTCACCGTTTTGCTCCCAGGCCAGGTAACGCACCGGGATCCCGGCCAGCTGTGCCAGACGTTCAACCACCAGAGGATGTGTCGCGACGCTGCCGCCAAATCGTTGCCAGGCCTGTGCATAAGTCGAGGCGTCGACCACCGCCCAGCCCCGTTCGCGCCAGCCTTGAAATCGGTTGAGCATCAGCCCCTCGGTGCCAGTTCGGTGACGTGCGGCAAATGCCAGAAAGCATCGCGTACCGCGCGGTCGGAGAAACGCTCACGCAGGCGATCGAGCATCAGCTCGGCACACTGGTGACGTTGCTGGTCGTCCATCGCGGCCAGATGTTTGAGCCCTTGGGCCAAGTGTTCGGCATCGCCCAGCGGGAACAGAATGCCCACGCCCTCAACGACTTCCTTCGCCCCACCGCACGCGGTGGCGAGCAACGGTACACCGGCAGCCATGGCTTCCAGCAGCACCATGCCGAAGGGTTCGTGATCAGAACTCAGGGCAAACACATCGAAGGCACGGAAGTAGCGACGGGCATCCGGCACTTGACCGAGAAACAGCACGCGATCGCCGATCCCCAATTCCCGGGCCAGGGCCTTGAGGTCCTGTTCCAGTCGACCGCTGCCGAGGATCACCAATTGGCTGTTGGCCGGCAAGCCCGGCAATGCTTCGGCAAAACCGTGCAACAGCGTGGTCTGGTCTTTGTCCGGATGCAGCCGCCCGACGTTGCCGACAATCCAGGCATCCGCCGACAGACCGAGGGTTTCCCGAGCCTCACGCACTGACACCTGACTGGTCTGCAACGCCGGCACATCAACACGGTTATAAAGCGTCTGAATCCGTCCGGCCGGCCATTTCGGCAGGCAACGGCGCATGTCGTCTCGCACCGCATCGGAGACCCCGAGCAGGCTAAGGCGCTTGCGGAAAAGATGGGCGAAGAGTTTACGGGTGCCGCGCTTGTAATCGTCAAACGCGTGATGCACACCGATCACCGGCAGCGAGGTGCCGAGCAAGGCGATGTAGATCGGCTTGAAACGGTGCGCAATGCAGAAACTGAAGTTGCGCGAGGCGGCGATTTTGCGCAGATCGCTGATGGCGCCCAGCTTTAGGCCACGAATGGCCTTGGAGCTGTATTCCATGAACAGCACTTCATCGGAAGCGCAGTTCGCGGCCACCTCGCTATCGGCGGCCCCGGTCAAAAAGACCGTGGTCACCCGATAGCCAGTGCCCGCGAACAGGCTGGCGTACTGCCGCGCGCAGTCCAGAAACGGCCCGTCATAGCCGTGGCAGAACTGCAACACATGGCGTTCAGCCGAGCGTGTCATAAGCGTTGGCGCCCTCTTTGACCACCAGGATGTCTTCCATGATCAGATACTGTAGATCGGAACCGAAGAACATGTTCAGCGCGTCGGTCGGCGAGCAGATCATGGGTTCGCCACGACGGTTGAGCGAGGTGTTCAGCGACACGCCGTTTCCGGTCAGCACTTCCAGTGCCTTCATCATGTCGTAGTAGCGCGGGTTGTACTCGCGCTTGAGCACCTGGGCCCGGGAGGTGCCGTCTTCGTGGACGACTTCCGGCACGCGGGTTTTCCACTCTTCAGCCACTTCGAAGGTGAAGGTCATGAACGGCGCAGGGTGATCGATCTTGATCATCTGCGGGGCCACGGTGTCGAGCATCGACGGGCAGAAAGGCCTCCAGCGCTCGCGGAACTTGATCTGGTGGTTGATCCGGTCAGCCACGCCGACAGCGCTCGGGCAACCGATGATCGAACGACCGCCCAAGGCACGCGGACCGAACTCCATACGCCCCTGGAACCAGGCTACAGGATTGCCATCGACCATGATCTTGGCGATGTTTTCCGGCATGTTTTCAAGCTTGCGCCATACCGGCTTGCTCGGGTGACGGGCGCACGCTGCGACAACGTCTTCGTTGCTGTACGACGGGCCGAGGTAGACGTGTTCCATCTTCTCGACCGGTACGCCACGAGCGTGGGACACATACGCCGCCGCGCCGACCGCCGTACCGGCATCGCCAGACGCAGGCTGGACGAACAGTTCCTTGACGTCATCGCGAGCGATGATTTTCTGGTTGAGCTTGACGTTCAACGCACAGCCGCCGGCGTAGGCCAGCTTGCCGGTTTCCTTGAGCACGTCGCCCAGGTAGAAGTCGATCATCTGCAGCGCGATCTTTTCGAACAGCGCTTGCATGCTCGCGGCGTAGTGGATGTACGGCTCGTCGGCGATATCGCCTTCGCGCTTGGGACCCAGCCACTCGATCAGCTTCGGCGAGAAGTAGAAACCCTTGCCCTTCTCTTTATAACGACGCAGGCCGATGACGTTGGCGTAGTCGGTGTTGATCACCAATTCGCCATTTTCGAACGAGGCCAGGCGCGAGAAATCGTATTTGCTGGCATCGCCGTAAGGCGCCATGCCCATGACCTTGAACTCGCCGTCGAGCATCTCGAAACCGAGGAACTCGGTGATCGCGCCGTACAGGCCGCCGAGGGAGTCCGGATCGAAGAATTCCTTGATCTTGTGGATCTTGCCGTTTTCGCCGTAACCGAAGAAGGTCGTGGCGTACTCACCCTTGCCGTCGATCCCGAGGATCGCGGTTTTCTCTTTGAAACCGGAGCAGTGGTAAGCGCTGGAGGCGTGGGCCAAGTGATGCTCGACTGGCTCGATCTTGATTTTCTTCGGATCGAAGCCCAGTTGCTCGAGGCACCAGACAATCTTGTTGCGATAGCGCTTGTAGCGACGGTTACCCATCAGGATCGCGTCGAGGGCGCGGTCCGGTGCGTACCAGTAACGTTTGGCGTAGTGCCAGCGCGCCTTGCCGAACAGGCTGATCGGGGCGAAGGGAATCGCAACCACGTCAACGTCGGACGGCTTGATGCCCGCCTGCTCGAGGCAGAACTTCGCCGATTCGTATGGCATGCGGTTCTTTGCATGTTTATCGCGCACAAAGCGCTCTTCTTCAGCCGCCGCGACCAGCTTGCCGTCGATGTACAAAGCTGCTGAAGGATCATGGCTAAGGGCGCCGGACAGGCCAAGAATCGTCAATGCCACAGGGGTCTAGCCTCTTTAGTCTGCATGCAGGCGACAAGCGCCTCAAAAATTAATGTGCCCCTCGCAAGGGGCGAGAGACAGCTAAAGGGCGGGATTATAGCGTAAACATGGCGGGAATGACCCAGCGCTTATTACCCCTCTTGGACGAAAGCGTGGCGTCCTGCTTATCCGCGGCCTGCCCGCCAGTAAATACCGAGATTGCCGTCTGTAGCCTGGCGGTAAATCGTGTAGGGCAAGGAAACCGTGTCCATGACACCCGACAGGGTCAAGTCCAGCAATACGAAGGGGACGAGGAAGCCGGTGGGATCAGGCGGGGCATTCAAGATGCAGAAGTCGTAGGCCAGACCGCTGTAAATGCGGGGAATTGACTGGCAGTAGGTTTTTTGCTTTCGCAGGCCGCGAGCGGCGTCTTCGTCATCTTGCAGCACCGTCAGCGCGGTCCCGCAGCCCGATAAAGCCAGTGAGAAGGTACCGATCGCAACAGCCGTTTTTATGGTCAAAATTTGCCCTCCGTGAACGTCAGGCAAACTAGCATCGTGGCTATTCAGGGCACAGTTCATGGGGTCTGTGGATCATGTAGGACGATTCACAAGAACTTGTCCCCTTAATCGCGGGTGACTGTTCTGGCCCCTTCGCGAGCAAGCCCGCTCCCACATTTGATCTGCTGTGAACACAGAGCCAGTGTGGGAGCGGGCTTGCTCCGGGCGGCGTTCCGACGATAGGGTCGAAGACCCGATTCAGGAGGCGCTATCAATCTTGCGGGGAAGACGCTGATCGATGACTTGGTAGAGCGCGCTTTCTTCGGGCCAGTTACGCATGAATCGCGCCCGGTCCCGCGCATACGCCGGGGCAAAGCTGCTCGTCGAGCCATGCTGACACATTGAATCCAGATCGATCAGCGCCCAGCGATCCTGCTGCCAGAACAGGTTGTGGCCTTTGAAATCCCCATGACTGATCCGCTCACGAATCAGCTCGGCAAACAAATGATCCAGCGCCACCAGTTCAGCCTCGGGCGCATCACCCCGTTCAACGTATGGCGCAAAGCGCTCGATGATGTCCGGCCCCGGCAGAAACTCGGTCACCAGATACGCCCGACTGCGCAGCCACAGAAAACGCTTCTCCAGCAACGCCAACGGTTTGGGCGTGGCGATGCCGAGGAAGGCGAGGCGATTGCCTTCGCGCCACGAGTGCCAGGCACGGCTCGGGCGCCAGAAGCGTTTGAGCCAGTGTGCAAAGCCTTTGATGTTGTAGCGTTTGATTACCAGCGTCCGACCATTAACCTCGACTTTTCCTACGCTCGCCGCACCGCCGGTCTTGTACAGATGGCCCTGGTCGAGCAAGGCATCGGCCTGTTCCAGCACCGGCACCATCGCCGCTTCTTCTTCACGGCGAATCGCACGCAAACCGAACGCCCCGCGCTGAACGCTGAACAACGAACACTCGCGGCCGACCTTGATCAGGTAATCCTTCAAGCGCCAGCTGCGAACCTTGTCGATCTGCTTCTGCAACGCTTCCATCGGCAATGCGTGCTCGCCGTTGCTCAACAGGTAATACACCAGCAATTCTTCGGTGAACGGTTCCAGCGACTTGGGCAACTGGGCAAAAAATACGCCGAGGTTTTCCAGGACCTTCTGCCGTGACAGCGGCTGGCCCGGCGTTTCAGCACAGACGCCGCCGCCATCGATCAGGTACAACCGGCCTCGCTGACGCAACAGGTTGTCCAGATGCAGGTCTTCCTGCCAGAGCCCCTTGCGATGCATTTGGCCAATGGCGCCCAACGCCTCGGCCAGCACGGCCCCTTGCATATCCGCCAACACCGGCAAGTGTTCGACTTTTTTCCAGGTATCCCCCAGGCTTTCGGCGCTTTCGAGGAAGTCGAACAACAGCCAGCCACCCTCGCCCTCTTTCAGGCCGTCCACCAGCAGCTGCGGCGTGGTCAGCCCCTGATCGGCGAGCAAACGCACGCCGTCCAGTTCACGCTGGAAATGCCGCGCCGCCTTGCTGCCGACCAACAACTTGGCCAGCACCGGCCGGCCGCGCCACACGCCGGCACCCACGTAACGCTGTCCCGGCAAAACCCGCAGCAGACTCAGCAGCTGCAACTCGGCGGGACCCGCGGCATCGGCCAGGGAAATGCTCATCGGCAGGCTCGGGCTGCGGCCGGCGTTTTTCAGTTCGGACAACCGCATCAGCGCGTCTCCTTGTGACTGCGCCGCGCGGTCAGGCGCGAAACCCAACTGTCCACCAGCGAACTGTCCTGCGGCTGATCCACGTACACCGCCAGCAACTCGCGCAACTGCGCTTCAGTCCACTCCGGCGCGCGACGCAGCAACGGCTCCAGGTCCTTGATCCGGTCACGCTGACCGAACAGCAACGGCCGGGTCTTTTCCAGGTCGATCAACTGCGCCTGATAACCGTCGCCCGTGGCCTGCAGAAAAATGTGTTTAGGGTAAAAACAACCGTGAAGCTGGTGTACGCCGTGCAGGCGCCGCGCCAGTTCACCACAGGCTTTCATGACGGCCGAATGTTGCGCTTCGCTGAGGTCCGACCAGCGCTGCAACAGCGAATCCAGGTCATCCCAACCATCCAGCGCACGCGTCAGCAGAACCGCCCGCACTTCCCCGTCTACTTTGCGCTCACCGAAAAACGCCGCCTGCAGCGCCGGAATGCCCAGCTTCTGATAACGACTGATGTTGCGAAACTCGCGGGCAAAACTCGGCTCCCCAAACGGCGCATGGAAGGTGCGCGTCAGGTAGTTGCTCTGGCGCTTGAGGTAGTAGCCATGACCTTCCAGATCCAGCCGAAACACGCTGCTCCAGCCGCCACCGACGGTGTTGGGTTCATCCACCGCGTCGAGCTGCTTGGCCCAGAGTGCGTCGAACGTGCCGAGGCCATGACGCTCAAGCAGCGCACGGTCTTCAGCGGCCAGAAAATCAGTCATTCGCGTCCCTCGAAAAATCTCACCACGTGCCGGATCCGTTTTTTGTCGTCGGCATTCAGCCGGTCACGCTGGCGGTATTGCAGGTAAAAGCGCAGGCGCTGGGTGGCCGACAGGTGATATTTGGCCACCTTGTCGAGACACGCCAGGTCCTTGGTGATCCGGTACTTGAGCCAGAAGCCGCGCCAGAAATCGCCATTGGGGCAATCGATCAGGAACAGCTTGGCCTCATCGTCGACCAGCAGGTTGCGCCACTTCAAATCGTTATGGGTGAAACGGTGGTCGTGCATGGTCCGGGTGTAACCGGCCAATTGACGACTGACGGTATCGACCCAGGCGCGGTCCGCCAGCTTCGGATCGTGCCGGTCCGCGAGGGCCGACAAGTCTTCTGTGTTCGGCAGTTCGCGGGTAATCATCGCGCCACGGGCATACGCGGCGCCGCGCCGCTCCAGGCCCCAGGCAACCACTTCAGCGGTGGGAATACCCCACTTGGCGAAGCGCTTGAGGTTCTGCCATTCGGCCTTGACCCGAGGCTTGCCCAGATAACGGCGCAGGCCTTTGCCGGCGCCGCTGTAGCGCTTGACGTAGTAATTGACGCCGTTGCGATTGACGCGGATGACCTCGGACAACGGGTCGCGGGTCAGGCGCTCGCCCTGAAGTGCGAACACCGCTTCCAGGCAGCCAAAATCTTCCGCCAGATCGCTGTAAGCAGGTTCCAGTTTCCAACCCGGCATCAGAGCGCATCCCCGTATCGCTGTTTACGGTCGTAGAGTTTGTTGGCCTTGCCTTCGAGCCAGGCAAGCAATCCGGCTTCCTCGCCCAGAATCTGACGCAAGGGCCGCTGGAAGTAGCCTTTGAGGAATCGCAGTTTGTCGCGTTTGGTCAGGCCGATGTCCAGTGCCGAAAAGTACAGCGCCGCCAGATCCTTGTTGCGCCAGCGTTGAGTGATCGTCGGACGGGTCTGGGCGCGGTGCAGGTCGATCACCGAGAGTTTGAAGTCGTCGGCAGTCACCGGTTTATCGGTGTGCAGCAGGAAGTGGCAGATGTAGCAGTCACGATGGTTGACTCCGGCGCGGTGCATCATGCCGGTCATGCGTGCGACTTCGGCGATCAGTGCGCGCTTGAGTTTGGGCTCGGGCGGGTTCTTGATCCAGTCGATGCTGAAGTCTTCGAGGCTGACGGTGGGCGCCAGTTCTTCGGTGACGATGAACGAATGCTGATCCGCCGGGTTGCTGCCCTTCTCGCCGTAGGCAACCGCCGTCATGGTCGGCACGCCGACTTCTTTCAGGCGCTGAATGGCCTTCCACTCCTGGCCCGCGCCGAGTACCGGCAGCTTGGCCGTCAGCAGGTTCTTGAAGATCTCGCCCCAGCCGATGCCACGGTGGATCTTCACGAAAAAACCATTGCCGTTCACTTCAGTGCGCAACGTCCGGCGCGCTTCCAGTTCACGGTAAACCTCGCCCTGCAAGCCTTCGACTTCGGTGAACGCATCGCGCCCGGCCCAAAGGCTCTTGAACGGTTCAGCCAGCATCAACTTCATTAAGCGTGCTCCGCCAGAATCACATCGGCCGCGTGTTGCGGCATGCTGTAGAGGTCGGCCGTCTCAGCGAAGGCCAGACCGTTGCGGCTCCAGGCCGCCCGTGCTTGAGCGTCGTTCAACATGCCGGTCAGGTACTGAGTCAGTTGAGCCTGATCGAACGGTTCGTCCAACACCAGGCCAGCGTCGGCCTCGGCGATGTAATGGGCGTAACCACAGACCGCGCTCACCAATACCGGCAACCCGGCGACCAATGCTTCGAGCAGCACGGTCCCGGTGTTTTCGTTATACGCCGGGTGGATCAACAGGTCGGCACCCAGCAGGAAACGCGGGATATCGCTGCGCCCCTTGAGAAACGTCACGTTGTCGCCGAGCCCCGAGGTGGCGCTCTGCATCTGGAATAATTTGGGGTCATCCTGGCCAATTACAAACAGCCGGGTGCGTTTCTTCAGATCAGCGGGCAATGCGGCCAGCGCCTTGAGGCTGCGATCCACGCCCTTGGTCTTGAACCCGGAGCCGATCTGCACCAGCAGCAGATCATCGTCCTTGAGGTTGAACTCGCGACGGAAATCGGCCCGAATCTCGGCGGCATTTGGCGGCGCGCGACGATCCTGTGAGATACCCGGCGGCAGCAAATGGAAGCGTTCCAGCGGCGTGTCGTAATGCTTGATGAACAGCGGCTGCTGGACCTCGGAAATCATCAGCACTTCGGTCTTTGCATCCTTGGCGAACACCGCGCGCTCGTACTCGGCGAAGTGCCGGTAGCGGCCCCAGCGGCGGTACAGCGAATTGCGCAGGTTCTGTGCCTTGTCTTCGAAACAGCCGTCGGCGGCGTAGTAAACGTCCAGGCCCGGCATCTTGTTGAAACCGATCAGACGGTCCACGGGACGCTTGGCCAGGTCCGCTTCCATCCACTCGCTGAGCTTCTCGTTACGCCGATGATTGAAGAACGCTTTGACAGGCGCCACCAGCACTTCGAAACCCGGCGGGACATCGCCTTCCCAGATCAGCGTGTAGACGCGAATCTGATGACCGCGCTGCTGACATTCCAGGGCGATGCGCATGAAGTCGCGCTGCAAGCCCCCGAACGGAAAGTACTTGTACAAGACGAATGCCAATTGCATCAGCGCAGCTCCTCAGCCAGTAACAACGTGCTCAGTCGGGTCGCGACACGCTCGGGATTCAGACGCGTGAAGCACAGGGGCCACTCGCGTTTCAGGTCGAACTGACGGGCATCTTCGGCCGTCGGTTGATAGGTGCATTTCTTTTGCAGGCACGGCGCGCAGGGGAAGTCGCTGGCGATGTGAATCTGTGCCTTGCCGTAGGCGCCGGTCAGGCCCGGGTTGGTCGGGCCGAACAGCGACAGGGTCGGCACGTCGAGCGCGGCGGCCAGATGACCGAGTCCCGTGTCGACTGCCACGCAGGCTTGAGCGCCGGCCAGCACTTTGCCGACACCGGCCAGGTTCAGTTTGGGCAGCACTTCGACATGCCTGAACCCGGCGGCAATGCGCTCGGCCCGGGCTTTTTCGACTGGATTGCCCCACGGTAGCTTCACGGCGACGCCGAGATAGCCCACGCGCTCGGCCAGTTCGCGCCAGTAGGCTTCCGGCCAGTGTTTGGTGTCCCACGTGGTGCCGTGCAGGAACAGCACGTACGGATTCTTGCGCGGCAATTCCACCAGGCGTTCGACGTTCAGGCCGTAATCGCCCAAGCCTTTGGGCAGGTCGTAGCCCAACGCCAGGGCGAACAATTGG
Organism: Pseudomonas sp. BGI-2; assembly: GCF_004310295.1. GTDB lineage: Bacteria > Pseudomonadota > Gammaproteobacteria > Pseudomonadales > Pseudomonadaceae > Aquipseudomonas. Next base: position 17,449 of record NZ_SISB01000002.1, on the reverse strand, counting down.
CGGACCCGCTCTACCGCGTGTTGCCCACGGCCCACCGCCAGACGACGGGAATAAAAGCGCGAGGCGATTGGCTCGCGCGCCGAGTCCTTGTCGAGTCCGGCGACCGGCGCTTTGACATAGCGCGTCAACCAGGCGCTTTTCAGTAGGCCCTGGGCATCAATCACCAGATCATATTGAGTGGCGCGAACGCTTTGCTTGAAGCGCTTCCACTCGCCACTTTTAATGGTTTGCCAGAGGTTTTTGCGCCAGCGACGGATCGCCACCGGAATCACCTTGCCCACGGCCGGGTGCCAGGTCGGGATTTCGGCGAAGCCTTCTTCCACCACCCAGTCGAACGTGATGCCGGGAATCGCCCGCGCCGCGTCGGTCAACGCTGGCAATGCGTGAATCACGTCACCCAGCGAAGAAGTCTTGATCAACAGAACGCGCAAACTATTTGACCTCGACCACAGTGCCCTGCAACCGCTGCAAGGCTTCGTTCACCGCTTGCGGCATGAGCTGGCGCAGGCAGTTGTAATGTCCGAAGCGGCAGGTGCGATCGAAGCAAGGGCTGCATTCGAGGCCCAGGCGCACGATCTCGACGTGCTCGGCCAAGGGTGGCGTGAAGCCCGGCGACGTCGAGCCGTAAACCGCCACCAGCGGGCGGTTGAGCGCGGCGGCGACGTGCATCAGGCCGGAGTCGTTGGACACCACCGCATCGGCGCAGGACATCAGGTCGATGGCTTCGGCCAGAGAGGTGCCGCCGCTGAGGTTCACCGACTCTTCACGCAGGCCGGGAATCAGCCGCGCGCGGATGTCTTCGCCGACCGCGTGATCGTTTTTCGAACCGAACAACCAGACTTGCCAGCCTTCGCGGATCTTCGCTTCGGCGACCTTGGCGTAGTGCTCGGACGGCCAGCGTTTGGATTCGCCGAACTCGGCGCCGGGGCACAGGACCAACACAGGGCGGTCGAGGGCCAGACCGAACTTGGCCAGCGCCGCCTCGCGGGTGACCGGGTCGATCTGCAGGCTCGGCCGTGGATACGGTGTCGGCAGCTCTGTACCGCGCTCATAAGCCAGCGCCATGAAGCGCTCGATCATCAGCGGATAACGTTCTTTATCCAGGGTGCGCACGTCATTGAGCAGGCCGTAGCGGAACTCGCCACGCCAGCCGGTGCGTTTCGGGATGCCGGCGAAGAACGGCACCAGCGCCGATTTCAAGGAGTTAGGCAGCAGGATCGCCTGGTCGTACTGGCCGGCCAGGGATTTGCCGATACGCCGACGCGTCGCCAGCTCCAAGGCACCGTGGCCGAGCGGAAAGCTCAAGGCCTGACGGACTTCGGGCATGCGCTCCAGGATCGGCCGGCTCCACTCGGGGGCCAGGACGTCGATTTCGCATTGCGGGTGGCGTTGCTTGAGACACTGAAACAGTGTCTGCGCCATCACCATGTCACCGACCCAACTGGGCCCAACGATCAGAATTTTCATGTGGTTTCCAAAAACGAACCGGGGAGGCATACGCCTCCCCGCCTCGAGAATTCTACAAAACACTGCAGATCTACTGTGGGAGCAAGCTTGCTCCCACATTGGGTATTGGTGCACATCCAGTGCGGTGCAGCTTAGCTGCCAAAATCTACAAAACAACGCAGATCACCTGTAGGAGCGAGCCTGCTCGCGATAAGGCCATCACTCCAGCATCGAGGGTGACTGACACTCTGCTATCGCGAGCAGGCTCACTCCTACAGGGGTATTCGGTGCTGCCACTGTCCGGTTTCAGCTTAGCCCCAGCTCGCGCCAGATCCGTAATACCTGCCGCCGTTCGTCCGCGAACTGGTCGCCCGGTATCACCCCCGCGTCCTTCTGCAAGGCCTGCCGGTGCGCGGCGGAGCGGTAGGCTTTATAGGCCTCGCGCAGCAAGCTGGCGTCTTCGGCAGGCATCAGCCCTTCGTTCTCCAGCTCTTCCAGAATGCGGATGTTGTCCGTCCAGCGCAGCAATGGCGGGTGTGTTTCGGACCACGCCAGGGCCGCGTATTGCACCATAAATTCAATATCGACGATACCTCCGGCGTCCTGCTTGAGATCGAACGGCGCCGAGGCCTCGAAGGCGTTTGCCGCGGTGCCGGCCGCGGTGCTCTTGCTACCGAGGTTATCGCGCATCTTGGCGCGCATCTCGCTCACCTCCTGGCGCAAGGTCGCGAGGTCGCGCGACTTGCCCAATATCGCCGCGCGGACCTTCTCGAACGCCAGGCCGACATCCTGACTGCCGACCAGCACCCGCGCCCGTACCAGCGCCTGGTGTTCCCAGGTCCAGGCTTCGTTTTCCTGATACCGGGCAAACGCCCCCACCGAACTCACCAGCAACCCCGAGGCACCGGAAGGTCGCAGGCGCATATCGACTTCATACAATTGGCCGGAGTTGGTCTGGGTCGTAATCAAATGAATGATCCGTTGCCCCAGCCGGGTGAAGAATTGCGCACCGTCGATAGGCTTCGGCCCGTCGGTTTCCGCCTGCGGATCGCCATCGTGGATGAACACCAGGTCCAGGTCCGAACCATGCCCCAGTTCCAGCCCGCCGACTTTCCCGTAACCGACAATGATGAAGCCGGGATTGCACAAAGTGCCGTCGGTACGCAGCGGCGCGCCGTATTTGGCCACGGTCTGGCGCCAGGCCAGGGCCAGCACTTGTTCGAGAATCGCTTCGGCGAGCCAGGTCAGGTAATCGCTGACTTTCATCAACGGCAGGCTGCCGGCGATTTCCGAAGCGGCGACCCGCAAGCGGTGCGCCAGTTTGAAATGGCGCAGGGCTTCCATTTGTTGCTCGAGGTCGTCTTCGGGAATCCGCGTCAGACGCTCGCGCAATTCGGCGGCCAGTTCCGGCGCCAGGGGCGGCTTGAAAAGCCGGCCTTCGTTGAGCAATTCGTCGAGCAGCAGCGGGAAGCGAGTGATCTGCTCAGCGATCCACGGGCTCGCGGCGCACAAGGTCAGCAAGCGTCGCAGCGCGCCGGGGTTCTCGGTCAGCAACACCAGATACGCGGAGCGACGGGCCACCGCTTCAACCAGCGGCAGCACACGTTCCAGCACCAGATCCGGATTGGCATGCTCGACAGCCTGAGCCAGCAACCGCGGAATAAACGCATCGAGGCGTTCGCGCCCCAAGCGTTGCATCGCGCGCAACTGCGGGCTGCTGCGCAAACCGGCCAACGCCTTCAAGGCCTTGGTGGCATCGGCAAAACCGCCCTCTTCCAACTGGCGGCAAGCGGCCTCTTCATCCTGGGCCTCTTCCCAAAGCGGCAGCCATTCACCGCCGACCACCACTTCGCTTTCAGTGCCTTCCTCTTCATCGGGATCGGCAATCACCTGACCGAAGTGCCAGGCCACGCGACCACGCCAATACATCAGCTGCTCATGGAAAGCCTCCCAGTCAGCGAAGCCCAACATAAAGGCAATGCGCGCCTGATCCTGCGCGCCGTCTGGCAGCATTTGGGTCTGACGATCAGCAATCGCCTGGATCGCATGCTCGGTGTAACGCAGGAATTCGTAGCCTTCGCGCAACTCGCTGACCACCGCCGGCGGCAGGTAGCCCTGACCTTCCAGGGTGTTCAGTACTTTTAATAGAGGGCGTTGCTGCAGGCTCAGGTCGCGGCCGCCGTGGATCAGCTGAAACGCCTGGGCGATAAACTCCACTTCGCGGATGCCACCCGATCCAAGCTTGATGTTGTCGGCCATGCCTTTGCGCCGCACTTCCTGCTGGATCAGCTGCTTCATGGTGCGCAGCGCCTCGATCGCCGAGAAGTCGAGGTAACGCCGGTAAACGAACGGGCGCAGCATCTCTTGCAGTTGCGCGCCGGCCACTTGATCGCCAGCCACCACCCGCGACTTGATCATCGCGTAGCGTTCCCAGTCGCGGCCCTGATCCTGGTAATACTGCTCCAGCGCGTTGAAGCTCAGCACCAAGGCACCGGCCGAGCCGTAAGGTCGCAGGCGCATGTCGACGCGAAACACAAAACCGTCGACGGTCATCGGGTCCAGCGCCTTGATCAGGCGCTGGCCGAGCCGGATGAAAAATTCCTGGTTATCCAGCGAGCGCTTCATGCCGACGGTCTCCCCGCCTTCGGGGTAGGCAAAGATCAGGTCGATGTCCGACGACAGATTGAGTTCCACTGCGCCGAGCTTGCCCATGCCCAGGATGACCATCTGTTGCGGCTCGCCGCTGCGCCGGCTGGTCGGCACACCGAACTGCTGGCAATGACGCGCGTACAACCACTGATAGGCCTGATCGATACTGGCATCGGCCATGTCCGAGAGGTCGCGACATGTCTGAACCAGATCAGCCTGGCGGGTCAGGTCGCGCCAGATGATGCGCACTTGTTGGCGGGTTCGCTGACGGCGCAAGGCACGACCGAGCTCGTCTTCGGTTTCGGCCGCATTCACTGCCGCCGCGATCTGCCCGCACAACTCACCGGGGGCAAAGCTGCGATCCAGTTCGCCGGACTGCACCAGTGCCAGCAACATCAAAGGGTCACGCACACTCTGTTCAGTCACGAAGTCGCTGGCGGCGGTGACGCGGGCAAAGCGCGCCCAGCGTTCAGGCGTCCAGGCAGACAGGCCATGGTCGTCTTCCAACTCGCCAACGGCGGTGCGGAATGACTGCTCGGCGCGGGTGACAAACGGCAGGAGAATGCCGGGCAGTTCGGCAAGCGGAGGAAGGCTCATGGTCTATCCTTGATCGGCGTGTAGAGGGCGGCATGTAGTGAATTCTCAAATCGCACTACGTGATCGACTGTCGAACAAAGGTTAGAAATAGCTGAAATCTGTTTCTTTTTGGCAGACAGCATCAAGCTTTCACCTTTTTCGGTTGGCAAAAGACCAACCTTAACGATTATTCTCACAACGCAGCCGGAGGCCACAAGCCGCTCATCTGTAGTTTTACTACTCGTATATACATTCGAAAGGCTGAAATGCCCGATGATTTGTAGTAAAACTACACGCCGCCGGAACAACCTCTCGGCAATCCAAGAATTTATATCGTCTGCCCACAAGGCCAGTCGCAAACTCAGGCAACCGATTCTGGAAGCCTTTCCGCCCTGGAGCAAGCCATGCAAGACCTCGATCCCGTCGAAACCCAGGAATGGCTGGACGCCCTGGAATCGGTTCTCGACAAAGAAGGCGAAGACCGCGCTCACTATCTGATGACCCGTATGGGTGAACTCGCAACCCGCAGCGGTTCGCAGTTGCCTTACGCCATCACCACGCCATACCGCAACACCATCCCCGTTACCCACGAAGCACGCATGCCTGGCGACCTGTTCATGGAACGCCGCATTCGCTCGTTGGTACGCTGGAACGCGATGGCCATGGTGATGCGTACGAACCTGAAAGATTCGGACCTGGGCGGTCACATCTCCAGCTTCGCCTCCAGCGCCACCCTCTATGACATTGGCTTCAACTATTTCTTCCAGGCCCCGACCGACGAACACGGCGGCGACCTGATCTACTTCCAGGGTCACACCTCGCCAGGCGTTTACGCCCGTGCGTTCATGGAAGGCCGCATCACCGAAGACCAGATGAACAACTTCCGCCAGGAAGTCGACGGCCAGGGCTTGTCGTCCTATCCGCACCCGTGGCTGATGCCCGATTTCTGGCAGTTCCCGACCGTATCCATGGGTCTGGGCCCGATCCAGGCGATCTACCAGGCACGCTTCATGAAGTACCTGGAAGCCCGTGGCTTCATCCCTGAAGGTAAGCAAAAAGTCTGGTGCTTCCTGGGCGACGGCGAGTGCGACGAGCCGGAATCCCTGGGCGCGATCTCGCTGGCTGGCCGCGAGAAGCTCGACAACCTGATCTTCGTCATTAACTGCAACCTGCAGCGCCTCGACGGCCCGGTTCGCGGCAACGGCAAGATCATTCAGGAACTCGAAGGCGTGTTCCGCGGTGCTCAGTGGAACGTGACCAAAGTCATCTGGGGCCGTTTCTGGGACCCACTGCTGGCCAAAGACGTCGACGGCATCCTGCAACGTCGCATGGACGAAGTCATCGACGGCGAGTACCAGAACTACAAAGCCAAAGACGGCGCGTTCGTGCGTGAACACTTCTTCAACTCGCCAGAACTCAAGGCGATGGTTGCAGACTTGTCCGACGACGAGATCTGGAAGCTCAACCGTGGCGGCCACGACCCGTACAAGGTCTACGCGGCGTACCACGAAGCGGTCAACCACAAAGAACAACCGACCGTCATCCTGGCCAAGACCATCAAAGGTTATGGCACTGGTGCCGGCGAAGCGAAAAACACCGCGCACAACACCAAGAAGGTTGATGTTGAAAGCCTGAAGTTGTTCCGCGATCGTTTCGACATTCCGGTTAAAGACTCCGAGCTGGAAAACCTGCCGTTCTTCAAACCCGAAGAAGGCAGCGCCGAAGCCCGCTATCTGAGCGAGCGTCGCACTGCACTGGGCGGTTTCGTGCCACAGCGTCGTGCCAAAAGCTTCGACATTCCGACCCCGCCACTGGATACCCTCAAGGCAATCCTGGATGGTTCGGGCGACCGTGAAATCTCCACCACCATGGCCTTCGTGCGGATCCTGGCGCAGCTGGTCAAGGACAAGGAAATCGGCTCGCGCATCGTCCCGATCATCCCGGACGAAGCCCGTACCTTCGGTATGGAAGGCATGTTCCGTCAGTTGGGCATCTACTCGTCCGTCGGCCAGCTCTACGAGCCAGTCGATAAAGACCAGGTGATGTTCTACAAGGAAGACAAGAAGGGCCAGATCCTCGAAGAAGGCATCAACGAAGCGGGCGCCATGAGCTCCTTCATCGCTGCCGGTACGTCGTACTCCAGCCACAACCAGCCAATGCTGCCGTTCTACATCTTCTACTCGATGTTCGGCTTCCAGCGTATCGGCGACCTCGCCTGGGCCGCTGGCGACAGCCGCACCCGTGGCTTCCTGATAGGCGGCACCGCCGGCAGAACCACACTGAACGGCGAAGGCCTGCAACACGAAGACGGTCACAGCCACATCCTGGCTGGCACCATCCCGAACTGCCGCACCTTTGATCCAACCTACGGCTACGAGCTGGCGGTGATCATCCAGGACGGCATGAAGAAGATGACCGAAGAGCAGCAGGACGTTTTCTACTACATCACCGTGATGAACGAGTCCTACCAGCAGCCAGCCATGCCGGCCGGTGTCGAGGAAGGCATCATCAAGGGCATGTACCTGCTCGAAGAAGACACCCGCGAAGCGGCGCACCACGTTCAGCTGATGGGCTCCGGCACCATCCTGCGCGAAGTCCGTGAAGCGGCGAAGATCCTGCGTGAAGAGTTCAACGTTGCCGCCGACGTCTGGAGCGTTACCAGCTTCAACGAACTGCGTCGCGATGGCCTGGCCGTCGAGCGCACCAACCGTCTGCACCCGGGCCAGAAGCCTAAACTGAGCTATGTCGAAGAGTGCCTGAATGGCCGTAAAGGTCCGGTCATCGCCTCTACCGACTACATGAAGCTGTTCGCTGAGCAAATTCGTCAGTGGGTCCCGTCCAAGGAATTCAAAGTCCTGGGCACCGACGGTTTCGGCCGCAGTGACAGCCGCAAGAAGCTGCGTCACTTCTTCGAAGTCGATCGTCAATTCGTGGTGTTGGCAGCCCTGGAAGCACTGGCTGACCGTGGTGATATCGAACCTAAAGTGGTGTCTGAAGCCATCGCCAAGTTCGGGATCAACCCGGAAAAACGCAACCCACTGGACTGCTGAGGAGACACTCTGTGAGCGAACTCATTCGCGTACCTGACATCGGCAGCGGTGAAGGTGAAGTAATTGAACTGTTTGTGAAGGTCGGCGACCGTATCGAAGCCGACCAGAGCATCCTGACGCTTGAGTCGGACAAGGCGAGCATGGAAGTGCCTGCGCCGAAGGCCGGCACCATCAAGAGTCTGAAAGTGAAGCTGGGCGATCGCCTGAAAGAAGGCGACGAACTGCTGGAGCTGGAAGTCGAAGGTGCCGCTACTGCGGCCCCTGCGGCTGCCGCTGCGCCGGCTGCAAAAGCTGAAGCCAAACCGGCTGCTGCTCCTGCCGCCGCTCCAGCGCCTGCTGCCGCACCTGCTGCTGCCGCTTCCCAGCAAGTGAACGTGCCGGACATCGGTTCGGCGGGCAAGGCTCAGATCATCGAGATCCAGGTCAAGGTCGGCGACACGGTCGAGGCTGATCAGTCGCTGATCACTCTGGAATCCGACAAGGCCAGCATGGAAATCCCTTCGCCCGCCGCTGGCGTGGTCGAAAGCATCAGCGTCAAGCTCAACGACGAAGTCGGCACCGGCGACCTGATTCTGGTCCTGAAAGTGGCGGGGGCTGCGGCCCCTGCTGCTGCCGCGCCAGCTCAGGCCGCTGCGCCTGCTGCCGCTGCTCCGGCGCCAGCCGCTGCGGCCCCGGCGGCTGCACCGGTTGCGGACAGCGTTCAGGACATTCATGTCCCGGACATCGGTTCGTCGGGCAAGGCCAAGATCATCGAAGTGCTGGTCAAGGCTGGCGACACCGTCACCGCCGATCAGTCGCTGATTACCCTGGAATCCGACAAGGCGAGCATGGAAATTCCATCGCCTGCCGCTGGCGTGGTGGAAAGCGTTTCCGTCAAGCTGGATGACGAAGTCGGTACTGGCGACCTGATCCTGAAGCTGAAAGTCAAAGGTGCTGCGCCTGCTGCGGCACCGGCTCCGGCCGCCGCTCCTGCTGCTGCACCCGCGGCGGCCAAGGCTGAAGCTGCTCCAGCTGCCGCTGCGCCTGCCGCATCGGCGGCGGCTCCGGCCAAGCCGGGCGCGAAGGTTCACGCCGGCCCGGCTGTACGCCAACTGGCCCGTGAATTCGGCGTCGAGCTGAGCGCGGTCGGCGCAAGCGGCCCGCACGGTCGTGTGCTGAAAGAAGACGTGCAGGTTTACGTCAAAGCCATGATGCAGAAGGCCAAGGAAGCACCGGCCGCTGCTGCTGGCGCAACCGGCGGCGCGGGCATCCCGCCGATTCCGGTCGTGGACTTCAGCCGCTTCGGTGAAACCGAAGAAGTGCCGATGACCCGCCTGATGCAAATCGGCGCGTCGAGCCTGCATCGCAGCTGGCTGAACATTCCGCACGTGACTCAGTTCGATTCGGCTGATATCACCGACCTGGAAGCGTTCCGTATCGCTCAGAAAGCCGTTGCAGAGAAGGCTGGCGTCAAGCTGACCATCCTGCCGCTGTTGCTCAAGTCGTGCGCGCACCTGCTCAAGGAACTGCCGGACTTCAACAGTTCGCTGGCACCGAGCGGCAAAGCGATCATCCGCAAGAAGTACGTGAACATCGGCTTCGCGGTCGACACCCCTGAAGGCCTGCTGGTACCGGTCATCAAGAACGTCGACCAGAAGAGCCTGTTGCAACTGGCAGCCGAAGCCGCCGTACTGGCCGCCAAAGCTCGCGACAAAAAGCTCACCGCTGACGACATGCAAGGCGCCTGCTTCACCATTTCCAGCCTCGGCCACATTGGCGGCACCGGCTTCACGCCGATCGTCAACGCGCCGGAAGTGGCGATCCTCGGTGTTTCCAAGGCAACCATCCAGCCAGTCTGGGACGGCAAAGCCTTCCAGCCGAAACTGATGCTGCCCCTGTCGCTGTCCTACGATCACCGTGTGATCAACGGCGCCGCTGCTGCACGCTTCACCAAGCGTCTGAGCGACCTGCTGGCAGACATCCGCACCATCTTGCTGTAACACCGACCGGCCCTCCTTCTCCGGAGGGCCTGTCGCGCTCCACGTTTTCCGAGCGCCACGCTCGTACCTCAACCCCGCCAATTTGGCGGGGCTTTTTTTGCCTTGAATAAAGCATCTTCCTACAGCCGTGGCTTACATCGCCCACAACTCAAGTCCACTTCCGCTCGATATTTTTTGCTGCTCAATAACTAGGCTTAGTTCGACAGCATTTTCTTATGAAGACTGCGAACCTCTTTTGCTTAGTTAGCGTTATTTCGAATGGATTCGAACATGTTCAAACCGACTGTCGGCCCTATTATTGGCCACACTACAACTAACCACGTGCGCATTTTTCTGCGCGGCGAACTTCAAGACAACTCATTGGCCTTTGCCGGTATTCGCTACCGGCGTTATGGAGAAGAGCGTTGGTCCAATGGCGTATTTGCCAAATTGTCCTTCTTGCGCGACATGGCCGATGTGATTGCACTCAACGACCTCGCCATCGACACTGAGTACGAATACCAGGCCGGATGGTTCAGCCCCATGAGTCCGGTGCATACCGTGGAGACCGTTCAGGAGCTGCCGCTGCAATGGCCACGGGAGGTTTATCGCTTTCGCACCCAGTCCGGCAAAGCCAACACGCCGCGGGCGTATATCGTTGGCTCATGCCGCTACCTGCGCCTTACTGCAGGTGTGGCCATCGCACCAAAGGCCGGTGACCGGATTTTTGCGTCGATCATCGATCTTGCGCAGCACGCCGAACCGCGCATCAGCGCGATGCTGATGACGGGCGATCAAATTTATGTGGACGACCTGAACGTTATTGCGCCTGACCGGGAATACAAGGAAATACTCATTAAGTACCGCGCGGCTTTTTCCCAACCGAACATCGCCAGGTTAATGGCCAACCAGTCGACTTACATGATCCTCGACGATCATGAAATAGAAGATAACTGGCCAGCCAACGAGAGCAAGGACGATGCTTATTTATATAAGAACGCGATGACAGCCTATGAGATATACCAGGCCAGCCACAGCCCGGCGCATCATTTATTGGCCAACGGTCAAGTAAGCCGACAGCTGGAACAGTATTGGTATCAGTTCGCCGAAGGCGATATTGAATGGTTTATCACCGACAGCCGCACCCGCCGTAACTTGTCGGCCGATGATCGACGCATCCTCGACGATGAGCAGGAACAGGCGCTGTGTAAATGGCTGATCCACAGCCCGGCCCGGGTCAAGTTCGTGGTCACCAGCGTGATGTTCTACCCCGACCGCAAACTCAACGGGGATGACGCCTGGAAAGCCTTTCCAGAACAACGCCTACGGTTGTTGGAGACGATTCGTACGCATCGCATCAAGAATGTCGTCTTCGTTTCCGGCGATGTCCACGGTTCCATGACCAGTCGCCTGACCCACAGCGAGGATACGGACTTCGAAGTGCACACTATCGTGTCGTCACCCCTGTGCAACAGCAAGCTGCTGCCGTACGCCTCCGCGTCCACCTTCATTCTCGATCAGGCACTGGCGCTAACCGCAGCGGGAGATTACCGGCATGAATTGACCAGCAAGGTGGTCAGCGAAGACAACTTCGCCCATCTGGTGGTTGATCGGGAGCAGATTCAGGTCAATTACCACGACCGGGACGGCAAGCCTTTGCAATCGATCAACATCCCGTTGCGCTAAGGCGATGAAGGCCAAATGCATTAGTTTTCGGCCCTTGCTGGAGAAATCTTCGCCCCTGCCGACATATTCTTATAGCACTTGGCCTTCATGTCTCTTGTCAGTCAGTGTCGCAATGATGCAACCTTGCCGAAGGCAACAGTAAAGAGGGCGAGAGCCCGGCGCGATCAGCACATTCGAAGCGAGTTTCCCTCAATGAAAAGCCAACCCGATGCCGCCAGCCGTATGGTGGCCGAGGTAGTGACGCAATTGCCTGTGCCCTCGCGGCTCGGCATGCTGCGTTTCGAACGGCTGAATGAAGCTAGCTGGGCGCTCCTGTTTCTCGATCCCAATTGCGAACGACAGTTTGGTCTGCCGGCCGTGGAACTTTGTGCCCTGATCGATTCACCTTACGCCAGCCTGATGGAGCCCGAAGCGCGCTATCAACTGCACGACGCGATTCAGCAGCAACTCAGCGACAGCCCGCATTACCTGATCCGCTACAACCTGCACACCGCCAAAGGCTCCCTGAGCCTGCTCGAATTGGGCGAAGCCTACCGCCAACACAATCGACACCTGCTGCGCGGCTACCTGATGGTCGTGGACGGTTTGTTCGAGGGTGAACCGCTGCTGCCGTCGCTGGACCTGGAAACCCAGAACTCGCGCCTGCAAATTGCCCTGGAACTCAACCAGCGCGCCCAGCTGGAACAACTGCAGCATCTGGACCGAGTACGGGCCCAGCAAGATTTGATCCTGCTGCTGACCCGCCAGCGCTACAGCACCAACAATTCCCTGCAAGAAGCCGCTGAACTGATCACCCGCAGCGCCTGCGATATCTACGAAATCGACTGCGCCAGCCTGTGGAACCTCGAAAATTCGATGCTGGTGCCGATTTCGGCCTATCACCGCGCCTCCCGGGAATACCTACTGCCGGATCCGATCGACGTCAGCGGCTTCCCGGATTACCTCGACGCCTTGCACTGCAGCCGCGCCATCGACGCCCACAACGCGATGCGCGACCCGCGCACCCGGGAAATGGCCGAGAGCCTGCGCCCGCGCGATGTGAACGCGATGCTCGACGCCAGTATCCGCATCGACGGCCAGGTGGTCGGCGTCCTCTGCCTGGAACAGACCGGCGCAACCCGCGCCTGGCAGTCGGACGAAATCGCCTTTGCCGGCGAGTTGGCCGACCAGTTCGCCCAAGTCATCAACAACCACAATCGCCGCACCGCCACCAGCGCCTTGCACTTGTTCCAGCGTGCGGTCGAGCAAAGTGCCAACGCCTTTTTGCTGGTCAACTGCGATGGCGTGGTGGAATACGTCAACCCGAGCTTCACGGCGATCACCCAATACAGCACCGAAGAAGTCCACGGCCAGCGGCTGTCGGAACTGCCGGCGCTGGAAAACCTCAGCGAGCTGCTGTTCGACGCGCCCTCGGCGCTGGCCAAGAGCAACAGCTGGCAGGGCGAGTTCAAGAGCCGCCGTAAAAACCTCGAACCCTACTGGGGCCAGTTGTCGATTTCCAAGGTGTATGGCGACAACCGTGAGCTGACGCATTACATCGGCATCTACGAAGACATCACCCAGACCAAACTTGCCCAGCAGCGCATCGAGCGCCTGGCCTACACCGACAACCTGACCAACCTCGGCAACCGCCCGGCGTTCATCCGTAACCTCGACGAACGCTTCGCCCGAGACAGCGACACGCCGATCAGCCTGCTGCTGGTGGACATCGACAACTTCAAGCGCATCAACGACAGCCTCGGCCACCAGACCGGCGACAAACTGCTGATCAGTCTGGCCCGCCGTCTGCGTAACAGCTTGAGCCCGAGCGGCAGCCTGGCGCGTTTCGCCAGTAACGAATTCGCCGTGCTGCTGGACAACACCGACCTCGCGATGGGTCAGCAAGTCGCCAACCAGTTGCTGGCGACCCTCGACAAGCCGATGTTCGTCGATAACCAGTTGATCAGCGTCACCGGCTCCGTGGGCCTGGCCTGCGCACCGCTGCACGGTCGCGACCCACAGACCCTGATGCGCAACGCCGGCCTGGCGCTGCACAAGGCCAAGGCCAACGGCAAACATCAGGTTCAGGTGTTTACCGAAGCGCTAAATGCCGAGGCCAGCTACAAACTGTTCGTCGAGAACAACCTGCGCCGGGCCCTGACCCAGAACGAGCTGGACGTGTTCTATCAGCCCAAACTGTGCCTGCGCAGCGGTCGCCTGCTGGGCATGGAAGCGCTGCTGCGCTGGAACCATCCGGAAAAAGGCATGATCCGTCCGGACCAGTTCATCAGCGTCGCCGAAGAAACCGGGTTGATCATCCCGATCGGCAAATGGATCGCCCGCCAGGCCTGCCGCATGAGCAAAGACCTGACCGCCGCTGGCCTGGGCAATCTCCAGGTGGCGATCAACTTGTCGCCCAAGCAGTTCTCGGACCCGGACCTGGTAGCGTCCATCGCCAACATCCTCAAGGAAGAAGCGCTGCCGGCGAACCTGCTGGAGCTTGAGCTGACCGAAGGCCTGCTGCTGGAAGCCACCGAAGACACCCACTTGCAGCTCGATCAGCTCAAGCGCCTGGGCCTGACCCTGGCCATGGATGACTTCGGCACCGGTTACTCGTCGCTCAGTTACCTGAAAAAATTCCCGATCGACATCATCAAGATCGATCGAAGCTTCATCCACGAGATCCCGGACAACCAGGACGACATGGAAATCACCTCCGCGGTGATCGCCATGGCCCACAACCTGAAACTCAAGGTCGTGGCTGAAGGCATCGAGACCGCCGAGCAACTGGCCTTCCTTCGTCGTCACCGCTGTGATGTCGGCCAGGGCTACCTGTTCGACCGACCGATCCCGGGCGCCGAGCTGATCGAAAAGCTCAAACGCTACCCACGCGGCCCGCTCGTCTGACATAACACCGCGATCCCCTGTAGGAGTGAGCCTGCTCGCGATTGCGGTGTGTCTGTCGCCATCAATGTTAAATGTCCCGCCGCTATCGCGAGCAGGCTCACTCCTACAGGGGTAGTGCGTAACCGGGCAGCATTGGGCAAACTGGCGGTCTGATCCTACATCCCAACCTGACTGAGAGGACTGATCATGGTTCTGCGCTCGGAAATCCTGGTGAACAAAAACGTGCTCCCTACCAAAGAACAAGCTCTGCCTGGCCGCGAATCCCCAATGACCGTGCCGGAAAAACACTTCGTCCACGACGCCCCGCTGCTGGGCCCGTTTGCGATGGACGTGGATTTCGCGATCTTCGGCCTGGGCTGTTTCTGGGGCGCGGAACGCACGTTCTGGCAACGTGAAGGGGTGGTGAGTACCGCGGTGGGTTACGCCGGCGGCTTTACACCGAACCCGACGTACGAAGAAGTCTGCTCCGGCCTGACCGGCCACAGCGAAGTGGTACTGGTGGTCTACGAGCCGGCAAAAGTCAGCTACGAAGAGCTGCTGAAAATGTTCTGGGAATTGCATAACCCGACGCAAGGCATGCGCCAGGGCAACGACATCGGCACTCAGTATCGCTCGGTGATCTACGCGACCAACCCGACTCAGCTCGATGCGGCCAAGGCCAGCGAGAAAGTGTTCCAGGCTGAATTGACCAAGGCAGGGAAAGGCGAAATCACCACTGAAATCGACGAAGCGCCGACGTTCTACTTCGCCGAGGCGTATCACCAGCAGTACCTGGCGAAGAATCCTGAAGGGTATTGCGGGATTGGCGGTACAGGCGTTACCTGCCCGATCTAACCCCGCACTGATCGTTCCCACGCTCTGCGTGGGAATGCCTCAATGGACGCTCCGCGTCCGCTTCGGCAGGGACTCGGAGCGTCCCGGGCTGCATTCCCACGCGGAGCGTGGGAACGATCACTGGTCAACTCTCAGCAATCAACCAATCCATCTGCCACCCACCCTGGGTCTGCCCAAGCTTCTTGGACAACCACGGCAGCAACTCACGCAATTCCTCTTCCAGCCCCCACGGCGGATTCGCAATCGCCAACCCCGACCCGTTCAGACTGTTCGGCGTATCCAGCGGATGCACCAACAACTCCACCCGCAACAACTTCGGCGCGCCCGAGCCCGCCAAATCCTGATAAAACCGCCGCAACATGCGCTGGTCCTTCACCGGGTACCAGATCGCCGCCACGGTTTGGCGCATCCGGCCAATCGCCTCTTTCAGCGACGCCGCACAGCGCTGCATCTCATCGAGCTGCTCGAACGGCGGATCAATCAACATCACCGCCCGCTTCTCCTGCACCGGCAACATCGCACGCGGCACATGCCAGCCTTCGCCCAGATGCACCTTCACCCGACGATCACCAGCCATATTGTCCTTGAGCAACACACCGTCCTCCGGGTGCTTCTCGTTGAGCATCACCCGATCCTGCGGCCGCGTCAGACGCCGCGCCAGCTCCGGCGAACCCGGGTAATAGCGCAACTGGCCATCCGGGTTCATGTCGTGCAGCACCTTCATGTAATCGGCGGTCAGCGCCGGCAGATCCGGCTGATCCCACAACCGCGCAATGCCTTCCAGGTACTCACCGGTACGGCTCGCCTGATCACCCTGCAAGTCATACAGACCAATGCCGGCGTGAGTGTCGAGATAGGCAAACGGCTGCTCCTTGCGCGACATCAAGGCGATGAGGCGGGTCAAAGTCAGGTGTTTGAACACATCGGCGTGATTGCCGGCATGGAAGGCGTGACGATAATTCATGATTGCTCCTGCGAAGGCCGGGAAGTTTACCTTGTACGGCGCAGAACGTCAGGGGTTCGCAGCCGAGCGGGCAGTTGCCGCCACACAATCCCACGCCAACCCGAAAACCCTGTGGCGAGGGGGCTTGCCCCCGTTGGGCTGCGCAGCAGCCCCAAAACATCCCAGCCAACCACAAACCCCGTGGCGAGGGAGCTTGCTCCCGCTGGGCTGCGTAGCAGCCCCAATCCCAGCACCGCAGATTTGTCAGGCACACCGCAGCGCTTGGTTTAGCGACTGCTACGCAGCCGAACGGGAGCAAGCTCCCTCGCCACAAAAACCATCCAGCCCTTAGTCCGAAGGCCGAGCCCTCAACCGCCGCCCCAACACATCCAGCACATCACACCCATCCCGCAACGGAATGGCACACAACAAAGCAAAATCACTAAGAATGAACGACTCACACTCGATCGAACCGCGCATCGACAGATTCTCAAGCACCTGCGTCACGGCGCGAATTCGATAACTGGCGGCGTCGTATAAAACGTCGAGCGGTGCGTGGGTATCGACGAACAGCGTGGGCATGTCGGTGCAGTTGCCGGTGAGGGCCATGAAGCGGTTGTCGGGGTGGGGGATTGGTTTTTCGTAGGGTGGATCGGGGTGAAGATTTTTCATTTTCAAGTTCCAGAGGCAGTAAATAGGAACTGCCATCAGCCCTCCTACAGGCTGGGGTGGCAGTTATGCGCGGGGTAGGAGTATCGAGGCCTTTGGAAAACGAGGGTGTAATTAGTTTTGTGTAAACGGTCATTTGGCAGGAGACTGCCTACCCCAAGGAAATCCAATGACCGAGTCAAAACCCAAGCGAGCCAAACGAGTCAAGCCTGATCCTGAGCTGGTTAAACTGGCCGACAGTCTGTTGGCCAATTACAAAAAGCCCGAAGATCTCATCGGCGAAAACGGCCTGCTCAAACAGCTCACCAAGATGCTGGTCGAGCGGGCCCTTGAAGCCGAGATGACCGAACACCTGGGGCACGACAAAAGCGCGACGATCACCAACACCGCCGCCAATGCGCGCAACGGTCACAGCGGTAAAACCCTGAAGGGCGACTTCGGCGAACTGCCGCTCGACATCCCTCGCGACCGGCAGGCGTCCTTCGAGCCGCAGTTGGTGGCCAAGCATCAAACCCGCTGGACGGGCTTCGATGACAAAGTCATCTCGCTGTACGCTCGCGGTTTGAGTGTCAGAGAAATTCAGGCGCACTTGCAGGAAATGTACGGCACCGAGGTCTCTCCCAGCCTGATCTCGGCGATTACCGACGCGGTGAGTGATGAGGTCAAACTCTGGCAGGCGCGGCCGCTGGACGCGCTGTACCCGATCCTCTATCTGGACTGCATTCACGTCAAAGTGCGCGATGCCGGCGCCG